>JAZQBG010000018.1:0-25716 GCA_045545595.1 Bacilli bacterium
TTTATATCCATCATTAAATTCAACTTTATCAAAGTTATCATCTGTATCATTAATCCATTTATTTAATTTAGTATCATACCTTTGTTTAAACATAACCAGTTGAAAATCTTTATCTTTAAATAGTTTTTCTTTATCATTCAAAATTCTCTCATACATTTTAAATAATTTATTTTCATAGTCTTTAACTATACTCTTTTTGATACCATCACTAATAGTCATTGTATTATTCATAAATACACCCTCTTTATTGATTATATTATAGCATAAATTTATATAACAAAAAAACAACTCAATGAGTTGCTAATTTCTAAATGGTCGAGAAGACAGGATTCGAACCTGCGACCCCTAGTTCCCAAAACTAGTGCACTACCAAGCTGTGCTACTTCTCGATTAAATGGTGCGCCCAAAGGGAGTCGAACCCCTAACCTTTTGATCCGTAGTCAAACGCTCTATCCAATTGAGCTATGAGCGCAAAATCGCTCGTTTTCCATAAACGTAAGTTCATTATATAATTAATTTATGTAAAATGCAAGTACTTTTTGCATAAATTTCATAAAAAAACGAGGTTTACCTCGTAATAATCAGAATGGTGTCCCGCTGGAGATTCGAACTCCAGACCCTTTGATTAAAAGTCAAATGCTCTACCTACTGAGCTAGCGGAACAAAACGAATGGCTGCCTTGGATGGGTTCGAACCATCGAAATGTCAGAGTCAAAGTCTGATGCCTTACCACTTGGCTACAAGGCAATACAGAAATGGTGGGAGGACATGGATTTGAACCATGGAACCCGAAGGAACAGATTTACAGTCTGCCGCGTTTGACCACTTCGCTATCCTCCCACAATTAATGGTGCCGACAGAGGGAGTCGAACCCCCAACCTACTGATTACAAGTCAGTTGCGCTGCCAGTTACGCTATGTCGGCAAAAAAAATGGTGGGCGACATAGGACTCGAACCTATGACCCCCTGCTTGTAAGGCAGGTGCTCTAACCAACTGAGCTAGTCGCCCAAACTTCGTTTGACAAGACTAAGTATACCAACTTGTGTTTTAATTGTCAACAAGTTTTTTTAATTTTTTTTAAAAATTTAAATTTACTTAGTTTCGATGATGTCTTTTCCACAAGACAATCACTATTGTACTATCATTTTCTAAATTTGTCTAATACTTTTTATTGTTTTTTTATATTATTTAACCATTTTTTGCTTTTCAAGATCAAAAACATTTATGATTTCATATTTTTTTCCTATAGAAAGCCCCATTCCAGTCTCCATACTAGTAATACTTTTAACTTTATTCTTATCAAAAGTAACCTCTACAATAGGATATTTATCTACTCTACCTGATAATTTTAACAAATCATCAACATCATAAAATTTCATAATACTTAATATAAAAGATTGAAAAGATAGCGAAGCAATTCTAATGCCTTCTATATCTTCAGTAGAACCTATACCTATCGGATATCCAAACCCATAATAGACTTGACCAGTATTCATAAAAGTACCAAGTCCATTACTTTTAAAAAATATTTGTAATACACCACTACCAGAAGAGATAGATTCAATACTTCCTTTGTCTATAGACACATCAGGTATTCTTCTATTAATAGCCGTAGAAAATAATTCTTTAACCCTTTGACTGCTTTCATCACAAAAATAAGCAGATTGCTTTTTATCATAAGAAAACCATTTATTTTGTTCATTTTCAATTATTTGTAAACCATTAGAATAATAACCAATAACATCTTTATAAATAGGAGTATCACTACTTAATCTTAATAAATCAAACTGATTACATGCAGCCATAATACCAAAGACTTGTTTTCTAAAATTAATAGGATCACTTAATAAAGGCTTATCAACATGATAAACTTTACCATCTACTGTTTGTATTTGCAAACGAAAATAATATCGATTTAGTATACTTTTTAATTTCATCTCTTTAATCAAAGCTTCCATAACAAATCCCCCAAATTAGTGATACTACTATAGCACATTTTAGCCAAAATAAAAACTCGAACTAGAGTTTCGAGTTATTTATAAAATGGTGGCTCCAGCGGGAATTGAACCAGCGACACAAGGATTTTCAGTCCTCTGCTCTACCGACTGAGCTATGGAGCCAAAAAAATGGCGGTCCGTACGGGATTCGAACCCGTGATCTTCTGCGTGACAGGCAGACGTCATAGGCCTCTAGACTAACGGACCATTTTTTTGGTTGCGGGAGAAGGATTTGAACCTACGACCTCTGGGTTATGAGCCCAACGAGCTACCAGACTGCTCTATCCCGCGATAAAATTAAATTGGCGGAGAAAGAGGGATTCGAACCCCCGCGCCGTTGCCGACCTCCTGGTTTTCAAGACCAGTCCCTTCAACCGGACTTGGGTATTTCTCCGTTTTCCTTTCACAAGGAACAAACTGATTATAGCATATAAGTTAAAAAATAGTCAACTAAATTCGCAAAAAAAATGATAATTTTAAAAAAAACTAAAAATCCACATTAATCACAGCTTCAATTTCAGGATATTTTTCTTGAATCATTTTTAAAATACCATAATTAATTGTATTATCTTGCAACCCACAATGAAGACACGCACCAAATAACTTAACAAAAACATAATTCTCATCCAATTTTATAAACTCAACATCTCCACCATCTTCATTAATGTAAGGCCTAATATCATCAATAATTTCTCTTATTCCGCTTTCCTTATCCTTCTTCATAAAACATCACAAAATTAATTATACTTAAAAAAATTTACTAAGTAAAGATTTTTATGATATAATTAATACGAGGTGCAATTATGGACAGCTTTATAGTTGGAAATATTGTAAAGGGAGAAGTAACTGGCATAGAACCTTACGGGATTTTTGTAAAAATTGATAATAAATATAACGGTCTAATTCATATTTCAGAAATCACTAATAATTTTGTAAAAAATGTGAATGATTATGTTAAATTAGGAGAATACATTTATGCAAAAATAATTGCTGTAGATTCCGAAAAAGAAAACTTAAGATTATCAATTAGAGGATTAAATTATAAAGTTGATAATAAAAATCAAAAAGTAAAAGAATCTATTAGAGGCTTTTCGCCTTTACAAGAAAATTTGTCCAAATGGACAGAAGAAACACTTAAGAGTTTTGAATAAAACTCTTTTTTGTATAAAAAAATTATTAGACATGAAAAAAGTTCACAATCTCTGTGAACTTAGGTTTCAAGTAGTGTCCCGTATGTAATTTGAACGCATGACTTTTTGATAAAATTCAAAAATACTACATATACAAAGTGATATAAAATATCCTTACTAGTATTTATTTAGGGTTAAATATTATAAATTATTATTCTTTATTATAAACTATTATACATTTTGCCACTTTTATACCACTTTCGAGTAGAAAAACAACCGCCCCAAACCCGCTCCTTTATTTTTTTGCTTGTGGTTACCCCTCCCCCCCCAAAAAAAAATTATTAATAAAAAATTCATTTATATATTAACTATATATACTATCATTATATATTACTTAATAATAAAAAGTTATATTAAAAGCATATATTTTTACGATATATGCTTTTAATATATTTATTATAAAGTCTTTTTGACTAACATCCTGTATAAAAATTGTGAACTTTATATTTGTTTCCATCTTTTATTAAAACGTAACCAGCACCAGCTTCATAATGATTTTTATTATCAAAATTTGTATTATCATCATTTCCAGTTATTGCAAAACTTTCACCCACTAAATTTTCATATGTAACAGTTACAGCAATTTCTATTCTATTTTTTAAATCTTGATAATAATCACAATATTCATTTTTTTCTAATAATCTAATTTCATAACTATAATTATCAATTTGTTTTTTTAACTTATAATCATTAAAATAATTATCCATAGTATCAACAATTAACTCAGCATCTACTTTTTTATTTGAAATAACTGAAGCAATATTTTCATTTACTAAAACAAAATTTTTAGAAGCATTAGGTTCTTTACCAATAACCATATCATCAAAAATAGTTCCAAGTAATTCTGTTATAGTTCCATTTTTTACAGCAAAAGAAACTTTAAATGGTATTTCTCCAGTAATAATATCATCCAATTGCTCTAAATAAACACATTCAGCAGAATTATCTTTACATTTAAAATTACCATAAGCAGCATAATACTTTATATCAGATTTATTTTTATAATAGCCTAAATATTTAATAGAATCTATATTCCAATATTCAACATTGCCATTTTCATATAAATCTGTATAATTATCTTTTTCTTGATATATATAATAATCTTTTAATAAAACAGCTAATTCGTTAGTTTCTCCTTCATCTTCCCCATTGTCATTAATCTTATCGTGTTTTTTTGTTGTTGTAGTTGTTATCGTTGAAATTGTTATAGTTGTTGTAGAATTATCAGTTATATTTTCATTATTTTTTTCTAAAGTTTTATATACAACAAGACTTACTAAACCTACAAATAAAATTATTAAAACAACTATCAACCAAATTAACCCTTTATTCTTTTTTTCTCCCATCATTTCACCTTCTAATTATAATTATATCACAATTTAATCATTATTAAATTAATAATTATGCCACTTTTATGACATGAAAAAAGCCCATGATTTCCATGAGCTTAGGTTTCAAGTGGTGTCCCGTATGCGACTTGAACGCATGACCCCTTGATTAAAAGTCAAGTGCTCTACCGACTGAGCTAACGGGACATTACAAACAAATTGGTTGCCTCGGATGGACTCGAACCATCGAAATGTCAGAGTCAAAGTCTGATGCCTTACCACTTGGCTACGAGGCATTAAAAGTGGTGGAGGGACATGGATTTGAACCATGGAACCCGAAGGAACAGATTTACAGTCTGCCGCGTTTGACCACTTCGCTATCCCTCCAAGAGTGGTGCCGAAAGCAGGACTTGAACCCGCAACCTACTGATTACAAGTCAGTTGCTCTACCAATTGAGCCATTTCGGCAAAAATATAATGGTGGGCGATATAGGACTCGAACCTATGACCCCCTGCTTGTAAGGCAGGTGCTCTAACCAACTGAGCTAATCGCCCATATGAGAATATTAACTCCCTCAGACAAGAATTAATATACCATTTATTGTATACTTTTGTCAATAGCCATTAACATATTTTATGAAAAAAATTTTAATTTTATACATTTTTCTTAGAATTAATCTCGTTTATTTTATTTTCAATCCATTCTGGAAGCATATTTTCTAAAGGTTTAAAACCAGTTTTACTTTCCCTAATTGGTGTTCTTTTTCTTCTAACTTTATAATCAATATTTTTAATACTTAATTTAACTTGATAATTTTCATCATCAACATCTAAAACTTTAACATAAATAGTCTCACCAATTTCTAAAAAATTATGAATGTCACTTACAAAACCATCTGATATCTCAGAAATATGTACTAAACCACTATAATACTCGTCAAGACCAACAAAAGCACCATAGTTTTCAATGCCAGTAACACAACCTTTGACGATTTCTCCTTTTCTATACTTAATCACGTTAACACCTCTCGTTTATAAATTATAACACATTTATCTTTAAACTCAAATGTTTGTTTTAAACTTTATCTAAAATAATATAATTTATGATATACAAATATTATTAATTATAAAAAAGATCAATTTACATCAATCTTTTTCATAATCCTCAATTATTTTTAAATGTGTTAAATATATCCCATAAATTGTTTTTAGGATAATTAGTAAATGACAAATACTCTTTCGTTGTTGGATGATAAAAAGAAAGCTTATAAGCATATAAATATAGTTCGTTTGTAGTATTAGTATTATCATATTTTTTATCACCATATATTGGATATCCATAATTTGATAACTGTACTCTAATTTGATGATGTCTACCAGTTTTTAAATCTATTTTTAACATGCTTAAATTTCTATTTTTATCTTCATTAACTACTTCATAATCTAATATGGCTAATTTACCTAAATTAGCCGTTGTTACACTACTTTTATTTAGTTTAGTATCTTTTATCAAGTGGTTTTCTAAATGTCCGTATTTATTATTTAAAACACCTTTTACAATACATAAATATTCTTTTTTAAAAGATTTATTTCTTACCTGTTCACTTAATCTAGAAGCAGCCTTACTAGTTTTAGCAAACACCATTACACCACCGACATTTCTATCTAGTCTGTGTACTAATCCTAAATATACATTACCAGGCTTATTATATTTTTCTTTTATATATTGTTTTATTAAAGTTAACATATCTAAATCATTAGAAATATCAGCTTGCGATAAAACTCCTACTGGCTTTTCTGCAACTATTAAATGATTATCTTCATATAATATATTTAAATTAGTCATTGCACTCCCACCTAGCATAAACACCACAAGGCAGTATTAAATCACTTTTTTCCATTGGAAGACCTATCTCATCATAATTTATTTGTCCAATATATTTTTGTCCAACTGTAAGCTTTAAAACATTGTTTAAAACAGACATTGGTAATCCAGTAGTATATGAATTAATTTGAAAGAATAATGGATTATCACTAAGTAACTCAGTACATAGTTCTAATAATGGATATAAATCTTTTTCTATATCCCAAACTTCGCCATTACTTCCCCTACCATAACTTGGTGGATCCATTATTATTGCATCATATTTATTACCTCTTCTGATTTCTCTTTTAACAAATTTAACACAATCATCAACTATAAATCTAACTTCGTTATTTTCTAATCCAGAAAGTTTAATATTATCTTTTGCCCAAGTTACCATTCCTTTTGATGAATCGACATGAACAACAGATGCACCAGCATAAGAACACGCAACAGTCGCACCTCCTGTATATGCAAATAAATTTAATACTTTGATTGGTCTATTAGAGTTTTTAATCTTCTTAATAAAGTAATCCCAATTTGCAGCTTGTTCTGGAAATAATCCAGTATGTTTAAATCCCATTAATCCAATTTTAAATTTTAAATCTCTATAGTTAATAACAAATGTTTCAGGGATATTTTTCTTGTATTCCCAATATCCTCCACCTTTATTATTTCTATGATAATGTGCATCTATATTATTCCAAATATTAGGATTAGTTTTATTAGTCCATATTATTTGTGGGTCTGGTCTTAAAAATTTATACTTACCCCACGTTTCTAGTTTTTCACCATTTGCCATATCTAAAATTTTATATTCTTTCCAATTACGTGCAACTAACATATAAAACACCTCTAAATAATTTTACCATAGAAAAAAGAACTATTCAATGTTCAAAAAATTCATTACTAAATCAATAATAACATTCTTTTCTTTAGGATTTGATTCAGCTATTAATAAAGTTAGCGCAGTTAAAGTATTGTTATCGATAATTTGATTTCCGTCTTTATATAATATTCCATAAAATTGTAGAAAATATATAAATAACGTTGCTGCTATACGTTTGTTACCATCTATAAAAACATGATTTTTGACTATTAAATACAAGAAATTAGAAGCTTTTTCTTCTATTGAAGTATAGATATCTTTTCCATCAAAAGTTTGATATATATTATTTATAATTGATTCTAATCCTTTATTTCTTTCTAATGCAAATATATTACTGTTCTCATTGAATTTTAAATTACTTATTACATCAATACAATCATTATAACTTATTTTTAATTTACTTTTATTCCCATTAATTTTCTTTAATGTCCTATGGTCGTAATCATCCAATAAATTTAGTGCTTTAGAATAATTTCCTATTACTTTTAATATTTCTTTGGCATCATTATTTTCTAATCTATCATCTATTCTATTAGCGATATCTATTAACTTAACTGTTTTCTCTAAATAATCTAATCTTTTTTGATTTATCGCATAACCTTTCAATATATAATCTTTTAATATTTTATTTGCCCACTTTCTGAATATAACACCATTTTGTGATTTAACTCTATAACCCACGCTAATTATCATATCTAAGCTATAATAATCTATCATATGAGTTTGTGTTTTACCCTGAATAGCACCATGTATAGTGGTATTCGCAAATTTTGCGACAACCACATCATCTTTTAATTCTTCTTCAAGTGCATTATTAATATGTTTTCTAATAGTTTTATAATCCCTATCAAATAACATAGCCATTTGTTCAGTATTTAGCCACACTGTTTCATCTTTCATATTTACTTCTAATTTTACTTTTTGATTTTCAAATATAATGATCTCATTTTTCATACATATACCCTCTTTCATGTTACGAGGATAACATATGTATTTTTCTTTGTAAAACTACTGATTTTGAATTTCTGAAATGATATTTATCACAATATTAAAAAAGTACTAATATAATTTGAATTATCTGTAGTACTTTTATATCAAATTATTAATATTTGTATAAATTTCACTTTTTCAACAAAAAAAGAACTACTCAAATTGAATAGTTCTTAACATCCTTCTGTACAGTTATAATTATAAATTTTATCTATATTTTCTATTAGTATATTTTTTAATTCATCATATTGTACTTGATTTAAAGGAATCATAGGATCCGTTTGTGATTCTACAGTATTGAAGTGATATCCTACTACTTCTCCACTCTTTAGGAAGAATACTGCAGGAACATACATTCTTTTAATAGAATCATCATTTAATCCACTATATACTGGTAAGTAATCATTAAATTTTATTAAAAACTTACTATAGCTTCCAGTTCCTTCATTTTTAGTAACTACTTTACCATCTTCTAATACTTTTTCATCACGAATATCTTTAGAATTTACATAATAAATATCATTAATGTCTTTTTCATTTAAAGCATCTAAAAGTACAGGAACTAAATTTCTACACCAAGGGCATTCCGGAAATCCAAAATAAATTATTCCAGTTCCTTCGTTAAGAAAATCATCTACTTCACTATCTTTCAAATATTTTACAGGATTATTTTTATCAATTGAAATAGATAGATATTCGTAATCACCATCTCTTTTGTCATTTAATGTTTCATATTCACTTTTAAATTTAACCGCATCAGTAACTTCAGCATTATCTTTAAAGGGATTATGTTTTACATTATAATATATTGCTCCAATAAGAGAAATAATACCTACTGTTAATAGTATACTTCCACGAAGTAAAAGTTTATTTCTCTCTTTGAAAGTCATCTTTTTCTTTTCCATAATTATCCATTAATTTGACTCATTACTTCAGCGGCAAAGTCATCGTTTCTTTTTTCGATTCCTTCTCCAACTTCATAACGTGTCATACTAACAATTTTACCACCATTATTTTTAACATAAGTACTTACACTTACATCACCATCTTTAATGAATGGTTGTTCTTCTAAACAGATTTCTTTGTAGTATTTTTGAATTCTACCTGCTACCATTTTTTCAGCTATTTCGGCTGGTTTTCCTTCATTGATAGCTTGTTCTTTAAGAATTGCCCTTTCTTTTTCTAATTCATCAGCAGGAACATCTTCTTTAGTTACATATTTAGGCATCATAGCCGCAGCTTGCATAGCAACATCTTTTGCTACTTCAGCATTAGCACCTTCAACTACAGTTAAAACTGAAATTCTTCCACCCATATGTAAATATGCTCCAAATGTTTCGCTATCTTTCTTTTCAACTAATTCAAATCTTCTGAAAGATAATTTTTCGCCTATTTTAGCAGTAGCATTAACCACTAAATCGTCAATTTTACCTTCTTCTGTTTCTAATTCATTAGCTTCTTCAACTGTTTTAACATTACCATTTAATAATGTTTTACCAATTGTTTCAACTAATTTTTTGAATTCTTCATTTTTAGCAACAAAGTCAGTTTCAGAGTTAATTTCTAAGATAACTGCTTTATTTCCTTCAATATAAATATTAGTTAAACCTTCTGCTGCAATTCTAGATTCTTTTTTCTTAGCTTTAGACATACCTTTTTCTCTTAACCAGTCTAAAGCAGCATCAAAATCCCCATTAGTAGCTTCTAAAGCTTTTTTGCAATCAAGCATACCAGCACCAGTTGTTTCTCTAAGTTCTTTAACCATTTGTGCACTAATCATAAGTATTTCCTCCTTATTTTAAAGCGTCTAATAATTCAGCTTTTTTCATTTTTGTGTATCCTTCGATACCTTTTGTTTTTGCCATTTCTTTTAATTCAGCAACTGTTAATTTAGATAAATCTTTACTTTCTTCTTTAGTAGGATTTACTTCTTCTTTAACTACTTCTTTAATTGTATTTTTAACTTCTTTTTTAGTTTCTTCTTTTGTTACAGCTTCAACTGTTTTTTTGATTTCGTTGTTTTCTTGTCTTGGAGTATGTTCTTTTCTAAAGTTGTTTCTATTTCCTTTGAAGTTTTTGTTTTTGAAGTTTCTATTATCTCTTTTAAAACTTGGAGCTTTACTTAAAGCTTCTTCCATGTTGATTTCTTTATCTGCCCCTTTAACATAGTCAACCATAGTTCCACCAGTTACTTCACAAATAGCGTTTGCTAAAACACCTAATATAGTTTTAACACTTCTTACTGCATCATCATTTGCTGGAATTACATAGTCAACATCATCTGGGTCACAGTTTGTATCTACTAATCCAAATACTGGGATGTGTAATTTTCTAGCTTCTCTAATAGCGTTAATTTCTTTTTTAGGATCTACTACGATTAATGCTTCAGGAAGTCTTCTCATATTACGAATTCCTCTTAAGTATTTGTCTAATTTTTCGTATTCTTTTTTAATTTGACTTACTTCTTTTTTAGGTAATACTTCGAACATTCCGTCTTTTTCCATTTTTTCGATTTCTTCTAATCTTCTAACTCTTCCACGGATAGTTCTGAAGTTTGTTAATGTACCACCTAACCATCTTTCGTTAACATAGTACATGTTAGAACGTGTAGCTTCTTCTCTTGCTGCTTCTTGAGCTTGTTTTCTTGTACCTACAAATAAAACTTTTCCTCCACGTTCAGCTATAGTTTTGATTTCAGCATATGCTTCTTCAATTAATTTTGCTGTTTTGTTTAAATCTATTATATAGATATCTTCTCTTGCTGCATAAATATATTCTTTCATTTTTGGGTTCCATCTTCTAGTTTGATGACCGAAGTGAACACCACTTTCTAATAAACTATTCATTGACACTACTGCCATTATATTTCCTCCTCTTTCGTTTCACTTCCAAATAGTTCTAACAAAATATCACCCTACTCGGGCACTAGATATTTTAATCCCTATTTGTGATTATTTTAAAGCGTCTAATAATTCTGCTTTTTTCATTGAAGTGTATCCTTCAATTTTTTTTGCTTTTGCCATTTCTTTTAACTCAGCAACAGTCATTTTTGATAAATCTTTTTCTTCTTTAACTTCTTCTTTTTTAGTTTCAGTTTTAGAAGCTGTTTTAGTAGCTTTCTTTTCTTCTTTTGGTAATGTTCCAGCTAATGCTTTATTTGCTAAATCAACTAAGTTAGCAAAAGATGCAGCATCACTTATAGCGATTTCACTTAACATTTTTCTGTTGATTTCAATACCAGCTTTGTTAAGTCCATCTATGAATTTAGAATAACTAATGTTGTTTTCACGACAAGCTGCATTGATTCTTGTAATCCATAATTTTCTGAAATTTCTTTTATTTTGTTTTCTATCTCTATAAGCATAAGCACCTGAATGCATTAATTGTTCTTTAGCTGTTTTATATAATCTATGTTTACTACCAAAATATCCTTTTGCTTGTTTTAAAACTTTTTTGTGTCTTTGTTTTGTTGTAACACCATTTTTAACTCTTGGCATTTTAATTCCTCCTTCTTTAGATTCAGATTAAATAATATCTTTTACTCTTTTGTAATCAGATTTATTTAAAGTAGAACCTGCTCTATTCTTTCTATTTGCGCTTGCATTTTTCTTACCTGTATTATGTCTTGAACCAGGACAACCAATACCAATTGTTCCACTGTTTCTAACGTTTAATACTTTTCTTGTTCCCTTATGGGTTTTCATTTTAGGCATTATATTTTCCTCCTCTTACTTATTTTTTAGGTATTAATAACATAAACATACTACGTCCTTCTAATTTAGGAGCTTGTTCGATGTCTGATATTTCACTTAACTCATTAGCGAATTTTAATAGTACGTCTTTACCTAACTCTGTATGAGCCATTTGACGTCCTTTGAATCTAATTGAAACTTTAATCTTGTGTCCTTTTTGTAAATACTTAGAAACATTCTTTAATTTAGTATTGAAGTCATGAATATCGATTACTGGTGATAATCTAAATTCTTTCATTTCTAAATTATTTTCTCTTTGTTTCTTTTGTGCTTCTTTTTGTTTTTTATTTTTTTCGTATTTGTATTTATTGTAATCCATTATTTTACATACTGGTGGATTAGCATTAGGACTAATTAAAACTAAATCAAATCCTGCATATTCTGCTAAAGTTAAAGCATCATTGATAGGTTTAACACCCATTTGTTCTCCATTCGGACCTATTACTAGTACTTGACTAGCTTTGATTTGACGATTAATAAGAGCGTCTTTAGTATTGTTTGCTATAATTAACACCTCCAACAAAAAAGTGAATACATAAATGTATCCACTTAAAATCACCATAAAAATAATATTTTTAATAAATATTAGTTGGCTTTTTGACCCATTTCCTTCTTTAGAAATCAGGTGAATTTGTGGATACAAATTGCTTTCCTTTTTTAATTACAAACATATTATATAGATATTTTTATTAAATGTCAATAAAAACATATGTTTTTTTCTTTTATATATGCATTATTTTCCTTGAATTAATTCTAATGTTCTTCTCATTTGTAAATCATATTTTATCATTTCTAATCCACCAAATGCTTTTAATAATTCTTCTTTAGTCATTTGGTAGTGAGTAGCCATATGTTCTGCTTCTTTTTCTGCTTCTTCATCTGAAATTTCTATTTTTTCAAGTCCAGCAATTTCTTCTAATATTAATCTAGATTTAACTCTTTTAATAGCTTCTGGTTTCATTTGTTCTTCAATAGATTTAACATCTGTTTTAATAAATTCACAATATTGTTCTAAAGTTAAACCTTGCATTTTAACATTATCTTCAAATTGATGTAACATTCTGTGAACTTCATTTTCAATGAATTCTTCAGGAAGTTCTACTTCAGTATTTTTGATAATTTCATCTAATAAAGCATCAACATATTTATTTTCAGCATGATATTCTTTATCAGCTTTAATTTCTTCTTTCATTTTTTCTATTAATTCTTCTTTAGTTTTAACATCTTCCATACCTAAATCTAAGAAGAATTCTTCATTTAAATCTGGTAAAGTTTTAGTTTTAACTTCTCTTACTTTAATTTTAAATACTACATCTTTACCTTTTAAATCTTCAGATGGATAGTCTTCAGGGAAAGTAACATTGATATCTTTTTCTTCATCTTTGATCATTCCAATTAATTGTTCTTCAAATCCTGGAATAAACGTATGACTACCAATTTCTAATGGATAATTTGCACCTTTACCACCTTCGAATGCTACACCATCATTAAATCCTTCAAAGTCGATTACAGCAGTATCTCCTTCTTCAATTTTACCTTCTTTAATAACTATTTCAGCATATTGTTTTTGTAATTGTTCTACTTTTTCTTCCGCTTCTTTTTTAGTTACTTTAATTTCTTCTTTTTTAATACCTAAGTTTTTATATTTTTTTATATTAACTTCTGGTCTAGTAGTAATAGTAAATACTAATTCAACACCTTTTTCGTCTACTTTTTTAATATCAACTTTAGGTTGAACAACTGGTTCTAATTTACTATCTAATAATACTTTAGTATATCTTTCACTTAAAATATTATCTACTGCATCCATATATAATGCTTCTTTACCGTATTTTTTTTCTATCATAGCTCTTGGAGCTTTACCTGGTCTAAAACCATCTACTTTAATTTTTTGACTAACTTTTTTGAATGCTTTTTCTATTTCTTGCTCCCATTCAGTACCTTCTACTTTTAATGTAATTTCATGAATATTTTTTGCTTTACTCATTATAATTCCTCCTCATTACCCACTTATTATATAATAACTAATTTAATAAATCAAGAAAAAAGATTATCGAACGATAATCCTTTTTTCTTAAATATTAATAATTACTCATCTTCCAAGAAATAATTAACCAGTTTTTCGTAATTATCTTGACTATTTAAGCAAGTATCAATTAAATATCCTCTCTCATTATTTGTTTGATATTCTTTAATTCCTCTAATGTAAAAGTCTTTATTTCTTTCTTCTATATAAAATGGCATTATATTATTATATAAGCATTCTCTAAACATTATCATTCTTCCTACACGTCCATTACCATCTTGAAATGGGTGAATACGTTCAAATTCAACATGAAACTCTATAATATCTTCTAAAGTTTTATTTTCTATTCCATTATACGATTCTAATAATTTTCCCATATCTTCTTCAACGTGACTTGGTAAAGATGTTGTAATATTTCCAACAAAATTTTTTTTCTTTTTATATTCACCCACATTAAACCAGTCTTTTTCATTATCTGTTAAAGTACCATCTTTTAAAATAAAATGATATTTTTTTATAATTTCTTCAGTTAATGGTTCTTCGATTGTATCTAACATATACTTAAACAAGGTAAAATGATTTTTTGTTTCAGTGGCATCTTTCAACACGATAACTTTATCACTACTAGTTAGAATTGTACCAGTATCATAGATACTTGCAGTTTCATCTGAAGTAATAGTAGATCCTTCCATATGATTTGTATTATATGCAAATTCTATTTGTGTTTTGTGATATAGATTACCAGATAAATTAATATTTCTTTGATCAATTAATGCTTTTTTGACCTTATTTACTTTCATTTTTAAACCTCCTTAAGTTTTAAATTTATAATTATATTATACTATATTTCAATATTTTTTACTATGTTTTATAGCAGTTTTATTGAGTTTAAAAAAAGTATGTTTTCTAAAAAAGAAAGCACACTTTTCTATTTAACATCTAAGATTTCTACGTCGTATTCACCAGTTGGACTATCTACAGTAACAACATCACCTTTTTTATGTCCCATTAAAGCCATTGCAAGTGGTGATTCATTTGAAATTCTATTTTGGAATGGATCTGCTTCTTGACTACCAACTATTTTGTATTCTTCCTCTTCATCATCACCAACATAGCTTAGGCTAACTGTAGAACCAATGTTAACTTTACCATTATTTTCTCCACTGATAATTTCTACGTTTTCTATCATTATTTCTAATTCTTTAATTCTACCTTCAACTATTGCTTGTTCATTACGTGCTGCATCATATTCTGCATTTTCACTTAAATCACCTAATGCTCTAGCTTCCTTTAATGCTTGTATTACTTCTGCTCTTTTAACAGTTTTTAATTCTTCTAATTCTTTTGTTAATTCTTCTAACCCTTCCTCAGTTAGATAAATTGTTTTATTTGCCATTCTTTCACCTCATTATAATAAAAAAATTGCCATTTATATATTAAAAATCACTTATTACAAGTGATTTACTAACAAAATAAATGGTGGAGAATAGGAGATTCGAACTCCTGACCCCCACGGTGCAAGCGTGGTGCTCTAGCCAGCTGAGCTAATTCCCCAAATATGTACTTGCTTTTTCAGCAACAAGTACATAATAACAGAAATCGAAAAAGAATGCAAGCATATTTTATAATTTTTTAAAAATATTTATTCTTTTTGATTTCTGTATTAGTATTATATTATTATTTTTATAATTTATTCCTTTTTATAGTATTCAATTAATTCTATATTAAGTATTCTTAAGTTGTTATCTGTTAATTCTTCATAACTACTAACATAACCTGAACCATTAAAATTATATTTAATATTTAGTAGATTACATAATGTTTCTACTTCTTTACTAGAATACCCTTTTAAATCTGGTATAGGTAAGCTTGCATCATTAGTAATTAAAAATACTTTATCATAACTACCTACTTTAGTATTTTTATCTGGATATTGTTTAACTATTTTATTACCACTACCAATAACTATTGGAGTAATTCCTAACTCGTTCATTTTGTTATTAGCTACATCCAATGTCTTATTTACTAAAGATGGCATATTAAATATTTTATATTCTGATATTTCAGCATTTGATGCTTTTATGTTTAAATGTTTAGCTGTATCTTCTAATATTTTAGTAACTGCTTCAGGTAATGAATTAGTATCACTGCCACCTTTAACTGCTGCGTATATCATTATTTGAGGATCATCTTTAGGAAACATTCCTTCAAAACTTCTAATATTTGATGATTTAGAATATTGTCCATTTGCGTCTACTACTTGTGCAGTACCTGTCTTACCAATTATGTCATAACCTTCAATATTATACGCAGTCCCTGTTGCCCAGTATGGGTCATTATGGACTACATCATACATTAATTTCTTTATGTATTCAACAGTTTCTTCACTAGCGACTTTTTCTATTTCTTTTCTTTCACCTTTAAATATTACATCCCCAGTATTTGAATTAACTATTTTATCAATAATATATGGTTTTAACATTGTTCCGTTATTTGCAATTGATGATAAAGCTTGCACATGTTGTATTGGTGTGGTTGTAATACCTTGTCCAAAACCAGCGTTAGCGATTTCTATAGGGTAAACAAATTTTATTTTACCATTTTCTTCAAATGGTAAAGATATACCAGTTTTCTTACCAAAACCTAATTTTTTGAAATAATCATATAAATCATCTTTATCAATCATAGTTTCAAGCATATTTGCAATACCAGTATTTGAAGATAAAGCAAAACCTTGGTCATAGTTTATAACTCCCCAACCAGTTTTATTCCAGTCTTTAATAGTATCTGGTTCTATTTCTTTTTTTCCTGATGTAAAAGTTTCACTACCATTATAAGTTCCTTTTTCAAGAGCTGCCATATATGTATAAATTTTCATAGTTGACCCTGGTTCAAACTCATATGATGTTAATGGATTTAAGTATGAAGTTATATCCTTTATATTAGGATCAAATGAAGGTTTAGAACCAGTTGCCAAAATTTTACCTGTTTTAGCATCTGCAACTGTAATAGTTGCCCAATCAAAACTATCATCTTCTTCTAATTCAATTAATGCTTGTTCAACAAATAATTGTATATTTGAATCAATTGTTAAATATATATCATTACCATTTTGAGGATCAATTTTAACTTCAGGTGTATTAGGTATTTTATATCCCATTAAATCTTTTTGATACTCTAAATAACCATTACTACCACTTAATTCAGAATTAAATTCTTGTTCTATACCCATTTCCCCTATTATGTTACCTTCTTCATCAGTTTTAGCATAACCAATTAAATATGAAGCAAAGTCTCCGTTAGGATAATATCTTTTATAATCTTGAATAAAGTCTATCCCTGGTAAATTTAAGTTATCTATCTCTTCTTTTTTTATTTCAGTTATACCTCTACCACCAGGTCCTAACTCCACTTGATATGCATCTTTAGTAAGTAATTTAGTTAAGTCTTCTACACTCATATTTAAAACAGGAGAAAGTTTATTTGCAGTATCATTTATATCTACTACATGTTGTGGGGTACTTTGATTTTTACTTCTAGATTCATCTAGGTACGCTATTACTGTATAACTTGATACATTTTGTGCCAAAATATCACCAGTTGAATCAAATACTGTACCTCTATTAGCAGTTATAGTTTCTTTTTTAGTGTTTCTATTTTGTGCCATAGTCTTAATATTTACACCATCGATTTCACTAGATAATCCTAAATATGCTACTCTACACATAATTAAGACAAATAAAAAAAGACAAATTAGAAATACAAATTTGTTTATAGTAATTTTATTTGTATTAATTTGTCCCTTCTTCATCAAAATCACCTATTCATTATTTCATAACAACTTTTATATTATCATTATTATACTCTAATCCATATTCTTTTGCAACTTCTTGAATATTTTCTAGAGATGCTAATTCGTTAATTTTCATAGTTAAACTTTGATTTGTTTTTTCATGTTTTTCTTTTTGACTCTTTAATTTTTCAACATCAAAATTAAGTTTAGATACAAATGCTTTAGTTGTAATGCTTACAATAGGAAAACTAACTAGCATTAATATTGCTAATGTATAGATTAATTTCACAAATTTTGAAGTTTTTTTCTTTACAACTTTTCTTTTCATATGTATCATTCCCTTTTTATTATAATTTTTCTGCAATTCTTAGCTTCGCACTTCTACTTCTATTGTTGTAATTAATTTCTTCTTCTGTTGGTTTTATTGCTTTACTTATTAGTTTTAATGTTGGTTTATATTCATCAGGTATTACTGGTAAACCTTTAACTTTATCATCCACATCACTATACTCTTTGAATATTTGTTTACATATTCTATCTTCTAGTGAATGGAAAGTAATTACACAGATTCTTCCACCTGGATTTAATAATTCTATTGCATCTTTTAATGCGCTTTCAAATACTTCTAGCTCTTTATTTACTTCTATTCTTATTGCTTGAAATACTTTCTTTGCTGGATGAGATTTTCTTTTACGTTTTGCTGGAACTGACTCTGAAATAATATCTGCAAGTTCTAGAGTTGTTTTAATAGGTTTTATATTTCTTTGTTCTACTATTTTTCTAGCAATATTTCTTGCATATTCTTCTTCTCCATATTTAAAGAAAATATTTACTAATTCTTCTTGTGAATAGTTATTAACTACATCATAAGCACTAAGCTTATTTCTCTTGTCCATTCTCATATCTAATGGTGCATCATTATGATAACTAAATCCTCTTTCATCCACATCTAGTTGTGGACTAGATACACCTAAATCGAATAAAATACCATCAACCCCTGATATATTGTACTCTTTTAGAGATTGTTTCAAGTTTACGAAATTAGTGTTTATAATTTTAAAATTACCACCAATTTCGTTTAAAGTTTTTTCACTTTCCATAACCGCTATTTCATCTTGGTCAAAGGCGAAAAGACAACCCCTTGTTATTCGCTTTAAAATTTCTTTACTATGTCCTGCAAAACCTAAGGTGCAATCAACATAGATACCGCTTTCTTTGATATTTAATCCTTCAATTGATTCATTAAGTAATACACTAATATGTTTCATTAAATATTACCTACTTCAAATAAATTTTCTGCGATATCTGATAAATCATCCTGATTATCACTAAAGAATTTTTCCCAGTTATTTTTAGACCAGATTTCCAAACGATCATTAACTCCAATAATTACACACTCTTTTTCAAGACTTGCATATGTAACTAGTGGATATGCAATATTTACTCTGCCTTGTCTATCAAATTCACACTCAGTGGCTCCCGACAAGAAAAATCTATTAAATGCTCTCGCATCTTTTTTTGTGAAAGGTAGGCTATTTAATTGTTCTGTGATTTTGTTCCATTCAGTTAACGGATAGACAAATAAGCATCCATCTAGACCTCTAGTGATTATAAACTTCTCACCAAGTTCATAACGAAATTTAGAAGGTATTATAAGTCTATTTTTTTCATCAATGTTATGATGATATTCACCCATCAACATAAAATCACCCCACTTTTCACCACATATTACCACTGACCACCATTATCATACTATATTTATTTAAAATAATCAATAGTAAATATGTAAAGTTTACATTAAAAAAAGACAATTTTAATTTGTCTTTTTACTATAATCTACTACATATCCTTTATCACTTTTATTAACTGGGCATATATTCCTAAATTTATTTATATATATTACTTTATCAGGTCTCCAATTTGTCTGATTTATTAAATACTCAATTTTTTGATCACCGGTAACTATATTATTAGCTACCATTTCTTTATCTATTTCTGATAATGTTTCTTTATTGCTTACCCAAAAAACTTGAATACCTTGATTTAAAACATCATTAAAACATATTTTTTTAGGTTCAATTTCTTTATTTATTGGAACTTCTACTAAAGATATCCACTCATGCTCATAATATGCTGTTTTTTCTTCTATAACCGGATTAAAAGTTTTTGAGTCTACAAAATATATATATGCAAACTTATTATCTAATTTTAATAAATCATGATGTTCACCTAGCACTATAACACCAATTTCACTTTTATTTCTACCAAATCTAAATGAGAAAAATGGTTGAAGTGAATAAAGTGTTGCTAATTTTTCGTCATCTGTTGCAAAAACTGAATTATTATTTGTCTTTTTATTATAAACGGGCATTAATAAGTTTATTTTATCGGGTGAGACTGTAGATGTATGCATTAAAAATTGTGGTTTACTCTTTAATATTTCGTTCTTTTTCTTCTCTTCCTTTGACATAAATAATCCTTTGAATATTCCCATGTTTATCACCTATAATAATTGTATCATGAATTTTAAAATCAATAAATATTAAATCAATAATTAGCTAAAATTTGACATACTTGTATAAAAAAGTATAATATTATGCGTTTAAGGGGGAACTATTGTGGAATTAAAAGAATTTAATTATAACTTAATTGAAAAGTACAACACTATTGAAAATGTATCAGATTTATCATCTCCATTATTAGTTAGTACAGATACTACCTATTTAAATAATATTAATAATTCTAATAATAGAATATTATATATAGGACAAGAAACAAATGGATGGGTAAATGATGGCAACTATAGCGTTATAACTCAAGAACTAATAGAAAATACATATTTAAATGTTATTAAAAGAAAAAATAGTAATGAGTTTTTTAAATTTCTTAATAATTTTTCTACAGATAACTTTCAAAATGTTATTTGGTCAAACACATTAATTGCTGGTAAAAAATATGGGAAAGGCCATCCTTTTGTTACAGATAAATTACAAGAATTAAGTTTAGAAAGCTTACTATTTTTATATAAACATTTCAAACCACACATTACTTTGTTTGTATCAGGGCCTACTAATCCCTATTATGAAATAGTAAAGGGATTTTTAAATACTATTAATTCTAAAATCGATAATTACCCTAAAAAATCTACTCCAGTTATATCTGACAAGGATAAAAATATATTTTGGACATATCACCCTAATTATTTAAATATAGTACATTTAAAACAAAAAGTATTAAATGATATAAAAATCAGTAACCGTTAAGATTACTGATTTTTTAACTTCATATAATATTTAATATCTTCTCTTTTTCCTTCTTTATTAATCATCCATTTGGGCATTAGACAAGCATATTCCATTCCAGCTTTTTCCATTACTCTACCACTTGCAGGATTAGAAACTTCATAACCTGCTGTTATCATTTCTATTTCAACTTCATTAAGTAAATAATCAATAACTGTTTTTAATGCTTCAGTTGCGTAACCTTTACCCCACCACTTTGTACCGTAACAATATCCTATTTCAGCTCTAGAATCACGTTCTTTAAAATTAACAACACTTATTGTCCCAATAGGTTCATTACTTTCTTTTTCTATAACTATCCATTTAAATTTATAAGGTTCTTCATATTCTTTAATCCACAATTCATATAAATTCTTTGTTACATCTTCATTTTCATGAGCTTCCCAAGGAAGATGTTTTGGAACTTCAGGATCACTACACCAATTTGTATAAGCTTTTTTATAATCGTTTAGTTCTATTTTTCTTAATATTAATCTTTCAGTTTCTAATCTTTGTGTTCCTAAATCTTTCATTTTATCTTACCTCCAAATAATTTATTTTTATTTTGATTAACTAACAACAACATATGTCCAATATTACCTTCACCAGCAAACTTTTTATCATCAAAAAAATTTTCATTTTTATCTATCCAGTATAATTTATTTACTTCTTCTATTAATTCTATTTCTTTATTCAATTTTCCAACAAATACTTCTAATTCTGTATCTATGAGTTTATACTGTATATTCATTAGGTGAGTCAAAACTATATCATTTTTTGTTATTCCCGTTTCTTCATATAATTCTCTATAAGCACCCTCTAATTCAGTTTCATTATCTCCTAATTTTCCACCAACAAAATTATATTTATCTTTATAAGGTTCTTTACTCCTATAACACATTAATAGTTTATTTTCATCTTTATTATATACTATTGATATATTTAATTTTTTCATAATTGTTTTACCTTCTTAAGTTCGCAGTTAATTCTATTAATTTGAATTTCTCTCATATTATCTAATATTAGATTTGCAACATCTATTGAAGTCTCTCTTTGGCTTTTATTAGTTGTATCAAACATATGAAAATTAATATCTACTATTTGTGCGAATAAATCCATATTAAATAATGACTTATTATATTCATTAACATTTTCTTCATTTAAAAAACTTCTCTTTTCTAATGATAAATTTGCATTATAATCTCTTTTTAAAGCTGTTATTGAATCAGTATAAGTAGATATAATTATATTTATTTTTTCTTTAATTAATGGAACATATAAATTAATATAATCGTTATACAATTCTTTTGATACTCCATTTTTTAAATATAATCTATCCATCCAAATTAATCTATCAAACAAAGATCTATCTACAATAATAATATCCGGATTATTTTTTATTGCACTATTTAATTGTTCTAAAACATACTTTGGTATTTCAGTATTAACAATATAACTATACTTATTTTTTAACAATGGTTTTATTTCTTTTTTATATTTATCCGATGTGGTAAATTCTTCTAATACATCTACAGTAAATCCACCTTTTTTGAAAAAATCATATAAATTATTAATCAAAGTGGTTTTACCTGTTCTAGGTGTTCCAGTAAATTCTATAACATATGGATTATTAGAACTCAATATACTTTTTAACTTTAAAACTTCTTGCTTTTTATAATGAATTTTTTTTAAATTAGAATATTCTTCTTCATTAGTCTCAAATATAACATTTCTAACATATTCATCATTTTTTATATCATTAAATATATAATCTATTATTTTCTTTAATCTTTTAAACATTGGATGATTTTTGTCTTCGTTTTGTATTAAACTTTCATATACACTTTCATAATACCATTTTTGTTTTTCAAAACCTCTTTTAAATGCACTAAAATCATAGTTTTGTTTCTTTTCAAATAGTGTTCTCATGTCTTCTAAATTACTAATTTTATCCGCACAAACTAGTACTTTATGTCTTAAGTCTAAATCTTTAACTTTATTAATTGTATGTAGTTTTCTTTCTTCCCAAGATAAACCTTTATCTGGTTCAGTATTTCCCATAACTAGTGATGTTATATCTTCACCGAATATTTCAAAAATATCTTTTTTCGCATATTTAGTATCTTCTACTACATCATGAAGATAAGCAGCTGCAACAACATTTGAATCGAATCCATATTCTTTTAAAATATTTCCTACATTTATAGGATGAATAATCATAGGTTTGTCAGGTTCTGATTTTCTTACTTGATTAGTGTGTGCTTCTATTGCAAATTTTAATGCTTTAAGTTCTATATTCATTTTTATCACCCTTAAAACTTATTATAAGATAAAATAGTAAAAATTGCATTAAAATATTTATTTAATATAGGAAAAATGATATTCTATATATAGAAAGTACAGGTGTGTTATATGGAAAGAAACATTGTACAAATATGTGATGAAATTAAAAACAATAGTAAATGTACTAGTTGCGGTGGCAGTTTTGATAATTCTACATGTATGTATTGTGGAAATAAAAATACAACTTTAGAAAATTTAATAGGCGAACTAAAAAATGAAATAAGCATTAGACAAGTTAATGATGACATACTAAATTCATTATATAGTATAAGAAATTTAGAAATAAATGAAGTTAATAACATAATAATCGAAAATAATTATGGCAAAAAATTAGAAAATAAATATAAAGATATACATAGTAGAATCACTAGCGATAACTTATCTAATGATGACTATAAATATATAGTGTATTTTTTGGATAACGATTTATTTTTAGGAAAAAATTCTAATTATTATATTAACACTTTAATGAAAAAAATGTTAACTGACAAATTAGATATTTCTAACGAAGAAAAATTAAAGCTTATTAAAAGTTTTACGGAAATGTTTATGAGAGGAAAAGTTAAAAATCCAAAATGTGTTTATGATGAATTAGATGAAAAAACTATAGGAGAATCACTTTACAATAGAATAGAATTAGATAAAACATCAATAATAGAATTTCTACAAAATAAAAACTATATAAAAATGCTAGAAATAATATTTCATGAATGTACACATACTTATCAAACACACATTAGATCAGTTGATAAAGAAATTAGTTATATAATATTACAAGAAACTAAAGAATATCTTATAAGACAAAAAAATCCTAAATATTATAATGAAAATTATATAAAATATACTGAAGAAGCTGAAGCAAGATATTGTGGTGCACTTTTTACTCTTCAATATTTAGATGCTATTGGATTAAAAGTTTCAAATAACAACTATTTTATGGAAGTAATGGAAAGAGAAGAAAAACTATTTTATGATAATGAAAGAACTATAAAAGGTAAAAGTACTACTATAGACGAAGCATTTTCAACATATGTAACTGATGTATCCCTATTAAATCATTATCCAGTACTAAAAACAGAATATAAAAATCATAATGGGGTTCTAACAAAGAAATCAATGGAAGAAATAATAGAAGATTATAATAACTATAAAAATGGAACATTAGTAATTGAAGGTAATCCTACTGCTATTGAGGGGTTATATACCTGCCTACTAGGAGAAACAAAAGGTATATCAAAATAAATATTTTAATAATAAAAAGATTATATGTACTAAATACAGCACATATAATCTTTTATCTTATGAACGTACACTAACATATGTTTTCATAATTTACAATAGAGAACATCTAAAAAAATCATAAACTAATTTTCTTTTAAAATTTCTGATTCATATAAATTTTTATATTTCTTACAATTTTTTAACAGTTCATTATGTGTACCTTCTGCTTCTATTTTTCCATCATCTAAATACAATATTCTATTCGCATTTTTAATCGTAGATAATCTATGCGCAATAATTAATATTGTATATTCATTTTTCATATTATCTATTGCATTTTGAATTTTATCTTGAGTTTCATTATCTAAAGCACTGGTAGCTTCATCGAAAAGAATTATTTCAGTTTTTTGAACCAGTGCCCTAGCTATTGCGAGTCTTTGTTTTTGTCCTCCAGATAAATTAACTCCACCTTCACCAATTATAGTGTCATATTTATCGGGTAGTTCATTTATGAAATCATCTAAACAAGCAATTTTACATGCTTCTATCATTTCCTTTTTAGTTAGATTAGACTTAACTAACCTTAAATTATCTTTAATACTCATATTAAATATATAAGGATTTTGACTGATTATAGTAATGTTACCTCTAATAGAATCTTTATCTAATTCTTTAATATCAATTCCATCAATTGTAATCATACCATCTTTTATATCATACATTTTACATAATAAATTAAATATTGTAGTTTTACCTGCTCCACTCTTACCAACAAAGGCAACTGTTTCATTAGCGTTTATTTTAAAATTCAAATTATCTAACACTTTTTTATCACCATATTTAAAAGATACATTTTTAAATTCAAAATCCCCTTTAATTTTATCTATATGAACATTACCATGATGTGAATCCCAATTGGTAGACACCAAAAAAAGAACCATGTATAAAAATGACCTGTAATATACAAGTCATTTTTTTCTTTTAATTTTTGTTACATATATATTATTTCAATTTGAATTTTTGTCAAGTTCGTGAAGCGTT
>JAZQBG010000019.1:0-22137 GCA_045545595.1 Bacilli bacterium
TACTCTTGCATTTTCTGGTAGTTTCCATTTACCATTTACTTCTCTATCTAGTACTAGATTAAATGCCATGTTTTGTATTGCTGGTAATGCATTTGTTATTTCATCTAAAAATACTATGTGTATCTTATCTTTTTCTTTTTCACATCTTTCTTCTAGCTTAACTAACCATGTTGGTTTTATATCTATTATCTTTTTACTACTTTCTATTAATTTATCAAAACTGATTTCACCTTTATCATACATTGGCTTTAACATTTCAAATGTTGCTTGATCTGTCATAGCTACACTTTTTCCATTTAAGCTTTCTGGAGTTGCATTAGCTAGGTATATTATTTCACAATCTGGATCTAATTGTTTTACCCTGGCGCTTTTACCTTCACTACTTCTACCATGTAATAATACTGATATTCCACTTTGTACTGAAGCTTTTATTATATCTTCTTCACTTACTTCTTCAAAATCAAAGTTATATGGATTTTTTCTTCTATTATTTTCTTCATCTTGTTCACTACTTACTTCTAGATTTACTGCTTTTGTACGAAACATTTCTATTGACAAATATTTATCCATAAACTCTTTCATATCAGTCTTAGAAAAATCACCTTTGTAATCCCTTGTGTTTTTAAACTGTATACCTGATACTATTATTTCTTCAGTTATCATTAATTTTGACTTTTCATCTACTAACCATTTTACTGGTTCAACTTCAACCCATACATAATCACCACGTGTATAAGTTTCCCCGTTTGATAATGTAAATTCATCATCGAATGTATTAGCTGCAACTCTTACATATTTTTTCCCGTTATATTCATATTCAGCATGAACTTTTGGACAAAATACTTCGTAATAATCATAACACATTATTGAATCAGTTATGTATGCATTGTTATTTTTATTTAATCTTAAAGCAAGAAAGGTATCCTCTAATTTGTCTTGTATATTTTTAGGCGCTGCACTTCTTGGATAATAACCATATTCTACTTCTAGTATTCCATCTTTTGATCTTCCACTCACTCCGTTCGTGGGGATTGATTGGACGCTAGAGAACGATAAAGCGGGACGGACCCCACCAGTACGCTTATTAACAAGGTTGCTGTTACTATCACCATCGTAGTGAACGACGCGCGCGTCATTATCCTGATCATCAGTTTTAGTCCAATACCATCCTGTTCTTTTATCTAGTGTACGAGTATAGTCTACATAAAAAACACTACTTACAAATCCACCTAAAAGAATCGCAAAATCTGTTATTGCAGCTTTTGTTCCTCTTTTCTTTATTACATCTAGTGCCTTATCTCCAAATATTTGACTTTCTTCTAACAATGTTAGTTCTTGCATTATCTATCACTTACTTTCTCTTAAGTTTACGCATTACCTTTTTCTACAATTATTTGAATTTGAGTTAGATAATTTTTTTAATTGCTCATCCGTAATATATATAACTTTACCACCTGGTGGATTTATTTTGTCACTACCAAATACTACCCATATAGCATTTACACTTTTTTCAGGCATATCTGCATATCCATCAGTAAATATTATTTTATTTTCTGTCCTTCTAGAAAACGCATTAACTGCTGTATCAAAATTTGTTCCACCTCTACCTACAAATTCCATATTATCAATGTCTTTTTCATTTCTAATTTCATGAAAACCATAAAATTTAGTGTCAAAACATCCGACCTTTACTTTAGAAGTTTTCAAAATATTTTTACATTCTCTAAGAAAATTTCTAAGTAGTGTATTATTAATAGAGCCACTGGTATCTAATAATATTTCAGTTTCTGGTTGAGGCATTTTTTCAAGATGAGGAGTTACGATACCATCTTCAACAGTTGCGTTCTTATAAGACCAATCTACATTTAATTTAATAGCTTCCCTTAAATATCTTCTCCAGTCAATTAAAGGTGAAGCATTTCCTATATCATCAAATTTTATAATATTGGAATCAGTAGTATTACCTGAACTAGTAGATTGTTTCGCTAAAGAATTTTTAAGTTCTTCCAATAATTTTTCTTTTTCTTTTTTATTTTCGCTAAACGTTTTCTTTTCTCCTTGTTCAGATAGTTTTTTTATGGTTTCCTCTTTTTTACTTTTAGGTTCTGTATCTCCTTGTTCATTCTGAGGTTCAGTTTTTTCTTCTTTAGTTTCTTCATTTTTATCTCTATTAAATAATTTGTCTAAGAAATTACTTTTCTTTTTATTTTCCTTTTTCTCTTCTTGTTTTTGTCCGTTACCATTACTATTTTGTTGGTCTTGATTTTTTCTCTTTTCAATGGCATCATCCCACATACTATGAGAGTCATGACCTACATTCATATCTTCAAATGTATCATCGCTTGACGAACTTTGACTAGGATTATTCTCTTGTCCATTTCCATCAGAACTAGACTGACTATTTTTGTTGTCTTTCTGATTTTGGTTATTATTTTCCTTTTCCTTTAATAGTTTTTCATAATATGATTCAACATCATAATTATATGCTTCTGGTTTGTTAACTCCACCTTCAACAAGTGGTAATCCATCATGCACTAAGTTTGCATTAATCACTGCATCTGCAGCTGTATTCCATAATCTTTTATCCTTGCCTTCACTTCTATAAATATGATTAAGCGCAACATGGGCTATTTCATGTGCAAAAATAAATACTTTTTCATCTTCTGTTAATCCACTTATAAAATCAGGATTATAATAAATTGTATCACCATCTGTTTCTGCTATTGGACATTTTATTGTTTCAACATAATTCATATTCGCAAGTACACTTCCAAATGATGGATACTTTATAAGCAGTTTTCTTTTTATGTTATCTACATTTACCATATAAATTCTCCTAGATTTGCGCTAATAAAGAATATATATTTTCATTTATAGGATTTTCTTTTAAATTAGAACATGTAACAATAATGATACAATTCTTAGGTAATTCAAAAGTACTTACTTTTTTATATTTTAATATTTCACCAAACTTTATTTGTTCGTCAGTTGATATTTTATTAATTTCATTTATAACTAGTATTTGATTCTTTTTTTCTATCAGTTCATTATACCAATTAGGCGCTACAAAATTTGTTTCTTCATAACTTCCATTTAATATTTCTCTATCACAGTTACTTTCAATAATTACAGCATCTTCAAATGCTTTCACAGAAACATCCTCCATTAATATTGGTGAAATCCCCGATTTTATATAACTATTTAAAATTTTCATTTTTTCTTCATTCATAGTTTTTTTGCTCCTTCATTCAAATTACTAACTCTAAGTTCAGCTATTCTCTCAAGTCTATCATTATCTCCATGTATCCATATATTATCAAATGTTGCGGTTACTTCTGGTCCTAACTTTTCTACAAAACTTCTTACTACTTCTACATGTTCATCACTTACACTTGATAAACCTAAAGCTGTCGCGTATTTTTCTGACAAGTTCATATTTAAATCACTTTCTGTATAGTTGTTATTTATTACATCTTCTACTGTAATTACTTGTTCTCTACAGAAATTTACAAAGTCATATGTTACTTCTTCTCCTACTAATCCTCTTATCATCTCTGGCTTACCTGTTGTATATAATACCTTTGATGCCATCTCCCATTTTCTTGGGTCTGCATTAGGTTTTTCTCCTGTATATTCTGTTCTTAATGCTTCTATTCCTTTGTATGCTATAAAGGCATATACTGCTGGATGTATCTTTGTTTTTACTTCTTCTTTCTTATAATCTAATCTTTGATATTTTTCTTCTGGTGTCGATGCCCACTTTAACCAACTCTCTACTGTTGTCTCTATATATACATGACAAAATCTATTATACAGTGGTTCTGTTAATTCGTTTGCTGACAATGAATCAGAAAGCTCATTTCCTGCCGCTACTACTCTTGCATTCTCTGGTAATTTCCATTTACCATTTACTTCTCTATCTAATACTAGATTAAATGCCATGTTTTGTATACTTGGTAATGCATTTGTTATTTCATCTAAAAATACTATATGTATCTTATCTTTTTCTTTTTCGCATCTCTCTTCTAGATTAACTAACCATGTTGGTTTTATATCTATTATCTTTTTACTACTTTCTATTAATTTATCAAATGTTATTTCACCTTTATCATACATTGGTTTTAACATTTCAAATGTTGCCTGGTCAGTCATAGCTACACTTTTACCATTTAAACTTTCTGGTGTGGCATTAGCTAGGTATATTATTTCACAATCTGGATCTAATTGTTTTACTCTGGCACTTTTACCCTCACTACTTCTACCATGTAATAGTACTGATATTCCACTTTGTACTGAAGCTTTTATTATATCTTCTTCACTTACTTTTTCAAAATTAAAGTTATATGGGTTTTTTCTTCTATTATTTTCTTCTTTTTGTTCCTTTATTTCAGTACCTAAATCCATATATATTGTTTGGAAATTTAACATTTCTTTTGACAAATATTTATCCATAAACTCTTTCATATCAGTTTTAGAAAAATCACCTTTATAGTCTCTTGTATTTTTAAACTGTATACCTGAAACTATTATTTCTTCTGTAATCATTAATTTTGATCTTTCATCTACTAACCACTTTACTGGTTCAACTTCAACCCATACATAATCACCACGTGTATAAGTTTCTCCATTTGATAATATAAATATCTCATCTTTAGAATTAGCTCGTACTCTTACATATTTTTTCCCGTTATATTCATATTCAGCATGAACTTTTGGACAAAAAACTTCGTCATAATCATAACACATTATTGAATCAGTTATGTATGCATTGTTATTTTTATTTAATCTTAAAGCAAGAAAGGTATCCTCTAATTTGTCTTGTATATTTTTAGGCGCTGCACTTCTTGGATAATAACCATACTCTACTTCAAATATTCCATCTTTTGATCTTCCACTCACTCCGTTCGTGGGGATTGATTGGACGCTAGAGAACGGTAAAGCGGGGCGTACCCCAACAGTACGTTTATTAACATAGTTGTTGTTACTATCACCACCGATGTTAACGACGCGCGCGTCATTATCCTGATCATCAGTTTTAGTCCAATACCATCCTGTTCTTTTATCTAGTGTACGAGTATAGTCTACATAATATTTGTTACTTACATATCCACCTAAAAGAATCGCAAAATCTGTTATCGCCGCTTTTGTTCCTCTTTTCTTTATTACATCTAGTGCCTTATCTCCAAATATTTGACTTTCTTCTAATAATGTTAGTTCATTCATTTGTAAATCACCTACTACTATAATTCTACCATATTTTCACTATTTTTTAAAATTATTCTCCATATTTATGAGGAAAAGTATCATTTTTAAGTTTTAAACTTTCATCTGTATTTTTAATATGATTATAAAAAGCATTTTTTCTAATATAGACATATTCATCATCCACTATATTTTTATTCCTTAATTTGTTTAGCGTTTTTAAATGTCTTTTTAATCTAATCTTTGATGATGAACGTAATTTTCTTAATATCCGTCCATTACTATTTAAAATGTGTCTATATCCAAGGAAATCTATTCCATTTTTAACCATACCTATTTGTGTTTTAAAATTCAATTCTAAATTAAGTTCATTGTTACATAACTCATCTATTTTATTTAAACAATAATTTAAATAATTTTTATCTCGGTGAATTAGTATCATATCATCCATGTATCGGATATAACCTTTAATTCTTAGTTTTTCTTTTATTAATCTATCTACTTTATTTAAATAGAAAAGCGCAAACAATTGACTGGATTGATTGCCAAGTGGTAATCCTGCACTAGCATTATCTGGTTGTTCTTTTACTAGTTTTTTAATTAACCACATTTCATCAAGTGAAAATTCTACATTTTTAAGTAAATTTAATAATACTTGGTGGTCAATACTAGGAAAGTATTTTTTTATATCACATTTTAAATAGTAGATTTTATTATTACGTTCTTTTAAGTATTCATGTCGTAAAAATTTTTCTAATCTATTTATTGCAAAGCTACTACCCTTACCTTTTCTACAAGCAGCGTTGTCATATATTAATTTTTTCTCTATTTTAGGTTTAAGAACATTATCACAAAAACATCTTATAACTATTCTATCCTTAAATGGCGGTGCCTCAATTAATCTTTTCTTTGGTTCATAAATTAAAAATGTTTTATATTTTCTTAATTTATATTTTTTTGTAGTTAGTTCTTTTTTTAAATTATTTAAATTAACTGCAAGATTAATTTCAAACCTAATAACTTCACCCTTATGTTGTTTAGATTTTCTACACTCTAAATAGGCATTGTATAAATTTTCAAAAGTAAATATTTCTTCTAACTCCATAAATTTCCCCCTAAAAAAGAACACTCCGTGTAACTTGTAAAAAACAGATTATCTATTCGTTACTTGTGTAAGTGTTCATGTTTTTCCATCGCACTTATTTCTTTTAGCGGTTAGAAAAGAGAAAAATTCCTTCACTTTAAATGCTGATATATTTTACTTAAAATATATTTATCTGATTTGTTTTATAGATTCACATTGTAAATCTTTTCAAAAGTGAATCGGGACGAACCCCACCATTACGTTTATTAACATTGTTGTTGTTACTATTACCATCGTTGTTAACGACGCGCGCGAAAAATACTCTACAAACAAGTACGCACACATAAAAATTTTTCCCTTAATCAAAAGTCTTTCGACTTAAAATCCTAATGTTTTGTATTCCATCTTTTATCATCACTTTTCTTCCAAGCAATAGTTAAATTGATTGCTTCAGCAACTTGCATAGAAATTTGTTTATATTGTTTTTTTAATATACAAGAAGAATTAAAGGCAAGTAATGAAATATACCCTAATAGTTTTAGTTTTACTATAGCCTGTTTTTGTAATTCTTCTCTTCTTAATTTGTTATCTGTTGAGTCTATCCTTATATAATTAGCTTGCAATAAATATTCTAATGTATCTATACAATAGTTTTGCATACGATTAACAAATACTCCTCTAAATTTTTTAGGTGACTTTTCTGTAACTGTAATAACGTATGCGGCTAATTTCTTTACAACAGTTATTACAACCAATTCATTAGCGTTATATGGTATTTTAGATATTGTTTCTAAATCTTTGTCCTCTTGCATTATCACTTCTTTAGTTAATTTTTCATCAAATTTTATGTTATTTGCTGTAGCGATACCTTTTTTAATCTGTACTATATCTTCTACACTATTTGGATTTCTATCATGTACATCTATTTGTTTTGGTATTTTCAAATTATTATCTCTACTTACTTGAAACATATATTAACTCCTCTAAATTGTTTGTTTATATAAAACTAATTAACAATGTAGTCTATTTTATCATAAAATATTTTGAAAGGAGTAATAAAAATGTATACTGAATATTATGAAACATATCCAACATACACTTATACCAGTTCAGAAAACCCATCTAACATGACTACATATAGTTATAATCAAAATGATGGTGATAGATTAATTGGTGGATTTGGGGTTCCATTTGTATTAGGCGGGATAACAGGTGGACTACTTGCACCTGCATTTTATCGTCCATACTATAGACCACCATTCTATGGATCGTATAGACCATATAGACCATATTATAGGCCTCCATTTTATGGAAGATGGTAAAACAGAGAAATTCTCTGTTTTTAATTTTAATAAATTGAAATATAAATGATTATAATGTATAATATGTCTACAACGAAAGAAGGTAAAACATGAAAAGATTATATGAACAAGTACCTATAGATACTTGGAAGAGGATTGCAGACAGAGTTAAAAGATTAAATATAAATGGTTATACAAGCGATGAATTTAATTCAAATTTGAAGATATTACAAAATTTATTGTCGGATTTAGATTTATCATTAGAAGAAGGAAAGAAAGAACCAAAAATTGACGATCAAATTGGATTATCATCATTACTATCTTCTATTTATTGTACAAGTATTATTCCAGAAAGTTCTATACAAGACTTTTGCGAATATATTTATGCATTAGATGATTTAGGTGTAGAAAACATAACATATAGACCAGTTAATTTTCCTAATAAAATTAATACAAAATTAGAGTATAGCGATGATTATGTACATATGCAAAAACTTATAAGTAAATGTTATACAGATGGAAAGTTTAAATTATCAAGACCAGATATAATTAGTTATTGTGATTATAATCGATATTTAATTACAAATATAAAAGATGCTTCATATATATTAATCACTAAAATTTCTCATCAAAGACCATATGCATTAAAAGAACCACAAGTATTAGAATCTGAAATTGTAATTAAAAACTTTAAAGGTAATTTACCAGATAAAAAAGAATTAATAAATATAGAATTCCCAAAATTAAAAATTCATTCTAGAAAAATTAGTTGGGGCGAAAGTCCAGAATATAGTCAAATATTTAATGAATATATTAATGAAGATATAATTGTTAAAAAACTAAAAAAATAGCAATAAGCCATCAGTTTAACCTGATGGCTTATTTTAAATATATAAATTATTGTGAAACACTTATTTCATTTAACATTTGTTCTTTTATTTTATCAATATCAGTAAAGAAAAGGTTAATACCTCGTTTCTTCATTTCTAACATATTATTAAAATTATCTAATATTTGATCTTTTATATGGTATATATAACCGGTTTGTACTTTCATATCATCATCCTCTTATATAAAAAGTATAACAAAATTGAAAAGAAAACTCTATTCAAAAGAATAAAGTTTTCAAACATTTTCGTTCGGGATAATTTATTACTCGCACCACCCGAGAGCGAGAAACATTGTCGACCGGAATAACTTATTACTCGCACCATCCGGGAGCGAGAAACATTTACAAATTGTGCATTTAATAATGCAATAATAATGCGAAAAGTCAATTAATATTAACTACTTAGCTAAAAAATATGCGTAATTTCTATCTATATATTTAAATACTACGTTGAGTACAATTATTGAGATAAACATCAATTCTATATTTAAGAACATTGATAGTACTCCAACTACAATTCCAAATATAATTTGTATAAATGCAGTATTAGGAGTTGATTTAAATTCTGGAATTACAAATAAACATAAAAACAGTAATATATAATCAATATTATCAAAAGACATATTAAACAACATTTTAATAATAATGAATATTATACTAGCAATACTTATTCTAAACTTTGTTGACCTATTTGTAATAAGAGTAATTATTGAAACAAACAATAAAAAAGAATAAATAAATATATTATAATTACCAAATACTAAACTATTAGTTGTAAATATCATAAATAAATATATTACTAAACTAGAAATTGTATATATATTAATTTCATTATAGAATTTCGATATTAATACTACTCCAATATTCACAAATAACAATAGTAAATATGGAATATTTAATGGTGTTATAAAGACTACAATAATACTAAAAATTAAATCTTTGTAATAATCGTTAATATTAATTTTATTAGTTTTAATATAATCAAATATTATACTTGTAAATAAACTTGCTACAATTGAAATAATAAACAAAACTATACTATTTAATTCACCAATGTAACATCTATAAATCATAAATGGAATTAGTGTTAAAAAATTTGTTAGGATTATCTTTTGAGCATTATTCTTATCTTTTATGAAAGGCCCATTATTTACTATAAATTCCACTATAAATCACCATCCTTCTTCTTAGAATTAACAATTTCTCTTAAATCAATTTTTGAAGGACAAATGTATGAACATAAACCACAGTTTACACATTTATTTGGATTTAGTTTTTCCAGCATTTTAGTATTATCTGTATTTCTAATTAATATTGGTGATAAACGAACAGGACAAACATTTACACATTTACCACAGTTAATACAATCTATTTCATTATATGATTCACAATCTAATGCCACTATACCAGATAATTTTTTATTAATAACTACATCATCACTATCTAATGCATTACCAATCATTGGACCATTAGAAATTAGTGCTAGTCTTTTCTTAGTGTAATCACCAATATAATTTATTATATCTTTAACTAGAGTTCCATCTTTAACAAGAATATTTTGAGGATTTTTAATATTTTCTCCACTAACAGTTATAACTCTTTCAATAACTGGTTTTCTGTATTTTAATACCCTATATATTTCATAAATTGTAGATATATTATTTACAATTATACATTTTTCAATAGGATTATTTTTAATGTCTATATTATATAAATATTTAATTAATGATTTTTCATATCCAATAGGATATATATCTGGTACTGTTTTAATTCTTATTTTAGGATAAGAACCAATATATTCGATTAAGTCATTCATTGCACTTTGATTATAATCTTTAAGAGCAATAACACACTCTTCAATTTCAAATATTTCCATCAAAGAATCTATTGTTTCTAAAATTTCAGGAGTATGTAAATTAAGAATTGTGTAGTCTGAAGTTAAATATGGTTCACTTTCTATAGCATTGACAACTAATTTTTTAATTTTTAACTCCATACCATATTTATAATAAGTAGGATAATCATTCCCACTCATACCTACTACACCACAGTTTTTAAATAGTTCTACAACTTCTTCTTTAGTGTATTGGTTTATCTTTTTCTTAGCACCTAATTTTTCTTTTTCTTTTTCTCTAAAATCATTTTCTATTTTAATTGTTTTAACTTTTTTATTATCTATATATGTTTTATCTACAAATTCTTTTACTATGCCACTGACACTACTAAATATCGGAAAATTATATTTGTCATTTGAACGTGCAACAATTTGATTTTTATATACGTAGTCTCCTTCTTTTACTAGAATTTGACAATTATTATTTTTATACGTAACAAGCGGGATGTATATATAATCTACTTTTTCCATTGTAGATACTTCTCTTTTTAAAGAAATATTTTTATTATTAATTATTTTTTTACCTCTTATCATATACAACCCTCCCAATAATCCAATTATACAATGTTTTTTGACAAAAGAAAAGAGATTTAAAATAAATCTCTTATACCATTGCGTCTCTTTTTATAACACTAACACCTTTAGGGGCTAAAATATCTATTCTACCAGGAGTAGTTATTTTAATATAACCTAACCCATTAATAACTATGTCTTCTCTACCTTCCACTTCAAAAGCATGAGTAACCAAATCTTCATATTTTTCAACATGTGTATCAATATTTACTTGCTTTATCTTAAGACCAGGTGCCATATAAATAGTAAAACTATTTCTTGGACCATTTAGATAGTTAATTCGTGCAAATTTATCAAGTTCTATAGATTTTTTAGATCTAATTTGATAAGTAATTGGTTTAATTTCTTTTTTAGGAGTTATCTTTTTCAAATCTTTAAAATCAATAAAATTAATTATACTAGTTTCATCTACAATACCAGGAGTATCAATTAAAGTTAAGTCTTCATCAAGTTCTACATTTATTTGATTTAGTGTTGTAGAAGGCATTAAACTTGCAGTTATATTACTTGTTGTAGTTGAATAATTTTTAACTAACTTATTAACTAATGTAGATTTACCAGCATTAGTGCTACCTACTACATATACTTTTTTACTCTTTTGATGTTTCTTAATTTTGTTGTATAGTTCATCAAGTCCTTCATTATTCATCGCACTAACAATTATTGTATCAACTATATTATGTTTCTCATTTAATGATTTAATATAATCAATTAATTTATTATTATTAATTGACTTTGGCATTACATCTCTTTTAGTTATTACAAGTATAGTATCATTACTTAAATATTTATGTATGATTTCAATGTTATTAGATAGTGTAAATAAATCAACTACATATAATACTAAATCATTGGTATTATTTATACTTTTTACTATATCGATAAAATCATCATTTTTTTTCTTTATTTCATAATATTCACCGTAATATTTCATTCTAAAACAACGTTTACATATTAATGAACTATTATAGTCTTTCTCATCTACATATCCTTCTAGTTCTGGATTATCATACTGCATCACACTTCCGCATCCAAGACACTTTTTAGTCATAGTATTTACCTCTTTCAAACAATCCTCTTTTATTTAGTTTCTTTTCTATTATTTTTTCTAACTTTCTATTAAATTTTGTAACAGTAATATCGTTTTTACTAATTGGGTTAACAAGTATTGTTGTTATGCCTATTCTATTTCCACCAAATATATCAGTTAGCAATTGATCACCAATAATAGCAGTTTCACTTAAGTCAAATTTATATTCTTTTAATATTTTTAAAAACTTAGTTTTAACTGGTTTCATAGAAGAAGCACTACAGTCTACTACTAATTCATCTTTAAATGGTGTTAGTCTCTTTCTAGGACTATTAGACATAATTATAACTTTAAAATCTAGTTCTTTTAAGTTATCAAATAAATCTCTAATTTTTTTATTAGGCTTTTTAACATTTGGTGGAACTATGGTATTATCCAAATCAAATAATAAACATTTAATTCCATCCTCTTTTAACTTCATATAATCAACTTGATAAATGTTTTTATAATATCTATCTGGTAAGAAAATATCCATAATTTCACCTTCCTTTTATCATTATACTATAAATTTGCACTTTTAAAACAAAAAATATATCTTTAAACGATATATTTTTAAACTATTTATTTTTAAATTTAGAAATGTCAAATAATTTCTTTGCTTTTTGCTTTTGTTCTTGTTTTGATTTAATATAATCACCATGAAGTTTTAGTGCAACACTCTCTAGAGTTTTAAGGATTTCTTCTGAATGATATTTATTTAACTTAGATGCAAACTCTTTATAAATTATAGCGTATTTATCTATTTCACTAGCTAATCTTTCAACCCTATTCAAATCAATAGTTGGTATTTTAATACTATTGATTAATTGTTTTTGTTGTTCATTATCTATAATGAGATTGTCATTTTTAAACGAATTAACAAAATTATTAAAATCAGATATTAGTTTTTTATAACCATTTTTAACAGGTATACATATATAATCATTTTCTAAAGTTATAATACTCTTTTCACAATCAAATCTTTTAATATATAAAAGTTTTTCATTTGTTTCAAGATTTTTAGTAAATACAATATCATCATTTGGTGATATACAAACTCCATTTTTAACATTATAGGTAATATTATGATCGCTTTTATTAGTTATTTTGGTAGATGTAATTTCATATGTATGCCCATTTTCATTTTTATAATTTATTACATCCCAAGGTAAGTCAACTAAATTATGAGTTAATTTATATGGCTTTCCGTTATTTTCAAAATTAATCTTTTCATATAATTTAATATAGTCAAAACATGAATATGTTATTTCATCATAATTTTTACCATTTAGTATAATATTAATTATTCTCAAATCTTTATTATCTGACCATACAGAACCTACTTCAACACTTCCTATTTTAGTTTCTACTTTATAATTTCCTTCTGGCAGATTACAAAGCAATACTGCAATATCCTTCATTTCCATCTATATCACTCCTTAGGTATTTATTCTATCACAAAATAACAAAAAAGCACACACTTTTTTAATTGTTTACTGTGTGCGCAATTTGTGGGGTGTTGCTATCTATTGCTGCAAAGGTATATCCTGCATTTTGACAAGTAGTTATTATATCTTTTAAAGCATTTAATGTTTTATAGTTGTTTTCAAAATCATGCATTAATACTACATTTGTTTTAGTAGGTGATATTCCTTTTATAACGTTATTATAAACGTCATTTTTGTTATTTGCACCACCAGCATCACCACTAGCAACATTCCAGTCAAAATAAGTAAAACCTTTTTCTGTAACTGAACTAACTAATCTACTCATTATACCAATATTAAATTGTTTGCTTACTGTATTTGAACTTCCTCCTGGGAATCTTATTATTTTACTTTCTACGCCTGTAATATTTTTAACTTTATTACTTATAGAATATAAATCATTAAAGTAAGCATCTTCAGATTTATATATTTGATTGTATTGATGTGTACATGTATGAAGAGCGATAGTATGTCCTTCATCATATGCTCTTTTTATTAGGTAATTTAATGAATCACTTTTACATGTTACAAAAAATGTTGCTTTAACACCAGTTTCTTTTAATACATCAAGTACTTTTGGAGTGATTGAAGCACTAGGACCATCGTCAAAAGTTAAATATATCATTGATGATTTATATGTTCCTTGTTTAATTTGTACTTTATTATTATATACATTTATTTTTCTTGATACTATACTTTCATTACCACTTTTATCATTAACCTTATATTGTATTTCATAACTACCCACTTTATTTACATCTATATTATTAGTTATCTTTACTTCACTAGTCAAATCACCATCACAATTATCTAATGCACTATATCCCGGTTCATTATAGGCTTGTCCAATTGGAATAGTTAATGACTCATTTCCATTTAGTGTAATTGTAGGAGCTTCAGTATCTTCAAATTTTAATTTTCTTTCAATATTAGTTGCATTACCAGAACTATCTTTAACTGTATATTTTATTAAATCTTTATTATTAATTATTTTAACTTTATCACTAATATCTCCATCATGATTATCAATCGCACTATAACCTAATTCCTCATATTCTTTATTAGGACAAACTGATACTTCTTCTCCACCTACTAATTCAATTATAGGAGCTTCTTCATCTACTACCTTAACATTTCTAGTAATCGATTTATTAATTAATCCATTTTTATAAATATATTTTATTTTGTATGTTCCAACTTTGTTAGTATTAACTTTACCTTTAATCTTGATATTATAATTATTATTACCAAATAGATTTTTAGCTTTAACACCTAATTCTTTATATTCTCCGTTTAACGATACTATTTGATTATTATCTCCATTTAATTTTAAACTTGGAATATACGCAAAATATACACTTATTGTTAAAGCAATTAAGAACAACAAAACAGAAATTATTATAATCATAACCTTTTTCATACTACTCACTATCCTACACTCACACCAATTATATCACCTTTCTCAAGTTTTTTGTCAAAATATGTTTCAAAATAAATATAATTAATTGGGAAGTGATATTTTGTTATTTAATTTATTAGTTGAACTTATTAAGAACAGTATATTTTTAACAGGTTCTTATAGTAATAATGTTTTTCCAGATCCTTTAAGTAAAGAGGAAGAAGAAGAATGTATAAAAAATCTTCAATTAGGTAACAAAGATGCAAGAAATAAACTTATTGAACATAATTTAAGGTTGGTTGCGCATATTATTAAAAAATTTGAGAAAAACAATAACGACAACGATGATTTAATTAGTATTGGTACAATTGGTTTAATTAAAGGAATTGATACATATAAAGATAAACATGGTACTAGAATAACTACTTACTGTGCGAGATGTATCGAAAATGAGATATTGATGTATTTTAGAAGCAATAAGAAAAATGATAAGAATATTAGTATTAATGAAAGTATTGGTTATGATAAAGATGGTAATGAAATTACCTTTATTGATATATTAAAAACACCTAATCCTGATTTTGTAGATGATATATATACTAAAGACAATGTAGCTTTATTAAAAGAATATATGGGAGTTTTAACCGAAAGAGAAAAATTAATAATTGCGAAAAGATACGGATTATTTGGTAGTGATGAAATGACACAAAAAGAAATCGCGAAAGAGTTAAAAATTTCTAGAAGTTATGTTTCTAGAATAGAAAAAAGAGCACTTACTAAAATGTTAAGAGAATTTATAAAAAGTAAAAATATTGATTAAAATCTCGTAATAGAGATTTTTTTAATGTATCAAAAAAAGAACTATTTCTAGTTCTTTAGATACTAATCTTTTCTTCTTCGATTACTTTAACATTAGTTGCTTGTAAACCTTTTTCAGTTTCCACTAAATCAAATACTACTCTTTGGCCCTCTTCAAGACTTTTAAAGCCCTTGCCTGGAATGATTGAATAATGAACAAATATGTCATTTCCTTGTTCGTCAACAATGAAACCATATCCTTTAACATTATTGAACCATTTTACGATTCCTGTTTTCATAATATTCTCCTTTTACATTTCAAACTGCTGTACATAACTACTCCGGTGCTAGCAATATGGAGTACTGTTTTATATTAGCATTTAATTTACAAAAAAAGACATTTTTTGCATAAATAAAATGTTTAGTCCACAACAAGTAAGATTTTTGTAAAAAAGAGAAACCGGTTATACTTTTAATCATAAATACACTAACATTTATGATTAAAACAGGAATTTATTCTCCTGTTTTAACTAATTCTCTAAGTCCCTTAACACTTCTTATAGAAATGTTACCTCTTAATATATCACCATTGTCAAATGTAATCGCATTCTTATTAAAATCACATTTTTTAATTTTTTTAGTATTAATAATGCATCCCTTATTAATTTTATAGAAATCCCTATTTACCTGTCTTTCAAAAAAATATAAAGGTTTTTTTACATCATACTTTTTATTCTTAGTAGTTATAACACACTTTCTTTCCATTGTGTCAGTTTCAATTCTATACACATCGTCATATTTTAAATTATAATCAACCTTTTCTACTTGAAATTTAATAGACTTTTTATATCCAAATATTCCTAGTGATAGATCTACTAATTCTATTATATTTTTATCGTAATTAACACTTTTACACACATAATCTAAAAGCGCTAATCTTAGTCTTTGAGCTTCACTAAGTAATTCTTTATACCCAGTTTCTAAAATAATAATACTGTCATAATCACACTTTGATCTAATATCATTTGCGATATCTATTCCCGAATCATCATTTTGTAATTCGATATCTAAAATATAAATGTAATGACCATCATCGGAATGTTCAACAATCTTTTTTAATTTATCAGTATAACTTTCAAAAGTTTTAATTGTGTAATTTATATTTGTATTCATCATATAACTTTCAATAATATCTTTAGTTCTTACCCTATAACTTTTATTATCTTCAACTATAATAATATTTACCACACTACCACTCCTCTTATTATAACAACATTTTATCACATAACTTATTCTATTAGCAAACAATTTCTTTCCAAAATTAAAGTCTTTTTAAATATTTTTATCAATATATATATTAGGTACTATTAATTCTAAATTTCGACAATCACTTAAGCTACAATTGTCTTAGGTGATTTAGATGAAAAATAAAATAATTATTCCAAGTATTCTTTCTTTAATGATAGGTTCATACCTAGGTTTTATAATTTTTAGGCAGTATAAAACTACTAGTCAAAGTGTTTTTTCGGAGACAACAATAATATATTTTTTGCAACAAGGAGTGTATTCTTCAAAAGAAAGTATGGAGGATAATACTAAACTACTTAGTGAGTATATATATACTTTAGAAGATGGTCAGTATAGAGTATTTGTTGGTATTACAACTGATAAGTCAAATTCTGAGAAAATTAAAGAAATATTTAACAACAGAGGTATAGATATCTATATTAAAGAAAGAAATATTGAAGATATGGCATTCGTTGAAAAACTTAAACAATATGATGAAATAATTAGAACTTCAAATGATGAAAGTGCAATACTAGAATTAGAAAGTCAAATATTAAATGAATATGAATTGGTGGTGAAGGAAAATAACTAAATTTAAAGATTTAATTGATGAAGAAAAACCTAGAGAAAGATTTTTAAGATATGGTGTAAGTAATCTATCTAATGAAGATTTAATATCTATTATTTTAAAAACTGGAACCAAGGATTTTTCAGTTAAAGAAGTAAGTAATAATGTATTAAGTGAAATAGAAAATATACAAGGTTTAAAAGATATAACAGTTAATAAACTTATGTCTATCAAAGGAATTGGAAAAACAAAAGCAATTGAATTAATTAGTGCGATAGAACTTGGAAGAAGAGTTCATACTAAAGAAGAAAAAATTTGTAAAAAGATTAAAACTCCAGAAGACACTTTTCTATATATGGAAAGTAGATTACTAAATAAAAAGAAAGAACATTTTTATGTTATATATTTAGATACTAAATCAAATGTAATTGAAGTTAAATTATTGTTTATTGGTGGATTAAATGAATGTGTTATAGATATTAGAGAAATTTTTAAAAATGCACATTTACTTAGCGCACATTCTTTTATTTGTGTACATAATCATCCTAGTGGAGATCCTACTCCATCAAAGTCTGATGACATTAATACAATTGAATTAATAAAAATTGGAAAATTGCAAAAAATATTACTAAAAGACCATATTATAATTGGAAATGGGAAATACTATAGTTACTACGAAAATGGGAAATATATGTTTTAAAAATTTTAAATATATATTATAATCTATAATGGGATGTGGTATAATGCACAAAAAAAATAAAAAAAGACTCGAAGCAAAATATATTATATTAATTGTAATAGGTACAATAATACTTTTGTTGTCTATATACGCTTATATAATAAAGGATAAGAGAGAATTAAATAAATTTGAACAAATATTAAAAGACACTGTTATTACAGTAGAAAATATAGTTTTATTCCCATTTAGATATGTAACTAATGGAATAACCCAGTTTATAAATTTAAAAGATGTATATAAAGAAAATGAAATACTGAAAAAAAACTTAGATAGATATGATTTAATATATACCCAAAATCAAGAATTAAAAAAACAAATCGAAGAATTAAAAGAATTAACTAATATTGATTATGTATTAACTGACTATGAGTATTTAAATGCAGCAGTAATAAATAGAAATTTAGGTTATTGGTATGATACTGTTACAATAAATAAAGGTAGCAAAGATGGTATCAAAAAGGACATGGCAGTAATTACAAGTAAAGGTTTAGTTGGTAAGATAACTAAAACCACATCGTTTAACAGTGAAGTTAAATTAATTACCTCTAGTAATTCAAATAATAGAATTTCAGTAATAATTGATAATAATGGCGAACAATCATATGGAATTTTATCTGGATACGATGAAAAGAAAAATTTACTAACTATTGAAGGAATAAGCGATAATAAAGAAATACCAAAAGACGCTATAGCTTATACAAGTGGATTAAATGATTTATTTCCTAGTGGAATTAGAATTGGTACTGTAAAAGAGGTGAAAAAAGATAATTATGGTTTATCTAAAATTGTCTATATAGAACCAGCAAGTGAATTAGGCGAATTAAATACAGTCAGTGTATTAAAAAGGAAAGATGATAAATGATTTTTGGAATAATAATAATTACTATATCTTTTCTTTTAGATTCTTTTTTATCAATGTATATTCCAATAACAGTATCTAACTATAATTTACTAGTACCTATGTTTACAATTGTTTCGTTAATATTGATATATCCATATTTTAACAATGATGAAAAAAATTATTTGATAACATGTTCAGTATTTGGATTATTATATGATATTACTTTTACTAATACTTTTGGACTTAATACTGCCCTATTCTTTGGCCTTGGTTGTATTATTATATTCCTAGATGGTGCGTTATCAAATAATCTATTTAGTTTAATTGTTAAGATGTTAATAGTAATAATATTATATGATGTGATAACATACTTAATATTATTGTTATTAAATTATATTGATTATGGGATATTAACTCTAGTAGTAAAAATTGGGAAATCATTAATATTAAATACAATTTACTTAACGGTAACTTACTTTATAACTAATATGATAGCAAAAAAGTTACATATTAAAAAGACAATATAAAAAGTTGAGCAATAAAATTAATTATTGTTCAACTTTTTCTTTTTTAGTATTCATTACAATTGGTAATATAATTGGATTTCTACCTGTTTCATCTTTTATAAAACTAGACACTCCGTTTACAATTGAATATTTTAAATCATTATAATTAAATGATTCTTTGCTAGATAAATGTTTTTGGATAATTGTAGTAGCGATCTCTTCAATCTTCTTAATTAATTCAACATTTTCATTAACTAATACAAATCCTCTAGTTGTAATATTAGGCGCTACTAGTAATTTTTTGTTATCAACATCAATTGATGCAATAACAACTAATATTCCATCACTAGACATTATCTTTCTATCTTTAATAACTAGGTTACCTATGTCCCCTATTCTGTTACCATCAACATATACATCACTAGCAGGTACACTACCTTGTTTTTTAATACCATTTTTAGAAAGTGATAATACTTCACCATTTTCTAAAACAAAGGTTTTATTTTTCGGTATTCCTAATTCTACACCAATATCAGCATGTTGTTTTAACATTCTAAATTCCCCATGTACTGGCATAAAATATTCAGGATCTATTAATCTTAACATTAATTTTAATTCTTCTTCTTTAGCATGTCCTGAAGTGTGAACTTCACTTAACATTGTATTATTGTATACTTTCGCACCCTTTAAATATAGTTTATTAATTACTTTTGATACAGATAAACCATTACCAGGAATTGGCGATGAAGATAGTATTACTACATCATTTGGTAATAATTTTATTAATTTATGAGAACCATTTGCGATTCTAGAAAGCGCAGCTAAAGGTTCACCTTGAGATCCTGTACATAGTAAACAAACTTTATTTGGAGCCATTTTTCTAGCTTCTTCAGGAGTTATAAATATAGATTTATCTTTAATATATCCACCTTGAACTGCAATTTCGATAGAGGTTTCCATACTTCTACCAAAAAGCGCAATTTTTCTTCCATTTTTTCTACAAGTTTCAACAATATGTTTTAAACGATAAATATTAGATGCAAATGTCGCAAGTATTATTCTATTTTCAGTTTCTCTTGAGAATATATCTGATAAGGTTTCATCAACTTTTGATTCACTTAAACTAAATCCTTCTGATAAAGCATTAGTACTATCACTAAGTAATAGCTTAACCCCTTTTTTACCAACTGAAGCCATTTTATGTATATTAGCGTTAGGTCCAATTGGTGTCATGTCAAATTTAAAATCTCCTGTAGCAACTATTGTTCCATTAGGTGTATGAACCACTATTCCATGTGAATCAGGAATTGAGTGTGTAGTTGCGAAAAACTCTACATCAAAAAATTTAGATTTGATTCTAGTTTTCTCATTATATGTTACTAATCCCTTAAAAGGAATATTTCTTTCTTCAAGCTTTTTTCTAATTAAAGGAACAGCTTGATTAGGTGCATATATTGTAGGAATATTAACCGACTGTAATAAAAATGGAATACCTCCAATATGGTCCTCATGACCATGTGTTATTATAAGACATTTGATTTTTTCTTGATTTTTCTTTAAAAAAGTATAATCTGGAATTACGTAATCAATTCCTAATAATTCATCTTCAGGAAACATTACTCCAGAATCAATTATAATTATTTCAGAATTATGCATAACAACGTACATATTTTTCCCCACTTCGCCTAATCCACCAAGTGCGAAAACTTTAGTATCGTCGTTAGTATTAAAAAGTTTCATATTTTCTCCTTTCTTCTTTTTTATATTTTTTTCATCGCTACCTAATTATATAAAATTTTAATCGTTTTGTCTATAAGTAATTCAGTAGTTTAATTAATATAAAAATTTGATATAAATTAAAAACAAACTCCACAAAAAGAGTTTGTTTAATTACTTAATGGTGTCCCGCCCGAGGCTCGAACTCGGGACCCTTTGATTAAAAGTCAAATGCTCTACCAACTGAGCTAACGGGACAAATAATTTGGCTGCCTCGGCTAGATTCGAACTAGCGCATGTCAGAGTCAAAGTCTGATGCCTTACCGCTTGGCTACGAGGCAATCATTCAAAAAGACTGGTGGAGGGAGATGGATTTGAACCATCGAACCCGAAGGAACAGATTTACAGACTGCCGCGTTTGACCACTTCGCTACCCTTCCAAAAAAATGGTGCCGGAAATAGGACTTGAACCCACAACCTACTGATTACAAGTCAGTTGCTCTACCAATTGAGCTATTCCGGCAAAAAAATGGTGGGCGATATAGGACTCGAACCTATGACCCCTTGCTTGTAAGGCAAGTGCTCTAACCAACTGAGCTAATCGCCCGAAAAACATTGACGTAATTTAATATACCACGCATACATAATTTTGTCAATACTATTTTATTGATTTTTTATTTTTTTTAAAGATTCCTCTATCCAAATAGGTAACCAATACTCTAAAGTTCTAAAACCAAGGGACGTTTCTCTAATCCACTTAAGTTTAATAAACATTTTCTTTTTA
>JAZQBG010000020.1:0-11836 GCA_045545595.1 Bacilli bacterium
TTATATTGAATACTATAATAATTATAGATATCAATGGAATTTAAAAAAGATGACTCCGGTACAATACCGAAATCATCTGTTTGAATCCATTGTCTAAACTCTCTCTTTTTTATTTAGTCCTTGACATTGGGTACATTTTAATTCTTTATACTGTTTTTTGTCTAAATCTTTGTTTTGGATCTAAAATTTTCTTTCTTAATCTAATATCTTCTGGAGTTATTTCTACTAATTCATCTTCATTAATAAATTCTAATGCTTCTTCTAATGTAAAAGTTTTAGCATCGTTTAAAATAATTGCATCATCACTACCACTTGCTCTTGTATTAGTTAGGTTTTTATTTTTACATGGGTTAACATCTAAGTCGTTATCCCTATTATGGATACCAATAATCATACCAGTGTAAACTTCAGTTGCAGGATCAACTATCATTGTTCCTCTATCACTTAAATTCCATAGTGAATAAGCCATAGTTTTACCATTTTCCATTGATACTAATACACCATTTTTTCTTGATTGAATAGGTCCCGCATATGGCATATATGAATCAAAACTTCTTACTATAATACCTTCACCTTTTGTATTAGTAATAAATGAACTTCTATATCCAATTAATCCACGAGTTGGTACTAAAAATTCTATTTTAGTATATCCTGCTTCATTATTCATTAATTGAAGTTGTCCTTTTCTTTCATTTAAATCATTGATAACTGTACCACTATATTCATCAGGAACATTTATTAAAACTCTTTCAAATGGTTCATGTTTAATTTCATCTATTTCTTTATATAAAACTTCAGGTTTAGAAACTCCTAATTCAAATCCTTCACGTCTCATATTTTCTAATAATATTGATAAATGAAGTTCTCCTCTACCAGATACTTTGTATCCACCTTCACCACCAGGTATTTCTTCTACTGCAAGTCCTACATTAGTTTCTAATTCACGTTCTAATCTTTCTTTAATGTGTCTAGTAGTTAAAAATTTTCCACATCTTCCTGCAAATGGAGATGAGTTTGGTAAAAAGTTCATAGAAAGTGTTGGTGGTTCAATTTCAATCATTGGTAATGGATCTACATTGTTATTATCACAGATTGTTTCGCCAATTAAAATATTATCTATACCTGCTACTGTTACAATATCACCATAATAAGCTTCTTTAACTTCTACTCTATTTAATCCTTGATTAATAAATAATTTAGAAATTCTGTTATGAGTAATACTTCCATCTTTTCTTGTCACTGCTACAGTTTCACCAGATTTAATTACACCTCTTGTTACTCTACCCACACCAAGTCTTCCAATATAATCATCATAATCTAGATTTGATACTTGCATTTGTAATGGTTCATTCACATCACCTTTATATGGATTAACATGATCTAATAATACTTCAAATAAAGGCGTTAAATCATTACTTTCATCTTCTAAATTTCTTTTAGCAATACCTTGTTTACCGATTCCGTAAAGGATTGGGAAATCTAATTGTTCATCACTTGCGCCTAACTCAACGAATAAATCGAATGTTAAATTAACTGCTTCTTCACTTCTAGCATCCTTTTTGTCAATTTTGTTAATAAATAAAATTGGTCTTAATCCTTGTTCTAATGCTTTTTGTAAAACAAATCTTGTTTGAGGCATTGGTCCTTCTGCAGCATCCACTATTAGAATAACAGTATCAACAGTTTTCATAACACGTTCTACTTCTGATGAGAAATCAGCATGTCCTGGAGTATCAACTATATTAATTTTTACATCATTGTGTTTAATTGCGCAGTTCTTTGAATATATAGTAATTCCACGTTCTCTTTCTATATCATTGCTATCCATTATACAATCTACAACATTTTCGTTTTCTCTAAATACTCCACTTTGATTTAGCAGTGCATCTACTAAAGTTGATTTACCAGCATCAACGTGCGCTACAACTGCTATATTAATAATTTTTTCCATAATAAAAACCTCACATTTCGCGTACTTGATAATAATACATAAAATTTGAGTTTTTGTAAAGTATTTTTATATATTTTTTATTATTCAAAAATATATTATTCCTTTATTTTCAATATTTTATCCTCAGTTAATCCAGTAACTTTTTGAATAACCGAAACATCGATATTTTCAGCTAACATGTTAATAACTACTTGTTTTTGATTTTGCTCAATACCTTTTTCAATACCTTTTTCGATACCTTTTTTAATACCTTTCTCCATACCACGTGTCATACCTTTTTTCTCGGCTTGTATCTCCGCACTTTTTATCATAGTGTTTCTTATTTTTCTTTCCATTAATTCTTTATCATACATTCCAACTAACTCTTCATCTTCTGATAACCCTATTAATTTATCTTTGGCTTTCTCCATCGTATCATCACCTTCGACTATTTTCTCTATCTCTTTTTTATCGTCTACTGTAAGTAATAATAACCTCTTTTGTTCCTTACTTAACTTCTTGTGTTTATTATAATACAAATCGTAAATTAAGTCTAGGTTAACATGATACTTTTCATAATTTTCTGTCTCTATTAGATTTCTTTCTACATCCATTATCATAAACTTTATTATTGTTCTTTCATCGAACTTTGTGAAATAGTCAAAGTTTATTTGAATTATCTTTTTTTCATCTACCCAGTTTTCTCCTGTTAGTAATTGTTCTGCTGCTAATTTATGTTGATATGCATTATTCTTTGAAAATAATCCATCATAGTATTCCCTATTACATTCTAAGTTTATTCTATTGTTTTCTACATCTACTATTAAGTCTGATACTTTTCCTTTTTCTCTTACACGGCTTCTCATGTGTTCACTATTTTTTATTTCCATATCTTTCATTATTACATCTTTTGGTATTTGAGTTACTATATGTATTAAATCTGCTAGATACTCTCTACATTCTTCTGCAGTTAAAAGTGCCTTAAACACTGGATCATAACTTGCTGGTATTACCTTTCCTGGTTTTAATTTAAATTCTGTCATATATTCACCTCACGATGAATATAACACTATAAATTGTTCTATTCAAATGAGCGATTTTATTTATCTTAGACATTATTATTACCAATATTTAAAAAGATACAGAACATTTTACTAATTCTGTATCTCATACCCTTCAATTATTTTAATTCTATACTTTTTAATATTTTTTTAACTTCATTATAATTTTCATCATAAAATTGTAATCTAAAATGATTAATTCCTAAATTCTTATAATAATTTAAATTGTCTATTAAATTTAATTTTCTTGAACTAATCAATATATTATTACACAATTCATCTCTTATAATTTGATATCTTTCATTTTTTCTATCAATTAAATAATATTTATTATCACTCTTACACAAATTACATTTATTATTTTTCTTTAGAATACAATATTTAGTTATAAATATTTCAAAATTACCATACACAATTAATTCTAAAGTGTTATTGTTAGTATTTTTTAATATATTTTTTATGTTCTCATCACTAAGCTCTGGTGACAGTGTTATTCGTTGTACATTATGTTTATTTAAAAAATCAATTGAATAACTATTAGTAACGTTTAATGTATAATCAGTTACTATTTGATTATTATCAGAATAACATAACGACCCTAATTCTCTAACAAGAAGTTTTTCGTTATTATACTTCTTATGATTTTTAATAATTCTAGATAAATATAAAATTAGATTATTATACTTATCCTTATATTTGTTATATAAATCTTCTTCTACATAGATATTATCTACATTACTATCAATACATGCTTGTAATTGTTCTTCTGTTTTTACAAAACAATTTATTGAATTGTTGTTAGAAAAACTCACTTTATTGTTACTGTAATTATTAACTATAATTTGTTTTTCAGATTTAATTCTAATATTAATTAATTCTTCTACAACTCTTCTTCTTAAATCATTTATTTCTTTAATTGGTATTAAAATATCATTATCAATTTCTATATCGATATTATTTAACTCAAACGGTGTATCATTTAATTTACTTAATTGTTCTATAAGTCTTTCTTTAGTGATAGGATGTTTTTCTGCTTTGAAGGTTTTAGTATTAGAATACATTGTAACACTACTTTTACCATCATTTATAGTTAATTCTAATTCTTCATTAAGTTTTCCAATTAGTTCCATACTAACAGGAACTTTAGGTTTAATCTTTAATTTTTCCTCTACTTGTTTTAATTGATTAAAATCTAATGTTTTAATGATTATTGAATTAGGTTTAATTTTTTCGTTACATTCAATTTCAACTATTTCATTAGTTGTTTCATCGACAAACTTATTATTTTTAAATATTTTATTTACAATAAACCCATAATCTTTTTTATCTATAATACGTATCCCATCATTTACTCTTAATGTATTATCAAGTTTAATTTTAATTCTATTTTTATTTTGACTTATTACTTTACCTATGTTAATACCTAAATGATTAGGTCTAAATTGATTGCTGATATTTGTTTTATATTCATTAAATAAATACCCTTTAGTAAAGTTTCTGTTAAAGATTAATTTTAACTCTTCAACATCATCTTTTGTAATATTTGTTTTACCAGTCTCATAAAAATTATCTATTGCTTTTCTGTAAATAGCAGTAACTAAATATACATATTCTTTACTTTTCATTCTGCCTTCTATTTTTAAACTATCTATATTGCTATTTAAAATTTGTTCTAAATGATCTAATGTACATAAATCTTTAGTACTAAGTAAATATTTACCTTCTGTATCTACAATTTTTTCTTTTCCATCGGGTAGTTGTTCTAATAACTTATATTCTAATCTACAAGGTTGAGCACATAATCCTCTATTACCACTTCTTCCACCAATAACACTACTAAGTAGACATTGCCCTGAGTAGCACATACATAATGCACCGTGTACAAATATTTCCCTTTCAATATTTACATCCATTTTATTGATTTCTTCAAGTGATGTTTCACGCGCGAAAACTACTCTTGTAATTCCATTATTCTTTAATATTTCTAGTGTTTCACTATTATGTGTATTGATTTGTGTTGAAGCATGTATTTCTAGATTAGGGAACTTTTGATGTAATAAATTGATCAGTCCTAAATCTTGTACTATTATTGCATCGACATTATTCCTGTGTAAAAACTCTATGTACTCTAATAAGTCATCAATCTCAGACTCATATATTAATGTATTAACTGTAACATACACTTTTCTATTATATATATGGGCATAGTTAATTACTTCTACTAATTCTTCATTACTAAAATTCGATGCTAGCGCTCTAGCACCAAAATTTTTACCACCTATATACACTGCATCTGCTCCTGCTGTTATTGCCGCAAAAAAACTTTCCATATTTCCTGCAGGCGCTAAAAGTTCTACTTTTTTCATACAAATCACTTCCTAAAAGAAAAAAGTGGTTTCCCACTTTTATTGTAACATATTTAACAAGTTTATCTTAAACATATCTTTTTCTTGGTTTTCTTTTGATACTACTACACCTTTATAAGTTGTTAACTCTGAACGATGTCCTTCGTTAAGTATAGTTTCTGGTGTTATAGTATCCAACATTATAATTCTATCATTTTCATATACCATATAATGTACTTTAATATCACCATGAACTTTAACGAACAAATCATCTGTTGGTAATTTTAACTCATATGTTTTTGTACCAAGTTTTTCATTAGTTGAAACTAACTCCCCAAGAAATGTCCCTTCCCTAAGTTGTGGACAATATTCGAAAACAAATTTTTTATAAGCAAGCATATTATATTTTTTTAATGCTCTTTCTCTTTTTCTAAATTCATTTTCGTTTAGATATTCGATAATATAAGTGTTTTTCATTATTATCAACCCCCATAAATGATTAACCCCCTATTACTCTTTTTCTTAACGTGCATAAATTATAACAAATTTTTGAAACTTTGTCAAATTTTTCGTCAAAAAAATTGTAAAATCCAAGAAAAATAGCACTAAATTACATTAGTACTACAATAATTTTTAACTTATTCTTTTCCTCTTAATAAATATTTTTGCTACAAAATATAAAAATATTATCATTATAATAACATATGCCCAAACCAGCAAATAACTAATTGTTCCGTCAGTATAATTATATATTACGATAGGGATTGATTCAGGAACATATTTACTTAATTCACCTTTAAGTCCTGATATTGGAATGTTATTTTTCAAAAAGTCTAACACTCTAAAGAAGATATCTGTCATTGCAAAACCAAATATATATGTTTGAAATTTTTTAGAATATATTATTACGAACACTATAAATACTACTAATACTATTAAATCAATATACTTCATAAATACACACCTCTATTATGTATAAATAGTATCATAATTAGTAGTATTTGTCAAAGTTAATAACATTATAGAATTTTGGCCTAAAACCTATATTTATAGGATATATTAAAAAAAGAAGAGTGCATTCTCCCTCTTCCCCATAATAAATAGTATGAAAAAAAAGTTAGTGATATTCTAACTTTTATCTTAATTTATCAATTTGTTCTTGATAATTTTCTGAATTAGTAATATAACTTCCACTTACTAATATGTCAGCGCCATTATCAATACATTGTTTAGAAGTAATATCATTAATTCCTCCATCTACCTCTATTACAGTAGTTAAATTATTGCTATCAATATATTTTCTAAGTTTTTGAATTTTATTCAAAGAATCATCAATGAATTTTTGACCACCTTTGCCAGGTTCAACACTCATTATTAATACTAAATCAATTTTATCTAAAATTTCATATAAAACTTCTACAGGTGTATTAGGTTTTATAGATATTCCAACCTTTATATTATTTTCTTTTATCATATTAATGTATTTTTGATAATTATTAATTTCATAATGAATTGTAATATACATTGGGTTTAAATTTTTATAAAAATTAATATATTCTTCTGGATTACAAACCATTAGATGAACATCTAATGGTTTTGTAACATACTTATTTATACTTTCAATATTAGCAAACGAAAAAGCTTTATTAGGTACAAAATTACCATCCATAATATCATAGTGAATAAAATCAGTATCTGTGTTATTTAGTTTTTTAATATTATCAATTAAGTTATCTTTAATACTTAGAATCGATGTAGAAACTTTAACCATCTACTCACCATCTTTCCAAAACTTCTTGTAATTTTCATATCTACTTTTTAATATCTTATTATTTTCTACTATTTTTTTAATATTACATTCTTTTTCATTTATGTGTGAACAATCTTGATATTCACAAGTATTTCTATACTTTTTAATATCAACAAATAAATTTTGTAATTCTTCTTTAGGTATATTTTTTAAATCAAAAGAAGAGAAGCCAGGAGTATCTGCAACCATTCCTTTGTAGATTTCAAATAATTCTACATGTCTTGTAGTATGTTTCCCTCTATTTAAGGCATTTGATATTTCTGCAGTTTTAAGCATCAAATTTTTATCAAGTTTATTCAATAATGTAGATTTTCCTGCACCACTTTGTCCTGCAAATACTGTTAATTTATTTTTAAATATCTTTTTAATTTTTCTAACTTCAGTATTTAATAATATTCTATAACCAATACTTTTGTAATACTTCATTATTTTTTTTATTTCTTTTTTTTCATCTTTATTACATAAGTCCATTTTAGTAAAACAAATAATTGGTTCAATATTATTAAATTCTAACATCGCTATCATCTTATCAAGTAAGTTATCTGAGAAGTCAGGTTTCTTAACACTAGTTACGATCACCACTTGGTCTATGTTTGCAAGTGGTGGTCGCACTAAAGAATTTTTTCTTTCCTCTATTTTAGTTATTATGTTTTTATCTAAATCAACTTCTACTTTATCCCCCACTAAAGGTGTAATATTTTTATTTCTAAATACACCTCTTGCTTTACAATCGATAATTTGATTTTTTACTTTTACAGTATATAAATCGCTTATCGATTTAATAATTATACCGTTCATATTTATTCAGTAGTTCCTGATGAACTTGGGGTTTTAGTAGTTGTATCACCTGTTGTTGTATTATCATTTTCATCTTTTGCAGAGTTATTATCTTTTTCGTCGATAGTTGGTTCATCTTTTTCTGGTTCTTCAACAATTTCTGGTGCTTTAGAAATATTTACTTCAAAGCTAGCACCTTCAGCTATAACTGAACCACTTCTTCTGCTTTGCCAAATAACAATTCCAGGGTCAACAGTAGTTGATACTTTTTCGTTAACTTCTAAATTAAGATTATACTTTTCAGCAAATTCTTGTACATCTTCTAAAGTCCATCCTTCTCCTACCATATCAGGATAAAAATCCATGTTAGGAATATATAGTGTAACAGTTGTTTCTGCTGAAACTTTTGTACCGGCCTTAGGATTTTGATCAACAATTATATTTTCTTTATCTTCTGTAACATCTTCTACACTTTTCTTTTTTATTTCAACATTTAAATTGTGAACTTCTTTTAATATAGTTTGAACTTCTATATAATTTTTGCCAATATAATCTTCTAATTCTATATCAGCTACTCCTGTAGATTCATATAGTATAATTGTTGTACCTTTTTTAACTGTTCTACCAATTGCAGGTGAAGTTTTAACTACCCTTCCAGCTTCAATCTCATCACTATCTACCTTTTCAGTTTCAACAGCAACTACAAATCCAGCTTTTTCCAATTTTTCTTCAGCATCTATTACAGTCATATCCGCAACATTAGGTATTTTAATAGCTTTGTTTTCATGACTAGTAACTGCAAAAAATATTCCTGCTCCTATTACCATTATTCCGACTATTATTAATGAAATAATTAAAGCTAATTTTCCTTTTTTCTTTTCATTAATATCTTCATCTTCTATTTTTTTAGCAATGTTTTCTGTATTAGGATCCTGTTTATTGAAATCTTCAATCTTTTCCATAATTTTAGTATCATCTAAATCATTTTCAGGATATTGATATACATGTCTTTTTTCATTTTTTCTTGATTCATCTAAAGCAGTTTCTATATCGTGATGCATTTCCCTAGCATCATTATATCTATTTTTAGGATTTTTTGCGGTTGCTTTGATTAAGATATTTTCAATTGATTGTGGTATATCTGGATTAATCATAGTTACTGATGGTAATGGTTCTTTCATTTGTTTAAGTGCTATTTCTACTGCGTTTTCACCTTTGAAAGGAATTGAACCAGTTAATAACTCATACATTAAAATTCCTAGCGAATATATGTCACATTTAACACTCGCACCTTTACCATTTGCTTGTTCTGGTGGTAAATAATGAACTGAGCCCATTACCGAATTTGTTTGAGTTAATTGTGTTGAATTAAGTGCCATAGCGATTCCAAAATCTGTTATTTTAACTAATCCATTTTCCATTATCATAATATTTTGTGGCTTGATATCTCTATGGATTATATAAGAATCATGTGCATGCGCAATACCATCTGTTAACTGAAGCATAATATCAATTACTTCGTTTAAAGTTAATGCACCACGTCTTTTAACAAGTTGTTTTAATGTCTTTCCATCAACATATTCCATTACTATATAGTATTGTCCTTCATCTTCTCCTACATCGTACATTTCCACAATATTAGGGTGTGAAAGACTACTTGCAGATAATGCTTCACGTTGAAATCTTCTAACAAATTTTTCATCGTTTGATAAATCTCCACGTAAAACTTTAAGCGCAACGTTTCTGTCTAAAATAGTATCGTAAGCTAAATATACGTTAGCCATTCCACCTTCGCCAATTGTTTTAATGATTTGATATCTATCATTAATCTTTTGCCCCTTAATTATCACTTACGTCACCACTTTCTTTTTCAAGATATGCGATTGATATGTTGTCAAGTCCTCCTCTAGCATTACTTTTTCTAATAAGTTTAATTACCTTATCTTCTATTTCTAATTCTTCATCAATAATTACTTTTTCTATTTGATCTATCGTTAACATATTAGTTAGTCCATCACTACATAGTAATACACCTTCTAATTCTGTATCTACATCAAATATATCAAGTTCTACAATTTCATTAGCGCCTAAAGCTTTCATTAATACATTCTTCTTAGGATGATGAACTGCTTCTTCCTCGGTTAATTCCCCAGATTTAACTAGTAAATTTACCAATGTATGATCTTGTGTAATTTTATGTAATTTACTATTTTTAATTACAAAACCAGAACTATCACCAATATTACCGATAAGTATGAATTCATCAGTAAGTAATGTAGTTACTAAAGTTGTTCCCATACCTACACTTTCTGGATGTTCATTTGTGTATTTAAAAATTAATGCATTTACTTCATTTACACTATCTTTTAACCAGTTAATAGCGTCTTGTTTGTTTCCTACACTTGATATTTCAGAAAATCTTTTTCCTAAATGACTAATAGCGATAGATGAAGCCACCTCACCAGCTTTATGTCCACCCATACCGTCTGCTACAGCCATTAGTATTTCACCATTTTTATTTTTAACTATTGTTACACTATCTTCGTTATGATCTCTTACTTTTCCAGAGTCTGTTAAGTAAAAACTTTTCATATTACTCCTCCATTTTTTTAGCTCTTAGTTGTCCACATGCTGCATCTATTAGAGAACCAAATTCTCTTCTTACAGTCACATTTATACCATTCTTCTTAAGTATATCATAAAATCTAGTAATTTGTGAACTTTTACTTCGTTTATATCGAATATTTTGTGTTTCGTTGTAAGGTATAAGATTTACATAGCAGTTTAAACCTTTTATAAGATTTGCTAATTCCAATGCACACTCATCTGTATCATTAACACTATCTAACATAATATATTCAAAAGTTACTCTTCTATTAGTTTTTTCTATATATTTTTTTACAACTTCCATTATTTCTTGTACCTTAAAAACTTTGTTGATAGGCATTATCCTACTTCTTATTTTATTATTTGGCGCATGAAAACTAATTGCAAGATTTACTTGTATTCCCTCATCCATAAATTTTTCTATTCGTTTAACTAATCCACATGTTGATAAAGTTATATGTCTAGCTCCTATTTCAATAGCTTTTGGATTGTTGATTATTTTGATAAAGTTTAATACATTTTTATAATTATCAAAAGGTTCCCCAATACCCATTAAAACCACGTGCGAAATTCTAAGATTTAATTCTTTTTCTACTAATAATATTTGTTGTACCATTTCGTAAGTTTGTAAATTTCTTACTTTTTTTAATCTTCCACTTTGACAAAATCTACAACCCATATTACATCCAACTTGTGTTGATACACATAAACTGTTTCCATAGTTATGTTTCATCAATACTGCTTCTATGTAGTTACCATCTATTAATTCAAATAAAAATTTAACTACATCTTCACCTTTTTTAATATCTATTATTTTTATCCAGTCATTGGTAAAATCTTCTTTTATTTTTTCTTTTATATTCTTTTTGATATTGTACATTTGATTTAATCCATGCACCCTTTTTTTATAAATCCATTCATATATTTGTATTGCACGAAATTTTCTATCACCTATACTAAGAAAATATTCTTCCAATTCTTCTTGAGTATAATTATAAAGATTATTGTTCATATACTCCTCCACCTCATACCATTAATTATAACATTTATAATTAAAGTTGTGAATTGATATCAAAGAAGTTATAGATAATTTATGTAAAAATATGTTAAGAAAAAGAATATAGATAATCTATATTCTAAACATTTAATAACTACCTTCTATTAGTGGTTTAATTGTAGTATCAGCAGTAATTGTTGTAACACCTTCCATTGTTGTTATTGTTGGAAGCGTAATTGTTTCTTCAGTAGGAGTTGTCAACACGTTACCATCTGCATCTATCCATCTTATTACTTTTCCTTGTTCAAA
>JAZQBG010000021.1:0-9270 GCA_045545595.1 Bacilli bacterium
ATAATCATCTATAACTTTTTGTTTAAACTCAACTGAAAAATGTTTCATAATAAAAACACACCTCCTTTCGAAAGTGTATTTTATCACATCTTAGTAAATCTGTTCTTTTTTTGTTGTCTACTCTAAGGGGTGCATTTCATTCAAAATAGTTCCTTTTTTATTTTCTACCTCATTATTAAATTCTTCATTGAAAATTAAATATTCATCATATCGGACATTCAAATCGTTGATTAAAATAGAAAGCATTTCATCACTTATAATTTTATCTTTATCAATTTCATTTAGAACCTCTGGCTTATAAAACATATAGAATGAATCTTTATCTACGATAATATTATTAACGAAATCTAGTATATATGATTTTTCTTTTTTTGTAATTTCAATCCAAGCAAATAACTTTTTTGCTCCTAATACTTCCTCGTTGATATATCCAATTACTATTTTAGAAGGTTCTTTCATTTTTTTTAGCTTATTAATTAATATAGGAATATAAACATCTTTAGAATAATGATTTGGATTTGATTTGTAGTCTTTCTTATTAAATACTTCAGAAGTCAAATATAAACTTCCTACACTTATTTGTTTGCCATCATATTCAATTATCAATGTTTTACCATCATATTTAATTATCTTAACACCTTCAGATTGAAATTTGTTTAGATATTGTTCTTTCATTTTTTCAGGTATATAAACTTGAAAAATGTTATTGATAAGTGAAATAACCCAATAATCTCCATTATTAATATTATCAATAGTATCTGAAAATGATGGGTCTAATTTCCCACTTTCTATAGTTTTGTACATGTTTTCACGGTATTTATCACTAACAGTATCAGTTTCTCTTTCTGATTTGTTTATTAATTTATCATACTCAACACTCATAAATTCTCCTATTTTATATTATAAATATTTAATAAATATATTTGAGCTTTTTACATTGTAACCTAATTTATTATATAATCCGTGTGCACATACTTTTTCATTACTACAAGTTAAAAACATATATTCACAACTTAAATCTTTTGCGATTTTTTCTGCTTCTTTCATTAATAATTTACTATAGCCTTTACCTCTACATTTTTTTGAAACACATAAATTTGATAAAAACATATAAGGCTTACCTTCAGAAACAAAATCATCTATTATGTCACATTTTAAAAATCCCACTAATTCATCAGATTCACGAATACATAACATTTTAGTATTCTTTAAATTTGATATCTGCGAAAACTTTTGCTTCATAATTTCAACATCACTATTTTTAGAGAATGCTTCATCGTAAACATTCTTAAGTGACTCTAAATCTTCAACTTTTAATTCATCTAATATCATACTACTCTCCTAATAGAATACATTTCTTAAATACAATCCTTCTGGACAAGAAGTAGGACCTGCTGCTTTTCTATCTTTAGCGTTAATTATTTCAATTATATCTTCTGCTTTTCTTTTTCCTTCACCAATTTCTATTAAAGTACCAATCATATTTCTTACCATATATCTTAAGAAACCAGTTCCCAAAAATATTATAGTAATATTATTAGGATTCTTTAAATCTCTAATTAAATTGGTTTGTGAAATAGTTCTAACAAAATTCTCTTTTTCGTTATTAGATGGAGAAAAAGATTCAAAGTCATGTTCTCCTTCTAAATATTTTAAAGCTCTTTCCATTGCTACTACATCTAATGGCTTGTTATATTGATAAACATAATTTCTCTCTAAAGGATTATATTCACCCATATTAATTATATACATATATTCTTTAGCTTTAACATTATATCTGGCGTGAAATGTTTCGGAAACTTTTTCAGCAGTTTTAACATAAATATCATTTGGCAAATAACTGTTTAAAGCCATTTTTAACTTTGATTCTGTTATAGTTACTTCTAGCTCAAAATGAGCTTTTTGATTTAACGCGTGAACACCTTTATCGGTTCTACCAGATGCTTGCAACTCTACTTTTTTATCATTGTTTATTTTTTTTAAAACTTTTTCTATTTCACCTTGAACAGTTCTGTGTTTTGGTTGTTTTTGATATCCATCAAAATTAGAACCATCGTATGAAAAAGTTATCAAGTAACGAACCATGACCTACTACCTCCTTATATATAAATGCACTAAGTATTAAAATATGTAATAACACAATAAAAGTATCTTTAAATCCCCAGAATTTTTTTCTATAGCTAGTTCTCTTGTTATACACAGTATACATTCTTATTTCCATTGCAGTAAGAAGTTCATTAGTTCTTCTATTTGAAAGTCTAAATATTGGTCCAATCAATGAGAAGAAAGCTGTAACTTTCCCAAAAAATCCAGCATTATCATAATCAATACCTCTACTTGCTTGTGTTTTTTTAATTCTTTGTGATTGTTCCATCATAATTGGAATATATCTTATTGTCATTGTAAGATCAAGCGCTATTCTACTAGTTGGAAGTCCAATTAATTTTAAAGGCGCTAAAATCTTCTGAAATCCATAAGTGATTTCTGTTGGTGTAGAAGTAAATGTTAATATTGAAGTATAAAGAACAATTAATATGATTTTAACTATTAAAAATAAAATCAAAACGTACTCTATCTGTAATAGTAATGTGGCTATTATTACAAGTAATATAACAGGAACTGTACTTTTTACAGTTTTCCCATACAACTTTAGTGGAACATTACTTCTAAGCAGCATAATTAAATTAACAATTATTAATAGTAATATAACACTAAAGTTATTAGTTATTACTAAAGTTAATATATATATTAGAGTACACAACATTTTTGCGAAAGGATCCATATCATGCATTTTTGACTTAACAGGAAAATATCTACTTAATAATACATTGTTATACATTTTTAACTATCTCCTTTGTTAGATCCTCTACATTGTCTATATTCCCTAAATATTTACCCGTTTTTTGTTCTAATTTGTGTAAAAACTCTACAATTCTAGGAACTTTTACTCCATTATCTGTCAATAACTCAATATTTTTAAACACTTCAAACTTATCACCTTGTAGTAAAATTTTACCATTTGAAAGTATAATTACATTGTCAATAAATCTATACATTACATCAACATCATGACTGACTACAATTATAGTTTTATTGTATTTGGTTTTTAACAACTTAATTAGTTTAATTAGGGATTCCTTACTAGTTGTATCAAGACCGTTTGTTGGCTCATCTAAAATAATCACTTTCGGATTAAAAGCTAGGACTGATGCGATGGCAACTTTTCTCTTTTCACCACCCGATAATTCAAATGGATTTCTAGTCATATAACTTTTATCTAGTCCGACCATTTTTAATGAATCTTCCACCCTTTGTTTTATTTTATCGATTTTATATCCAAAGTGTTTCATACCAAATTCTATTTCCTTTTTTACTGTTTTTTGAAAAAATTGATCTTCAGGATTTTGAAACACTACTCCAATGTCAAATCTCAATTTATTTGCATTTACAATACGTATATTATTTTTTAATTGATGTTTTCCCACATGTACCGTACCCTTCGTAGGTAGTTTTAAACCATTTATTAGTTCAATCATTGTTGACTTGCCACTACCAGATGGTCCAATAAGAGCATTTATTTTATTAGGAATTATTGTTGTAGTGATATCATTTAAAGCATCTACTTGTAATGGAGTACCCGCTAAATATGAATAACTAACATTTTCAAATTTTATTTCCATATTTTATCCACCAACTTATCCATATCTAATTCAATATCATCAATTAAACCATAAAGTTTTAATTTCATAGCTAAATCAACTGTAAATGGTAAATCAAGGCCTAATTTTTTCATTGCCCTTTCTTCGTTTAAAACACCTTTTGCTGGTCCATCAATACCAAGTTTTCCTTGATATAATCCAACAATTCTATCTGAATATACTGTTTCTTCTATATCACTAGTAAAGTTTAAAATTGTAGTATCATTGTCTTTATGATATTTCTTTAACATTTTCATAATCTCATCTTTATCATATGGGTCTATCATAGATAGTGCTTCATCTAAAATTAGAATCTTAGGTTTTAAGATAAGAGCTGAAGCTAATGCAACTTTTTGCATTTGTCCCCCACTTAATCTATGAGGTTCAATGTTAAGTAAATCTTGAATTTTAAGCATTTTAGAAACTTCTATTACTTTTTCTTTTATTTCTTCTTTTGAATAGTTTAAGTTTTCCAAAGTAAAAGCTAATTCATCCTGTACTGTTTCAGCAACAAATTGAATTTCAGGATTATCAAATACAACTCCCATTAATTTTCTTATTGATTTAAGACCACCTCTATTGAGAGTAATTTGGTCTATAACTATCCTATTATTACTTTTAAGTAATCCAATCAATAACTTTACTAATGTGGATTTACCAGCACCATTCGCTCCTAAAATTGAAACCCATGTACCACTTTCAATTTCTAAATTAAAATTATTAAATAATTCTGATTTACCGTAATTAAAAGTCAAATTTTTAATATCTATTATTTTCGTCATAATATCACCATAGTTCTATTATACTAGATAATTAAAATAAAGGAAACTACTTTAGTTTCCTTTTTTGACTACGATATATTACTTTAGATATTAAATTGTCTGGAGTAATTTTACTTAAAATTCTATTACACTTCATACTAAATCCAGGTATAATTATTAATTTGTTTTTAAACATTTTATCAATTGCATATTTAGCAACATATTTACTAGTTAAAGGTTTAAATGCAAATTTAACATTTGCCACATCATTGAATTCAGTTTCAACAGGTCCTGGACATAATACGCTTATATGAACATTACTTTTCATTTGTTTTAGTTCTTCATTAATACTTTCAGATAATCTAAATACATAGCTTTTACTTGAATAATATGTAGCCATCAATGGACCAGGTGCGAAAGCTGCACTACTAGCCACATTAAGAATGTATCCTTTGTTATTTTTTATCATATCTTTTAAATATAATTTAGTTAATACATGAAGAGCTTTAATGTTTAAGTCGATCATTTCTAAATCTTTATTTAAATCCGTAGAATAAAATTCACCACATAAACCAAATCCAGAATTATTGACAAGTATATCTATTTTATCTTTTTTTGTTATCTCATATAATTTAAAACAATTGTTAACATCGGACAAATCTAAATTTATTACTGTAACATTTGTCTTACATATCTTTTTTAACTCTTCTAATCTGTCTTTTCTTCTAGCAACTACTATTAAGTCATAACCTTGTTCTGACAAGTATAGCGCAATATCTTTACCAATTCCACTACTAGCTCCTGTAATAAGTGCTTTCATATGTTCCTACTTTCTCAAAAACATAAACATTAAAGTCATAAATATACCTGCTGATAAACCACTAATAAATGAGATTAAGACATAACTCACATAAGCTGCTTGATCATTTTTTAAAACTAACTTTTTAACTTGAGGATCCAAATCTTTTGAATGTTTTATATCATCTATATTCCTTTCTTGAATATTTTCCTTTGCAATATTATTGTCAGTAACACCATACAATTCAAATATTCTTTCTTTGGCTTCAAGACTTAATTTATTCCATTCGGTGTTGTCTTTTCTTAATACATTTTCAATGTCTTCCCTAGAAAATCCACGACTTGCCAAGAGTTCTATATTATTGCCAAGCTTTTGACTTTCCCATTTTTTTTGATTCAAATCAATTCTTTTATTTTTTTTATCGAACGCAAAACCATTTTCAACATCTATTTTAAAATCTTCTGTTTGATCAATCATTGATGCAGCAGTTATTAAATCTTTTTGATTTTCTTTTAATTCTCTTACATCATCAAGCTCCATCACATCAGGATCCTCTAAATTTGTAGCTATTTTCTCTTTTTGGAATTCCTGATATAATTCATTTAAATTTTTATTACTTCCCAAATTTTCTTGTTGGAGTGAAATTAATCTTTCATCTAATGATAAAGTATCATAATCATTAGACACTACTGATAATTTTTTTGTTTTATCATCAACATTACTATGAAATCTATGTCCAGTTTCATTATAGAAAGTATTGGCGTTAATCTTATCTTCTACTTCTTTTCTTTCCCTTTTATATTGTTCGTCTAATTCTATCTTTCTTTTTACAGCATCTTTATCGAATTTATTACCTAAATTTCTTTTAATATATTCCTCTGTGATGTTAAATTTAACTTCATGTTTTTCAATCATTAAGGTACTACTAATAATTTTAGGTATTTCATTGTTATTATTTTTCATTAATTGAACTTTTTCCACCGCAACGAACATGGCAGCTTCAAACAATTCATTATGTAAAAACATATCATCTGCATTGTTTTCATGTAACCTTTCAATTAATACGTTAACATCCATATTTTCATCAAACGTTAAATTAACAATTGAATATCCATCAATTTCGTTATTTTTTTTAGAAACAATAATATCTCTTTTTTCAATATCTTCCATTGTTAATAATGGTAAATTTTCTTTAGCTCTTAATTTATTTTCTTCTTCTAAAACGTATTCTAATTCTTTTCTGTCATAAAGAGATAAATAAATTAAATGTTCCTTTTCATTTTGTATTAAACTTGGCATAGTATCACACTCCATATTATAGGTACATTATACTATATTTTTATTAAAAATAAAATAACAGTATTTAAAAAACTGTTATTTATTATTTTTTATAGATAACACCTTACCGTAATTTTTGTCGAGTGTACTTTGATATTTATTTTTAAGTGATTCAATTTCTTTTGATTGTTTTAACATTTTATCTTCCATAGATTCAATTTTTTTCAAGTTTTTTTCAAATTCTTCACTATTATGATATGAACCAAAATTAATTATATATTCTTCTTTAAGCTCTCTTATTTGATATAAAGTATCACTAATCATATAATCGGCAAAGTTTAAACTATTTTTATGTTTTATTATTTGATTAGCATAATCATTACTTGGAATATAGTTGATTGTTTCTGTAGTTGTTACTTTTCTCATACTTCTAATAGAATTATTAATTGTAAATAGTCCAAATGTAAATAATGGTATATTCTTAGGTTTTTTTAGAAAGGGAATACTTAAAAATGCACCTATTAAACATCTAGTGTTATGAATCATTGTTGCTAAAAAGTCACTTTGTACTTTCACAATTTTTTTTGGTGATATTTTATTAATTAAAACATTAAATTCTTTTATCATATTTTTATTTTTATCTAGTTCTAGTGATAACCTACTATTAATCTCGTTAAAATCTTTAAGTTCAACATTCATATTGTGTTCTTCGTTATTTTTATAATTAATAATGTCTTTTTGATAACTTGAACTATAAATCATATTAACAGTCTCAATTGTATTATTGGACATGTCACTATAATAATCTAGATTTGGTGTTACTTTATTTATAATTTCATCAAAATTAAAGTTTGGATCAAGTTTATTAATATCAACAATCAACTCTTTTATTTCTTCGTTTTTAAGACTAGTAATAGAACCCTCTTTTATTTTTGTATAATTTTCAATTAATTCTATTAGTTTTCTTTTAAGTTCTTTTAATTTTTCTTCTATTTCTTCAACTTTTTTAATCGTTCTGGCCTCATTTAAATCATTTTTTAACTTGTCTAACTCTAATGTTATTTCATGAATTTTATTTCTATTGTCATTTATAATTTTATTTAATTCATTTATTAGTTTGTTTGATTTTTCATTCAATTGTTTTTTAGTGTTTCTTGTAGTGATTATTTTATTATTTGAGATGTCTTTTTTCTTTTTTGTAATCTTTTTTTTAGATATTATTGTAACGTTTTTACTTTCAATTTTTGGTGATATATTACCATTTTTAATATTTGTATCTAATCCTTTTGAATTATTTTTTATGTTTTTAACAACAATTTTTTTAATCATCTTTTTCGCATCTTTAGGATAAGTTAAAATCTTAGTTGAGATACCTTTTTTATGTATCTTAAATCTTCTGTTTTTAGTTTTTAATTCAAATTTGTTATCATTGCTCAAAACAAGTAATACATTTAATTCATCTTTTTTCTTCTTAGATAAATTTTCTTTTTTTACATTATTCTTTTCTTCTTCCAGTAATTTCTGTTTTTTTTGCTTAATAATTTTTCGACGTCTCATTCTAGCAAATAATCTGTCCCAGAATCCACCTTTAGCACCACGCATAAACATCACCTCATAAATCTTAAAAGAATCTATCAAAATAGATTCTTAAATCATGTTTAATTATATTATTTTATTGTATAATTTTTAATTTTTAATTTTTGTATTTGTTCATTTAATACACCTTTAGTATAATATACTGCCTCATCTATTGTTAAATCTTTATCTAAGAATTCATATTTTCTACTCATTTCATCCCATAAATTTCTATGTTTATCAATAAATTCTTTGTTCATATAATCAGCAGAAACAGAATTTGGATCGATTTTATTTCTTTTTGATAATAATAATCTATAATAGTATGAGAATTTATCCACATCATAATTTCCACCATGTAATTTATAAATATCATAAAAATCTTTTATCCTAGTATTTAATACATCTGTTTTAACACTTTCTGAAACAATACATAATTTTTCTGCAAGGTGTTCTTCATGAGAAGGTGTATTAATATAAAATCTCTTATCTTCAACAAAAACTCTTGGAACATCTTTGTATTGTATTTCAAGAATTCCCTTAGAAATCGGATTAAAGTCTATATTTATAGCATGTTTAATTTTATCAAATTTAGCAACTGTACTAATTTTTATAATACCAGTTTTTGTTTGTTTAGGATGCGTTACTAAATCATATGTAATATCTTTTTCATCTTCAGTATACATTGCTCTAAAAAGTATAATTAATGCCTCATTTTTATCTAATGTTGTAGATACTAAATCAATATCTGTTACTGGTCTTATCATTTTTCCTAAATGAACCATCTGTGAAAAACTACCTTTAACTATTAATTGTCCATAACTAAGTTCACTAATTCTTTGTAGTAGATTTCTTGCAAAAAAAGTATTGTAACAATTTTCTATAGTAATACCAGTTTGTTCAGACTCTTTCTTTAAATAACTTTTTATTTGATTACTATTAGTAAATGTCATAGTTATCAACCCCTTGAATGTGCATTATTATACATCAAATTGATAAAAAAATCAAATTCTACCCCAAAGGAAAATTTTTTTCTGAAGTGCAACACTTCGTAATTGAAAAAGACACGTGAATAATTTATAATATCTTTTGCTCAGAAAGAAAGGAAATTAATCACATGTCTGAAACAAATGATACTATAAAAACAAAGAAAAAGCAA
>JAZQBG010000022.1:0-11626 GCA_045545595.1 Bacilli bacterium
AAATAAAATGTAACCTATAAAGTGGACTTTCAAAAAAAGAGAGACCTACTTTATAGGTTTTTATTATGTCTTGAAGTATAATATAAGAAAGTGGTGGTAATTATGTCAAAAATATTATTTACAAATGCTCAAATAAAAAAATTAAATAAGAACAAATGGATAAAAAGGATTTCTAACAAAGGTATAACTTATACTGACGAATTTAAATATAAATTAGTAAAAGAATGTGAAAATTATAAAAAATTTCCTCAAGATGTATTTAGAGAGTGTGGCATAGATCCTGAAATAGTTGGTATAAAAAGAATTGAATCATCAGCTTATAGATGGAGAAAACAGTTAAATTCTATTGGTGAAATAAAAGATACTAGAAAAGATGTATTGGGTAGACCTTTAAAACACGAACTATCTGATAAGGAAAAACTTAAACGAGCCGAAGCTAAAATAAAACTACTTGAAGCAGAAAATGAACTATTAAAAAAAAACGAACTGATAGAAATGGGAATTTTAACAGATATCAAATCAATATCAAATTTGAAACAATAAAATATGTCATTGATAAATATGAATTAAAAGGAATGACTTCATATTTATGTAAATGTATTGGTGTTTCTAAATCAGGATATTATAATTATTTAAAAAATGAAAACAAAAGAATTGAAAGAGATAATAAAGACCAAAAAGATTTTGATTTAATTTTAAAGGCATATAAATTTAAGAATCGTAAAAAGGGTGCAAGACAAATAATGATGGTACTTGATAATGAATTTAATGTTCATTTCAACTTAAAGAAAATTAGAAGATTAATGAAAAAGTTTGGTTTAAAATGTCCAATAAGACAAGCTAATCCTTATCGAAGAATGATGAAAGCAACACAAGAACATGCTACATGTGAAAATATTGTTAATCGAGTATTCAAAACTGGAATACCATATAATGTTCTTTTGACTGATATAACATATTTATTTTATGGTGATAACAAAAAATGTTATCTATCTACTATTAAAGATGCTGAAACCAATGAAATACTTGCTTATTACATAAGTGAAAGTATGACATTAGATATTTCATTAGAAACAGTAAAAAAACTACATCGTAAGAAAAATGTAGTATTAAACGGAAATGTAGTAATTCATTCAGATCAAGGAGTTCATTATACAAGTCCTAAATTTCATAATTTATTAAAAAAATATAATATTCAACAATCAATGTCAAGAAGAGGTAATTGTTGGGATAATGCACCTCAAGAATCTTATTTTGGACATATGAAAGATGAATTAAACTTAGATACATGTTTTACCTTTAGAGATGTATGTAATGAAATAAAAGATTATATTGAATACTATAATAATTATAGATATCAATGGAATTTAAAAAAGATGACTCCGGTACAATACCGAAATCATCTGTTTGAATCCATTGTCTAAACTCTCTCTTTTTTATTTAGTCCTTGACATTGGGTACATTTTATTTTTATGACTCACTTGTTTTTGTTTCGAATTGACTGTTATATAAGTTGTAATAAAATCCTTTTTTCTTTAGTAATTCCTCATGATTACCCTGTTCTACTATATTACCATTATCCATTACTAATATTAAATCAGCATCTCTTATAGTAGATAATCTATGTGCGATGATGAAAGATGTTCTTCCTTTCATAAGTTTATTCATAGCTTTTTGAATTATAACTTCAGTTCTAGTATCAACGTTACTTGTAGCTTCATCTAGAATAAGAATTCCAGGATTTGCTAAAAAAGCTCTTGCAATAGTTAAAAGTTGTTTTTGTCCGCCAGAAATGTTATTACCTTCTTCATTTATTATCATATTATAATTGTCCGTTAATGTATGAATAAAATGATCTACATATGCCTTCTTTGAAGCATCTATTATTTCTTCATCAGTAGCATCTAATTTACCAAAGGCAATATTATCTTTTATACTCCCATTAAATAACCAAGTATCTTGTAATACCATACCTAGAATACTTCTTAATTCACTTCTTTTAATATCTTTAATGTCTATTCCATCAATTTTAATTGAACCTGAATTTAATTCATAAAATCTCATAAGTAAATTTACTAATGTTGTTTTACCCGCACCAGTTGGTCCAACTATCGCAACTTTTTGTCCTGGTTTTATTTTTGCATTAAAGTCACTTATTATAATCTTATCCTTTTCATAACCAAATACTACATTATCAAATTCTACTTGACCTTTTAATTCATCAATAGAAATAGTATCAACACTATCTTTTACTTCTTCTTTTTCATCCAAAAATTCAAATACTCTTTCACTTGCTGCCATAACTGATTGGAATACATTTGCAACTTGGCTTACTTGCATTACTGGTTGATTGAATTGTCTAACATATTGCAAGAATGCTTGAATATCACCGATATTTATTCTACCTTTAATAACTTGATATCCACCTAAAACACTAACTCCGACATATCCGATATTCCCAATAAATGAAAGTATTGGCATCATTAGTCCAGATAGGAACTGACTTTTCCATGCAGAGTTATATAGTTTATTGTTGTATCTATTAAATCTATCAATTGTTTTTTCTTCAGCGTTAAATGCTCTAACTACTTCATGAGCTGAATAAGATTCTTCAATATGACCATTAATATCACCTAATATTTCTTGTTGTGTTTTAAAGTGTTTTTGTGACTTAGAAACTATTAATCCCACAAGTATCATTCCTATTGGTAATGTAAGAATTGTGATAAGTGTTAATATAGGAGATATAGTTAACATCATAATTAATACACCAATTATTGTTACTACTGATGATACTATATTAGATAGAGTTTGTTCTAGGTTGTTACTTATTGTATCTACGTCATTCGTTACTCTACTAAGTACATCCCCATAAGTATTTTTATCAAAATATTTAAGTGGTAATTTATTTATTTTTTGTGCAATTTGTTTTCTTAAATTATACGAAATTTTAATTGATATTCTATTCATTATTATTTCTTGAATGTATTTAAATAATGCACTTGCGACATAGATTAATACTAACCATACAAGTATATTAAATATGTAGTCGAAGTCTATAAATCCTAATGGACTTTGCATTTTATACATTATTCCTTCAAACAATTTAGTAGTTGCCTTACCTAATACTTTAGGTCCAAATATTGATAAAATAGTTGATAGTATTGAAAAAATTAGAACTATAATAATTGGAATCCAATATGGTTTTAAGTAATTAAATAATAACTTAAATGTCTTTTTAGCATTTTTAGGTTTTTCACTAATTCTACGCATTGGTCCAGGCATTATAATTCCTCCTCTTCTAATTGTGATAAAGCAATTTCTTTATATACTTCACAATTTTTAACTAACTCTTTGTGAGTTCCCATTCCTACTATTTTACCTTCATCTAACACTACTATTTTATCTGCATTCATAATTGTACTTATTCTTTGCGCAACAATTAATACTGTTGCATCTTTTGTATATTTTTTTAATTCTTTTCTAAGTGTTTTGTCAGTTTTGAAATCTAGAGCAGAGAAACTGTCATCAAAGATAAATATATCTGGATTTTTAGCAAGTGCTCGTGCGATTGATAAACGTTGTTTTTGTCCTCCTGATACATTTTTACCTCCTTGTGAGATATGTGTATCGAATTTTTTATCTTTTTCTTCTATAAAGTCTAAAGCTTGCGCAACACGAGCTACTTCTTTCATTTCTTCATCAGTTAATTTATCATTTCCATATTTTAAATTACTTTTAACTGTACCACTAAATAATACACCTTTTTGTGGTACATATCCGATTAGGTCTCTTAAATCTTTTTGCATGTAATCTCTAACATTTACTCCACTTACTAATATTTCTCCATCTGTAACATCATAAAAACGTGGTATTAAATTAATAAGTGTTGATTTACCACTACCAGTTGAACCTATAAATGCGGTAGTTTTACCACTTTCTGCTACGAATGAAATATCATATAATACCGCTTCATCAGCATCTGGATAAGCAAATGATACATTTTTAAATTCTACTTTACCCTTTAATTTATTGTTAGGTTTCTTAGAAACTTCTGGGTCAGTAATTTTAGGAGTTGTATTTAACACTTCCATTATACGATTTGCTGAAATGCTTGCTCTTGGTATCATTACAAATAACATTGACAACATCATAAATGAAGTCATTATTTGCATTGAATATTGAATAAATGCCATCATATCACCAATTTGTAGTGAACCGATATCTACTTGATGAGATCCTACCCAAATAACTGCAACCATTGTAAGATTCATTATAAGCATTGTTAAAGGTTGTAATGTAATCATTACTTTATTTACAAATAGATTTAGTTTTGTTAAATCGGTATTTGCCTTATCAAATTTTTGTTCTTGATGTTCTTCGTTATTGAATGCTCTAACTACTTTAAGACCTGTTAAATTTTCTCTTGTAACTAGGTTTAATTTGTCTATTAGTTTTTGAAACATTTTGAATTTAGGCATTGCAAGAGAGAATAATACTATTATTACTATAAATAAAGCTATTACTGCTATCTCTATAATCCAAGTTAGTGATGGACTATTTTTTAAAACTTTACTTATTCCCCCTATTGCCATAATTGGAGCCATTACCATCATTCTAAGTATCATAAATGTTGTCATTTGAACATGTTGTATATCATTTGTTGTTCTAGTAATTAATGATGCTGGTGAAAATTTATTGATTTCTTCTGATGAAAAGTTAGATACCTTTTCAAAAACATCTTTTCTTAAAGTTCTAGCTGTACCAGCAGCTATTCTCGATGCAAAGAAACTCACAATAATCGTTGCAACACCACCAATAAGCGCTAACCCTAACATTTGTAATCCTACTTTAATAATGTAGTCTGTATCAGAATTTACTATCCCTATATCTACTATTTTAGACATAAATTCTGGTAATGTTAAGTCTACATAAGTTTGAATTGTTACAAATATAACAACTAGTAGTATTTGCCACCAGTATTTTTTTAAATATTTCATTATTTTTAACATATATTTTTTCTCCTTTCGAATTAGTGTTTTAGTCAACTATTTAATTATATTCTAAATAAAAATAAACTGTCAACAAAAAATATGTGAAACCAGCGATAAGGAGTAAAATTTCTTCGCAACCATTTCTATGATAAAATAAAATTGGATAATAGAAAGAGGTTGTAAATATAATGATTAGAAAAGAAAAAAGAGAATTAAAAAAGGATATCTCCTTAGTTAATGATCTATATAACATTATAAAAAAATATCTTCCAAAATTATTCAATTTATTTAATGATTTGACAGACATTAGACATCAAAGTTATGTTACTTATGATATGAAAGTTATTTGTATTACTCGCCTTTTTGCCTTATTATGTGGCATTACTACTATGAACTCCCTTACTGATACTTTGAATTCAGAAGAATCAATTAATAATATTTCTAAGCTTTGTAATTCAAAGTTAGATGATATTCCTCATTATGATACTATTAATGATGTCTTTGAAAATATTAATATTGATGAATTACGTTATATTCAAAAATATATCGCCTATACTATCATTCGTTCTAAAATGTTTGATAGACTTCGTTATAAAGGTAAAATTCAAGTTGTAGTTGATGGTACATCTTTAGTTACTTTTAATTATAAACATTGTGATCATTGTTTAGTTGATACTCATAGTGATGGTTCTATTATTTATAAGCATTATGTTCTTGAAGCTAAAGTTATATTTGGTTCTTTTGTTCTTTCTATTAATTCTGAATTTATTGAAAATCCTAATCACAATGTTGTTAAATACAAAAAACAAGATTGTGAAACTAAAGCTTTTAAGCGACTTGCTTCTAGGTTAAAAAAGAACTTTCCTAAACTTAAATTTATTATTACTGCCGATGGACTATATACTTCTTCTCCTATTATTAAAATTTGTGAAAATAATAATTGGGATTATATATTTAGATTAAAATCTGAATTCCCTAAAACTATTACTCAAGATTTTGAAGGTATTATAAAGTGTCATAATGAAACTAAATTAAACAATTATTTTTTAGTTAAAGATTATTCGTATAATAAACATATCTTTAATATTGTTAGATTTATTGAGGATAATAAAACCTTTACTTATATTACTAACTTAGATATTGATGATAGAAATATTACAGATATTATTTCACTTGGTAGAAATCGATGGAAAATTGAAAACAATGGTTTTAACTTACAAAAGAACAATACTTTTGATATTACTCATATGTGTAGTTATAATTACAACGCCATGAAATGTCATTATTTCTTTATTCAATTCGCACATACTATTAGACAGTTATTAGAACTTGGTCATATTCCTATTCAAAAATTAAAATACAAAATAAAAGAAATAAGTCAAATTCTTTTGTTTGAACTTATTTCCCTAAACATCAATCTTATTGAGAATCTTGCCTTTCAATTAAGATTTGACATCTTAATTATATAAAATTTATTTTTATTAGTCTATACTTATTCTGATTTTTTCGGGGTTTGTGGCAATTGTGCATTTAGTTTTAAAAATTTCACAATTACTACACTTTTTCGCGTAGAAGAATATTTCTTTCACGAGTAATAATTTACCATATTCTTAATATTTTATCAATTGTCTATTTCATTTTATCTTAAAAATCCCTTAAAAAAAGTGCATTTTCTTTTGAAAATACACATTTTTATATCAGTTGCACTTATTTGTGCACTTTAGTTTGATTCAACGATAAAAATTAAAAATGCAAGAAAATCTATTTCTTACATTTTATATTTCGTTAATTATTCTCGTTTTTAATGTTACTACATTACTTCCATTTACACAGCATAATAAACTATTGTTTTAAAATAAGCTTTCTTGTTTATTTATTTTTAAATGGTCATAAGCTTTTTGTGTTGCTACTCTACCACGAGCGGTTCTTTTTAATAGTCCCGTCTGTAATAAATACGGTTCATATACATCTTCTATAGTTGTTACTTCTTCTCCAATAGATGAGGCTATCGACTCAATACCGACTGGACCACCATTGAATTTTTCTATAATGGCTTTTAGTAATTGGAAGTCAGTTTCATCAAGTCCTAATTCATCCACTTTTAGTCTACCAAGTGCTAGTTGTACTATATCTTTATTGATAACTCCATTACCTTTAACAAGAGCAAAATCTCTTACTCTTTTAAATAACCTATTTGCTATTCTAGGAGTTCCTCTACTTCTTTTAGCAAGTTCCAAAGCTCCCTCATCTTCAATAGGTACGTCTAATACTCTAGACGTTCTTTTTATGATTTGAACTAATTCATCAACTGTATAATATTGTAATTTAGATATAATTCCAAATCTATCTCTTAAAGGACTAGTCAAATCACCTGCTCTAGTTGTTGCTCCAACTAAAGTAAATGGAGGCAAATCTATTTTAATATTTCTTGTAGACGAATCACTACCTACAATTATATCAAGAGTAAAATCTTCCATAGCCGGATATAGAATTTCTTCTATATACCTAGGCATTCTATGTATTTCATCAATAAATAATACATCACCAGGCTCTAAAGTAGAAAGTACTGCTGCTAAGTCTCCGCTTTTTTCAATAGAAGGTCCACTAGCTGTTTTTAAATTACTACCAAGTTCATTAGCAATAATATTAGCAAGTGTGGTTTTACCAAGACCTGGAGGTCCGTATAATAAAACGTGGTCCAAAGTTTCATTACGCATTTTAGCAGCATCTATAAACACTTTAATATTTTCTTTAACATCAGTTTGCCCAATATATTCATTTATACTATCAGGTCTAATACTTGTTTCAAAAGTATCTTCTTGTAATTCCTTATTAGTAATAATTCTTTCTTCCATTAATTCACCTCATGCTTCTTGTTTTTTCTTCTACATGCTCAATTATTTCTTCAAATTGATAGTCATCATCAACTTCTTGATTGTTTTCTTTTGTATAGATAGTTTCATTATTATATTTTAATTTAAAACCTTTATTAGCCGCTATATCTCTTATGTTTTTTAGCCAACTAAATTTATTAGTGATATCATTAATTTCACTATTTTCCGAGCATTCTAAATATTGAATGTTTAAATCACTATCTATAACACTAAGTGATGCATCACCATTTATTAACATATTATTAGATTTTATATTAGAATTTTTAAAAGTACAATTGTTAGATATTTCTATAGATTCACTTTCTGTTGTTAAATTACAAATATTTGAATTATCAGATAATATCATATTAACATCTACATGTGCGTTTTCATTGAATTCCACATTACTATCTAACATATCTATATAATTAATAGCATTTTTACCTCTGCTTACTACTAATTTAATGTTATCTACACTTTTATATTTAGATAGCGTTAAAATTTCAGTACATATATATATATTAAATGGTACATTAACAAAGTTTTTAAAACTTTGATTTTTAATACTTACTTTTGAATCTACACCATTACCTAATTCTAACAAATGATTTGCATTAGTCTTTATGTTAACTTCACATTCATCCATTTCAATTTTATTAGTTTTGATACGTATTTGATTTTTTTCAGTATCGCAGTATAATAATTTGCACTTATTGAAAGAAATGATATTTTTATTATTTGACTCTATATTCAAATTGGTAATATAACACTTCTCAAAAGACATTTTTATATCATTAACTAATTCAATATCCAATCCATCTATACTACTATTAATAAAATAAAAATTGGCATCAGGATATTTTTTTGATAACGATATTATATATTCATTAAATAAATTTTTATCCTTTAATCCCACTAAATCAATATTTTCAATTTTTACTTCTTTTTGCCCTTTTTTTATTTTCTTTTTGATTTTAGATAGTGTTCTTAAGTCCTTCCAATTCAAACTTACAAACATTGCCTTAATTTCTTCAAAAACCATCATATTCATCCCTTATTTCATTAATAATTTTAGTGCCTCTTTTACTTGATTACCAATTTCATCTTGTTTATTTACATTTGGTAATATACGTTTTATATCTGGCATTTTATATCCTAAACCTAATAATACTTCTATTAATTCATCTGTATTATCAGTACTAGTAGTGTTGTTAACACTAATGTTCAATTTTCCTTTTAAATCTAATATAATTTGTTTAGCTACTTTATCTCCAATTTTAGGAAATTTCTTAAGATATAATATATTTTCTCTTTCTATAGCATCTATTATACCACTAATACTTCCAGTTGCAAGTATTGGTAAAGTCATTTTAGGACCAATACCTTTTACTGACATTAATTTTAAAAACATTTCTTTTTCTTCAAGTGTTTTAAAACCATATAAAGAATTTTCCTCTTCTCTTATATGTTGATATATATATACTTTAGCTTCTTCATCTTCTTTAAATGAATATGGATTTGGAGTAAAAATTAAATATCCTATTCCATTATTATCTAGAACTATGAAACTTGAATCTATTTCTTTAACTATACCTTTTATATATGAATACATATTTTCACCTCAATAATAACTATTATATCATATTTAGTGTATAAAATAGCTATAATATTACAAAATAAAAAAGAAAGGATGATAATATGGATAATATTAATATCAGAAATTATATTAAAGAAAACTTTAAAAATAGTGAAATTAATGATATAAAAGATTCAATAGTTAGTAGTATTAAAGATAAAGATGAGGTTACATTACCAGGTCTTGGCGTATTTTTTGAAATATTATGGGAAAATTCTAATGAAGATGAACAAAATAAAATACTAGAGATTTTAAAAAACAATCTTTAGTATTTTTTTAATAATTTTTTATTTTTTTGAACATACTCTAAGAAATCTTTAGCAAAAGCAAAATTTGTGTTTTTGTTTACTATATGGTCAATATATATATTATCAATTTCATAACTTTCTAATATTTCACTTGTTTTATGAATTGATGTAGATAATATTGGATGGTATTCTTCAAATAAAACTTCTAGTATTAATTTCATATATTCATAAGTTACATAATTATACAATTTGTCACTATAACTATTTGTTATTGTTAAACCATTTCTATCTATATCTATTATTTCCACCTCTAATTTTTCTTTTGTTAACAATACATTTGATGAGTGGAGATCAGTAGTATATAAATTATTTTCACATAACTCTAAAAGTCTATTTTTTAATATATTTAGTCTACTTATTTTCAAGTCTAAATTTCCAATCTTTTTTAATACTGAAAAATGATATGCTTGAGGGAAATAATGTAACAGTGAACCGATGAATTCTTCATCTACATATGCAGGCGCTAAAGGCATTTTTGTTTTTAATTTATCACCATAATTGTATATTAAATATTCTATTTTTTCTAACAAGCTATCGGTAGGATTATGATATACTTTTAATAATTCAGTGGGACTATATATTTTAAATGAAGCTTCTGTAGCATTAGTTTTCATATCTTGCAATTTATCAAATTCATTTTTTGTTAAATTAACTAGTCTATCCATATTGATCCACCTCTTTTGAGGTATTATTTTATAACTTTTAAATTTTAATGTCAACAACATTGTACTGAAAGTACAGTGTTGAATTTCCACTTATATATTTTCTTTTTTGTTAAAGTTTAGTTCCGCATACAAAACATTCTTTGTAATCCTCACGAATTATTTGGCCACACTTAGGACATCTCTTATATCCAGGATCAACACTAATATCATCCTCAATGTATACATCATTATAATTTGAAGTTCCTTTTATTGACTTGGTTTGTTCAGAAATATTTTGTTCATTATTATCCTCTTTTAAAACAGTTGTTTTGTATATATTTGAAAGTGCAACATTTATATCTTGGCTGTTTTCAATACTTCCTTGAACATTTTCTAGACTATCAATAATTGGATTATAATTATAGTTGTTTATATCTTGAATATTACTTAATTCAATTTGTGAATTGTTTATTACATCATTATCGTTTTCTATATTATTGGATATGTTAGATATTTTGTCATCATCTTCACTTGAATCTACGTCATCAGTACAATTATCATTTTTTATAGAAGCCGTGTTATTTTCCTCAACAGTAATCCTTTTTTTTGTTGATTTTGCTGATTCGTTAAACGATATTCTAAAAACTTCACTTACACTTGATACATCATTTATAGTGCCTAATTGATAGAAATTTTGGGTAAGATTATTTTCAATATCTTCTCGTTGTTCCTGTAATATGTCACTATTTTCTGTATTTATTTGTTTTGTATCTGAAATTGACATATTTCCATCATTTATTTTTTCGTTGAAACTACTATCAAACGATGTAAATTCCGAATTATTATTATTATTATTATCAATATCAAAACTATTATTTTTTATTAGTTCACCAAAATCTTGGACTATATCGTTATTACTTTTATTTTCATCATTACTCTCGATTACTTCTTTTTTCTTAAAAAAATTAAAAGCCATTTTTCATCCCGCCTTTATTATAGTATAAGTATAAATTAAAATTGGTAAAAATGCAATTAAGTAGAGATTAAATAATTAATTTATTTAATCCCTCTCACACCACTGTACGTACGGTTCACGTATACAGCGGTTCAATTTATATTACAGTATGTACTGTAAGGTAATGGTCTAGTGGAAACACTAGTCCTTTTTCTT
>JAZQBG010000023.1:0-67337 GCA_045545595.1 Bacilli bacterium
ACATCACTACCATTTAGTGTAACAAATACAGGTAGTGAACATATGAACCTAACAATAAGTCTAACAGATATAACAATATCAGAAGAATTAAAAGATGTAGACTTTAGATGGGGATTATATAATGCTGATACAGGAAATGGACTAAGTTTTGGTATATTCAGTGACTTAGGTGATGCAACAGAAATGGTAATCTATAGAGATACAATAATAGATGCAGCAGATCCAGATATAACAAAAAATTATATCTTAAGAATATGGATACACGATGACGGAGCTTTACAAAACTACATGCAAGGAAAAAGCTTCAGTGCGAAGTTAACAGTAGATGGAGATGCAGTAGAATACACTGATGCAAGCTGTTTTACAGTTACAAGTGATGGTGTAATAACAGATTATGATGGGTCATGTGGAAGTAATGTAGTTATACCTAAAACTATTGGTGGTGTTACTGTTACTGAGTTACAACCATCATCAGAGCAAGATGATGAACTAATAACAAGTGTTATTATTCCAGATACCATTAATAGAATTAAAGATTATGCATTTTTTTGCGATTCTTTCACACATATAACAATCCCTGAAAGTGTAACATATATAGGTGAGTATGCATTTGATGGTGCATCGTTAGAAACTGTATTTCTGCCAGATACTTGCGGTATTGGTGAGGGAGCATTTAGCGCAATTGAGGGTGTAATAAAGACCATGGTTTTACATAATGAGGTTGCAGTATCAGCGGAATTAGAAAATGTAATACTAATGGAAGGTGTTGAAGTTATTCCTGTAAATGGGTTTTGGCATAACAACTTAACAACAATAGAAATACCAAACAGTGTTACTTATGTGCAAAGTGGTGCGTTCAAAGGTAATCCATTAACAGAAATAATAGTACGTGGTAAAACAAGCTTGGCTGATTTTAAAGTTGCTACAGGATTAACTACCGAAGGTGGACTTCCTGAAGGAGTTAATATAATATTTAGACCATAAAATAGATTTACAATAAAAACTGACAAAATACATTAATGACATGGTGTATAATCATCATACAGTTTAATAGAGGTGATGATTATGCCAAGAAAGAGATTTAAAAGTAAGAAACCTAGAAAAAAGAAAATAATTAAAATTAGATATATTTTCTATCTAATATGTATTTATCTTATTTCTAATCTTACTTTTTCTTATTTAAAGGATAAAGAAATTAGTATTAATAATAAAGATTTTATTAAAGTACTATTATCTGCAAATAATAACATCACAAAAAAAGAGTACAATTCTAACAAAATAATTAATAGTGTCGTAGAACTCTTTACAAACGTGGATATAAGTAGTCCAGTAACTGCTTTAGATTATAAAATTGCCTCAAATGTAGTAAAAAACGATAATTCACACACTGATAGCTATGATAATGTTGAAGAGTTAGAAAAGATATCTAATTATATTGAAGATCCTAATCCTACAGATATTAGTGATCCAATAGTGTATATTTATAATTCACACCAATTAGAAAACTATAATACAGCTAATACAGAAGTATATAATATAAAACCTAATGTGATGATGACATCATACATGATAAGAGAAAATCTAAATAAAGCAGGTATTAATACAATAGTTGAAGAGGAAAATGTAACAGAGATATTAAGGGTAAATAACTGGAAGGGTAGTAAGGCATACGATGTGACTAGAATGTTAATAAATGATGCTAAGGATAAAAATAAGAGTTTAAAATATTTTATTGATATACATAGAGATTCAGTAACTCATGATAAAACAACAATTACAATAGGAGATGTTAATTATGCAAGATTTTATTTTGTAATAGGACTAGAAAATCCTAATTATGAGGAGAATATGAAATTTGCGAAAGCATTAGACTCTATGTTAAATAGTACTCATAAAGGTATCAGTAAGGGAATATTACAAAAACAAGGGAAAAGTGTTAATGGAGTATATAATCAAGATATTGATCCAAATGTAATTCTAATTGAAGTAGGAGGTTATGAGAATACAATTGAAGAAGTAAATAATAGTGTAGATGTATTATCTGATGCTTTAATAAAGTATATAAAGGAAGATACTAATGAAAGCTAGTAAAATATTTAGAAATGTTATGATAGTTTTATTTGTAATATTTATCGCACTATTTATTTCTCAAGCTAATGGTTATTATGAATATCATGAATATAAGAAAGTAGCACTTACTAATGAACAAATTAAAGAATTTGAAAGTGATTTAAAGGCAGGTAAAAAAATAGATATAAAAGATTATGTTTCAAACACAAAAAAAGAATATGGCAATACAATATCTGATACAGGACTAACAGTTTCCTTGAAGATTGAAAAATATATAAAAAAAGCAATCAATTCTTCATTTGGAATGCTTTCTGATTTAGTCAGTGAATAATTTATGATTAGTATTAACAGATGTTAAACTATTAAAATTATTTAATGAAGAATATATATTAAAGTTACAGTCATAAAAAAATTTCTTAATGGAACAACAATTATTAAATAAAATGTTGATAACAATTCATTTTTATGTTAAAATGAATATGTCAAGGAAACTTGCATAAAATAAAAAAGGGAAATACTTAACTTCGCATGTTGAGTACTTACCCAAAAATTAAGGTATACTTAATCTAGATAAAGTACTTAATCTTTTGCCAGATTGAGTACTATTTTTTTATTATTATAATCATCAAAGAGACTATTAATAAAATGATAATTAATATTAGAAATGAGATTAATAAATCCTTTTTCTTCATAAATATCAAGTCTCCTTCCTAAGAAGTCGGCAAGTACTCAACAGTTAACTACTTCCTGTATAAATTATACTATAAGTTAACTGTTGTGACAATAATATTTGAAGAAATTTTGAAAAATATAAAGAAGGTAGTAATTATGAGTTTTAAAATTGGAAATTTGGAAATTAAAAACAGAGTAGTTTTAGCGCCTATGGCTGGTTATTCTAATAGTGCCTTTAGAAGAATAATCAAGAGTATGAATTGTGGTTTAATTTATGCAGAAATGGTTAGTGATAAAGCGTTATATTACAAAGATAAAAAGACTAATGACCTACTATATATGACTGAAAAAGAAAGACCTATCGCACAACAAATATTTGGTAGTGATAAGGAAAGTTTTGTTTATGCTGCAAAATATATCGAAGAAACTATGAAACCAGATATCATCGATATTAATATGGGTTGTCCTGTTCCTAAAGTTGCTTTAAGAGCTCAAGCTGGTTCCTCACTTTTAAAACATCCAGATAAAATTGAAGAAATAGTTAGATCAGTTGTAGAAAGTGTTAGTGTGCCAGTAACAGTTAAAATTAGAAGCGGATGGGATAGTAATTCTATCAATGCCGTAGAAGTTGCTAAAATAATAGAAAAAGCTGGTGCTAGTGCGATAACTGTTCATCCTAGAACTAGAGCGCAAGGTTATAGTGGTAAAGCAGATTGGAATATAATTAAACAAGTTAAAGAAACAGTTAATATACCAGTTATTGGTAATGGGGATATTAAAACTATCTATGATGCAGAAAACATGTTAAAAGAAACAGGTTGTGATGCAGTCATGATAGGTAGAGGGGCACTAGGTAATCCTTGGTTTATTAATGAAGTATATGAATATATTGAAAATAACAATGTTATTGATAAGCCTACCAATAAAGATAAAATAGATATGGCTATTAAACATTTAAATTTATTATTAGAATACAACAATGAGAAAAAAGCAATATTGGAAATGAGAAGTAATATTTGTTATTATCTAAAAGGCATTCCAAAGAGTACTGAAATAAAACAAGAAATATTTAAAGTGACTACTAAGGAAGAATTTGTTAATATTTTAGAAAATTTTAAAAAAAGTTTATAAAAATTAAAGTCTAAATTAAAAATAATCTCGATTATATTGATGAGATAAAAAAGTGTATTTTCAAAAGGAAAATGCACTTTTTTAAGTAATATTTTTATATCATTTGCTTGATATATTTCAAATTTTTGCTATAATATAATAACTTTCAGGTGGGTGAAGTAATGATACAAAGAAATAGTGTAAAAAGAATTATATCTTTATTACTTTTAGTATTTCAAATAAAAATCGCTGGGTCAATTTGCAATTTAGTAAATAATAAAGGTGTAAAAAATTATAATAAGTTAATAGATAATTTTGCGGATTTTTTAATAGAAGAAAATATTACAAATCCTCAACACATATACGAATATTTTAATTACGTCGTATGGAATGGGTATTTATCAAAAGATCAAGAATTGATGTATTCAATAGATAGAAAAATTTATCTTGATAATCCTGGTATGAGTATAGCTTCAGGGAATGCAGTATGTTTAAATTATGCAGATATGTTATCTTGTGTATATAAGGAACTAGGATTTAATTCATATATGGCTATGTGTTATGTTGATGCAGATAATGTAAAAATTGAAAAAATAAGAACCAATCAACAAATAGAAACAAAAGTTAATTCAGAAGCTGAAGAAGGAATAATTTTTGATAATTTTGTAGTTAACAATTTAACTAAATTGTTAGGTAATCATGCAGTAACTTGTGTTGAATATAATGGTGAATTATATATTTTCGATCCAACTAATTTAGTATATTTGAATAAAACTAATTTTAATGATATTAATATAGTTAATGGTAGTGGTAAGTTTGATTTAAGATATTTTACCAGTTTGTTGTTTGATGATATAAATTTGTTTAAAGTTGTTCCTAGTACTAATTCTAAAAATTATAAATTAGAAGTTATTAATAAACCAGAATTAGTAATTGATATAGATGCTTTAGAGAATTTTCACAATGAAAATAAAAACTTAATAAATGAAATCGATAAAACAAATAAAAGAGGTACTAAAAGTGGTATTTTAGAAATTTTTATTTATCTTACTTTTGCATCTGAAATTTTAAAGTATTTCAAAAAGAGAATTAGAAAAATTGCTTTAAGAATTAAAAACAGCGACATAAAAGATATAAAGAATATTTCTAATGAATTAAGAAATTATTTTAAACAACATAATATAATTACTGAATATGAAATATTAAAAAATTATGAATTAATAAACAAGGAATTGGGTATAAAAAATAGCATATCTGATGATTTATTAAGAAAAAGTATTTTAACTATTAATAATCTAATAAATGACGATATATTTTATAATAATATTTTAATTGTATTATTAGATGAACTAGGTTATGAATCAAACGTATGTTATGTAAAAAAATACGTTAATAATTTGCCAGCTGGAAATAGGGTGTTAATAAAATATAAAAGTGATTCTATGTATTATTACTACGATCCTGAAATTGGTGAATTGTTATACGAAGACGATAAAAAGATATTATGTTCTAAAAATAAAAAATACAAATATAAAAGTTGTTCTAAGCAGTATGAATTTAATACTTTAAACGGTAAAGAAGAAGTACAAAATAAAATGAATGAAGAAAATATTTTATTAAACAAAAATAATCTTAACGAATTAAGGAAAAGTAAAATATTAAGAAAGGACAATTAGAAGTAAAACAAGAAATATTTAAAGTGACTACTAAGGAAGAATTTGTTAATATTTTAGAAAATTTTAAAAAAAGTTTGTAAAAAATAAAGTCTAAATTAAAAATAATCTCGATTATATTAGTGAAAGGAGATTATTTTTTTATGGAATTTTTAGAAAAATATAAGAAACATATAATCATTTCTAGTATTTTATTAGTATTTTTAATATTATCTATTATCACCTATTATAAAACGTATAATGATAAAAAAGATAAGGAAGTAAAAGTAGCAGATGCAGTAGTTTTAGAAAAAGAGGAAGTAATGGAAACTGTTGAAGAGGTTACCGAAGATATAGTTATAACAGAAGAATACTATGTTGATATTAAGGGCGCAGTTACTAATCCTGGAGTTTATAAATTAAGTAGTGATTCTAGAGTTAATGATGTAGTAAACTTAGCAGGTGGAGTTACTATTGATGCTGATACTAGATGTATAAATTTAAGCAAAAAAATTAAAGATGAAATGGTTATATATGTTTACACAAAACAAGAAGTAGATGAAATGTATAAGAAAGAAGAAAAGAAAGATGATAACGTTATTTTTAATAATGTTGTTAATAATGCTTATGTGGATTATACTAATCCGGAAAGTGAAAGTGTTGATACTGATAGTAATTTGAACGATAACGAAGAAGTTGTTGTTGGTAAAATAAATATTAATACAGCTGATATATCACTTCTAACTACATTACCTAATATTGGAGAATCTAAAGCACAAGCAATAATTTCTAAAAGAGAAGAAAAAGGTAAATTTAATTCCATTGATGAACTTAAAGAAGTTAGTGGAATAGGTGACTCTACTTTTGAAAAGCTTAAAGATTTAATTACAGTAGAATGATTAATATGTTAAAAAAAGATTATGTTTATTATTCAATATTGATAATAACTGTAATCTTTTCTGTTTTTAGAATATATGTATTTAAACCATCTTCAGTATATGCTGGTTATGAAACTACATTTGAAGGTGTTATTAAAGAAATAGAAGTAGATGGTAATAAATTAAGTGTTACATTAGATTCAGAGGAAAAATTAGTTGGAATGTATTATATTAAAACACTTGATGAAAAAAAGATGTTAGAAAAGGATTTTAAGTTGGGTGATACAGTTAAGATAAACGGTACCTTAAATAAACCTAAAAATAATACTATACCTAATTTATTTAATTATAAAAATTATTTATATAATAATGGTATATTTTGGACAGTTAATATTGATAATATAGAAAAAATTAAATCCAATGATAATGTGTTTTTAAATATTAAAAGTTATTTTATAGATAGAATTGATAAAATTAAAAACACAAAAGAATATTTATACTCATTTATATTAGGTGATTCTAGTAAGATAGATTATAATATTAAAGATACATATCAAAATAATGGAATAAGTCATTTATTTGCCGTATCTGGTATGCATGTCTCATTGTTTATGGGAATGATTTTGTTTATATTAAAAAAATTAAAAGTTAAAGATTTAATTAGTTATTTAGTATCAATTTCTTTTCTATTATTTTATATGTTTATTACTAACTTTTCACCGTCAATACTTAGAGCAGGTATTTTATTTATCCTATTATCAATAAATAAGATATTTAAATTAAAAATTAAAACAATAAATATAATGATAATATTACTAGCTATAATTTTAATCATTAATCCATTTCTAATATTCAATTTAGGTTTTCAATTTTCATACACTATTTCATTATTTTTAATCTTATTTCAAAATATTATTTCTAGACAAAATAATTATATTAAGCAACTACTAACTGTATCATTTATTTCTTTTTTAGTCAGTTTACCAATATCTATATATAACTTTTATCAAATAAATATATTTGGAATATTACTCAATTTATTATTTGTTCCATTAGTTTCTTATGTGATATTTCCACTATCTATAATTACTTTCATTTGTCCGATATTTGATAATATACTTGTATATTTAATCAATATAATGGAATACCTATCTTTATTATTCAATAATGTAGATTTATTTAAAGTCATTTTAGCAAAACCACCGTTACTTATAGTTATGTTTTACTATTTAGTAATAATCTTTATTTTATATAAGTTTAATGAGAAAAAATATTGGTATATTTCAGTGTTAGTATTAATTATTTTTATTCATAGCAACATCTTGTTTTTAAATAATAATCATATGATAACTATTATAGATGTAGGACAAGGTGATAGTATTTTAACTAAGTTATCAGATAACAAAGGCAGTATTCTAATCGATACTGGTGGTAAAATTAGTTATAACAAAGAAAATTGGATGATATCTAATTCGAACAGTAGTATATCCAAAAACTCCCTAATACCATATTTTAAATCTATTGGAATTAAAAAATTGAATTACTTAATTATCAGTCATGGCGATTATGACCATATGGGAGAAGCAATTAATTTAGTAGAAAATTTTAAAGTTGAGAAAGTCATATTTAATTGTGGTGAGTTTAATGAACTAGAACAGGATTTAATAAAAGTCTTAGATAAAAAGGAAATACCATATTATTCCTGTATCAAAGAACTAAATATAGATAATAATAAATTATATTTTCTCAATAATAAACTATATGATAACGAGAATAATAATTCAAGTGTTATATATACTGAACTTAATAATCATAAATTTTTATTTATGGGCGATGCTGGAGTAGAAGTAGAAGAAGACTTAATAGAAAAATATAATTTAAAAGATATAGATGTATTAAAAGTAGGGCATCATGGATCTAAAACAAGTAGTAGTAAAGAATTTATAAATGGGATTAATCCAAAATATTCAATTATTAGCGTTGGTAAAAACAATAGGTATGGACATCCAAATAAAGAAGTACTTAATAATCTAGAAAATTCAAAAATATATAGAACAGATCAAGATGGAAGTATTATGTTTAAAATTAAAAATAGTAAATTAAAGATTGAGACTTGTAGTCCATAGAAAGGAGTAATATGAATTATTATAATGAAATAAAGAATAAAATAATTGATAATGAAATATATTCTAAAGTAAAAGACTATTCAAAAGAAAGACACAAAGTTATCACATATTTTGAAATAGGAAAATTATTAAATGAAGTAGGAGGAAAATACGGAGATAATATTATAGAAGAATATTCTAAAAAGTTAGTTATTGAAGTTGGTAAAAAGTATAATAGAAGAACTTTATTTAGAATGAAGAAATTTTATAATGTATTTAGCAATGAGAAAGTGACAACAATGTTGACACAATTAACTTGGTCACATTATTTGCTATTATTATCTATAAGTGATTATGATGAAATAATATATTATATAAATATATCTAAAAATAATAATTTAACTCAAAGACAATTACAAGAAAAAATAAAAAGTAATGAATATAAAAGAATACCTATTGAATCAAGAAATAAATTAAACAAAAATGAAATTCTTAGTCCAAACGATTTAATTCCTAATCCAATAATAATTAAAAATAGTTATAATTACGAAAATATATCAGAAAAAGCATTACAACGACTAATACTTGAGGATATTGCATCTTTTTTGAAAGAACTTGGGAATGGATTTACATTTATAGATAATGAATATCAAATTAAATTTGGTAATAGATATAATTATATAGATTTACTTTTATATAATATTAAATACAAATGTTATGTAGTTGTTGAATTAAAAGTTACTGAACTTAAGAAAGAACATACAGGACAAATTATGACTTACATGAATTATATTGATAATAATATAAAAACTATTGAAGAAAATGATACAGTAGGAATTATCATTTGTAAACAAGATAATGAATATGTTATAAAATATTGCTCTGATGATAGAATAATAGCTAGAGAATATGAATTAGTGTGATATAATATATATAGGATGTGATGGTAAGTGAATATTAATTTTTTTAAGAAAAAAGATAGTATGTCTGAAGAAGAAAAACAACTTTTGAAAATTTTTTGTTTTTTTTATGAGAATAACAAAAATTTATTCGTAAATATTATCAGTAATCAAAAAGAAAAAAGAAAAATTATAAGTATAATATATAATTTGATGGGATTTTCAGAAAAACCTACCTTAAGCGATAATCAGGAAGAATTTATTAATAATCAAAAATTATATAGAGGGATTAGTGCTGAAAATAATGAATTATTATGTCAATATATTAATGAGTTTATTAATGGGGAACCATTTTATGGAGGAAGAGCATCTATATATGGAACTGGTATTTATACAGTGCTTGGAAATGATAACAATGTTGCAAATAAATATGCTTCAGATGGTAATACAAACGATTGTGGAATTGTTGTAGAATCTATATTATCAAAAGATTCAAAAACTATTGAGTATTCAAAAATAGATAGTATTAGAGAAAAGATAATTAACAGACTAAGAAAACTTTATTCAAATGAAATTATAAATTTTCTTGAAATATTGCAAGATGATGGTTTATTTTCAGCAATTCTAGGTTATGATGCAATATTTGTTGAAGACAAAAATTATATGGTTGTACTTAATAGGCAAAAAATGATAGTAAATTCTAATTCTATAAGTAATATAAAAGTTAATAATGAGAGTTATCCAAAAAGATAATTCTTTTTTATTCGACTTACTTTTTGACAATCACCACATGGAGATTACGATCATATGGGAGAAGCAATTAATTTAGTTAATAATTTTAAGGTGGAGAAAGTAATTTTTAATTGTGGACCATACAATGAATTAGAAAAAAATTTAATTAATGTTTTAGATAGAAAGAAAATATCTTATTATTCTTATATCAAAGAATTAAATATAGATAACAATAAACTATACTTTTTGAATAATAAAGACTATGGTAACGAAAATGATAATTCAAGTGTAATTTATACTGAACTAAATAATTATAAATTTCTATTTATGGGTGATGCAGGAGTAAAAGTGGAAGAAGATTTAATTAGTAAATATAATTTTCAAGATATAGATGTTTTAAAAGTAGGTCATCATGGATCTAAGACAAGTAGTAATAAAGAGTTTATTAATGAAATAAATCCAAAATATTCAATAATAAGTGTAGGCAAGAACAACAGATACGGACATCCTAATAAGGAAGTATTAGAAATTTTAGAAGAATCAAAGATATATAGAACAGACGAGGATGGTAATATCATGTTTAAGATTAAAAATAATAAATTAGAGGTAGGGACATGTAGTCCATAGAAAGGAAGATAATAAAATGAATGAAATAAAAGAATATACAGAAAAAGTATTTGAAGATATTAAACATATTGATGAAAATGGTAATGAATATTGGTTAGCTAGAGAATTAATGACAGCATTAGAGTATAAAGAATGGAGAAAGTTTGATAAAGTAATTAAAAAAGCAATGGAGGCTTGTGTAGGAAGCAATTACTATACTTTAGACCATTTTGTCTTTAAGGACAAAATGGTCAGTATTGGTTCAAATTCAGTTAGAAAAATTCAAGATTATAAATTATCAAGATATGCATGTTATTTAATAGTTCAAAACTGTAATCCAAGAATTAAAATAATTGCACTTGCTCAAACTTACTTTGCTATACAAACAAGGAAACAAGAACTGAGTGAAAAGGAATATAATGAATTAACTGAAGATGAAAAAAGATTATATAGAAGAAATCAAGCAAGAAAAGGTAATTACAACTTAAATAAAACAGCAGTTAATAGTGGAGTAAAAGACTTAGCTAGATTTCATAATGCTGGTTATAAAGGACTTTATAATGGTGAAACAGCAGATGGCATATTTAAAAGAAAAAAATTAAGATATAGAGAGGATATTCTGGATAATATGGGTAGTGAGGAACTTGCAAATAATATATTTAGAATTGCACAAACAGATGCTAAATTAAAAAGAGATAATGTAAATAACGAATATACTGCAAATTCTATTCATTATGAAGTAGGAAGAGAAGTAAGAAATAGTATTAAAAGATTAGGTGGAACAATGCCAGAAAATCTTCCAACGCCAGATAAAAGCTTAAAAGAATTAGAAAAAGAAAAGAAATTCAAAATAAAAAACTGAAAGAATAATATAAATTGTATCGTTAATAATAATTAATGTATTAAAAAAATATCACATATATATAAATTAAACATAAGATATTATGAGGTACGCTAACGTGTTTTTAGCGTTTATATAGATTAAGAGACCAATTAGGTCTCTTTTGTGTTATAATAATTAGGTATATAAAAAGAGGTGTAATATATGCTTGTAGTAAATAATTTAGGATTAAGATTTGGAAAAAGAATTTTATTTGAAAATGTAAATTTAAAATTTGAAAAAGGAAATTGTTATGGTATTATCGGTGCAAATGGTGCTGGTAAATCAACTTTCTTAAAAATATTAAGTGGTGAAATAGATTCTACCAGTGGAGATATTATTATAGATAAAAATGAAAGAATTTCAGTATTAAAACAAAATCATAATGAATATGATGAATATTCTGTAATAGAAACTGTAATAATGGGTAATCAAAAATTATATAGTATTATGAAAGAAAAAGAAGCTATATATATGAAAGAAGATTTTTCTGATGCAGATGGTATAAGAGCTGGTGAGTTAGAAAATGAATTCGCACTTATGAATGGTTGGGAAGCTGAAAGTGATGCCGCAATCCTTCTTTCCGGATTAGGTGTAGATGTATCCCTACATGATAAGACTATGAAAGAACTAAAAGATGCAATCAAAGTTAAAGTATTACTTGCTCAGGCATTATTTGGTGATCCTGATATACTTTTACTAGATGAACCAACTAACGGACTTGATATTGAAGCAAAAATGTGGTTAGAAGAATTTTTAATTAATTTTGAAAATACAATATTAGTAGTATCGCATGATAGATATTTTTTAAACAAAGTATGTACACATATGGTAGATATTGATTTTGAAAAAATATCATTGTTCGTTGGTAACTATGACTTTTGGTATGAATCAAGTCAGTTATTATTAAAACAAATGAAAGAATCTAATAAAAAGAAAGAAGATAAAATTAAAGAATTGCAAGATTTTATTAGAAGATTTAGTGCGAATGCTTCTAAATCAAAACAGGCAACTTCTAGAAAGAAAGCATTAGATAAAATCAAATTAGATGAAATTAAGCCATCTAGTAGAAAATATCCATATATTCATTTTGATTGTGATAGACCTCTTGGAAAAGAAGTTATAACTTTAAAGCAAATATCAAAAACTATAGATGGTAAAAAAATAATTGATAACCTTAATTTAACTGTAGAAAATACAGATAAAATAGCATTTGTTGGAACTAATGAAATAGCAAAAACTACACTATTTAAAATAATTACTGGAGAATTAGAACCTGATTCTGGAACTATTAAAATTGGTACAACTGTTACTATTTCATATTTTCCTAAAAATCATGATAAGTTTTTTACTACTTCGCAAACTTTAGTTGATTGGCTAAGAGATTATTCAACTGAAAAAGAAGATACCTTTGTAAGAGGTTTCCTAGGCAGAATGTTATTCTCTGGTGAAGAAGCATTAAAGAAAGTAGATGTATTATCAGGTGGAGAAAAAGTTAGACTTATGATGGCAAAAAATATGTTACAAAAAGCTAATGTATTAATTATGGATGAACCAACTAACCATTTAGATATTGAGTCTATTACTTCACTAAATAATGGTATGAATGATTTTCCATATACGATTCTTTTCGCATCACATGACCATCAATTAATAAATACAATTTCAAATAGAATAATAGAATTTAAAAGTGATGGTAAAATAATTGATAAAAGAATGAGTTATGACGAATATTTAGAAATGAATTTACAAAAATAATTACATGGGAGTGAAAATTATGGACTTATTAACTAGATTTTTAAAGTATGTTTCAATACCAACAACATCAAATAGTGCATCAAATACTACACCCAGCACACAAGAACAACGTGTATTAGCAAGTTATCTTTTAGAAGAACTTAAAAATTTAGGGGTAGATAGTATTGATTATGATGAAGAACACTGTTACATATATGCTTGTTTAAACAAAAATATTGAAACTGATTCTAAGATAGGTTTTATCGCACATATGGACACATCAGAACAAGCTAATGGCGATAATATCAAACCTAATATTATTGAAAATTATGATGGGGATGATATTATCTTAGAACAAGATAGAATAAATGTTATTGATAATCCAGATTTGAAAAATCATGTTGGTAAAACAATAATTACTACTGATGGTACAACACTTCTAGGTGGAGATGATAAAGCAGGTATTGCTGAAATAATGACAATGTTAGAATATTTTAAAAATACAAATGAACCACACGGTGATATTTATGTTGCATTCACACCTGATGAAGAAATTGGTAAAGGGACAACATACTTTGATTTAAATAAATTTAAAGCAGATTTTGCGTATACTGTAGATGGTGAATATTTAGGAGAAATTAGTTATGAAAACTTTAATGCTGCAGATATAACAATAGAAATAAACGGGGTTTATATTCATCCGGGATATGCTAAAAATAAAATGGTAAATTCGTTGCTACTAGCAAATGCTATTATTGATGCATTACCAAATGAAACACCTGCTAATACTGAAGGTAAAGAAGGATTTTTCCATTTGATGAAACTATCTGGGGAAGCACATCATACAACTATGAAATATATTATAAGAGATCATGATAAAGTAAAATTTGAAAACAGAAAGCAATTATTAATTTTTATAATTGATCAATTGAACAAGAAATATAATAATCGAATTTCTTTATCAATAAGGGATAGATATTATAATATGTATGAAATAATACAAAAAAATATGGATGTAGTAGATATTCCAATTAAATCAATTGAAAAATTAGGCATAACGCCAATTATTAAACCAATACGTGGTGGAACTGATGGCGCTAACTTAACTTTTAAAGGTTTACCTTGTCCAAACATAGGAACTGGGAGTCACAACTTTCATAGTACAACAGAATATGCTGTATTAGAAGATATGGAAAAAGTATCTGAAATATTAATAAATATTGTTAAGGATTATAGCTTAAATAATATTAAATGCAACCAAAAACAAAAAATTAAAGAAATAAATAGTGATTATAGGAGTTAAAATATGGAACAAGTATATAATAAATTAGTTAGAGATAGAATTCCTGAAATAATTGAAAGAAATGGAGAAAAACCAATAATTAGCGTTTTAAATGATGATGAATATAAAAAAGCTTTAGAAAAAAAGTTATATGAAGAATATAATGAAGTTATTAACTCATTTGGTAATGATAGAATAGAAGAACTAGCGGACATGATCGAAGTAATAAGAGCACTCACTAAACTTGAAGGAAAAACTTTAGCTGACGTTATTGGTGTAGCTGATGAAAAAAGCGAAAAACGTGGTGCATTTGAAAAGAAAATATTTTTAAAGAAAGTATTAACTAAAGATGTAAAGTAAAGAGTAAAATCTTTGCTTTTTATTGTGTTGTATTATATAATTAGAATGGTGATAGTAATGTATTTACATGATTTCTTAGACTCGTTGATTATAGAGAAAAAACTTAGTGATAATACTAAAAAATCATATGAAAATGATTTAAAAAAGTATATTTCATTTTTAAAGAAAAGAAATATAACTAAAATAGAAAAAATAGAAGAAGTTGATATTGAAAAATATATTGAATATTTAAAAAAAGAAAAAATGTCACCTAAAACTATCGCACATAATATAACTTGCATAAAAGAATACCATAAGTATTTAATAAAAGCAGGTCTTTTAAAAAAAGATAGTAGCGAAAATATACTTAGTCCTAAACAAAGAAAGACTTTACCTAAGGTATTATCTATTGAAGAAATAGATAAACTTTTAAATATACAATTAATCACACCTTTTGATTATAGAAATAAGGCAATGTTAGAATTAATGTATGCTTCAGGACTTAGAGTTAGTGAATTAGTTAACTTAGAAATTAATGATATAAATATCAATAATGGAACAGTTAGATGTATTGGTAAAGGAAATAAAGAAAGAATTATCCCTTTAGGTGATGTTGCACTAAAATATATTGAAATATATCTAAATCAATATAGAAGCAGTATGCTTAAAGGTTATTATTGTGATAAGTTGTTTTTAAATAATCACGGAAAAGTTATGACTAGACAAGGCTTTTTTAAGATAATTAAAAGACTAGCAAAAGATAAAGATATTAAGACTGACTTTTCACCACATACACTTAGGCATTCATTTGCCACACATCTATTAGAATATGGTGCAGATCTAAGAAGTATACAGGAATTATTAGGACATCAAGATATATCTACTACACAGGTATATACTCATATATCAAATAGTAAAATAAGAAGTGAATATGATGAATATCATCCTAGAAGTAAATAGAAAGTGAGTTTTTATGAATTTAACACAAAACATTAAAAGGAGTGAGTCTGTAAGGAAAAATGTGTATATAGAAAACCTTTCTATGGTAATATAGAGATATAAACCATAGAAAGGATTTTTTTAATGAAAGAAAGTAAAAATAAAGAAATAATAAAATATTTGTTAGAAAATTACGATATACAAAACGCAAACGATATTGCTGATGCACTAAAAGACATGTTTAAAGATACAATCCAAACGATGATGAATGCTGAATTTGATACAACAATGGGATATGAAAAAAATGATAAAATCATAGAAAAGAATAATTATAGAAATGGTTATTCAAGTAAGAATGTAAAAAGTAAATTTGGAGAATTTGAATTAACGGTTTCAAGGGATAGGAATTCAGAATTTGATCCACAGATAGTTCCAAAGAACAAAAGAGATATATCAGGAATAGAAGAAAAAGTAATAAATCTGTATGCAAAAGGATTATCAACAAGGGATATAAGCGATTCAATAGAAGATATATATGGAGTACAACTATCAGCTACTATGATAAGTAACATTACTGATGCTGTATTAGATGAAATAGATAAGTATGACTTTACAGAAGAAGAAAAGAACATGTTAAGATTTATCAAAAGTAAAAATGAAGAGGAGTTGATTGATATGGCAGAGAAGAGTATGACATTAAATGAAGCTATGGAACAACTACGAATAATCAATGCAGATGAAAAATTAAGACAAATGTTATTTTATGCAGAAGTACAAAGATTAGATGAAAATACTAGAAAGAAGTATGAAAAAGAAAGAGAAGAAAATATTAAAAGGTTAGAGAACGACACTAAGAGATTAGAGGATGATACTAGAAGACTAGAAAATAACAATAAGAAATTAGAAAATGACATTGAATGTTTGAAAAAGGATAATAAAGATCAAGATTCTAAAATTAAAACACTAATAAATGCATTACATCTAAATAATAGTATTGAAGAGATATCTAAGATTACTAACTTAGATATTGATTATATAAAAGAAGTTTTAAATAAGTAAATTTAACCAACAAAGCTATATTACATATACTAATATGGGAGTTGGTTTTTTTATGGAAAAGAAAGTTATATTAATTTTTGGTGGTAAAAGTTATGAACATGAGGTTTCAATTAAATCAGCTAAAAGTATTTTAAAATATATTAATAAAGATAAATATGATATAAAACTTATATATATTACTAAGAATGGTGAATGGGATTTATGTAATGATATAAATAATCTCGATGATTTAATTCCTATTACAGATAAGAAGATATTTGATGATTGTTACTGCATATTCCCTGTTTTACATGGTAATTATGGAGAAGATGGAAGATTACAAGGTTATTTAGATATAATTAATGTACCATATGTGGGATGTAATCTAATCAGTAGTGCATTATGTATGGATAAGGCATTTACTAAGATAGTATTAGATAGTGTTGGTATTAAACAGGCTAAATATATTATCGTAAATAAAAATAATTATGATATAGATAATATTAAGATTTTAATTAAAGAAAAGATAAAATATCCATGCTTTATAAAACCTGCTAACGCAGGGAGTAGTGTAGGTATTAGCAAGATCTACCATGAACACGAATTAATTGGTAGTATAAATAATGGATTTAAATATGATAATAAGCTAGTTATAGAAGAATGTATATATGGTAGAGAATTAGAGGTTGGAATTTTAGGAAATGATGATATAATAGTAAGTAACGTGGGAGAAATATTACCTGGTGATGATTTCTACAGTTATGATGCTAAATATAACTCTAAGGACTCTATTGTTAAAGTCCCTACAGAATTAAATAGTGAAATTAAAAAAGAAATACAAGAGATTGCTAAAAAGGCATATAAAACATTAGAGTGTAGTGGTTTATCAAGAATTGATTTCTTTTTAAAAAATGAAACTAATGAAATATATTTAAATGAGATTAATACTTTACCTGGGTTTACTAATATTAGTATGTATCCTTTATTATTTGAAGATATTGGTATTAAATATGATGTATTAATCGATAAATTATTAGATTTAGGTAGGCTAAATTTTGAGAAGAAGGTGATTTAATGTTTAATATTGAAGAAATAAATGGCGCAGTTAGAGGAAAAATTATACATAATAATCATAAAGAAATAGATAATGTTTCAATTAATAGTAATGATATTAAAAATAATACTCTTTTTATCCCTATTTTAGGCGAAAAACATAATGGACATGATTTTGTTTGTAATGTAATAAAAAGTGGCTGTAATGCAGTTCTAATTAACTCAAAATACACTGATAAAGATAACATTATAGAAAAATGCAAGAATAGTGATGTTAGTGTTATAGAAGTTAATGATACTTTAAAAGCATTACAAGATTTAGCACACTACAATAGAATCAAAAACAAAGATACTAAAGTTATTGCAATAACTGGTAGTAATGGTAAAACTAGTACTAAAGATTTAATATACGATGTATTGAAATACGATTATAATGTCCTTAAAACTGAAGGTAATTTAAATAATCATATTGGATTACCGTTAACACTATTAAAACTTAATAATCATGATATATGTATCCTAGAAATGGGTATGAATCACTTTGGAGAAATAGAAACATTAAGTAATATAGCAGAACCTGATGTAGCGATAATAACTAATATAGGTACCGCGCACATTGGTATACTTGGTTCTAAGGATAATATATTAAAAGCTAAGATGGAAATAACAGTTGGATTAAAAGAAAACGGATTATTATTTATTAATAGTGAAGATGAATATTTAAATAGAGTAGGGTTAAATAGTCATTACACTACTTGTAGATATGGATTTAATGACTCTATTAAAAATTTAAATTTAAGTAAAGTAGGGGAGTTCCCTATCAATGTAGTATTAGCATACGAAATTAGTAAAGTTTTTAACATAAAACTTAATAAATTTAAAAAATATCTTAAATTACATAAAACTCCTAAAATGCGTATGGAGAAAACAAAAATTAAAAATAATATAATTATTAATGATAGTTATAATGCTAATTATGATTCTATGAAATTTGGAATTGAAAATATTATTAAAAATTATGGTAATAAAAATTACCAACTACTACTCTATCTTGGCGACATGTTGGAACTAGGGGAGTGGTCTAGTTATTACCATAGAGAAATCGGTAAATTAATTAATAATAGTAATATTGATGTATTATATGTCTCAGGAAATGATATTAAATATATTTTAGATGAAGTAAGTAATGATAATATAATTAAAAAAGAATTTAAATTGAGTAATGATAATTCTAATATAATATGTGATATAATTAATGAGATTAAATTAAATAAAAAGAATGTAATATATTTTAAAGCATCTAGAGGTATAGGTTTAGATAAAATAGTTGATGAGTTATTAATTAGACTTACAAATGAGTTATAAATAGAAGTTAACATAACATGTATTATAGGAAGTAACATATTAATATAAAATAAGTGAATAGTTGTTCAACTTAATTAAATATTAAGTTAGCAACTATTTTTATTTATTTTTTATTTAATATATTTTTATTGTTATATATTTTTGATATTAATATTTAAATTACATATTCTTATTCTACTTATATATAATAAACTAAAAATATATCCTATTTGGTTAATTCTAAAAAAATTAACTATCATATATATAACTTATCATCTAATTTAAAAATATTTTAATTTTGATTACAGTATATATGATTATTCCTACCTCCCCTATTTTAGAATTATATTTAAGAATAGGGGAAGTGTACCAATAAAATAACTTGTAAATTTAACGATTTAATAATATACTAGTAATTACATGGAAAGGATATATTATTATGGTAAAAAAAATAATTGAATTCATTTTAAGTTTATTTGGAATAAGTTTATTACATGAAGAAAGAGCTAAAGAAGCAACCATATACGAAATTAAACCATTTATGAGCCAATATGAAAGAAAGTTTTATAATATTCTTAAAACACTAGAAAACGAGCATACAATAATACCTCAATTGAATCTAGCAAGTATAATAAAGAAGAAAAATAATAATAGATATTATACTGAATTATTTAGAAATATAGATTTTGCTATATTTGATAAAGATATGAATAAATTATTATTGTTAATCGAAATTAATGATAGTACTCATAAAAAATATAAAAGAAAAGATAGAGATTTAAAAGTTAAAAAAATTTGTAATGACGTAAACATTAAATTATTGACATTCTATACAAACTATCCTAATGAAAAAGACTATGTATTAAATAGAATTAAAAAAGTATTACAACACTAAAAAGCACTCTCTCCCCTATTTTCAAGGAAAGAGAGTGCTTTTGTATATTTTAAATTATAAAAGACAAACATTTTAACCTATGTTTGTCTTATCAATAATATATTATTTTTATACAACTGAACGAGATTGGATTTCAGCTATTTTTTCTAATACTTCAGCGGCATTAGTTTCATTTATTTCAGTATAACCAAGTTCTCTAAGTGCTTGAACTTTAGCAGTATTTAATTGTTGAGTTCTACTTAATTTTTCTTCATTTTTTTGTTCTATTTCTGCTTCCCATCTTCTGTGAGACTCAGCTATCTTACTTCTTGATGCTCCCCCATTGTTATATAGAGTCATTGCAGAGTACATTATACTTTCAAATAAAAATTGTTGATCTTCATTAAAAACAAATTTATTCGGGTCAGTAAATCCAGTAGATTTAGAAACATAACCAAGAATATATTTTAATTCTTTTACATTATCAATTGATTGTAAAAAATGATGTAAATATTTAAATATATTAGAAGAAATGTCCGTTTTATCTTCAATTAACTTTTCTTTAATATATGTAAATATATTGTTAAGTGTTTCAGCATCATCTTTTGACAAACCTTTTAAATCAACTGTAGCCTCATCATTCGCAACCTTTTTAACGCCTTGATTTAATCTTGACTCAACATTCATCGAATAATCAGAATCAACTTTAATTTTTTTAATATCATCAAGAGATTCTATATCTAATAAATTAAATAATTTCATTTTTTTATCATTAGGCATCTTTTCTAAGTTTTCGCTATCTAAGTAGTTATAAACCATTTGTCTAGATACACCTAAATATTTTGCTAATCTTACCTTTGATATTTCTAACTCTTGTAATAAATCATTTAATTTGTCCATGGTAAAAACCTCCGTATCCTTATATATTAATTTTACCACTATATAAAATATTGTCAAGTACCATATATTTACATTTACTTTACTCTACTCTATTATATATACCACAATTTTTCGTTGTCTTTTCTAATTTCTTTTATAATTCCACCACCAAGACATTCTTCACCAAAGTATAATACACATGCTTGTCCTGGAGTAACTGCTCTTACTTTAGATGGATATTTAACTCTAATGTGAGTTTCATCAATATATTCAATTACAACTGGAATATCTTTTTGTCTATATCTAAATTTAGCTGTACAAAATGTTGGCCTTTGATCACTGATAAAATTCATATCTTCAACTATACATTCATCAGAGTATAGGTATTCACTGTCATCACCAAATGCAACATATAATATATTTTCTTCTAGATTTTTACCAACAACAAACAGTTTTTCTTTGTTCCCAGAAATTCCAACACCTTTACGTTGTCCTAAAGTGTAATACATAAGTCCAACATGTTCTCCAATTTCTTCATTTGTTTCAATGTTTACAATTTTGCCTTTTTGATTAGGTAAATAGTTTTTAAGGAAGTTGTTAAAGTTTCTTTCACCAATAAAACAAATCCCAGTAGAATCTTTTTTATCAGCAGTAATAAGATCATACTCAGTAGCTAATTCTCTAACTTCACTTTTAACTAAATCACCAACTGGAAACAACACGTTTTCAAGTTGTTTATTACTTAATTGACACAGGAAGTATGTTTGATCTTTATTATTGTCTATTCCGCGTAATAAACGTCCATTTTTAAGTCTAGCATAGTGACCTGTTGCAATATAATCTGCACCTAATCTTTTTGCCTCTTTAATAAATAAATCAAACTTAATAAACTTATTGCACATTATGTCGGGATTAGGAGTTCTACCTCTTTTTAATTCGTCTAAAAAGTAAGTAAAGACATGATCCCAATATTCCTTTACAAAGTCAACTCTATGAAGTGGTATGTCAAGTTTTTCACATACCTTTAAAGCATCGTTATAATCTTGTTCTTGAGGACAAATATTATTATTTAAATCAGGATTACCTAATATATCATTATTAACCATACTATCCCAATTTCTCATAAATAGTCCTTCTACTTCATATCCTTGTTTTTTTAATAAAATGGCAGCAACAGAAGAGTCTACTCCCCCACTCATACCAACTATAACTTTTTTACTCATAGTAATCACCACAAAACTATTATATATTATTTTTAATTTAAATAAAATAAAAAGAGTTAAAATTAACTCTTAAATTTGTCGTAATAGCTATTATATTCCTTTATCATACGTTTCATAGTTTCTCCACTTGATAATTGTTCAATATCGACATTTGATTTTTGTAATAAATCATATGGAGCATAATTATCAAGATTATTGCAAAAGTAATTGGTATAGTATTCACATTTTTCAGGATCCCTCTTATACATCTCAAAAAAATGGAAAGAAAGTAATTGACCAATTACATATGTATAATTGTAGTAATCTTGATATCTTCTAAGTTTAAATCTATTGTTTAAATTTGCTTTCAAACTGCACAATATCTCATGATAATTTATTGTAATGTCAGTATGTCCCATATTATTGATATTTAGATGATCCATCATCTTAAATTCATGAAAAAATGGAATAACCTCTCTAAATACATTAAATGCAGTAGTGGTATTGTATTTTCTTTCAACATAAGAATGAGTTATTTCGTGAATTATCGGAAATATTGACAAATAAGAAAATTCATCATAAGTTTCAATAATATTATAATCGTAGTTTAATGCTGGAAGACTAAATGATGCTCCGTCTAGTAATGAATTATCTATATCAATTAAATTAATTACATATATTTTTTTGCTTTTAAGTTGTGTATCAAGATAATCACTAAAGTTCCCAAATGGAATATTAAATAATATATCATAAAAATTTTTGCGTGATATATGTGTAGCAGACAGTGATTTTAAAGTTTTTGATTTTTCAAAATGTTTAATTTGTATTTTAGAAGAATTATATATTTTTTTATTAATATTGTTGTTTTTCTTTAATTCATTAATGTTATTTCTAATAGTATTATATTCTGATGTTTTAAGTTTTATAAGACTACTTGAATTTCTCTTTATGATATCGTTATAGTTATAGTTTCTGTCAGCAATTAATAAATATTCATTTAATATCGCATTAATTGATAAAATACTATCCATTATTTTTATTTTCTGTTCCTCTGACTCCTCAATAGCGATTTGTTCTTTTAATTTATATAAATCTTTTAATAGCCGTTTTCTAAAATCATTATAATTAATTTCTAACATCAATATCACCAATGAATTATTATAATTCCTAAAAATCAAAAATCAAGTTATTTTATTAAAAATGCTAACAATTTTATAAAATTAGGACAAAGAAATGTTTCAAGCATAGTTGATATTATTGATAAAATTACACATATTATTAATACTGCAAAATATTTTTTCATAATTAGTTTAAAATTTATTTGTTTTTTACTTAAAATTAGTTTAATAAGTGAAATGGACACTTTTAATGCATATAAACCAATGAAACTTATAACTAATAAATTTAATATTTGATGAGGAAAAATATATGCCAGTGAAATCAATGTTCCGCTTAATTTGTATTTAAATATTATAGATACAATTGAAAATCCTAATATAAAACTTTTTATAAAAATCAAAAATATAATTATTGGTATCCCTATTACAGAAATTCCAAGTAACCAAACAAATATAATATATATTAAATTAGTGGTTAAACTTGTCCTAAGAGTATATATTATATCTACGTTGTTATTCTTAATTTGGAGAAAAAAATTTGAGATTGTCTCCCCTACTAATTTTTTATCTTCACTACTCAATATTGTTATAAATAATGAACCAGTTATAAATCCTACTATCAAAAGTATTGAGACAAATACATATAATTTTTTATTTCTTTTAAATTCCGCATTAATTAATTTGAATATTTTCTTCATATAGTTCACCCAGTTAAGTATATTAATTATTAAAAAAAATATTCCTTGATTTTATCATGATTTTTTTATATAATTTTATTGAGGTGTTTATAATGAGTAGAAAAGCTAGAAAAGGTGTTGCATTAGTTTTAGTTATCGCAATGGTACTAACATTTATTGCAGGATTAATATTTATTTAAAAAATTGAAAATCTAGGAAACTAGATTTTTTTAATTGGTAGATTTTACTCACTATAAAACATGAATATTTAATCATAATAATAATGTAGTCTGTGAACATATTAGAAAAGGAGATTTTTATGTTTTTTAAAAAATTTAAAAATGCTTTCTTTAAAATTGTAATGTCTACATTACTTATTATGCCAAATTATGTATTTGCTTATTCAGAAAAAATAATTCCAGGTGGAGAAAATATTGGAATACAGATAAATACAAAAGGTGTTATAATTGTAGGTTTATACAAAGTTAATGATTCCTATCCTGGTAAAGAAGCAGATTTAAAAGTTGGAGATGTAATTACTAAGATCAATAATGATAATGTAAGTAACATTTCCGAAATGGTTTCTAAAATAGAAGAAGCTAATAATAAAGAAAAAATCAAAATAACCTATTTAAGAAACAAAGAAACTTTTAATACTAATCTAAAATTAGTTAAACAAAATGATGGTGTTTACCGCACTGGATTATACGTTAAAGATTCTGTTAATGGAATTGGTACACTAACTTTTATCGATCCTGAAACTAAGAATTTTGGCGCTTTAGGACATGAAATAGTTGAATCAAATACTGGTAAAAAACTAGATATTAAAGATGGTAAAATCTATAAATCAGAAATTACTAGTATAGATAAAAGTAGTAATGGTAGTCCGGGTGAAAAAAACGCTAAATATTATCCAGAAGAAGTTTTTGGTAATATAAAAGAAAACACTACATCTGGTATATTTGGTAAATATACTGATGAATTACCAACTAAAGAGACAATTAAAGTTGGTAAAAAGGAAGATATAAAAGTTGGTAAAGCAACCATCAGAACTGTTTTAGAAGATGAAAATATTGAAGAATTTGCGATTAACATTACAAAGATAGATTATGACATTACAAATTCTAAAAACATTTTATTTGAAATTGTCGATTCAAAACTACTCGATGAAACTGGTGGTGTAGTTCAAGGTATGAGTGGTTCACCTATTATTCAAGATGATATGATAATTGGTGCGGTTACTCATGTTATTATCGATGATACTACTAAGGGATATGGTATTTTCATTACTACAATGTTAGAGGAAGCAGAAAACTAGGAGTGATACTCACTCCTAGTTTGTTTATTATTGGTTAACATAATTTAAAAATTCACCATATTTAATAAATTATCTAGTAATGTTTTATTATCTATTTTATTAATGACAAAACATTTTTTACCTAGATCTTTAAAGGATGCTCCACAATGATATAAAATTTTATTATCAATTATTATAAATCTATTGTGAAACGAATTTGATAATTTTATTTTAATATTATCATATTGTTTATTATATTTTTCTATATCGATTTTATCTAATTTATTAGTAAAAATTATAGTATTAGTGTTTATTTTAGAACATACATCTAAAAACATTTTATCTATATAATTATCAATAATTATGATATTTTTAAACGCAGTATTTAATATATCAATTAATAGTGAATATGCATCATAAATTTGTCCTTCAAAAAATATTTCGTTCAATTGGTTTGTTTTATCAAACTGTTTAAATGATTCTTGTAGCAATTTAATATCTTCAGTGTTTTTCATAACTTGGTTATTAATAAATTTTTGTTCTAATAAATTATTTGATATATATTTTCTCATAGAAATGAAAGCATCCATTATTGCGATACTAACTTGTGTAGCAACTTTCGTTTTAAGTATAGTTGCGAGCATTGCAATACCTTGTTCAGTAAAAACTCTTGGATTACTTCTAGACTTTCTATTAATATTTGCGGTCGAAAATTTCGACCACAAATTTCTTAACTCATCATTTGTTAATTTCCATGAAAATCTTTCTGGAAATTTATTGGATTATTTTAACAGCTTCATTGATTCTTTTTGTTTCAGTTCCATAAAGAATTGCCAAGTCACTATCTAACATTACTTGACATTCTCGTATTTCATAAATCATATTAACTATTTCTACATTTTCTTTTTCTTGTATCTCTAACATAGATCCTCCCACTAATTGTATCTTTTTTTACTTGTTATATTCATCACATTTTTCTTCTAGTAATTTAAAATTGCAACACCTATTCTTAATATTCTCACTTAATTTATTATTTAAATATAAATTATATAACTTATACGATTTATTTTTAACTTGAATATAGTTTTCATTTAACCAAGCCAATTGTTCACGTAGTAATTTTTTATATTTCTTTTCATTTATTGTGACTACTTTTCCATCCAAATCAATCAATTTATAATTATTAGTTTTTACAGGAATCATATTATTAAAATTAACTGCACCTAATTCCCCATTTTTAAGTTTTAAAAAGTCTAACGTATTTTTCATTTTTAAATGTTTAGGTTTGGGACTAGATAGTGGTGCAAAGTATTCACAATCATTAATTGTAAATAATATGCCAATAAATGGTCTTAATTCTTTTTCAAATTTGTTATACGAAACCCTATTATCAAACTTTCTTAAATAATCACAATAATCAGAATCAACCTTTACTATTTTTAAATTTAAAATCATTTTACCACCCTTTCATAAATTGCTGTTATATGAATTATAACGAACAAATGTACCTCTGTCAAGGGTGAATTAAAAATAAAATAAAAAGATTAGAGTTAAGTCTCTAATCACTTTTTCGAGTCCCGATTTAATGGCTGGGTTCACCGCTTTTTTAAGCCCCAATTTAATGGCTGGGTTCACCGCTTTTTTAAGTCCCAATTTATCGGCTGGGTTCACCGCTTTTTTTGATTTGCTACAACGTAGCAATAATATTATATGCATTTATGCATAAATAATATACTACTTTTTAATGTGAATGTCAAATTATTCTTCTATGCTAAAGTTTTCTAAATTACCATTTTCAGTTAAAACCTTATTAATTTGTTCTTCAGCATTTTTAAGTTTATCGCTACATTCTTTAGCAAGTTTCATTGCATCAGTATATTTTTTTATTGCGTCATCTAGATCAACATTACCACTTTCTAACTCACTAACTATTTTTTCTAATTCTTTTATTTTTTGTTCAAACGTTTTTTCTGTATTTTCCATTTATATTCCTTCTTTCATTTTTGTATTAATTATTTTAGATTCTATATATCCATTATTTAATTCAGTAGTAATTACTTCATCAGTTTTTAGCTTAGTAATATCACTTACAATTTTATTATCTTTTTTAATAACTGCATATCCTCTTTTCAAAGCATTTAATGGATACAACACTTCTAATTTTTCTATAATATTATTAATTTTAATATCATTAATTTCTACATAGTGTTTTGTAACATTAGTAATATGTTTAATATCTAGTTTAGCAACTAATATTTTATTATCTTGTATTATTTTATTTGTATCATGATAAATATTATTAACTAATTCTTTTAATTTTTTTCTTTTATTATCATAGAAATTCTCAGGATTATTTAATGTATAATTACTAAGAATTTGTTTTAATCTAGTATCTTCTATATTAATTTTTTGCTTAATATAATTATTCAATTTATCAATTATTCCATCAAGTTTTTGTTCTTTTATCTCATACATTGAAATTGGATTTTTAAGTATATAAGAATTTTTATATTTGTTTAATAATAATTCTAAGTAATCTAATTTCTTTTTTAATGACTCATTTAATCTAATCTTTACCTGATCAATATAATTTAATATATCAACTAGATTAGGTACAGCCATCTCTGCTGCTCCTGTTGGAGTTGGCGCTCTAAGATCTGCGACAAAATCACTAATTGTAAAGTCAATTTCATGCCCTACAGCGCTAATTACAGGAATTCTTGATTCAAATATCGCACGTGCGACAATTTCCTCGTTAAACGCCCATAAATCCTCTATACTTCCCCCACCACGTCCAACTATTAAAACATCGATGTCATATTCCCCGGCTTTCTTAATTTGTTTAACAATAGAAGGTGCGGCATCTACTCCTTGTACTAGTGCTGGAAAAAGAATTGTTTCGCATATTGGAAATCTTCTTTTTAATGTTGATATAATATCTTTTATTGCTGCACCTGTAGGAGCAGTTACTATACCTATTCTATTAGGTATTTTAGGTACACGTTTCTTATATCTTTTATCAAATAAGCCTTCTTTTTCTAATTTTAATTTCAATTGTTCAAAAGCTATATGTAAATTACCAATACCATCTTCAATCATATCATTCGCATAAATCTGATATGCTCCACTTGCTTCATATACACTAACTCTACCAGTTATTAGAACTTTCATACCATCAATTGGTGTAAATTTAACTTTAGTAGTTGCCGAAGCAAACATAATTGCATTTATACGGCTATTTTCATCTTTTAAAGTAAAATACCAATGCCCTCTAGTATGAGCTTTAAAATTGGATATTTCACCTCTTAAATAAACGTTTTGTAGATGGCTATTATTATCTACTAACGTTTTAATATATTTATTTAAATCTGTAACTGTAATATAATTTTCTGTATTCATAAACATCACTCTTCTATATATAAAATTATATAATATTTTTACATCTTAGACAATAATAAAAGAGCCAAAAGGCTCTTAATTAATATATTCTATTCAGCTAATTCCCAATTTGCTGTTAAATTTAATGGTCCTGTCATACCTTCAGGAATAGTTACATTAATTTGTGGTTCAGAAATATTAAGTGTAGCACATACCCATCCAGTAAATCTATATCCTTCTTTAACAGGATTAGTTAATTCAAATGGTAACGCTATATTTGCATATACTGTATCATAAAATCCTTCAAAAGTTCCACCATTTAATTCATAGTTTATTGGATATTTATCACCAGAATCATATGGAAGAGTTATATTATCAACAATATGTTTTCTAATTATTTGAACATCAAGATTATCTATTGTATTATCTTGATTAACATCCGCAACATCTAATTGATCATATGTTAATTCATGTGTTCCAACTAATGCCTGTCTTAAAAGTATTGTGTCATCGTTTGAGACTTTGCCATCTCCACTAATATCTCCATATATACCATTTACATGTTTGTTGATTGTAAAATAGAATCCTGTTCTTGCTATTGCAGGTTCCATTGCCCATACATTTCCGTCTTCATCTTCCTCTAGTTCATGCAATGTTAATTCTACATAATATTTACCATGTCCTACTTTAACAATTTGGTCACCTACTTTTGTAGTTTTAGGAATTTCAAATGCAAAGTCAAAGTATTCTACATCGCCAGGTTTAATAATTTCAACATTTTGATTATATTTTAACTCAAAATTAACTGGAGTTGGTACATAATTAGCATAATCTAATTTTGCTTTTATTGCATATGTTCCAGTAGGAATATTTTCAGTGAATATGTCCAAATTAAATTTTCTTTTTTTACTATTATCAAATACTAATTCATCAAGTGAATAATATACTTCAGGATCTTCCCATACTTCACTAGAAATTGTCATTGATGCTTCTGGTGTAACAGTTAAACGAACAATCTCTGACGCGAAGAATTCTTCATTAGCATCATATACATATATATAAAATTCGTATTCACCAGGTGTTATAGGTTCATCAAATGTTAAATAATGTTTAGCATTTGCTAGACCATATGCAGGGTCTGCACCTTCACCAATAATAAACACTTCATCATAGTCTATATTTATTTCTTCACCATCTTTAGTTGCATCGATCTCTATATTATAATCTCCTTCTTCAATAAATCTTGATTTAAATACAAGTTCTAGTTCATTTATTTCGATATCAGAACTATATATATCATAGAAATTTTGATATTCTCCAAACACGGGATAAAATCCAATACCCTCACCATTTACTTCTTTAGCAGTCATTTCAATTGCAAAAGCACTTAATGTTGGTTCAGCATCTGTATAATCAATTGTAAATCCTGATTCAATTATTTCTTCATCTTGTTCTAGTTCCATAGCGCACGATACATAATCATTTATATTAGTAGAATTAAACTCAATTGGCAATCTAAATACGCCATTTGAAACTGTAACAGTTGAAGGCATTGTTCCAATATTAAATGGTGTTGGGATATAATCATCTTCAGTAATTTCATAATCATGACATTGTAAACTAAAGTTATATTCACCATCTTCAATATTAAATGCGTCAAAAACAACTTCATAACTATATTCAGTTTTTGTTTCATCATTTTTCAACCATAAACCTGCCATATTATAGTCATCTTCATGAATTGATGAATATCCAGTTCCTCCACCTTCAATTGTAAATTCTTCAAGAACTGTATTTATTGCTATACCTTTTGCTTCTTTACCATTTACTTCTTCTATTTTAAATGTTGAAGGTACTGTAACATTTTCTCCAGTTCTACCATTAATCCATTCACCATCATAATTTTTATAGTAGATGATCATGTCATCTTTGCTCTCAACATCCTCAATAGTTCTAGCTGCCCACATTATATCTTCAGTTGATAAATAATCTCTATTAGTATCAAATACATGTGTACCAATAACATAAGTATCAGAAGGAATGTCATGAGCTGAGATTATATATGGATTGTTTGCCGCAAATACGTCTATATTTCCAATAAAGAATATTGAAAATATGAATACTACTATACTAAGAAACTTCTTTTTCATATTTTACTCCTTTACTCCTATATTTTTGTAGTGCTTACTACACTACCATCATTTAATTTTACTTTTAAATCTGTTGCACTATTATATACTGCTTCGTTAACTCTTATTCCGCCAATTTTAGATACATATCCACCAATTTTACTATCACCATTGTATAAGGCGTTTGCAGTAATTTCATTTCCATTTTTATAAACTATTACTTTTCTTTCAGTAGATGATTGGTCACCATCTATTACCACCATTTTTACAGTATACACATCTAGTACTGGGATTACTTCCCATTCGGCAGTTAATATAACATTACCGTTTACTGCAGAATCAAAATTATATGCTCCACCATTGTGCATCCAACCAATAAACTTATATCCATCTCTTGATGGATCAGACGGTTTTGTAGCTTTACCACCTGCAATAATTGTTTGACTTGCTACTGCACTACCACCATTACTATTAAATGATACAGTGTACTTTATAACTTCAGGTGTTGGAGCTGGTATTGGTGTAGGTTTTTCAGTTTGATTATTATTCCCTGTATTACCTGATGTTTGGTTTTTTGTCCATTCAGCTTTCAATGTGATATCAGAGTTTACCTCTTTATTAAAATCATATTTTGTTTTTCCTAAATACCATCCATTAAAAGTATATCCTGTTCTTGTTGGATTAGCAGGTTTAGATACTTTTTCACCTTTTTTTATAGCTTGTGTTGCAACACTGCTACCACCATTACTATTAAAAGTAACTACTACATTATCTTCTTCAAGTTTTTTATAACTTGCTTTAAGTTTTATGTCAGATACTATTTCTGTATCAAAATTAAATGAATTATTATCTAATAACCATTCAATAAAAACATAACCCTCTTTAGTTGGGTCAGTTGGTTTTTTAATTTTTTCACCAACTTCTACTTCAATGGCTTCGATTTTTGTTCCACCATCAGTATCAAAAGTTACTGTGACAGTTTCTACATCACCCTTTTTTATCCATCTAGCTTCTAGTTTGATATCTTTTTTCATTTTACTGTCAAAATAATATTTTTCACCATTTAGATACCATCCATCAAATTTGTATCCATCTTTAGATGGATCTATTGGCTTAATTGCAGTATCACCACGATTTAATGATTGTGATTCAACTATTGTTCCCCCATTTGAATCAAAAGTTACAGTATATGTTTTATTTTTCAATAAAATGCATATAACTATTACTGCAATTAAAGAAATAATTAATCCAATTGCAATTCCAATTTTTAACTTTTTATTCATAACTCCCTCCTTCTAAAACACTTTGCAGATTAAACTTTCTATTACTGCAAATTTATTATAACACAAAAATGTCATAATGAGTAGCATTTTTTCGTTATTTATAGCACGAATGAGAAAATTGTCTTGGTGATAACTATGAATTTTGATAGAATTAAGCTTATTAGAGAAGAACAGGAATTGACACAAAAACAAATGGCTGAAATTTTAAATATTAAACGTCCTGCATATTCTTTATGGGAAATAAATAAAAATATTATACCATTATATAAATTAAATCAGTTTTGTAATACATTTTCATTAAGTTTAGATTATATTGCAAATTTGTCAGATGTTAGAAACCGTAATTTAAATTATATTGAAATTGATATTATAGAAGTTGGAAAACGTTTAAAAGAAATAAGAAAAGAATTAAAATTAACACAAGAAAAATTAGCAAGTAAATTTAATACTACGCATTCAGCAATTAGTGCTTATGAAAATGGTGTAACATTAATTCCTACCATTTTTTTAGTAGAATTCGCAAAAATTTCGAACGTATCATTAGATTATTTTTGTGGGAAAACTGATGATAAGGCAATACTATAGAAATAAAAAATAAAACGAATATAAATTACTATATTCGTTTTATTTGTATTATTTTATAGATTACTTATCTTGATATACCTTATCCAATACCCCATTTATCATTTTTCTAACCTTTTCATCAGAATATTTTTTAGCAAGTTCAATAGCTTCATTAATACATACTATTTCTGGAGTATCAGTATATAATAATTCATATATACCGATTGAAATGATAGCTTGATCTATTTTACTTAATCTTTCCATTGTCCAGTCAGATAAATATTTATTTGCGGTTTCAAATATTTTATCTTTATTATTTAAAATACCATTTATTGTATCATTTACAAATTCATTTTCTATTTCTACTTGTTCTTTGATTAAATTTTCTAATGTATAATCAATTTTATTTGTTTGGTACATAAATATTTGATATAAAATTGTCATAATTTTTTCTCTTAATTCGCTTCTTGTCTGTTTCACATAATCACCTCTTTTTTTCAATACCAATATATTTTAACACATATTTATCATTTATTGAAATATTTTTTTAAAAAGTTTTCTTTATATTCTAAAATATTATCATTTTTAATTGCTTCTCTTAGTTCTTCTGTTAATTTTATTAGAAATCTAATATTATGTATTGATAATAATCTTCCACCTAACATTTCATTTGAAGTAATTAGATGTCTTATATATGCTTTAGTATAATTTTTACATGTATAGCAATCACAATTTTCTTCAATTGGAGTAAAATCTTCTTTATATTTTGAATTTCTAATATTTATTTTACCATTTCTAGTGAATGCATTTCCGTGACGAGCTAATCTTGTTGGTAATACACAATCAAATATATCTATTCCTCTAATTACTCCTTCTATGATATCTTCTGGTTCACCTACACCCATTAGATATCTTACTTTATCTTCAGGTAAATATTTTGTTGAGTAGCTTATCATTTTATACATTACATCTTTACCTTCACCAACACTAGTTCCACCTACTGAATATCCATCAAATCCAATTTTGACTGTTTCTTCCGCACTATGTCTTCTAAGGTCTTCGTATTCTCCTCCTTGAACTATTCCAAATAATGATTGATTTTCATTTTTATGTACTACTTTACCACGTTTCGCCCATCTTAGTGTTCTTTCTACACTTTGTTTTACGTAATCATATTTTGCTGGATAACCAATGCATTCATCAAAGCTCATAGCTATATCACTATCTAATTTATTTTGTATTTCAATAGATTTTTCTGGAGTTAAGAATAGTGGTGAACCATCTATATGACTTTTGAATTTAACTCCTTCTTCAGATATATCTTTAGGTTTTGCTAGTGAAAACACTTGGAACCCACCACTATCAGTTAGTATCGGTCCATCATAATTCATAAATTTATGCAATCCACCTGCTTTATCTACAATATCTTCTCCAGGTCTTAGCCATAAATGATATGTATTTGATAAAATTATTCCACTATTAGCGGCTTTTAGTTCTTCTGGAGTAAGTGTTTTAACATTTGCTAAAGTACCAACTGGCATAAACATAGGTGTATCATAACTACCGTAATTTGTATGAATTTTCCCAAGTCTTGCACTACTATTTTTCTCTTTCTTTAATAAATCGTATTTAATTTTCATAATTACCTCACATCTCGTAAAATTCATTGATAATTATACTATAATTTAATAAATTATTAAAGAGTTTAAACAAAAAACATAAAAAACTTGACTTTTTTTTAAAAATGTTATATTATATATGGCCATAGAGGGGGATTTAGTATGAATTCAAGGGAAAGAGCTAATTATATTAATAATATGCCATATGAAATGTTTAAGGAATTATTAACTAATTCTGAATCAATTAATACATCATATGATAGAGCTTCAAAAATACTAGAATGTGCTAGCGTAGAAAAAATGACTGATACTAGAGGAAGAGCTAAAGAAACATTAAATAATAATATGTTAGTATTATGTATTCGTTCTAGAGAAACACAATTAACAGCAAAAATGGTTTCATTAGGAGTTATATTTGCAAATCCAGTTAGTAATCCACATTACTTTAATGAATTATGTGAGGTATTTTCAACTGATACTAAAACAGGTGAAAAAATTATTAATTATGCTGAAATTGCAAAAGTATATAATACTACAGTGGATAATGTTAAATCAAACATTTTATTTGGTCAAACTATTGAAAAATTAGCACAAAAAACTAATAAAAAAACAAAATAAAAAAATCTTGAGAAATCAAGATTTTTTTATTTTTCAAAATTCTTTAAAATATCTATAAATTCATTTGGAAGATCTGCTTTAAATTCTATGTATTCATTTGTTTTAGGATGATTAAAGCCAAGAGACGCTGCATGTAACATTTGTCCGTAATCATTGATGATTTTTCTTCTTCCATAAACAGGGTCATTAACAATAGGATATCCTATGTAATTCATATGCACACGGATTTGATGTGTTCTACCAGTTTCTAGTTTAAGTTCTATTAAAGTCGCATTTTTATATCTTTCTAGAACTTTAAAGTGAGTAACAGCATCTTTACTATTAACATCAGTAACTGCCATTTTTTGTCTATCATTTTTATCTCTACCAATCGGTGCATCTATTGTACCAGTATCGTGAGGAATGACACCCCATACTAAAGCTATATATTTTCTATTAATATCATGTTTGCTAAGTTGTTCTGAAAGTTTAGCATGCGCTTCATCGTTTTTCGCAACCATCAGTAATCCACTTGTATCTTTGTCTATTCTATGGACTATTCCAGGTCTTATGTCATTATTACTTAGTGATTTTGTATGGTACATTAATGCATTAACTAGTGTACCAGTATAATTCCCGTTTGCAGGATGAACTACCATACCAGATGGTTTATTTACTATAATTACATCATCATCTTCATAAAAGATATCTAATGGTATATTTTCAGCAACTACATCTGTACTCTCGTTTAATTCACCGATTATTTTAACATTTTCTCCAGTTTTAACATTATAACTCGGTTTCACTATTTCGTCATCTACTAAAACTAGACCTTCTTTAATAAGTTTAACAATTTTACTTCTTGAATATTCTTTCATTTGTGCTAAAAATTGATCAATTCTCGAATTATTAAATTCTTCTTCTACTATATAATTATTCATCAAAATCTATTATCTCCACTTCTTCTTGATTTTTATGTACTATACCCGGAAGAAAACATTCAACGCAAATTAGTAAAACACTCATAACTATTGCAATATCACTTATATTAAATATTGGGTAATGAAATCCAAAAAATGTAAAATCAAAGAAATCAATTACATATCCTAGAAATACCCTATCAATTAAATTACCAATTATTCCACCAATTAGTAATCCATAATATAATGATTTATATTTATTGTGTTCTTTCTCACGAAACATTAAGAAAACGACAAGCAACATAGCAAATATTGTAATTAATATTATGTATGTTTTTTTATTCCACAATATACTCCATGCAGCTCCAAAATTATGTGCATTAGTTATAGCAAAGAAATTAGGGACAATAACTTTGCTGTAACCGAAATCTATTGTACTATTTACTATGAATTTTGTAAACTGATCTATGGTGATCGTTATTAAAGATATAATTGAAATTAGAACGAAAAACTTTTTTTTCTTCATATATACTCACCTATTATAATTATATCAAATAAAAATACATAAATAAAGTATTATTTATGTATTTATTTCATATATGCAAACGCAAGATATATTAGGAAGGTAGTAAATATTAATCCGATAATTACTCCATTTATTCTGTCACTCTTATCAGATTTTTCTTTAACTCCGCACATCATCGCACCAATTATACCACCAATAAGACCACCAATATGGGCAGCATTATCTATTCCTGATGTTGAAAATCCAATTATTAAGTTTAATACAATTATTGGTATTATTTGTGATTTTATAACTGTTCCTAAATACATTCTGTAATGATATCCAAAGTATAGTAGTGCTCCTAATAATCCAAATATTGCGCCTGATGCTCCAACACTCCATGCTTTAGTGAATATCATTGACATAAGAGCCGCTATTAACCCACTAAATATATATGTAACTAGATATTTGGTCTTACCAAAGAAATTTTCTATCTGACTACCAATTATATATAATGAATACATATTAAAAATTAAATGTAATAGATTGGCGTGTAAGAACATAGAAGTAAATAGTCTGTAATAATGACCTGCTGTAACTATATCTGGATGTAATCCAAACCATAAAATAAATTTATCATATCCGAATATTGTCATTAAGATATAAATTAAAATATTAATTCCTAATAAAATATATGTAATAATAGGTTTTTTTACCTCAAATATATTTTTAGCTTTAGCTGCTTTTTTCTCGTTAGTATCATTTATATCTCCAGTTAACTTAGTAAACAATTCTATTCCCTTTTCTTTCATGTTCAAATCTTCTTTTAGAGTAGGAAAACTATCTTTTAATACATCATACTTATCTATATCTTTGATATCTTTAATATACACACAATCAATATTATCTACTGTATCAAGTTTAACATTGTCACCAATGTCTGTATATATACTTAATGCATTCACACTGAATGTTAAAGTTTTTTTCTTTATTTGTTTTATTATTTGCTTTGTTTTAAATGTATCATAATCGTATTGTTCCATATTATGAATATAATTAGATACAATACGTACTATTTTATAATCATTATCTAAATTTTCCAACCATATTTCATCTTTTGCCCCGTGTAAAACGATAGGGTTATATCCTTGTTCAGTAATAAAATAATGTAGAAGTTTCATTACTAGTTCTTCTTTTGGATCAATTACTAATTCGTTCATACTGTTTCCTCCAGTCAACACTTATTATATTACATTTATAAAAAGTATTCAATATCGTTAATACTAACTAAAAAGAAAAAGTGTTTATTGACACTTTACTTTTCTTTACTAGTCTTTTCTTTTTTATCAGTTTTTATTTCAATATCGTAGTGTTTACGAACTTTATCCTCTACTTCTTTCATAATATCAGGATGTTGTTTTAAGAACGCTTTGGCATTTTCTTTCCCTTGGCCAATTTTTTCACCATTATAAGCATACCATGCGCCTGATTTTTCTAGCACGTTAATGTTTGAAGCTAAATCCACTAATTCTCCTTCTTTTGATACACCTTGACCATACATAATTTCTACTTCAGCAATTTTAAATGGAGGTGCAACTTTATTTTTAACAACTTTTACATTTGTTCTATTTCCGATTACGTCTGTTCCTTGTTTTATTTGTTCAGCGCGTCTTACATCTAATCTGATTGTTGAATAGAATTTAAGTGCTCTACCACCAGGAGTAGTTTCAGGATTACCAAACATTACCCCTACTTTTTCTCTTAATTGATTGATAAATATTGCAATAGTATTTGTTTTATTAATTGTACCAGATAATTTTCTTAGTGCTTGACTCATAAGCCTCGCTTGAAGTCCTACATGAGAATCTCCCATTTCTCCTTCAATTTCTGCTTGAGGTACTAATGCTGCAACAGAGTCAATTACAATTATTCCAATAGCTTCACTACGTACTAAAGCTTCACAAATCTCTAATGCTTGTTCACCTGTATCTGGTTGTGATAATAATAACTCATTAATATTTACTCCTAAATTTTTAGCGTAAACTGGATCTAGGGCATGTTCTGCATCTATAAATGCTGCTCTACCACCTTGTTTTTGAATCTCAGCTATTGCATGAAGTGCAAATGTTGTTTTACCACTTGATTCTGGACCGTATATTTCAATTATTCTTCCTTTAGGATATCCACCTACACCTAAAGCAATATCTAATGACAGAGAACCTGATGAGCACACATCTATTTCCCTATGTTCGTTCTCTCCTAACTTCATTACTGAACCTTTACCAAATTGTTTTTCTATATCTAGTAAAACTTGGTCTAATGTTTTATCTTTTGATTGTTGTTTTATCATATCATTTTCTCCTAACTTTCTCTTACAATAACATTATAAAACATAACAAAATAAAAAGTCAATACTTTTTCAAACGTTTGTTCGTGGAAATTTGCGTAGTAATTTTTACCAAAATAAAAATTCTCTCTAACAGATTTAGAGAGAATTGAATACTTACACATTCAATTTTTAATTTTCTGAAAAAATTATTTTTTTATTCAATACAAAATATTGAACCGCTGATACAACTGATAACACTGCTGCAATTATTAGTAGTACATCTGACACATGAATATTCCATAATTCAAATGGTAAGTTATAGAATAATGTCAATACTGTACCAACCATTAAACAAGCTGTTTTCCATTTACCACTTTTGATAGCTGCAACAACTTTTCCTTTAGCAGCAGCTAACATTTTAATTGAATCAACTATTACATCTCGAACTATTACAATCACTGGGATTATCGGATGAATAAATCCATGTGCACTTAAAATTATAATTACTGAATTAACTAATATTTTATCAGCGATTGCATCCATTAGTTTTCCTTCATCTGTAATTAAGTTATATTTTCTTGCTATATAACCATCTAAAAAGTCAGTTAATGATGCAATTATAAATAATATACCAGATATTATATATTTACTATCAATTAATATTGTACCATCAACGGTATATTTTGGAAAACTAATATTTAAATTGTAAAACGGAAATAATAATATAAATATAATTATAAAAGTTAATAAAATTCTAAATAACGTTAATTTATTTGGTAAATTCATTTTCATATTAAACACCTACTCTACAATGTAGTGGTAAGCAGTGTTACCATCTACAAAATCATCTTTTTTAAAATTTGTTACAACCAAATACCCTACAACAATAATTATTAATATAATAATAACATAAATAATCTTGTACGATTTAAAGAAACTTTCTTTTTGTGGCATTGTATACGGTGACACAACTCTATTAGGTTCTTCTTTTTTTTCTTCATTAGCTTCTTTTATTTTATCTAGTGGTATTCTAGATGTATAATCGAATAAAAATTCGTTAAAATCATCAAGAATCTTATCGCCATCAAGTCCTAAGTATTTTGCATAATCTCTAACGAAAAACTTAACGTAAAAAATATCTTTAAATTCACTAATGTTTCCATCTTCTAAATTCTTTAGTTGTGTTGGTCTGATTTTCAGGTCCTCGGCGGCTTCTTCAATACTCACACCGTGACTTTCTCTAGCTTCTCTTAGCTTCTCACCAATTTCGTTCAAAATGACACCTCTATTCATTAAATAAAAAGAATAATAATCTTAATAAGCCATGTTCTGTACCATTTAATGGTGACAAACATTTATCTATTGATTACTCAATCCCTTTCTCTGTTCAATTCCTTCAAAAGAGTTCCCCTACCAAAATTTGGGTTTCTCGCTCGTGGGGTTTACCGCGTTCCACTCTCAATCTTTCGAATGAGCATCGTCACTATGGCACTTTTAAATTTCGCCACCATATCAAAAGACTTAGGTTTTGAAAAGCCGTTAGTATTAAACTACTATAGGTTATTTTTTCCCTATACACGAACACTACTGCCATCTCAGGACAGTGCGAGCATGGACTTTCCTCTACATAAATAGATTATGCAGCGTTTGTCTAAAAATTATTATTCGTCATTTTTTATTCCATAAACGTATTTTTCAAGTTGAGAAATTCTACGCATTATATCAACGTTTGTAACTTCTCTTTCCCCTTTACCTTTAACAACTTCTAAATTAGTTTTTACATTTCTTATCTCTTGTTTTAATCTCATAATATCATTTAAAAGTTGTTCTTTTTCTTCTTCAAGGCGATCGATTGTACTAATAAATTCATTGTAATCCCCTATAATTAAGTCTAAAAATTTATCAACTTCTTGCATTCTATATCCTCTAGCATCAATTTTAAATTCTTTTTCTAATATTTCTTTAGGAGTTAAAATTATTTTATCTTTATACATTATATCTCACCAGCCCTTGCATTTATAATTATACTTAAAAACTCATAATTTGTCAATTATCTTTATATAGGTATAAATAATGTAAAAAATAGAATACAAATGTATTCTATTTTACTGTACCAAATTTACTAAATGGAAAAAGTACGAAATTAGCTTTACCTAATATTATATCTCTATCTATTAAACCTATTATTCTACTATCAGCTGAATTAATTCTATTATCACCTACAACAAAGTACATATCACTTGGAATAGTTGTATAACCTGATTCACTAATATTATAATCATCAGTTTCTCCGTTTATTTTAAAGTTTTCTTCAACTAATTCACCATTTATGTATAATTTGTTATCTTTATATTCTACTTTTTCGCCAGGTAATCCAATAACTCTTTTTATTAGTGGTTCACTAGCATAATCAACTACAACAATGTCAAATCTTTCAATATCATTAAACTTGTATGTGATTTTATTTAATAACATCAACTCACCATCTATAAGATTAGGCTTCATACTGGTACCCACTACTTGAATAGGTGTTATTACAAATTGTCTAAGTAATATAACTCCAATAATAACTAATATATATGGTAATATCTCTTTAAATTTATTCATACTTTACCTCCAATGCAAAAATAAGGCAAAAATCTTTTGCCTTACTTTTAACCTCTTTCTTTAATTCTGTATGTTCCAACAATATTTTTGATAAAGTTAAGTTTAGCACGTCTTACTTTACCTTTTCTTACTACTGTAATCTTATCGATTTTTGGTGAATGTACTGGAAAAATTCTTTCAACACCAATTCCTGCAGATTTTTTTCTTACAGTAAATGTTTCACTTATTCCAGCACCTTTACGAGAAACAACTACACCTTCAAATGCTTGAATTCTTTCTCTTTTTCCTTCGATAATTTTAACGTCTACTTTTACAGTGTCCCCAACTCTAAATTCTGGAACGTTAGGGTTCATTTGTTTTTTAGTAATTTTGTCTACTAAATTCATTTCTAGTCACTCCTTTTCTATATGTTATGATCATATTTTAATGGAAATAGCGGATCACACTCAAACGCGTTTAATTATAACACATAATTTTAATAAATACAAGAAATTTTATCTACTTTTTCCTCCAAGGTTATTATTATATAATTTTTCTTCTTCAATTTCAAAGATTCTACGTTTTAATTCTTTACTCATCAAATTTAATCGTTTAATTAGTTGTTCTGTTTTCGCTTCTTCCATAAATTTTGAATATTTCTTTCTTATAATACTCTTAAACAGTTCAACTTCATTAAGCGCAATTGCTAGTTTAGAAGTATCATCACTATCATCAACAGCAACTTCAGCAAGCAACGCTAATATACGTTTATATTCTCTATCTATTTTCTTTTTTAATAATTTTTCAATTAATGTAGGAGACATAAATATTACTTTACTAACATCAATAGAATTGCCTTTTTTTACTTTATTCTTAGGATTAACATCAAATCCTGTGTGTTGTTCGTATTCTATTATCTCGATTTCTTTATTTTTAGTGTTTTTGCTAATAACATATCCCCTATTCATAATAACCCTCCATCAAATCCGGTCTATTTTTTTTAGTCTTTTCAATCTGTTGTTCTTTTCTCCATTTTTCTATATTTTCATGATGCCCACTAAGTAATACTTCAGGGACTTCCATATTATTATATACTCTTGGTTTAGTATATGTTGGATAATCTAATAAATTATCTTTGAATGAGTCATTGATATGACTTTCACTTGTAATAACTCCATCTAATAATCTTACAACTGCATCAGTAACTGCCATACTAGGTATTTCTCCACCTGTAAGTACATAGTCACCAATACTTATTTCAATATCTACTATAGATAATATTCTTTCATCAAATCCCTCATAATGCCCACATATTATTATTAAATGTTTTTCCTTAGATAAATCATATGCCAATCCTTGATTAAACACTTTACCCTGCGGTGTCATTATTATTACTTTTGATTCATCAGTTCTTAATGTTTCAACTGCTCTAAATATAGGGTCACACATAAGTACCATACCAGCACCACCACCATATGGTGTATCATCCACTTGATTATTTTTATATACTGTATAATCCCTTATGTTATGAATATTAATTATAACACTTTCTTTTTCAGTAGCTCGCTTTATTATTGACTCACTAAGAAAACCGTTAAACATATTTGGAAATAATGTAAGAATATCTATTTTCATTATATCAAACCTTCTATATACTTAATAAATATTTTTTTATTTTTCATATCTATTTTTTCAATTAAATCTTTATTATTTGGAATATAAAATTCCTTTTCATCATTTTCTATTTCAAATAGTGAATTGTTAGGTATCTTAATTACATTTTTAATTCTACCTATCATTTTATCATTCATGTATACTTCTAGACCAATATAGTCAGTATCTAAGTATCCATCTATTTTTAAATCTTCTTTATTTATATATACTTGATTATTTTTATATTTTAATACTTGATTGATATTATCATAAGCTTTAAATGTAAGCATATCATAATTTTTATGAACTCTATAACTTTGTATTTCTTCCTCTATTTTTTCTTTACCTATATATACTTTATTTCCAACTTTGAATGCTTCACTTTTATATTCAAAATTAGAAATAATTTTTAATTCACCTTTTATACCATGTGTTGTTACTATTTTACCAATATTAATATATTCCATATTAGTTTGCCATTTCATACAAAATTATAGATGTCGCAACACCAACATTTAAACTTTCACATTTTTGGTTCATTGTAATATATATAAATTTATCACATAATCTTTTTATATTATCGCTTATTCCATTGCCTTCATTGCCCATTATTATACAATATTTCCCGTATTCTTTAACACTTTTTACGTTAACTCCACCATCAACATCTGTTCCATATATTTTGTATTCTTGAGCTTTTAATAGTGGTATAAAACTTGATAAGTCTTTTTCAATGATGTTTAAATTAAATATCATACCTTGTGTCGCACGAATTACTTTTGGATTATATAAATCTACTGAATTTTCACTTAATATAATTGTATCTACATTAAATGCACAAGCACTTCTAATTATTGTTCCAAGATTCCCTGGGTCTTGTATATTATCTAGAACTAAGATTTTATCTCCCAATTCTTTTTCTTCTAATTTTCTACATACGCCTATTACAGTTGGAGGATTATCTAATGATGTAATTTTTTTCATTATTTCAGGTGTTACATAATAAGTATCTACATCAAGAGGCAATACCTTACCTTTTTCTATGATTAATTCTTCTAAATATCCATTTTGATATGCTTCATTAACTAAATTCATACCTTCAACTATAAATTTACCGTATTCATCTCTATACTTTTTATTAAGTAATTTTGTCCATTCTTTTACTTTTTTATTTTCTAAAGATTCTAAAATCATATATATCACCTTTCTGAAATACATTTATTTTCGAATAAGTTTTTTAATTAATTGTTGATTGTTTTCTAAAAGAGACTTTGTTAATTTTTGATTTACAACACCAAAAGCTTCTAATTTATTTATATCATCTAGACTAAAACTTTCAATCGGCACTTTTGAAAAATTAAAAAGTTCTTTTTGCTCAGATATATCTAATTTTTTTAATCTATTACCATTTCCTAATTGTATATTATCTAAAATATATAGTGACACCGGTACATTTATTATACCATTCATAATTTGAATATAGGGATAATATTGACGATAAGATTGTGTTAATAAATAATAATTATAAATGTATTTATTATCAGCATCTACAACAACACAATTTTCATTATATTTTCTATTGTTGTTTTTATAATAATCTTCCAATACTGATTCTGCTTTATCTAAATTTCTATATTTTTTTATCAAATGGAATTCCCTAAAAATAAGAAGAAACTCATAATCATATTCTATATCACTTAAATGTACTGTTCCCTCTGGATTAAATAGTGGTAATTCTTGTCTTGATAAATTAGATTTTGCAGTATATACACGTTTAGTCACAGGTATTTGTCTAATTTCTTGTCTTTTATATTCTTCAATTAATTTTTCTTTTGGAGTTAATTCATATACATTAATTTTGTTATCTTTTTTTTCATATAAATACATAAACTAAACCTCCTATATATTTCATTATACAATAAATTAATTAGTTTTTTAATCTATTTCTTAAAATTTTGTAATTTGGTACATATTTTTCTACATGTTTCCAAAAATTAGCAGAATGATTTGGATGTATAAAGTGTGATAGTTCATGATAAATTACATAATCTATTATATCTATTTCAAATCTTATTAAGTTAGAATTTAGAGTTACATTATTATTACTTCTATTACATACTCCCCATCTTGTTTTCATATTTCTTATTTTTAAATTAACTATAGGTAGTTTTTCCTCAAAATTGTCGATACATTTTTCTAATTCACTAGTAAATACTATCTCTATTTGTTTCTTTAACCATTTTTCTATAGTGTTTTTATCTTTAACATATATTTTATTATCACTAATATCAACACTTTTAAATATATCACTAAATACTACATCATGTTTTTTACCTAAATAATAAAACTCACTAGATTTTACCTGATTTTTAGTCTGCCTATCAATCATTTTACATATAGCATTATAATTATCATTAATCATCTTTTCTATTTGTCTAATTGTAACAAACCTATTACAACTAATATATATTTTTAAATCTTCTTTAACTTTTAAATACATATTTTTAATTTTCTTTTTTTCAATTATTATTTCATATTTGTTATTGTTGTAATCAAAATACATATTAACCACCATAAGATTATTATAACAAAAAACACTGCTTATTTAACAGTGTTTTTTGAATATTTGCACCCACAATAATCTTGTCTATATAAATTGTATTCTTTTGATAATTCTATTGATTTTTTATATCCGTCATTCTTTTTGAAATCTGAATATAAATATTTTATTTCATATTGTTCTTCTAATAATTTTCCTATTTCATTTAATTTTTGAGCATTTTTATATGGACTAACTGATAATGTTGTACAAAAATAATCATAGTTTTTTTCTTTAGCTAACTTAGCAGTTTTTTCTAATCTTTGATGATAACATTTAAAACAACGTTTACCACCTTCTACTTCATTTTCTAATCCTTCTACAATACTCAAAAATTCTTCGTGTTCATAATCTCCTTCAATGAAATCAACTTTATATTTAGTATCTAATTCATTAATAAATCTAATTTGTTCTTCTACACGTTTTTTATATTCTTCATAAGGCGAAATATTAGGATTATAGTATAATACTGTTATCTTAAAATAATCTGATAATAGTCCAATTACATAGCTACTACATGGTGCGCAACAACTATGAAGCAATAAAGTTTCACCATTTATATTTTTTAACATTTCTTCCATTACTTTTTGATAATTTTCTTTCATTTCTTTCACCTGCAAATATTATAACACATCTACTTATTTTTACCTAATTTAAGTTCTAAACTTTTAACTTTATTTCTTAATTCAGTAATTTCTTCACTAATTACATCTGGTAGAGATTGATCTAAATCTTCACATTGTACCTTAACATTATTATTTTTAACTACTTTGCCTGGAATGCCTACTACTGTCGAATTAGGTGGAACTTCTTTTAATACAACTGATCCCGCGCCTATTTTAGAGTTTTCACCTACAGTAAATGATCCTAATACTTTTGCCCCTGCACTAATCATTACATTTGATTCAATTGTTGGATGTCTTTTACCTTTTTCTTTTCCTGTACCACCTAATGTCGCGCCTTGATATATTGTTACATTATCTTTAATAATGGTTGTTTCACCAATTACTACTCCCATTCCATGATCTATAAATAAATTTTTGCCAATTGTAGCCCCTGGATGTATTTCAATTCCAGTTTTTCTTTTACTTCGTTCTGATATATATCTTGCGATAAAATAATGTTTTCTTTCATAAAAGTAATGTGATATTCTATAGTTAATTATTGCTTTAAAACTAGGATATAAAAAAACTTCTATATCGCTTTTAATCGCAGGATCTTTTTCTCTAATGTTCTTAATTTCAGATTTTATGTATTTGATTATATTCATAAATACACCTCTTTGTTGTATTTTATGATAAATAAAATATTAGACATAAATAAAAAGCACTAGTTTTTAGTGCTTTTGGTAATATTTAATTTTTTGTTAATTATTGTTGTATATATAATAAGGTATGCGATTGAAAAACAGAAGCCAGCTAATACATCACTTGCGTAATGTACTCCTAAATATATTCTACTTGTTCCTATAATAATAATTAATATTCCTAAAAGTATTGTATATAACCATTTTAGAGTTTTGTTTTTTATATATTTCCATATTATAAAGATAATAAATCCATAAAAGGCCATTGATACCATTGAGTGTCCACTAGGAAAACTATATCCAGTTTCTTCTACAATCATCAAATCAACTGGTCTAGGTCTTTGAAAAAATAATTTTAAATATTGATTAAATATAAAGTTAATGGTTAGATTTAACGTCATATACATTCCTATTTTTTTATTTTTAATTAGTATAATAGTTAATATACAAATTCCAATTAATATTGGTGCATCGCCAAAATGCGTTACAAGTTTAAATAGATAAGTAAAATTATCTGATTTTAATTTTGATATATGATGATATATATAATCATCAATGACAAATATTTCACGTATAAAAATTGTTTCAATAATTAACAAGAATAATAATATGAAGAAAGCTAGAGCTAACCATTTCTTGTATTTTAAAAACCATTTTTTAATATTTTTTAACATAAATCTCACCACTTTAATAAATACACTAGTATTATATCATATTAATATTTTATTCAAAATAACTTTTTTGATAATATTTCGAAAAAAAGTGTTGTCAAAATAAAATTAGTTTGTTATAATAAGAATGCCTATTTTGGTAAGGGACATTTTTTATAAAATATTTCTTACTAGTTATGGCGAGATAGCTCAGTTGGCTAGAGCGTCCGGTTCATACCCGGAAGGTCGTGGGTTCGACCCCCTCTCTCGCTACCATATTTGTAATTAAACGGACTTGAATAAAGTCCGTTTTTGTGTTATTATGTATACGAAGGAAGATAAATTCATAAAATAAAAAAGGAACATTCAATATGCCAGTGTTGAGTGTTGCCATAAAGTTTTATGGTCCACCTAAATCATTGGATGAGTTAGGTGGATTTCTTTTATATCAAAACTATAAATAGTAATAATATTAAAAGGAAGATAGTTATTACTTGAGAGAAGATTAAAAAATCCTTCTTGTTCATTCGTATCGCCTCCCCTCTTTCAAGGATTGGCTCCACCCAACTTATTAAATGTTCCTGTAACCATTATAGCAAACATTTGTTCTTTAAACAATGAATTTATTACAATTTCAATCAAATAAATTTGAAAATATTATCTGCTTTCGCTATAATTATTAAGGGAGATGAGATTAATGAAAAAAATAACACACATTGATAAAAGTTACGTTGTCGCAACAATTTTGGCAACTAAAGACAAATATTACAATGAAGCTTTTTGTACTTTTAAAGAATGTAATGAAGTAGCAAATGTACTAAGAAAAGAGATTTATAATGCTGTTATTAGCAATAACATTGATGATCACTATTATAAAATGTGTAGAGATGTTATCGTACTTAAAGAAGATTTTGATTTGTTTGATATTAAAATGAGATTTCAAGGATACTTACCATTTAATATATTAAAGATTTTATGGGATGACGTTTTTATATATAAAATATTAGAAGAACAAAGAAAACTTTCCAAAGAAAAATTAAATTTTGCTCCTAGTGATTTAGGTGAAATAATTGAAAAAATTGTTAATAATCCAAGTCAATTTTATCAGAAAATTGCTGGTGAACTAAGTAATGAAGAGTTTCTATTTATTAGTTCATTAATCAACGAGAAAAGTTGTAGTAATTGCAATAATTTGTCTTGTAGAATTCCAAGCGATGATAAACCAATCGATAATTGTGTTGAATGGAGTAATCCAGAATTAATTGGAAAAATGAAATTACTAAGAAAATATTAAAAATCCAAACTTTAATCAAGTTTGGATTCTTTTTGTAATTCATAACATTTTAATACATTTTTTAATAAACAAGTCACTGTCATAACTCCTACTCCACCAGGAACTGGAGTTATTTTACTAACACTATCATATACATTATCAAAATCTACATCTCCATAGATTTTTTTAGTTTCACTATCTCTAGTAATACCAACGTCTATTATAACTGAGCCATCTTTTACCATATCACAAGTAATTAATCCTTTTTTACCGACAGCACTAATCAATATATCAGCGCTCTTAGTATAAACTTCTAAATCATTTGTTTTAGAATGACATATTGTTAATGTTGCGTTTTCCTTTAGTAACAACGGAATTAATGGTTTACCAACAAGATTACTTCTACCAATTAATACTACATGTTTGCCTTCTAAACTAATATTATAATATTTTAATATTTCAATTATACCAGATGGAGTACAAGGTATAATTGAATCTATATTATCATTTAATCTACCAATATTATTTAGCGTTAATCCGTCTACATCTTTTTTATAATCAATTTTATTTATAAGATGATTTTTATCCAGATGATTAGGAATTGGTAACTGCATCAATATTGAGGTAATGCTAATGTCATTGTTAAGTTCTTTTATTTTATTTTCAACTTCTTCATTAGTAACATCATTATCAAAATGTACTTCAACAAACTCAATCCCTACTTCATCACAAGCTTTTTTCTTGCTATTAACATAAACTTTGCTAGCTTCATCTTCTCCAATTCTGATGACAGCTAATTTTAATTTTTTATCTATGTTTTTAATTTCTTCTTTTATTTGTTCTCTAATGTGAATAGAACATTCTTTACCACTCATTATTTTATCCATGATTATCTCTCCTTAATAAGGTAATGGATATTTACTAGTTAATTCTAATACTTGTTCTTTTACCTTAATTATATTTTCATTACTGTTATCAGTTAAAACACTATCAATTAAATCAGCAATTTTAATAAAATCATTTTCATTTAATCCTCTAGTAGTCATAGCTGCACTCCCAAGTCTTAATCCTGATGTAACTTTTGGTTTTTCAGTTTCGTTTGGAATAGTATTTTTATTACAAGTAATATTTACACTTTCTAGTATTTCTTGTGCTTCTAGACCATTTATATTATAGGAAGTTTTGACATCTAAAAGTAATAAGTGATTATCAGTTCCACCTGTGATTACTTTTTTACCTTTTTCTATAAATCTATTAGACATTGCTTTAGCATTCTTAACTACATTTTTTGCATATTCTTTAAAATCATCATTTAGTGCCTCATTAAAACATACACCTTTAGCAGCTATTACATGCATTAATGGACCACCTTGTAATCCAGGAAATACTGTTTTGTTTATCTTTTTAATGATGTCCTCACTATTAGTAAGTATAATCCCACCTCTGGGACCTCTTAATGTTTTATGTGTTGTAGATGTTACTACATCAGCAACATTACATGGATTTGGATGAAGCCCAGCAGCAACAAGTCCTGCAATATGTGCCATATCTACCATTAGATATGCTCCAACTTTATCAGCAATTTCTCTAAATTTGTTGAAATCTATTGTACGAGAGTATGCTGTAGCACCTGCAATAATCATTTTAGGGTTACACTCTAAAGCTATTTTTAAAACTTCATCATAATCAATAAAACCTTCATTATTTACCCCATAACTTACTATATGGTATTCTCTACCAGAAAAGTTTACTGGCAGTCCGTGTGTTAAATGCCCACCATCATTAAGACTCATACCCATTACAGTATCACCATATTCTAGTAAAGCTTTATATACTGCCATATTCGCGCTGCTACCTGAATGAGGTTGAACATTAGCGTATTTCACGTTAAATAATCTAGCAACACTATCAATAGTTTCAGTTTCAACCATATCTATATATTTACATCCACCATAGTATCTATTGCCTGAATATCCTTCTGCATATTTATTAGTTAGTATTGAGCCTTGTGCTTTTAAAACGTCTAAGCTAACAAAGTTTTCAGAAGCTATAAGCTCAATATGTTTATTTTGTCTTTGTTTTTCTAATTCAATAAATTCAAATATTTTATCCATATTTATCACCACTCGTAATTATTATACCAAAAAAAGATTAAAAAATCTTAATTATTATTGCATTTTAGTTTAATTGCATTGTTTTTAATTTTTTTTAATTCATTACCATAAATTATAGAACTATTTTCTAAAAGTCTCAAATATTCCGTGTATTCTAAATTATCATTATTAACTAACTCTATATAAAAGACATCATTATAATAATACAAATCATAATTATCAATATCAAATGTCTTATATTCCTCTAATTTATAAAAAATAGAACTATCAAATTTAAAGGTTATTTTCATATCTACAGTATCACCAAATAGTTTAACATATTCGTCATCATCTTTTTCTATTTCAATAATCATACCGTATATATCATTTAAATATACAGTAACTTCATAGTATCCGCTCATTTCGATATCGTATATATTTTTAATTTTAATAAATAATCTTTTAAACTGTTGTTCAACATTATTTTTTAAATCAAAGTTTATTTTATCTAAGTATTTGTTATTCAAATATACTGTTAAATTATTTAAATTAAAAAGTTCTAATTTCATATTCTCACCTAGAGTATCTTATGAAATTAAAACTTATGTGTTAATTACATATTGTAGTTAAACTTAATTCATATTTATTATAACCTTCTGTTGTAGCTTCTGTAACTGCAACCCCATCTTTCATCTTAGTTATAATTATATTAAAAATAGGTACTAGAGTTCCTTCATCATATAATAAACCATTTTCTAATGTATAACCATTCTTGAAATCATAATTATCCTCTATGTAACCTTTTTCGGAAAGTGTTGTTAATTCAAGTGTCGTTTGGATGAATCCGTCTTTATAATCATTTGGATGATCTAATACATATAATTCTGCATTTGTTAATATTTCTTCTACTATATTATTACATTGTTTCTTATTGGATTTTTGTATTAAATTAGTACTTACAGGAATTGCAACCATAAAAATCGCTAATATTAGTCCAATACTTGCAATAAGTTCTATTAAAGTAAATCCTTCATTATTTCTCATATAATCACCTATTCTATTTATTATTATAGATGAATAATATAAAAAAAACAACTGAATTATTCAATTGTTTCTGTTATTTTATTTTCAATTAAATTATGAATATGCTCTTTACCTTCTTTTGAAAGACTTGAGAATAATATTAGTTCATCACCATGAACTAAATCCATTTCTTTTAAAATAATATTTTTATATTTATCCCATTGTCCTTTAGGAATTTTATCTACTTTTGTTGCAACTACTGTTACAGGTAGATTAAAATATTTTAAATAGTTATACATTAATAAGTCATCTTTAGTTGGTTTATGTCTAAAATCTACTAACATAAATATATGTTTTAAGTTTTCTCTATTTGCTAAATATTCTTCTATCATTTTTCCAAATTTAGCTTGTGTTTTTTTACTTGTTAATGCATATCCATATCCTGGAACATCAACTAAATAAAATTTATCATTTACACAATAAAAATTTAATGTTTGGGTTTTACCAGGTCTACTTGATGTTCTAGCAAAATTCTTTCTATTAATTAAAGTGTTTATAAAACTACTTTTACCTACATTGCTCCTTCCAACAAGTAAAAATTCTGGTTTCTTATCTTCTGGATATTGGCTGGTTCTAACCGCACTAATCTTTAGTTCTATATTAGATATCTTCATTATTCTCACCTCGATAATCCTTACATCTATTATCTAGCTCTTCAATAAGTTTGTCCACTTCTTCTTGTGTTTTAACTCTCGCGCCACTTGCTCTTTCGTGTCCTCCACCATTAAACATGGCAGCAATATCATTTATTACTGGACCTCTTGAACGCATTGTAATTCTTATAATATCATTTTTCTTATCTTCAGTAATAAAAGCCCACGCTATAATCTCATTAATATAATTAAAATTATTTATCATATTACCAGGGCTAGCTGAATCAACGCCAAATTCTTTGATTATTTCCTCATTTACTTTGATATAGCCAAACCCGTTTTGAGTAACTGTTAGATTTTGTGCGATATAACCTTGTAATTTTACTTCTGATAATGGTCTTAAATATAATTTTTCAAATAAATCTACAAATTGTATTTTAGTATCCTTAATAAGTCTATGTACTAAATCAAACGTTTTAAAAGATGTATTAATAGTTGTAAATCTGTTAGTATCTGATACCATTCCCAAGAACAATAATTCACCTTGACGTTTATCTAGTTTTAACTTTGTATTATAAGTTAAATCCAATATAATTTCGCAAGCTGACGATGCAGTTTCATCGATGTACTCCATATTACAAAAGCTTTCTGTATATGGATGATGATCAATTTTGATACTATCTCTAAATAGTTCGAAATATTCTATGTCTACTCTTTTTCTATCAGGAGTATCTAATATTATCAATAGTGATTTACGTGCTATTTCTTCAGTAATTTTGTCTAAATTACCCATATATTTAAATTTAGCAGCATGTATTCCTACCGCATAAACTTGTTTTTTTGGAAAAGTATTTTGTATTATTTCTTTTAAAGCAAGTTCACTTGCTAGAGCATCAGGATCAACCCTTAAATGTCTAGCAATAACTATACTATCATACTTCTTTATTTTTTTATAAATTTGTTTGAATTGTCTCATAAACTCACTCACTAACTATTTTATTCACTTATTAGTCTGTATGTATCTTCTGCTATCATTAATTCTTCATTAGTTGGTACTACATAACAATCAATTTTAGAATCATCTTCAGTAATTAAAGTTAATTCTCCTCTAACATTATTTCTTTCATCTGATGCATTAACACCAATTACTTTTAATTCATCCATAATTGATTTTCTTACATCAATACCATTTTCACCAATTCCTCCTGTAAAGCAAATGATATCTGCTCCTCCAAGGAATGTATTATACATAGAAACATATCCAACGATTTTACGAACTAACATATTTTGAGCTAAAATACATTTTTCATTTCCTTCTTTGATTCCATCTTCGATGTCTCTATTATCGCTGCTTAATTCACTAATTCCTAATAGTCCACTATTCTTATTTAAATCAGACATAACTTCATCTAGAGTTTTTCCAGATTTATTCATTACATATGGGATTAATGTTGCATCTATATCTCCGCAACGAGTTCCCATAAGTAGACCAGCATTTGGAGTAAATCCCATAGAAGTATCTATACATTTTCCATTTTTAACTGCTGAAATTGATGAACCATTTCCTAAATGACAACAAATTATTTTTAAATCATCTCTATTTAAATATTCAGCAATTGTTTTTGTAACATAATTATGGCTTGTTCCATGGAATCCGTATTTTCTAACACCATATTTAGTATACCATTCATAAGGTACTCCATATAGATATGCTTCTTCTTCCATTGTTTGATGGAAAGCAGTGTCAAATACACCAACCATTGGGACATTTGGTAAAACTGCTTTAAAACTCTTAACTCCAACTAGGTTTGCTGGATTATGTAAAGGCGCTAAATCTGATAATTCGTCAACTGTTTTGATAACATCTTCATCTATTACTACAGATTTATTGTATACGTCTCCACCATGCACTAATCTGTGTCCAACTGCATCAATTTCATCTAATGAACTAATAACTCCTAAATTAATTAATTCATCTAATAAAACTTTAACAGCATCTTCATGATTATTTAATTCTACATCTTTTCTAATTTTTTCTCCATTAAGTTTGAAGTTCACGAAACTTCCTTCCATACCTATTCTTTCAAAATATCCAGAAATAAGTAATTCTTTGTTCTCCATATTAAATAAACTAAATTTTAAAGAAGAACTTCCTGCATTAATTGATATAATTTTCATTGTATTTCCTTCTTTCTAACACAAATATTATACTATATATTGGTAATTTTTTCTATCATGTTTATAAAAAAATGAAAAACACCTAAAATTTTAAGTGTTTTGTTTACTATTTTTGATGTCAATTATCTCATTTTCAGTTAATCCAGTAACTTTTTGGACAACCGAAACATTGATGTTTTCATTTAACATATTAATAACCACTTGTTTTTGTGTTTGTTCAATTCCTTTTTGGAGTCCTTTTTCCATACCTCGTGCCATTCCTCTTTTTTCTGCATCAATCTCCGCACTTTTTATCATGGTGTTCCTTATTTTTCTTTCCATTAACTCTTTATCATACATTCCTATTAATTCTTCATCTTCTGATAATTCTGTTAGCTTTTTTCCTGCCTTTTCCATCATATCATCACCTTTGACTATTTCCTCAATTTCTTTTTTAGTATTTAATGCTAGTAATAATAGTTTCTTTTCTTCTTTACTTAATTTATCGCTTTCATTATAATACATTTTTAAAATTAAGTCTAGGTTAACATGGTACTTTTCATAGTTTTTTGTCTCAACTAAATGTCTTTCCTCATCCATTATCATAAACTTTATTATTGTTCTTTCATCAAATCTACTAAAATAGTCAAAATTTATTTGTATTATCTTCTTTTCTTCTATCCAATTTTCTCCTGATAATAGTTGTTCTGCTGCTAGTTTGTGTTGATAGGCATTGTTTTTTGAGAATAATCCTTCATAGTATTCTTTATTACATTCTAAGTTTATTCTATTATTTGATACATCTACTATTAAATCCGATACTTTTGATTTTTCTCTTACATGACTTTTCATATGTTCACTATTTTTTATTTCCATATTATCTATGATTTCTTCTTTTGGTATTTTTGTTACTATATGTATTATATCAGCAAGATATTCCTTGCATTCATCTGCAGTCAATAATGCTTTAAATACTTTATCATAACTTGCAGGTATTATTTTTCCTTCTTCTAATTTAATTTTTGTCATTTTATCACCTCATCATGAATATAACACTATCTATTGTTCCATTCAAATGAGTGTTTTTACCTATCTTAAATCTTAATAATACAAATATTCAAAAAGATACAGAAACATTTCCTATTTCTGTATCTTCATTTATTCTAATTATTTAATTCTATACTTTTTTATCTTTTTACACCTTTTGTACCATTACCTAATTTTGCGTTTTCTAAAATGTTTGTATCAAAGGAGAAAGTCTTTTTAATTTTCTTTTTATAATTCTTAATTGCAAGAGTAATAATGTTGTCTAATAATTCTCTATAACTCATACCTTTTGGTTCCCATAAATAGAATGATAATGAACCTGGGATTGTATTTACTTCATTTATATATACTTTTTTCTTTTTCTTATCAATTAAGTAGTCAATTCTTACTACACCACTAGTATTTAAAAGTCTTGCAGCTTCTTCAGACATACCAATTATTTCTTCTCTTAACTTTTTATCAATATTAGCAGGTATAACTCTATCAGTAGATACCATACCTTTACTTCCAGTGCTTTGTACTTTTCCACCTTTTAGTTTACCTTTTCCATTACCCATATATTTGTCATTATAGCTTAGTATTGCATCTTTGCCCATTACTTGTTCAAGCTCACTAACTTGATAATAAGTATTATCCCCTAATACACTAGCATTAACTTCTACTAGATTTTCTATACATTCTTCTACAACAACTTTACTATCATATTTAATAGCATCTTCAATTGCCTCAATCAATTCTTCTTTATTGTTAACTTTAGCTATACCTACACTACTACCTAATTTTGCAGGTTTAATAATCATTGGATATCCAATTTTTTCTAATCTTTTAACTAGTTTATCTTTATCATTAAAATAGTCACTTTCAAAGAACCAATCATATGGCGCAACAGATAGTTTACCTGTTTCAAATATTTGTTTCATAAATACTTTATCTTGACCAACAGCCGCAGAATAATGATTACTTCCTACATAAGGTATACCTAATAAATCTAAGTAACCTTGTAAAGTTCCATCTTCTACATTTGTACCATGTACAACAGGTAATACTATATCAATTTCATTAACTGTTCTTCTAAGTCCTTTTTTATTTTGTAAAACAATTCTATTATTTTTAACATATAATACTACGTTTTTAGCATATCTTTTTAAATTATCCATATCTTGATATATTTCTATATCTTTTAAGAATGGAGCAGTATACATTTCTCTATCTTTAGTTATATATATTGGGATAGCTATATACTTTTCCTTATTTAAATTTTGCATAGCTTGAACAGCTGAAATAATACTTACCTCATGTTCAACACTTTCACCACCAAAAATTACACCAACTTTTATCATAAATTACATCTCCTATTCATTAAATAAATCTGGTAAATCATTTTCTATTAATACATAAGTATTTTTAGTCTTAATTTTTTCTGCAATTTTAAATCCATCTTTAACATCATTTGTTATGTGTATTTTCTTTTCATTATACCCTTTTTCTTTTAATCCATCTTGTATAGGAATAGTTTGTTTTTCACCTACTAATATTACTTCATCACAAACATCTGCAATATATTCACCAAATTGTTTATTAAGTTCATATTGTTTAGGTCCTAGTTCTATCATACCAGGTGTCATTATTATTTTTTTACCAGGCATTAAATTAAGTACATCTAAAGCCATTTTAGAACCAACAGGATTAGAGTTATATGCATCATCAATATAAGTGATATCACCAGCAGTTTTAAGTTCTAATCTATGTTCTGTATTCTTAACATTTAATACTGCGCGTCTTAATTGTTCATTATCTATTCCAAAATAATTTCCTAAAGCAATACCTGCTAAAATATTATATATATTAGGTACTCCTAATAACTTAGTATTAAAACTCACTTTTTCTCCATTAATTATACAATCAAAACTCATACCTTTGTTATTCATTTTGATATTTTTAGCAACAAAATCAGCTTGATCATTATTTATCGCAATCCATATTTTTTTACACTTACTTTTTATATTATATGTAACTTGTTTTTCATCGTCCATATTAAGTACTGCCACACCATCATTAGGTAATGACTCTATAAGCTCAAACTTAGTTTTTTGTATAGTTTCTTCACTACCAAAGCTTTCTAGATGTGCAGTACCGATAGTGGTTAAAATTCCATACTTAGGATGAACTAAGTCACATAATTCTTTGATTTCACCTTGTTTGTATGCACCCATTTCTGCAATAAAAATATCATCAAACTTATCTAATGTATTATTTATTGTCATAATAAGTCCATATGGTGTATTAAAATTTTTAGGAGTTGGTAATGCATTATATTTAATATTTAAAATATCACTTAAAATATTTTTACTACTAGTCTTACCATAACTACCAGTTATTCCTATTACTTTTAGATTATTTAAATTTCTTAACTTATTCATTGCTTTATTTTTAAATGAAAAATAAACATATTTTTCTATTGGTATATTAATTATTGCAGCAATTAGCGAAACAAAATAAATTAGATAAACTAACAGTATTAATCTTATATAATAATTATTTAATACATCATAACTAAAGTCCTTAAACATAAATACTATTGGTATAATTAATATAACTCCAATTGTCACTAACAATCTTTTAACACGATTAGTATATACTAATGGTTTTTTACTCTTCTTTTTATCCTCTAAACTATCATTAAAATATTTTATTATTGATACAAGTAGTAATAACGTAAATAATATTGCATTTATTATAATATTTTTTGATATTAACAAAAACATTATAAACAATACTAAAACAATATCAATAGATAAGAATACTTTTTTAAAATTATTGCATATCCATTTAACATATCTATTATCTTTATTATAATTGTTTTGTTGTAACATATGTAAGCTCTTTTTAAGCTTAATAAATACTAATATAAACCATAAAATTAATATTATTATAAAACCAAACATAATAACCCCCTAAACAAAGTTTTTAATAATTGCGATAGTTCTATTTCTATCTTCTAAATATGCATAATGTGTGCATCCTGGATATATGATTAGTGCACTATCATCGATATATTTTTCGTATTGTTTCATTTCATCAAGCGGAACTGCTGTATCGAATTCTCCAGCAATTAATATTGTAGAAGCATTAATTTTTTTTACATATTCAGTTAAATCTTCATTTACCGTTTTAACTAGAGTATCTCTCATTACAGGAGTAGCGTTTCTATAATCAACCGAACCAATATGGCTTTTTGCAAATTCTTCTAATGCACTAAGCCCTGGAACTTTTTTAAGTACCTTTAACATTTTTGTTTTAATTGATTGCTTTTTAATTCTTTTAATGAACGGACTACTAAGTAAAACTAATTTTTCAGTTTGTTCTAAGGCGGAATATATTATTGATATTCTACCTCCAAATGAGTGTCCAATCATTGTTGGATTTTTTACTTTTAGTCTAACTAATAGTTCTTTTACACATTCATAGTAATCATATAGGTCAAATGATTCTTTAGGTTCCTCGCTTTTACCAAATCCAGGCAAATCAATTATTGTTATATGATATTTATCTTGTAATCCATCACCAATGGGTTTCATCATCCCAATATTTTGACCCCACCCATGTAGCAATACTATTTCTTTTCCTTTTTTATTTCCATATTGTATATAGTTAATATTACATTCTTTAATACGTTCTATCATTTCATTCACCATCTTAATTATATCTTTTTTTATATATTTTTACAATTATTAATAGAAAATATATGAATAATTGTGTAAAAAAGACAGAATTAGTAATTCTATCTTTTTAATTTTATTTACAATTAATATTATTGAAATATGAATTCACTACACATCCAAATTGTTGTCTAAAATTTATATGTAAAACTTATTAAAATATATTGCGCACAAAACATTTGTTTGATATAATTTCATTAATAATTCAGGAGGGACTTATGTTAGAAACGCAAGAAAAAGAAAATGTAAATATTGTTAATATGATTTATGAAGTAAGAGGGAAACAAGTGATGTTAGATAGTGATGTTGCTATGCTTTTTGGTTATGAGACAAAAGATTTAAATAGAAATGTTAAAAACAATTTAAATCGTTTTCCAGAAAATTATTGTTTCCAATTAACAGAAGAAGAATATAGTTCTTTAAGGTGCAAATTTTTCACCTTAAAGAATAGCAGAGGTCAACATAGAAAATATTTGCCTTATGTTTTTACAGAATATGGTATCACGATGCTTGCCGGAATATTAAAAAGCGATGTTGCAGTTACTGCAAGTTTAAAAATTGTCGATACTTTTATATCAATGAGAAGATATATTTCATCTAATCTTTTAGAACAGAATTATATTAGTAATCAAGTAATTAAGAACACAAAAGATATCAAATTACTTCAGGAATCATTTAAACAGTTTGACAAGAAAAAGGAACTAAATGATATATTCTTTGAAGGTGAGATATATGATGCTTATTCACTGCTCATTGACATATTAAATAACGCTACTAAAAATATTATAATTATTGATAATTATATTGATAAAAAGTTTCTAGATGTTTGTTCTAAAATAAATAAAGACATTATAATTTATACATGTAAAATTGATAAAACAGATATTGAAAAATATAATAAACAATATAATAATATAAAAGTAAGAATATCTAATGAATTTCATGATAGATTTATAATATTAGATAATAAAATATTGTATCATTCTGGAGCAAGTTTTAAAGATCTAGGTAAGAAATGTTTTTGTATAAGTAAAATAGAAAACAATAAAATACTTAGTGAACTATTAAAAATAGTAAATCCATAAATAAACACTCTATTTTGATAGAGTGTTTTATTTATGTGAAGAATTAATAATCTCGTCTATAATTTTTCTAATATTCTATTTACAAATTTTGCGACATTTTTACTGCTAATATTTAAAAACTCTTCATAAGTTATTACATTGTTATTATTTGGCACATCAGAAATACTTCTTATTATTACAAATGGTATATGACTTAAATAACATACTTGAGCGATGCTTGCACCTTCCATTTCTACACATAAGGCATTAAATTTACTTCTTATCTTTTCACTCATCCATTTTTCAGTACAAAATATGTCACCAGATGCTATTGTACCAGTTTTTAAGTTAAATACGTTATCCTCATTACATGAATTAGCAATATTAACTAAATATTTATCACTTTCAACGTAAACACCCACATTAGGGACATATCCTTTTTCATGGTTAAATGCCGTAATATCAAAGTCATGTTGAACTAATTTTTCTCCAATTACTATATCACATACATTTAAATCTTCAGCGATACCACCAGCTACTCCAATATTAAAAATATAATCTACTTTCATATTATCAATTAATATTTGCGTACATCTTGCAGCATTTACTTTACCAACACCAGATTCTACTAATATACAGTAATTATTATGTATAGTTCCCTCATAAAACTTTAAATCAAATATATTATATTCATTTTTCAGTTCTAAATATTTTAATAATTCATCTAATTCCTCTTTCATCGCAAAAATTATACCAATTTTATTCATAATTCACCACTCACTCATTAATTTCAACAACAATATTATAACATTTAATATTTAAAAGGACTAGTATATTTATACTAATCCTTAGTTTCTAAAATTCCATCTATTTTATTTATGATATCAAATTGTTCACCAGTAAAACTAAATACATTTGATTTTGAACTTACACTTAAACTTACTTTTGGCGGTTGTTCAACTACATCATATATTTTTATATTATATGTTTTACCCATACTAGCGCTTTCTGCATATCTTCTAATAAAATTTTCAGCAAATTTATCTTTGTTAATTGCGATAATACCTGTTTGACGGTAATACGCGATATCTACTGCATCTATCATAGCAGCTTCTGTAACTTCTTTTACTAAATAATAATTTTGGTCATTGGTATTAGTAACATCGTTAAATAGTAGAATAACTGCTAGAGTGAATACCCCAAGAATAATTATCAAATATCCCCAAAATGACTCTTTCACTCAAAATCACCTACTTTGTTTTGTCTTTCAGTATCAGAAATTTTAGATAACTTACTGTTCCAGTCTATTTTATCACAAATATCATTATTATAGCATGAAGTACCACCAATACCACTTAAGAAGTTACTAGTAGAGCTTAAGAGGTTACCGGTTGTAGAATCTACATTATTGAAAGCATAATTAGTCATATTTTGCCAACCATAATCATAGTGTATACTCTTATTATATTTTTTTATTTGGTTAATTAAATCAGCATCTAGAGTTACTTCATACATCGGTTCTTCGATATATACACTATCACCTTTTTCATCACTTACACTTCCATAACTGTCGTTTTCACCTGAATGAGTTATATATCTATATTCATCATCAATGTAGTAATCTCTCCAATTTTTACCCGGAGTTCTTCCATTAGGGAATGGATCAAATAACGATATTTGTCTAAAGTAGAAACCACGTCCATTAGTTGTAGTGTCATTATCATCTGAACACGGAAATTCATTAGGTGAACAATCAACTATACCATTATTATAAAATTTATTTACGACACCATATTGGCAAGAAAACCCATCAGTAGTAGTGTTTAAACGACCAGTTACACCACCATTACTTACCGTAATATTAAAATCATATACACCAGTTTCAGTTGTTGTTTCAGTATAAAATCTATTGTAACCATCCAAATATTCTTTTTTGTCTGTTGTTACATCTGTAACGACACTAGTATCTAGTTTTGAAATAAACTTATCTTTGAAGTTTATCGAATAATTGTAGATATATTCTTTTGATAGTGGAACCATAATTGAATAAGTTTTTTTTACACAACCATATATTGTCGGCCAATCCATGGCTTCAAAATATAATTCTACACGTGAGCCATCAATAGGAGTGTTTGGTACGAAAGTATTATCAACTAATGTGTAATAATCCTCTTTAGCAATGGAGTTAAATTTATAAGTATTATTGCTAGTCAGAAAATTTTTAATACCTACATCAAAACTTCTTGAATTATATATTGAAGAATTTAATTGTTGCGCAATAGTATTATAATAATAATTTTCTGCATTTGTTTTAGCTATAGTATAATTTTGACACCCAAAATCGATTGGATTAGTTTTACTAGAACCAACACCGTTATAAGTACGAGTCACTGTATGTTGTACATCTATTTTATAGTCTAATCCAGTACCTGATTTTATAATGTTTTCATTTTTTTTCATAACATCAAGTGGTGTATAATTAGTAAATGTTACTTTTTCTGTAATAACGGTATCACCATCTGTTACACCAGTAGGAGTATTTGCAATTATTGTATTAGCATTTGGCGAATCTTTACAGGATAAGTTAGTTTTCCATGTTGTTGGACCAATTTTACATTTTTCTGAATATCCTGATTCACTTCCGTATAATCCACAACAACATGCAGTATTCTTTTCAAAATAATCAGAATTATAACATTGATTTGATTCATCAGAACAAACAGGATTTGTTTTTTCACATCTGTATGAACCGTCTTCATTGTATGCTAAACTATTTTCTGGATATTTCAAACAACATGATGATGGTGTGTCAGTATCCTCATCATAATTATAATCTTCTCGTGTGTCACATGTAGGACATATTCCACTAGGTCCTATTATGTTTGTTTCATAATCAAAAGTTGATGGTGAATAGTATTTAAATGTAGGAAGTTTTATCGCATCGGAATTCATATAATATTCATATTCGGTTTCTTTACAACAAAAATCTAAATATTTAATATTTTGATTCTTAATCAGTTCTGTATTTTGGCAACATGTTTCATATAAAACTTCATATCCTTTTGTTGTATCACAACACATTCCTGGATTAGAATATGCATATTCTTTAGCAGTTTGAATTTGCACACCACTTTCACTATATACTCCGTCAGCACATGGATCTAATTCTTTTCTTTTTATTAGTATTGGTGAGTCTCCCCAAGGTTTTACCCAAACAGCATATGCACCTGCTTTATTACCAGAATTTAGGTCATCCCATACACGTCCACAATTTGATCCATTATGCGAAGAAAACTCTAATTGATATTTATAAAATGTTGCTCCACCTTGAGTTCTTAATTCATCTTTGCCCCATACATTATATTTGTACTCAGGTGTAAAATAACATCCACCTTCTATTCCTCCTAACGTAGTACCACCTATTGACCAATCCATATTTTTAAAATTTCCAGGCATAGCGTTGTTTGCTATAAAGATTACTTGGCCAACACCCCCAACAAGACTTCCAGTAAATTCTGAGGTATCAAAAATCGATGATGTATTCGTAACATAATCTTCAATTATATACAATTCATTTTCAGTTTCTGAATATCCATCATAACCAGAAATAATTGTCATTGAAATTTTGTATTCATCATCTGGTAATGTGTTCATGTCATTAAAGACCGCTTTAAAATTTATCATATCATAATAATAATTTGTACCTTTCATAATAATTTTATTTCTTTCGGTTAGATTAAAATCATCGTGAAATGTAGAACATCTTGCATTATCACCTGCTACTGTTTGTTCATTTAAAAAACAAGTTAATGACAATGAATTTGCCCACGAATCCTTATTACCAGACGTATTGGCATATTTATACTCTGCTGTTCTAACAACTTGACCAGAAGAGTTTGTTAATTGAAATTTATATGTGTTCGCATAGCCTCCGGATAGATTACCATTATGATGCCGATGAATTAGGCCCCAACCGTTAAGAGTAAGTGTATTATCAGTTAAATAAAAATTAGTTATATCATATAATATTTCTGCCTTAACATTTGATGCAAATCCAAAAAAGCAAAAAAGTATTAGTACAAAAAAGTAAAGTTTTTTTCTCATAGAAGCTTCCTCCTTTTTCTTTTTTGCGTAATAACTACGGCTGTCATAATTATTAAAATTATAACTATTCCAATAATTAAAACGTAATTATCTTTTACAAACGAAAATATATTATTATCGTTTTCTTTTTGATTTTCTTCATTATCGTTATTATTTGCTTTATATTTATTCAATTCTTTGTTGAAAGTTTCTTCGGAGATCTTTGTGTTTAAATATTTTTTGCAATATTTAAAATTTGAATTTCCCTTACATTCATCAGTTGTACTATATTTATTATACCAAGCCAAACGTATTTTTATTGTTCCAAGATTTGCAAAACAAGAATAATTATCAGTTGTGTAAACAGGAAACTCTACAGTATTTCCACCAAATCCCCATCCAGTATTTAATACATTTGAAAATTCTTCACTTGTTGTATTTGTTATTCTATTTTCATCGAACGGAGATATTATTACCAAATTTTTAGGTACATTATAGAAATTAAAAACGTACATGTTATCACTAACCATTTGATATTGTTCTGATGCCTCTGTCTCACTTAAATGTGTATACTTGATTTCAATTTTATTTTTTAATGAAGTGAGATTTTTTATTTCTTCTTCACTACATATTTCAGCTTTAACCTGAAAAGGAATTAAAAATAGAATAAATGTTAAAACAAAAAGAAATATATTTTTTTTCATTACTGTTCACCTATCTTTACTATTAACAGTATATATTAAATTTAGACATTTTTCAATATTTTTATTAACGATTATTATATGTAAAAAACCAAATTGATTTTTCAATTTGGTTTAATATTTTTCTAATACTTTTTTCTTCGTAGATTCTAAATCTGTTTTGTATTCTGTTGGATTTAAATATCTAGCATAATATTCTTCAAAACACCAATTATTATCCTTAATTATTTTAGCCACATCCTCACCTACGTATTTATAATACCATGGCATATAACAATATCTTGTAATATGTTCTTTTCCCTTTGGAAATCTTTGAATAAAACCATATTCATGACAATGTTGTTCTAACCAAGCATATGTTTTCATTTCGTCCTCATACCCGATAAAATGATTATAAACTGGTCCATTTGCTTCATTTCTTTTTTCATAATAATCTAAATATATTGAGGTTTGTTTAGCTAAATCCAATCTATCATTTAATAATAATATTTTTATAGCAAAATATTTGGGATCATAATCTTTAGCAACTCCTACCAAATAACCTGTATGTCTTTCAGAATTATATTGATTAATCCACCATGAATTTAATAAATAGGTGTCATCAGTAACCTGTTCCAAATACTTTCTTAAACGCCAAGAATAACTGTCAAGTTCATCACGCACTTCATTCTGATTTAAAACACTATTAAGTGTATGTACATTACAACCAGCAGTTTCTGCTGCAGTTGCCATTTCCACGTATTTTTGCGATACTCCATTTTTTAAGAAGGAAAATCTCATTAAATCATTATATTTATTATTTTGAGTTATCCAAAATATTGGCATCATATCTTCATCTTGAATAGTATCTTTATATTCTGGAGGTAAAATATTAAATCTATTAATTAATATAAGTGGTGAATTAACATTATATGATATTTGTACATCTTCTTCTTTGGGTACTAAATATGTATGATATTCTCCATTTATCCATCTTTGTTCCTCAACAAGTTCTAAATCCAAATCCATATTAACATCAATTACAACTTGTTTAGGATCCATATTAGTATTTTTTCTTTGATAATTTAGATATCTGTCAAAATCTTCTGGGTTAAAGTTTTGATCTACTGCACATCCTAATATACCTCTTACTAATTTATGATATGTGCTTGTTTCAATTTCTTTTTCTATTTCTACGGTTTTAGTTTTTTCTACCCATTCAACATCAGCTCTTAGTAAATCAGCAACCATTCTAACAGGTACCAATGTTCTATAATTTCTCATTTCTGATACACTATCATATGTTTTTTCAACACCATTAATAGTTGCTTTATTAGTGCCTACTTTGTGGTATATTGTATCACCATCTCTTGTTATTCCTAGTACACTACTATCACTATCTCTATAGTATACGATGGTTCCCATGCTTTCGAATATTGCTCTAAAAGGTACTTTTGTTCTTCCATCAACTACTATTGGTTCTTGATCAAATTCTATTTTCTCATTATTAAAATATACTTTTACTTCTTGATGAGTCATAGATTCTTCTTTTGCTAATGTAATATTAGCAGGTATTGCCATGTTTGCAGCAATCAATAATGAAGATATTATCTTCTTTGTTTTTGTGTTCATTTGCATTATCCTCTCTTTTTATAATGTGAAATGCAATTGTTGTGTTGATAATACTGCTTTCATTAAGATATAAGTCATAATTGCCTTTTCAACACCTATTATATATATTTTTCTTTTTTCTTCAATAGATTTTATTAATTTTATACAAAAAATTAACTATTTAGTAATTAAGTAGAGATTAAATAATTAATTTATTTAATCCCTCTCACACCACTGTACGTACGGTTCACGTATACAGCGGTTCAATTTATATTACAGTATGTACTGTAATGTAATGGTCTAGTGGAAACACTAGTCCTTTTTCTTTTAATCTATTATTAGATATTGCTATATGTAATACAACTGTACTTGCTACCCAGTAATAACCTCTTCTTGTATTGGCTACCATATGTGCATTATATTCTGATATTCC
>JAZQBG010000024.1:0-39931 GCA_045545595.1 Bacilli bacterium
CTAAGAGTTACAGGAAGTCTGCAACTCACCTCCACGTGCTTTGTAGTACATACTCCTTCAAGGTTGTTATTATATAGAAAAATAAATTTAGTTCAAGGTTTTTCGTTCCTATGTGTGCCTTGAACGTAGTGAAAGGAATGAAACTTTATATGGGAAAAGAATTTATAGAATACCAAAGTGAAAATGGTAGAATTCCTTATACTGCATCTAGACTTTGTTTTTGTCTTACTAGATATGCCAAAGAATATATTGCTAGTGAAAGAAAACTTACTTCTAAAATTGATAAAAAAGTAAGAGATGCTGTACTAGTAGATGCTATTAATTTTTTAGGGATGCAGGGAGGAATAGATTTTGCACTATATACAAAGGATTTGTATGATGGAAGAGTTGAAGCCGCAGAAGTTGATGCTCAATGTATATTAACTGCTGTTCCTAATCATTATGCTTGTTATATTTTTAATGAAGGCATAGTTGAATCGGTTTTAAGAAATAATCATATGAATAAGTGCACAGAAAAGTTTGATGCAAATGATGGTGCAATAGTATTATTAGATTTTATTAATTTTATTGCTAAAAGTAACGATTATGATAGGACTTTTACTATAACAGACTTATATAATAAAGTTCAAAAACAAAATCATGATAGAAAATTAAATGAATTAAAATCTTTCCTAGAGCTTACTAGTACTTATAGTCAAAGATTGCAAAATGGTGAAAATATTGACTCAATATTTAATGAAATGGCAGAAGAACACAATTTAAAATTTATTTCCAAAAGAGGCAGATATCATTATACTGATGAAATAAAAGAAAGAGTTGGACAAAGCCAAATGTATTCTTGGGATAAATATGAAGTTGAAAAAGAAGTATATGCAATGGCTTATGCTTATGGGAAATTAGGATTAGATAAACAGGAAAAACCAGAAACAGAAATTATAAGAAAAAAAATAAGAGAAATGAAAAAAAGATGATTAAAAGCATTAACGCTCATAATCATCTTTTTCTTTTGTTAGATAATCTCTTGAACTATTAATTGGTTTAGAAAAATTTATTAATTCATTAAAATCATCTTCATCTAATCCTCTATGCTCATATAGATCACGAGTAAGTTGAACATATTTTTCTTTTTCTTTATAGTCTAAAATTTTAGTAATAATGAAATGTTTTATAAAATAAAATTTATCTTTTAATTTTTGTAAAAGAGATTTTAAATTGATATTTTCTTTTTTAAGCTCAGATATTTCTTCATCTTTTTCTTTAATATTTTTTGTTAAACTATCAACTTTCAGAGATAAATCTTCATTATTTTGTTCTAATAATTTTAATCTATCACGATTACTTAATAATTCTGATTCTAATTCTTTTAAAGTGGCAGTTAGCTCTGCAACATTTTGATATTCTATAATAGTTTTATCAACTAAATTAATAAAAGCAATCATTTTATCTCTATCAACAACTTTTAATACTAATTCACTTTTTACGAATCCTTTTGATTTTAAATTATCTAATATTTCTTCAATTTCTTTAGTTTTATTAGATAAATCATTGTTCTTTTCTTCAATTAATTTTAGATTTCTCTGATGTATTTCAATGTTATTTTTCATTTGTTGATAGTTATCCATTTCAGTTATATGATAGTCTTTGTTTCTACCTTTTAATTTTGGCTTTAACTTATAATTTGTCTGATATTCTTTATTAAAAGAGTCAATAGAAAGTAGTCTTATTTTGTCTTGTATTTTGGTTAATGACTCTTTAGTAAAAACACTAGATTTACCAACTTATTTCTTCATTCCATACTTATTTTGATATTTAATTGGAACACCAATTATATGAAGATGTGGACTTTTTTCATCGTAATGAATGATAGCACTTGCAATCTTAAAATTAGGAACTAATTCTTCTAAACTTTTAACTTGTTCTTCAAATACATTAGTCATTTTCTTTTTATAGGTTATATCTTTTGTACCCCAAAATTCCATATCTCCAAGTTCAATAATTATCTCACACGCTAAATCACTTTTGGTGTTATTGCTAACATGAGTAAAATAATCTTTTATCTTTCTATCTTCACGAACTTGTCTAGAATTATATTCTAATCTTGCATCTTCAAATTCATCTTTATATAATTTTTTCACATCATTTACAATCGAATTAGTACCTCGAATAATTTCTATATCATATTCTTTGTCATCATATTTTCTGCAATTATGGTTATCACATTTTGATAATCCAGCTGCATTTTGAATAGCATTATTACTCTTAGATGTTGTACCACTTAAATTAGATTTAGCACTTGTTTTACTACTATTTTTCTTATTCTTATCACTTCCAATATGAAAAGAATAACCTAAACTAGTTATATAAATCATATCTCCTTTCTTTTGGTGTTTTTTAATCTATATTTTGTTATGACAAAATATTTAACCCCCTAGGCATTTTGACATACTATCAAAATACCAGTGGGCTAAGACACGCCTTAGAATCCGATATAGAAGAATTATACTTCGGCAAATTCTTCGTTATTATATAAAGTATTATAATTAGTAGGTTTCATTTCAATAGATATAGGTTCTTTAGTAATTATTGTTGTATCAGTATGATTAGGAATATAATCGAATGCTGTTTCTTCATCTATCTTATACCAAAGATTATTTTTGTTTAAATATAAAACTCCATAACTATGAATTTCTTTTTTATTATTAGGGTCTATCTTTTTATAATTCTTCATAGGAAATACTCTAACAATAGTTGTGTTATCTTCATCTATACCAAAATTAAATACTTGATCTTCAGTAAAGTAATCTGCCTCATAAAATTTAACATCATAGAATTGTCTTAATCTCATAATGTGTTCTCCAATTTTATCCATAGGTAGATATTCACTAAATCTTAAATAACCTGCAAACTTACCAAAAATTTGAACTTTCTTATCTAGGTATCCTGTATTCTCTAATTCTTTCATAGGTTTACAAATTGATTCTCTAAATTTAATATATTTAACTTCATACTTATTTTTATCTTTTTGGATTTCTATTTCATCAATATAGTTCATAACTAATTCTGATTTTTCATCTCTTGTATAATCTTTCCAAAACTTAATAACTTGATTATATTTTTCAGCATATTCAATACTATTAATAAAATCTATATCGCGTTTTAACAAGATATCTTCTGGTGTGAATTTTAAAATATCATATACTTCGGTATCATTCATCTTAATTTCTAATTTATTAATACTTGCTTCAAGTTTCTTCTTTTCTAAATCATATTCTTCCAAACTGAATGTTCCATTGATGTACGCTCTCTTAACTCGTTCAAGCATCATTTTTTGATTTCTAATTTCTTGTTCTAATTGCTTTTTAGGATTTTCTACTTTTTGTTTTATCATGGGTAGGAAGAATTGATTAACTACTGAATCATATTCAACAATATCATTGATAAAATCTTTTATATAATTTTCGATTATATCTTCTTTAATAGTGCATTTACATTCAGAGCAATAGTAGTAATAATAAACATTACCATTTTTCTTTTTAGTAGCTTTACCACCCATAATTCGATTACATTTAGGACATCTTATTTTTTGTAAGAATAAATAAGTTAAAGTTCTTTGATAACTACGAGAATTCTTTTTCTTTTGAACCTGACATTCTTCCCAAAATTCTTTACTAACTAATGGCTCAACAACATTTTCATAATATCTAGGTTCATCAGTTCTTTTACCATGAACAAAATTTCCTTTATAAACTTCATTTTGTAATATATTATAAATAGTTGAATCTCTCCAATTTTCTTTACCTAAAACTTTTTCTTTATTAAAGAGTGTACTTATCTTTTGATATGACATACCACTATGATATAGTTCAAATATTCTTATAGGAACATCTTTGGTTGTATGGTCTATAACTAATTTTTTATTTTCGTGTTTATAACCTAGTGGTGCACGATGGGGAATGTGTCCTTCTAGTATCGCACCATTTAATCCCATTTTAGTTCTTTCAGAAGTTTTTTCTATTTCATTTTGACCTATAGCAACCATTACACGAGATACCATTCTACCATTAGGATTTAATGTATTTACTTCTTCATTAGCACATATAATATCTATTTTTAATTTATTAAAGAAATCCATTGTATTTTCCCAATCATAAACACTTCTTGAAAATCTATCTAATTTAATGGCTACTATTGCATTAATTTTACCGCCTAAGGCATCTTGTTTCATTCTTTCAAATTCAGGTCTATAATTGCCTTTTTTTGCACTTATACCGGCATCTTCATAATAATCATAAATTTCTAAATTTCTTTTTCTGCAAAAATCTTCTAATTGTCTTTTTTGTTCCGGTAAACTAAAGCCTTCACGAGCTTGATCTTCGGTTGAAACTCTCAAATATAATCCACAAATTCTTTTCTTCAATATTTCATCTCCTTTTCTAATTTTAAAAAAAGAGAAGTAAGGGTACTTCTAACTACCATTACTTCTCATATTTACTTTTGTCCGTCTATATTAATTATATCAAAAATTTCGACAAAAGTCCATCTTGGCAAATGGCGTTAGTTAATACTCTTAATGTAATTTTCTAGTTCTGATAACTGAATTTTATGATTTAAATTTTTAATGTAGATATCAGTAGAATAATTAAATACAAGAAATGTTATATTTTTAATAATAACTTTATGAGGTTCGATATAAGTTAAATTAGTTTTATCTAATTTTCTAATACTACCATTTATGATAGTGGGAGTAGTATTACAAAAATCACATATAAATTCTAATTTTTGTTTTAAACCTTTTTCTATCTCAATTTCTTGTTTAATAATATTAAGCATAAACACCATCCTTCCTTTAGGATGATTTCTTTGTATCACTTCCAAGCTGAACGTGGGAGTATAACAACAAAAAAATCAATCTTTCGATTGATTTTCTATATATCAATGTCCGAATAGTTCGAACAGATTCGTCAATGGAGCAGTTGATAAGAAGGTTTTAAACCTTTTATCAAAAAAATATCCCTCACTTGTTGAATCAATTATATGATAAATTCTACGATAAATCAATGCGTATATAGTAAATTTGACTAAAATATAGTATAATTTTATTGGTAAGTGATAACTTTGAAGAAAAAATGAGAGGTAAAAATTTATGGATTGGATTAATATTCTTGTTAGTGTAGCATTAATAGTTTTGACTTTAATTTTTGTTATAAAAATGATTATTGAATATAAAAAAAGCAAATCAATAGATGAAAAAGTATTGTTTTGGGGTGTTGGAATAGTTGTATTTTTTCCTATTACATTCTTTTATTTAGATTTCTACAATGTTCCAAGTAAAATAGGATGGATAAATAATATTAATTCTAATGAATGGTTAAATATAATCTTTACATACGCAGTTGGCATCTTATCAGCTTTAATAGGAGCTTATATGACAATACGCTCTGTAAAAATGTCTATTGATGAACAAGAGAAAGTTAGAAAGGAAGAAGAAAAGAAAAAAGCTCTACCTTTGTTAAAAATAAGTGCTGTAGAAGAATATGATTATAGATATAAATATATGCAATTTAGTTGCTTCTTTACTGAAGAAAGTAAAGAAAGAAAAAGGAAAAATATTTCTGATACTGCAAATGTTACTATAAAGTTAGAAAATGTTGGAATGCGTGAATTATATGATTTGTATATTGGGGATATACAATCTAGTGTTTTTAAAGAAGATAATGAATATCATAAAATGCATCCTATTATTTATAAAGATGATTATATATGTATTAATTTAAATTTTTATGAAATGGGAAATTATGATAAAGATTTCTCTGATGAGAAGTATCACACAATGATTAATTTTATGACATTTAATTGTTATTTTAAAGACTGTTATAATAATTGGTATTATCAAACATTACAAGTAAGCTTAATGTATAATCTTAGCAAAGATGTTCCAATAAATGAAAGGGCTTTAAATATTTCAGTAAGCAATACAGAAATTATTAGTCCACCTATAGAAATAGATGAAAGGGATTTACCTTGGGAAAACGGAAAATCTTTATGCCATCATTAAATGATAAAATATAAATAAAAATTTGGAGGTAATATATGGATAAAATAGCAATAATATCAGATATACACGGGAATTTAGAAGCATTAAATTCAGTTTTAAATGATATTAAGGAAAGAAAAATAGATAAAATAATATGTTTAGGTGATATGATTGCCAAAGGAACTCACCAACAAGAATGCGTAGAACTAGTAAAAAACAATTGTGATATTGTATTAAAAGGAAATTGTGATGAATATTTTACAAGTGATATAGATTTATCAACAAAATCTAAGCAAGAAGTTGATAGAATAAATTGGAATAAAAATAAGTTAACTAATGATAATGTTAATTATATAAGACAATTACCATATTGTTATGAATTTTATATGAGTGGTAGATTAATAAGATTATTTCATGCGCATCCACAAAAAATAGATAAGTTTGCAGGAAATATAGATAAGATTGATAGATTATACGAATTATTCTTACCAAGTAGCAATACTATTTCAGATTTAAAAGCAGATGTTGTTATATATGGTCATATTCACACACCTTATGTTCAAAAAATATATAATAGAATGTTAATAAATACTGGATCAATTGGAAATGCCATTGATGTATTTAGAAATGATGAAAAAGATGGTAATGTTAAAAATACTACAGTAGCAAACTATTTAATATTAAGTGGTGTTTATAATTCAAAAGATATAGATAACAAAATCTCATATGAACTTGTAAGTGTTCCGTACAATATAGAAAAAGAATTAAATAGTAATTCTGATAATATAGAATTAGAATCATATCAAGAAGAAATAAGAAATGGAAAATATAGAGATATGAATAAGATATATGATAGTTTCGAAGCCAGAGGTATCGATAAAAGTAAAATATAAATCAAGAAGGGAAATAATAAAAATGTCTGAAATACATAAACATTCACATTTGTTGTTAAATTGTCTAGGTACAGTTGGCTCAATAGTAAGTGGATACATATCAGAATATATGACTGAACAAGAGATAAAAACAATTAATAATAAAATTCAAATATTAAATGATAAATTAAATGAATTTGATATTTTTAAATACAAAATAATAAATAGAATAAAAATCCGTGATTTGATTGTAAAAGTTATATCTGAAAATGAATACATATTTTTAGATATAGCTGTAAAATTATTAGAATTATCTGAAGAAAATTTTGAAAACATAATAGATGGATTTATGAAATTAACAAAGAATGATATAGATGTTTTATATCATAACTTATGGAAAAAGAAACACAATAAAAAATTTGATATTGAAAGTATAAAGCGGGAAATTAGTGATAATTATGAGTTCATTCCTGATTTGGTTATGAGCTATGAATATAGAGTTAATAAAGAGAACTTTATCAAAAAAGAGAATAGTTTAATAATTGGTGAGAATTTAACTTTAATGCCCAATCTTGAAAGTTCTGCGATATTTAATGTTTTTGAAAAATTATCTTATAATAATTTTATAAAAATAACTAAATATATTTCTGATATAATGAATGAATCATTTGGAACATATTTATGCTTTAATTTTACATATCTAGGTATTCATTTATGTAAGATAATGGAACAAATAGAAAAGAAGGGAAAGGAATAATGAAAGAAATATTTTTAAGTTTTAGACCAGAGTATTTTAAGCCATTATTGTATGGAATTAAAAAATATGAATATAGAAAAAGATTTTGTGATAAAGAAACAAAAGCATATTTATATTTAAGTGGTAAATCAAGACAAGTTATAGGCGTTATGGAATTAGGTAAGCCTGTTCGTTTAGACCTTACTAGAGATAATTATTTAAACTATCCAGAAACCTTAAAAAGAGTTGATGAATATATCCTAAGTAAAGATATAAATGCAGTTCCTATTAAATCATTAGCACTATTTGATAGACCAATAGACTTAGAAGAAATTAGAAAAGAAATTCCTAACTTTATGCCACCACAAATGTATTTTGTTTTAGACAATCACCCACAATTAAAATTTTTATTAGAAAAACAGCACTTAAACCAAAAAGTGTTTGTTCATAATCATGATAGCATTTACCATGATAATTTGGCTATGTCAGTTAGTGAATTAGAAAAAACAGAGGAGTTTAAAAAACTACATTCAATACATCAAAGTAATAATGATTTTAATAATATAAAATACTAATATGTAAGATACACACGCTAATTGGGATGCCAATTTGCAAGTGTGTTTCTAAATTGTCAAAAATTTAGTATGTATCAAAGACTACGACTATTCAAAAATATCGCAGTCTTTTTCAAATAGGTCTTTATTTATATAATTATTAATTTCTATTTCTAAGTCGGTATCTTTAGAAATTTCTAATAAATCAGATGAATTATATAAGTTATTATCATAACAATCCTTTAAAATATTAATTGTTTTTTTCTTATTAAATTCATCTTTAGAAAGTAAGATTTGTCTGAAAAAATCTTTAAGCATTTCTAATAATTGTTTAATAAAATTAATTAAATCAATATTTTTTTGTTCTAAATTATTATTTTTTTCTTCAAGTCTTTCAATAGTATTTTGTGAATTATTATATCTTCTTTCTAAATCTCTATAGTCATAAGCATATATTTTTAATTCTTCAGAAACATTTTTATAAACAACTTGATTTTGAATTTCTTCACTATATAAATGTAAAAATTGTAATAAAATATGATAGATTTCTCCATCAATAATCACAGTATCTGTTAAAGGTATTTTCTTAGTTTTATATAGAGCGCCAGTAATCTTATAATAATCTTTTTCAATTCTTTTTTTACTTTTATACGCTTGTCTTTCATAAAATTTTGTAATACTTTTTAACTGTTGAGTTGTTAAATGTTTAGTTCCTGTTCCTTTTTCTCCTCGTTCTAATTTAAATCCTGCATTTGCAAGTCTTTCATAATTTTTATCTTGTAGTACACTTAAATGAATTTTATCTTTAATATATTCTCGTTTAGAAATAGAGTATTTTTCTTTATTAGCTCGTTTATCAAATTTCTTAACAAGAGGTACAACAACACAATGTAGGTGAGGAGTTTTTTCGTCCATATGAACTGTTGCATGTATTATGTGTTCTCTAGTATAACCTAAATCATTATAAACAAATTCCATACAAGTATTAGCCCATTTTAATATTTCATCTTTTGTCATATCTTTAAAGAAGTCGGAATCACTTGTAAACACCATTTCATCTGCTACACAACTTTTAGAATTATCTACCATTCTACTAAAAGATTTCTTTCTATCACTTCTAGTATTTTTCATTTTTTCTTCGTGTTCTTTTTGATATTCTTTAGTTATTTCATAAAATTTTTCTCTATATTTCTTATTACATTTAACAATTTCTATATTATTTTTACTTTCTTCAATTTTAATATCAGGATTAGAATCATAGTGGTCTTTTTCCCGTTTATTATGCTTACCACTATTATCTAAATCACTTAAAGTATTTATACTTTGACATCTAAAAATTGGACAACTCATTAATTATTCTCCTTTCTTATTATTATCATTTTCTTCTTTTGATTGTTCTAAAATTTTATCAATTAGTTCTTGATATTGTTTATCTTTTTTCAAAACTTCTAACATAAGATAATTAGGAATTTCTTCTTTGTTTTCCTTAAAATATTCAAGAATTTGTGGTACTACTGTTTCAAAAAAGTAGTTAATAATTGTCATCTCCTTTCTACCACCAAGACACAAAAAAAGAGCAATTTCTTGCTCTATATTTATCAATATAAAATTTTTATTAATAACTCTTTTTATTTTTACTATATTCTGAATAGTGTTCCTTTACCATTTCAAAAGGAAAAGAACTAGCTATTAAATTAATTAAAAAATACTTGTTATAAGAGTTGTTATTGTTAAGAATTTCATTCCAGAAAGTTTTTTCTTCTTCATTTTCAATCTGTATATTATCAAGAGGAATATTAGTTTTTGTTCTTCTTAAAAATGATAAACTTATATTATTTTCATCAACTATTTCATCAATGTTTGAAATTACATCAAAAATATTAAATTCTTTTTCACATGAAATAGATAAAATCTTTTTCAAGAAAGAATTATACTTTAATGACTGTTGAACATTTCTATTACTAATGAATCTATCCATTCCATATTCTTCAAAAGTAAATCCATATTTATCTGTTACACCGGAAACTCTTTCTTGTTCACTATTTAACCACATACAAATTCTATCATCTGTGTTTTCTACTGTATATCCTAACTGATTAATAAATGTTTCAACAAAACAATCTACATAATCTCCTATATAGGGTATTATATATGCATTTGGATTGTTACTTTTTATAGTTTCATATTCTACGATTGGACATAATAAATAGCAGTTTGTTATATTTTTAGTTCCTTTAAATTCAACATCATTAGCACAAAAACGAGAGATTTTTTTGAATTCATCCTCATTACCAGGTACAACTATTGCATATTTTCTATTGTTAAATCCATAGATATCATCTCTATTTCTACCACGAACTTCACAATTTAAAGAAAAGTGAATATAATCATCTCCAACAGGATAATCATATTTAAATGGAATATTAAATAATATTCCGTTTTCTGTATAAGTTGCACCAGAACTAAATGTGGATTTTATTTCATTATTATTAGGTGGATAGTTAGTTTTATGAACAAAAACAAAGTCATTTTCTGAACTATAAATTTTATTGTTATCGCTTTTTTCTTGTTGTTTTTTAAATGCTTTTATATCATCAATTGTTAAAGGATTAGTTAAATAGTTTCTTTCCATATTGTACCTCACTTCTACATTATAATTATATTTTATCATATTTTAGCCATTTATTAGCAATAAAGTGTATTTATCCTTATCAAATTTATGATTCTTTTTATTAGGAATTATCTGTAATAGATTATTATTGTTATCTAGTTCATCAAGATTTAATTTATCCTTTTCTATTGTTATAGGTGAGATATTATAAAATTTACTTAATGAAGTAATATATTTATCTATATCTTTTTTAGTTTTTTCATTAGATAAAATAATATCTCTATCATTAATACTAATTGCCATATCAAAACAATCATTTCTAAACATATAACCAATGTTCATAATTTCTTTTTTATTAATATTTATCTTTTTGATAACTATTTCATCTTTAACTTTTTCTATTTCAATAGAGTCTATATATTTCATAATTAGTTTGGATTTTTGTTCTTTAGTAAGTTTATTCCATAGTCCATTCTTTCTAGCATAATAAGATTTATATTTCATTTTTTCTAATTGAAATAAGTTATAATACAGATTTAAATCTTGTTTATGATTTTCATTGTTGTTAGTATTATTTAGTTGATTAAGTTTTAATTCTATATCACTTATTTGTGATTTTATAGATTGTTCATCTTTTATAAATTCATCCTTATCAATTAAGTCATCTAAATAGGCTTCTTTTATCTTTTTGAGTTTCTTATTGCATTTGTCTAACATCTTATTATATTTGTCTATTTCAATGCTTAAATCTTCGTTAAAAAAGGATTTGAAGTTATTATCAATAAGTAGATAATAATCTAACATATCGTTTAAAAATAGCATTAAAGATTTTTCAATTTTCTTTTCATTAATTCTAGTATTACAACAATTACATTTATAATAAATTTGAGTAGGTTTATTCTTTGAAGTAGAGGAAGAACCACCCATAATTTTATTACATTTAGAACATACTATTTTCTGCATATAAACATAAGTGTGCTTTCTAGTATAATTCTTTAGATTTCTTTCTTTTTGTGTTTGTACCATTTTAAAAGTTTCTTTATCGATGATAGCGGGGCATACATCTTCTAAATAAATTGGTTCTGTATTCTTTGCTCTTTTTCCATATAAATAATCTCCACAATAAATATAGTTGGCTAACATTCTATCAATAGTAGTAGTTCTCCAATTTCTATTAAGAGCATTTTTATTATTTAGGTTTTTAGTTATAGTGCAAACGGATAATCCATTAACATAGTCATCAAATATTTCTTTTACCACCTCACTTTCTAAATCATCAATAACTAATTCCTTATTGATTTTTCTATAACCAATAGGGGCTTTACCACAAAAATGTCCATTCTTTGCGGCACCTTTTAATCCGAATTTAGTTCTTTCTGAAGTTCTTTCAATTTCTAGTTGAGCAAGTATAGTAGTCATTCTAATGAAAAATACACCCATAGCAGTATCTGTATTAATTTCTTCATTAACACTATCTAAGCTACAATTATATTCTTCTATAAGTTTACGAATGACTTCTAAATCTTGAATTGACCTTGTAAGTCTATCTAGTTTATGAACAATAATCCTATTAATCTTTCCATCTTTCAAATCCTGAATCATTTCTTGAAATTTAGGACGATTCATATTCTTTGCTGAAACACCTTCCTCACGATAGACTTTGTAAATTTGATAATTCTTATACTCACATAATCTTTTCATCTCTTCTTCTTGCTCATCTAAACTAAATCCTTCACGGACTTGATCGTCGGTCGAAACACGAGGATAAAGTCCTGCAATAACGTTCTTTCTTTCTGTGTTCATATTTTCTTTTTCTCCTTTCTATTTTTTATTTTTGAACAACAAAAAACACAAGAGAATTTCCCTTGTGTAAGAACTACTAAACACCATATATACGACTAAAAAATATGCCTATCGACAATTGTCGTATATTACCATAATATCACATTTTAACCGGAAAGTAAATGGCAACTTTTTTGTAAAAATATTCAAAAAACGCTCTTAAACCCTTATAAAATAAAGGAAAAATAAATTTTAAAAAAAATTCAATTTTTTTCATTTTTCACAATTTTAGAACTAAATCAGATAATTTGCTTAAAGTTATAATTTCGTGACTATCTATTGCATATAAGTTGTTATCATCTTCATAAGAAATTAGGATTAAACAAGATGCTTCATTACTAATAATAATCTTATGTGGCTCTTTTATAGATAGGTTAGTTTTATCAAAATGAATATTTTTACCTGATATGAAATCTAAATGTAATTTTGATATTTTAGGTATTTTAGTAATCTTATCCTTAACACTTAAAGGAAATTCTAAATGTTCTATGGCTATTTTCATTTGTTAATCCTCCTTTCATATATGAAAAAATCCCATATCAACAAGTGATATAGGATATTCTATAAAAATAAAACTCACACAAAAGTGTGAGTAATTCTCTCAATGGAGCCTTAACTATACACGTATGCGAAATTAAGACTATAAGATTTGATTAAATCTCTCTGATAAATTCATTATATCATTTTATTATATAATTTCAAGGGAGTATAGAAAAAAATTGTATTTTAATGTATAATAATTTTATAATTATACTTAAATTTGGGGAGGTAATAGTATGGTTGAAGTTGTATATAAAGAAAAAACATTTTTAAATACTTCTACTACTACATTGGATAATAAAAAACACATGAAAGTATCAACGTGTCCTTATTGTAATATTAGTACTGACGCAACACGAGTAGGAATTAAACCTTTTACTATTGAAAATGGTTTAATTGCTGATGTAACGTATAAATGTACTAGTTGTGATAAAGTTTTTCATGTTTCATATGTAAAATTAAATGATGAAAATATGTTTAATCCATATAGTGTTTATCCTAATTTTCAAGGTCGTGAATTTAGTGATGAAATTAAAAACATTTCTCCTAGATTTGTTAAACTTTATAATCAAGCATATAAAGCAGAATATGATAATAATCTTGAATTAGCAGGATGCGGGTATAGAAATGCTATTGAAGTTTTAATAAAAGATTTCGCTATTAACGTTTTAAAAGAGAAAAAAGAAGATGTTGTGAAAATAAAATTATATGGTGCTATTGAAAAATATTTATCAGATATAGATATGAGTAAGTGTGCAGATGTAGTTAGAATATTAGGAAATGATAACACACATTATGAGCGAGATTATGAAAATATAGATTTTAAAGTGTTAAAACAATATTTAAATATTTTTATTGAAATGATAGAGGTACAAATAAAAATTAAAAATCCACCAGTTAGTAGATAACAAAAATTTATAAAATTTAAATATACAGGAGGAAAAAATGAATAGAGAGTTTGCAGAAGAATGGTTAAAGAAATTAAAAGAATATTGGGTTAATAAAGATATAGAAAGAGCAGTTTCCTTATTTTCTAAAACAACATTTTATCAAGAAACACCATTTATGGAACCTTACACTACTATTGAAGAAATAAATCAAGAGTGGCAACATATAAAAGATGAAAATATACAAGATATTGAGTTAAAAGTATTGGCAATAGATAATAATACTTTAATTGCAGAATGGTTATTAAAACAAAATAATCAATATTTTGATGGAATATATGAAATAAAATTCAACGATAATTTAGAATGTATCTATTTTAAAAGTTGGGAAATGGTAAAATGATGAATAAGAAATATGTTAGTTTAATTTATTTATATACATTTTTATCTACTTTTATCCTTTTTTACTCGTGTGATACACTATATTATTTAGAAAAAGGAATATCTTCAAGTGGATATATGTTTTTTGTAACAATTTCATATTTTATAAAAGTTATTTTAGAAATACCATCAGGAATTTTGGCTGATAAATACAGCAAGAAAAAAATATTATTTATAGGTAATGCATTATTCTTAATTTCTACTTTGTTATTCATTATTTCTAAATCATATGCCTTATTTGTTTTAGCTATAATCATTAGTTCTGTAAATAATTGTATAACAACTGGTATAGCAAACTCATTATTATATGATTTTAATAATAAAGAAGATAAATTTAATAAATTAATTTTTAGAAATTCTTTTTCCTATAATATCTCTTATATGCTAGCAATGATATTGGGAGGTATTGTTGGTCATAAATATGGTCTTATTAACACTTATTATTTAACCTTAATTCCTACAATAATTAATTTTATTATTATATGTTTAATTAAAGAACCAAAGAAAAGTAATAATGATACAGTTATTAATAAGTCAATATTTAAAAATGCTTTAGTAGAGATTAAAAATAATCCTACAATAATAAATATGATAATAACAAATTCAATTATTTTTTCTATTATTAAAATTGTTGAAGAAAGCCATCCGGATTATTCTAATTCTCTAGGAATAAGTGTTTTTGAAATAGGAATATATACATCCTTAATACTTGTTTTTTGTATTATTGGAAATTATATTGGAAGCAAAATAAAAAAAGATTCTTACAGTAAAATAATAAGATTTAATCCATTCTTTTGTGGGTTATGTATCTTTTTATTAGGAATTTTAAATAGTTATTATGGAATATTATTTTTACTGTTATTTTATATTTTCTCAGAAAGTTTCGATAACATTTTTTTAACAATAGTTCATGATAGCGTGACTTCTAAATCAAGGGTAACAATAGAATCAATTATTTCTTTAATTCTATGTGTATGTGGTTTGATTTTAAGTGTTTTATCATCATTGGCATTAAAGCAGATAGAATTATATCAACTATATGTAGTTTTAGGATCAGTAATAATAATTTATGGTATTATTAATTTAGTGACAAATAAAAAATAATATTAAAATGTATTAAATCATAAATTAATATAATTAAAGACAATGCTAGTTGGCATTGTCTTTGTCATTTTCGATTGGTATATATTTTTTTAGTGTAGTATTTTGTAATTTTAAATATTCAATTTTAGTTCCAATTGCTCGTTCATCTTCAAAATATCCAAGATAATGAAATTTATTTTTTACTTTAATTAAACATTCGATATTTTCTTCTAATGCTTTAGCGATATTCTCCATGATATATTCTTCTTTTTTAGGTTTAGGCTCTTCTTTGACTGCTGGAATTTTAATCTCATATCCAACAATTAAATTTCTAATATATTCAGATTGAGATAAGTTTAATTTTGAAGAGTCTCTTTTTAAAATAAATTTTTCATCATCACTTAAAAATACATTAACTTTATTATTTCTTATTCTCATAATTTAAAATCTCCTTTCTAAACATTAAGGGTATGGGAATTCCCATATACGAATTTGTACGGGAGTATAAATTCAGTGCTTGCCAGACAAAATATGTGAGTACGTACTCACACATTTTTCGTATAAATTAATTCTTTTAAGATGATTTCTTCTGCTGTATTTTTATAATTATTTATTAATTTTAACCATTCAAGTTGGTTTATTTCTTTACTTTTTTCAGATAGTTTTTCATCTGATTTTTTATAACTTTCCATCAAAGTATTTAATAAATTTTCTGCATTTTTACTTACTGAAACAAGATGATTAGTAAGTTCATCTTTCATTAAAAGTGTAGTATAAAGTGCTTTTTTATGTGTTTTTAAATAATCAAGTCTTAACATTCCATACTTATTAATTGTTCCTTTTTTATTATCATTTAAAGTTAGATTTGGTAATTTATAATCACCAGTTTTTATATATTTTAATTCCATAATTTAAGCATTTCCTTTCTTATTTGGTTTGTTAGGATTGTAAGTAACAATTCCATATTTTGTTTGAATATCGTCTTTATTTATAATTGATTTTGTTTTTATTTCAGTAGGTGATATTGGTACAATTCTTATAATTTTTTCATCTTTTGTAGGAGTGAATTCACCAATAATATTACCTGTATCTTCATCGACTTTTTCATAAAGTTGATACATTTTTGTTTCATAAAATTCATTTAATCTGTCTAAATATTCTTGTACTTGTTCATTAGAAATATTAGGGCTACCAATAATAAATTCTTCTTTACCATTTATGGTGGCAGGTACTAATACATCTAAAATTCCTTTATCTAAAAACTTCATTAAGTTATTTATATAACTCTTTCTAAAATTAATTTTTTCTATATGAAGTTCGTTATTTTTATCTTTTATAAGAATAACAGACTCAATAAATTTAGATAAAAATTCTTGTTTTTCATCTTTTGTTTTGCTTTCCCAATTTGTTTTAACAACACCATTTAAGGTATCTAATCTTATCATAGTTTCTCGTTCAATATCTCTATCCGCCATTAATTGTTGTGGTGTAAAAGTTATATTCTCTAGATTTAAAAGTTCTGATTTCTTTTGCTCTAAAATTTCTAATTTTTCTTCAATTAGTTTATAATCTTCTGAAAAATCTTCCATCTCAACAATACCACTCATATATGCTTTTTTAATACGTTCTTTTTGTTTTATCAGTTGTTTAATATCTTTATCTATCTCATCATTTTTTGTTGGTTTATGGTCTGCTAGAATAGGTAAAAAATACTTTTTAACTGCCATATCATATTCAACTAAGTCATATATAAATTGCATTAAACATTCTTCAATTTTATCTTCACGATAATTTAAATGGCATTTCTCACAGTTATAATACATATACTTTTTCTTCTTGCCACCAGAACCTTTACACTTCATTATTCTTCCACAAGTAGGGCATTTAATCTTTTGAAAGAATAAATAAACTCTATCTCTAGTATAAGTTCTTTGATTAACTTCTTTTTGTCTTTGGCATTCTTCCCACATTGCACGTGATATTATTGGTTCAACAACATTCATATAAATAACAGGTTCTTTGTTTTCTTTTTTAGCAATTCTTTTATATTGCTCATAATCACCCATATAGATTTTGTTATCAATTATCTTTTGAATAGTCGTGTCTTTCCATTTCTTTGGATTTAATAATTTTTCTTCATTAAAGATATTTGATATTTGCTGAAAACTTTTACCTTCTAAATACATCTTAAATATTCTTTCAATAATAGGTTTTGTTGTTTCATCAACAATAGTTTTCTTATTACCATCTTTCTTATATCCTAGTGGGGCAGGACCTGGTAAATGGCTTGACTTAATTGCTCCATTAAGTCCAAATTTAGTTCTTTCCGATACAATTTCAATTTCTAACTGTGATAATACTGTTAACATTCTTACAAAAAATCTTCCATTGGCAGTAGAAGTATTAACATCATCTCTATCACAAACTAAATAACAATTATATTTTTCTAACTGAGATATAAGTTCTTCTAAATCATGAACTGAACGAGTAACTCTATCTAGTTTGTAGGCTACAATATAATTTATTTTTCCGTCCCTCATATCTTGTAGCATCTCTTGAAATGCTGGTCTATGTTCCATATCTTTTGCAGATATTCCTGCATCTTCATAGACTTTAAATACTTCATAACCTTTAAATGCACAGAGCTGTAATAACTTTTCTTTTTGTTCTCCCAAAGAAAATCCTTCACGTGCTTGATCTTCCGTGCTGACACGAATATAAACTGCTGCAATCATCCTTTCATTATTCATAATCTTTCCTCCTTTTCTTTTAATGAAAGGCACCAAAAAAGGTGTCACATAACAAGACACCTTATACTTTATATTGATTATTTACACGACAAAATAAACCAATATTGTGGGAGTATATAAACTCTCAACTAATTAATGCCTTGCTATGTAGTCTGATAAATCAGCAATAGGGATTTTCTTCTTTAAATTCCCAATATAAAAATGTTTTTGTTCATTGAAGAATAAATATAATGTATCTCCAATAATTACTTTGTGTGGCTCAACATACGCTAGATTTGTATGTTCCACAATTCTTAGGTGACCCTCAATAATCTGGTAGGGTCTGTTATTAAATTTGCAAGACCAATTAATTTTACTCCTAAGTTCATCACTCATATTGATTTTCTTTTTAATTATTTTAATCATATCACATCACACCTTTCTTTGCAATAACGCACAAAAAAATCAATCTTTTCAGATTGATTTAATCATTAACGTCACATTGGTGCGACGATTTTACCTTATGGAGCGGATGATGGGAATCGGACCCACGCAGTCAGCTTGGAAGGCTGAGGTTCTACCATTAAACTACATCCGCAAATCAAATTGACAATTAAAATTATACCATAATTAATACAAATGTCAATAAAAATAGTAAATTTTTTTGAATTTTTGATATAATGTAATAGAGTAGAGAGGAAGATACTATGTCTAAAGTACTAGCAAGTGACTTTGATAATACATTATATGTTAATGATGAACAAATAATGCATAATAATAAAAGAATAAAAAGTTTTATAGAAAATGGGAATATATTTGTTATCGCAACAGGTAGAAGTTATATAGATATTAGTAAAATGATATTAAAATATAATATACCATATAATTATTTAATATGTAATGATGGTGGTACAATATTTGACAGTAATGGTAAATTATTATACAAAAAAGATATTCCAATTAATATTGCTTATGATATAATGAATTATGTTAAGCTAAATAATTTAGAAGAATTAACTTATATTGACACTGGTTTTGATTATACTAGAGTAATTGATGAAGAAGTTAATGCGATTATCATTAGAGATATCAATAGAGTAAATTCTAAGAAAATTTTACAGGATATTGAAACTAAGTACCCAGAAATTCATGGATATATTAGTGATAATTGGATTAATATAACTGAAAAAACAGTCACTAAATCGAATGGAATTAAATACCTAGAACAACAATTAAATTTAAATCATGATGAAATATATACAATTGGAGATACTATTAATGATATACCAATGATAAAGGAATATAATGGAGGGTGTATGATTAATTCAACTAATGATTTAAAACAATGTTGTACAAATTATTTTAATAATGTTAGTGAATACATAGATTATATAGAAAAAATATAGAATGGAGTTTAATATGGAATTAATAGACATTTATGATGAGAACAATAAAGCTACTGGTGAAGTGATAGATAGAAAAGAAGCACATCAAAAAGGATTATGGCATCATGAATCAGTAGTTATAGTAATGAATGAAAAGAATCAAATATTATTACAAAAAAGAAGTTATAAAAGACATAATTATCCTGGTAAATGGGGATTAATGGCTGGACATGTAATGAGTGGGGATACACCTAAGGCAACAGCTGTTAGAGAATTAAAAGAAGAAATTGGTTTGCAAGTATATCAAAAAGATTTAAGATTTATTGAAATATATGTTAAAAATGTTCCTTCTAATAGAGCATTCATTTACATTTATTTAGTAAAAACTGATAAAAAAGAAAGTGAATATACAATTCAAAAAGAAGAACTTTCAGAGGTAAAATATTATAGTATTGATAGTTTAATAAAACGTATAAAGAAAAATGATAAAACATTAGTCTTTTGTGGAGATCCACTACATATTGAATTGTTTACACTAATTAAAGATTTCACAATTTAATATTTTTATCACACATTTATCCCATATTCATTTTTTATAATTAAATCATGAAGAAGGGAGATGGTAAATGATTAGATAAAAGATAAGTTATAGTTATGTTTTCTCACTCCAAAAAAAATAACTTAACTTTGTAGTAAAAAATAAGAAGTTTACAAACCTTACATTGGACATAGAATAAAGATGTAGTATGTTATTCTTATGTCATAAATATACAATAAATTCTCACTCCGAAAACTTTTAAGAGATGATTATCATCTCTTTTCTTTTTGTACTGATTCTGATTCAAAGAGAAGAGAAGGTTTAATATTTAGTTTTTCAGAAAATATTAAAATTTTATCAAAAGAAGGACCATATTTACCATTCTCGACGTTACTTATATAGCTAATACTAGTATCTGTCATATCTGCAAAAATTTCTTGTGTATAACCGTTAGACAATCTATAATATTTTAAATTTCTTCCAAATAATCTTCTTAAATCCATTTTAATCACCATTATTATAATTATCAAAACAAATAAAAATAATCAGGAAATTATCCTGATTATACAAATATAAATTTAATAATTACTATTAGTGCGAATATTAATCTATAATAAGCAAATATTGCGAAATCATTTTTCTTAATATAGTTTAATAAGAACTTAATACTTAATATACCAAATATTGCAGAAGTAACTATACCTACAACTAAGCTTAGATTGAATTCTCCAAGTAAGTCACTGAATTTTAAAATTGTGGCACCAAAAATAATTGGTGTTGATAACATAAATGAAAATTTAGCACACGCTTCTCTTGAAGCTCCTAATAGTCTTCCTACAAGCATTGTAGTTCCTGATCTAGAAAATCCAGGAAATATTGCAAGTGCTTGACTAAGTCCTATTAAAAATGTTTGTTTTAAAGATAATTTTTCATAACTTGTTTGTTTTTTGTAATGTTTTTCTGCCCATTTATCACCTATATAAATCAAAATACCCATAACCGCTAAAGCAATAGCGATAAGCATTGGTAATTTTCTAAATACAGTTTCTATATAATCTTCTAACAACTTACCAATTAAGGCACCTGGTATAGTAGCAATTACTAAGTACCAGAACATTTTATTTTCAAAAGAATCTTTCTTATGAACAACTTTGTTGAAAACTCCTTTAACTAAAATTAACCAATCTTTCCAAAATACCATTAATACCGCAATTAATGTTCCAAAATGAAGTGCAACATCAAACGCTAGTGAATGTTCAGGAAAGTTTAAAAGATAAGGTACTAAAACTAAATGCGCAGAGCTTGAAATAGGAAGAAATTCTCCAATTCCTTGTACAATTCCTAATAGTATACTTTGTAAAATTTCTATCATTTTTAATTCTCCTTCTATTAACATTATATTAAAATTATATTAGAAATATAATTAATTGTAAATAGAAATAGGAAAAATTTTGTCATATATGTTGACAAACAATATTAAAATCAATAAAATAACTTATATATGCAGACATAGTTTAATGGCTAGAATATGGCCTTGCCAAGGCTGTGATGGGAGTTCGATCCTCCTTGTCTGCTCCAATAGTTTTATCCTCACACATTCATAATTGAACGTGTGAGTTTTTCTTTTATATGAAAGTGTTTAAATTTTAAAAATATTTTGGACTAAATAAAATTAAAGAGAAGATTATGAACAATAAAATTTCAAAACATCTCCTTAATTTTGTTTGTCAATTTTCCTTCACGAAGAATTTTTAAATTCCCATCATCAAATCTAATAATAGTAGAAGAAACATTTTTAATTTCACCACCATCTTCAATATAATCAATTTTACTTTTCAACTTATTATCAATCATCGCAACGTTGGTTATGACTTCATTATCACTAAAATTAGCACTTGTAGATATAACGGGTCTACCTAACATATTAATAATTGAAAGTAAATCTTTATTATCAGGAATTCTAATCCCAACATAATCTCCATTGCCAGTAATTAAATTATTTACTTTATCATTTTTCTTTAAAATAATTGTTATTGGTCCTGGCAATAATTCTTTAATTACTTTTTCTTCTTGTTCACTAATAACTTCTGTGTATTCTTTTATCATCTCATAGTTACTCATTAATATTATCAAAGGTTTACTATAATTTCTCTTTTTAACTTCATATACTCTTTTTATAACATCTTCATTTAACGTATCGCCCATAATTCCGTAAACAGTATCAGTAGGACTAATAACTAGACCACCATCATTTAATACTTGATACATTTTCTTTATGTTCATATATCTATCATTCCTTTTTATAATTATAACACGGAAATCTATAAAACCTTATATTGAATACAAAATTCCGGTTATAACTTACATAACTTAAAAATATAATGTATTAGTAGGTGATACAGATGAATAAAAAAATTATTGTTTGTTTAGTAGGAATTATTGCTATAATTTGTGCGATATTTATCACAACAAATAAATTTAATGAATCAACAATTGAAACAATTAATGTTACTGTCTTATCTAAAAGTAGTGACAAATTAGTTGTTCAAGATGATGATAATATCATTTATAAATTAAACTCTGAATACACTGATATTGTTCCAGGAACAAATATCGCAATAGAGTATACAGGTTTAATTGACAAGAACAAAAGTGAACAAGATATAACTATTGTAAACTATATGACAAGAGAAATCCAAAGAGATGAAAATGGAATACCACTAGGATGGTTAGATAATGGAATATTTAAAGATTATTACATACTTGCTTATAACAAATTACAAGAATTGACATTAGATGAAAAAATAGGACAATTATTATTAGTTCGTTATCCAGATAATAATCAAATAGAAGCTTTAGAAAAGTATAAATTTGGTGGTTATCTTTTCTTTGAAAAAGATTTTAAAGATAAAACTGAAGAACAAGTTAAAAACATGATCAATAGTCTTCAAAAAGTTTCTAATATTCCATTACTTACAGCAGTTGATGAAGAGGGAGGAAGTGTTGTAAGAGTTAGTAGTAATCCTAATTTATCTAAGGAAAAGTTTAAATCTTCTAGTGAACTATATAACTTAGGTGGAATTCCGGCAATTAAAGAAGATACAATAGAGAAGAGTATACTACTAAAAAATTTAGGATTAAACCTAAATCTTGCGCCGGTAGTAGATGTATCTACAGATCCTAATGATTATATTTATAAAAGAACAATACAACAAAATACAAGTATAACCTCTAATTATGCTAGAACTGTTATTGAAGCAAGCAAAGGAACAGAAGTATCATATACTTTAAAACATTTCCCTGGTTATGGTAACAATCAAGATACACATACAGGTAGTTCCATTGATAACAGAACATTAGAAGATATAAGAACTAATGATTTACCTCCTTTTGAAGCGGGAATAGAGGTAGGAGCCGAAGCAGTTTTAGTTAGCCACAACACAGTAACAAGTATTGATTCATATAATCCTGCATCTCTATCAGCTGATGTACATAACTTATTAAGAAATGAACTAAAGTTTACTGGAATTGTTATTACAGATGATTTATCAATGGGAGCAGTATCAAAAATAGATAATGCCGTAGTAGATGCTATATTAGCTGGTAATAACTTAATTATAACTACTGATTATGAAAAAGATATTAATTCAATTAAAAATGCATTAAATGACGGAGAATTAAGTGAAGAACAAATAGATGAACTTGCATTTAAAATACTTGCTTGGAAATATTATAAAGGTATGTTTAATACGAAATAAACCGATGAATAATCACCGGTTTATTTTTCAGACTCTAAAACTTTATTAATTACATATTGCTTAGTATCTTCATAGTTCATTCCTAATACAATACTAAACTCATTATACAAACATTTTTCAGCTTGGTTAAAATAGTTAGTATCTTTATCACTAACTTTTCTGTTGTTTTCAATACGTTCTTTGTTTCTTAAATAAGTAGTTTTTATAATTTTTATTAAATCTTCATGTTTAGCACTAGTCATTAAATTTTTATAGATATTTTCAATAGACTTATCTCTAATGCCAATTACTTCAATATTAGGAATATTATTTATTATCTTATCAATATCTTCTTTAGAAACTAGATCTCTTAAATAACCACATCTATTATCTACAGGTACATCAAGTCTTAAACTATTATCATCTATAGGTTCTAAAATATAATAGTCCAAGTTATTAAAATGATTCTTTTTAATATCAACTACTTTACAAACATCTTTTCTATAGACAATATAGTCTCCAATTTTATACATATAATCATCTCCCCTTAAAATAAAAAAGCACCTATCAACTGGACTTACACCAATTAAATAGTTGCTCGTTGTAATTAAATTATAACATTTTTTTTAGGGTTTGTGTGCCAACAAATTTTAATTTTTCATTGTATCATTCCCATAATTTTACACAATTCAAACACAATAATTGATTTATTGATGTTTTAAAAAGTGTTACAATATAAATGGTGATATTTATGTATAAAATATGCTTAGTAGAAGATGAGAAAGATTTAAATAATCTTATAACTACTTATTTAAAAAAAGAAGGTTATGAAGTAATTAGTCTTACTCAAGGTATGGATGCGTTAAATTTAGATAAAAAAATAGATTTATGGATTCTAGATATAATGTTAGAAGACGATGTGAGTGGGTATGATATTATAAAAAAAATAAGAGAAACTAATGATGTAGTACCAGTGATTTTTACTTCCGCAAGAGATCAAGACTTGGATAAAATAATTGGATTAGAACTTGGTAGTGATGATTATATTACTAAACCATATTCACCTAAAGAGTTAGTACTTAGAGTTAACAATATGATTAAAAGAGTTTATAAATCAGAATATAATAAATTAACTTATGAAGATTATGATATTGATTTAAATAAGAGAGTAGTTATGTATAATGATTTAGAAATTAACTTAACAACATTAGAGTTTGATTTACTAATTCTATTCCTAGAAAACAAAAATAAATCATTAGATAGGGAACTAATTCTAAATAAAATATGGGGTACAGGTTACTATGGAAGTGATAGGGTAGTTGACGACTTAGTTAGAAGATTAAGAAAGAAAATGACAAAATTAAAAATCAGTACAATATATGGATACGGGTATAGATTATCATGAAAAAGAATATTCCATTATCAAATCAGTTAGTACTAATTTCCTTTGTTGTATTTATAATTTTAACTCTATCGTTAACTATATTTGTACCTAGGTCATTATCACCATACTTTGAAGAAACAGTATACAACTTTTTAAATCAACCGTTCAAATATTTTAATAATATATCAGAAAAGAACTTTACTAATAATATAGTATACCTACAAATAGATAAAAACAATAACAATATTTTAGCAAGTTCTAATGCTCAGGATGTTTTAAAAATTAATGACTATGAAAGTTTATTATCGGTAATCAATGGTGAAAAAGGGACATTTAAGGTTAAAAATAACAAGTTCTATTATGTTGCCAATTACAATAATAATGTAATTAAAATTACATTGACGGATTCTAAATTGATAGATAATATGAGAAATAAGCTATTTGTTTCTATATTACCAGTTATAATTTTAACATTTTTGATGATTCTAGTCGCCCTTTTAATATGGTCTAATTTTGTTGTTCATAAAATTAGTATATTAATTAATAAAGTTAAAAATCTAAATAATGATGATTATGATCATTCATCTAAAATAAAAGTTGAAGATGAATTACAAATATTAGAGAAAACAATAGAAGATGTTAGAATCATGATTCAAAAACAAGAAAATTTTAAAAATGAAATGTATCAAAATATTTCACATGATTTTAAAACTCCAATATCAGTAATTAAATCATATCTAGAAGCCTATAAAGACGGTGTGATGAATGAAGAAGAAACAAGAGCTATAGTAGAAGAACAAATTAATAAATTAGATACTAAGGTTAAGAGTTTATTGCAATTAAATAAACTAGAATACTTAAAAGAACACTATCAAAATAATAACGAGGAAGTTAACATTGTAGAACTTATTAACAAAAGTGTTGAAAAGTTTAAATTAGAAAACAAAGATATAGTATTTAATGTTAATTATAAAAAAGATTCTATTATTTATAAAGGTACTATTGATATGTGGGAATCTATTATAGATAATATTTTAGGAAACTTTATGAGATATGCTAAAAGCAGTATTGAAATTACTATCTCTCAAAAGAAAATAACTTTCTTTAATGATGGTGAGCCAATTGATGAAACAATAATTACAGATATTTTTTCACCATATAAAAAAGGAATAAAAGGACAATTTGGATTAGGACTTTCTATAGTTAGTAAAACATGTAAACTATTAGGATATGATATAAAAATAGAGAATGTTAAAAAGGGTGTTAAATTTATTGTAGAAAAATAATATTATCTTTCATAAATTTTATGTACATAATTAAATTATGATGTTATAATTTAGTTATAGGAGGGTAAAATCATGATGGTAGAAGTATTTTCAAGTGTTAAAGTTAGTATCATGATTTTACCCAAGTAAGCGCACAATTTTTTTGTGTGCTTTTTGATTTTGGAGGATAAGATGGAAGGTAACAGATTAGAAGTAATTAAAAAATATTTAAAAAATGATAATATTGATATTGAAACATTAAAAACATTAACTAATGAGGAAAATATTAAAAATATATTAAGAAATTTACTAAATATTGAAAGAGAATATTTAGTATATTGTGATATTAAAAATAGTCCTCCTGAATATAAAGTTTTTGAAAATATCAAATCTTTAATTATGGCTGCAAAAGATAGTGAAGAAATAATTGATTTTACTCCATATATAGGAAAAATTAGAAAATTAAAAACGAATTTAAAAGTAATTGAAAAGAAATTAATAGAAAAAAATCTACATAGTTTAGGATGGGAAGAGTTTATAAAAAAAATAGAAGACGATATAAATATATTTGAAATTGAATTTATGTCTAAAGCCCAAGACCAGTATAAAAATAACAATTATGAATTTTTAAGTTATATAATATATGAGATTAAAAATAAAAATCATTTAAAGCAAGTACTTGCGATGTCACCCCATTATATAAATACTAAAAATGAAGATAAAAAACATATAGTAATAGATTTAATTGAAAAGTTTATTGGTGAAATAAAAGTTAGTAATAAAAATAATATTAATTCAGTATTATATTTTGAATCTGTTATTGAAGAATTTATTACTAATCCTAGATTTAGAGTAACAGATGAGGATAAAGAGTATTTAACAAATCTTATTAAAACAACAAAAGATTATATTGAGGAAAATCACGCCACTATTAATAAATATAGTCAAAAATTAGTATGTTTAAAAGATTTAGAAGATAGATTATGTTCAAATAGTATTACAAGAGAAAAAATAGAAAAATTAAATTTTAAATATAATATTAGTAGTGGTTTTAGTCCTAATATCAAACATGAAATAGCTAATATTGAAGTTACACCAAATAATAGAATTATAACAATTGATAGTGAAAAAACTTTAGATATGGATGATGCAATATCTATTGATAAAAAAGATGGGGTGTATAAGTTAAATGTATATATATCTGATGTTGCCAGCGCTATTAAAGAAGGAACGTACTTAGATGTAGAAGCAAAAAGAAGATATTCTACTATATATTTGTCAGATAATATAATACCTATGTTGCCATTTGAATTATCAAATAACATTCTATCATTAAATTCAAATAGCTATAAGAATGTAATAGTATATGAAATGTATATAGATGAAAAGGGGAAAATATTAAAATCAGATATAATTAAAAGACAAGTCTTAATTTCTAATAAATTAAGTTACAATGATGTAAATAACATCATTGTAACAGGTAAATATAATAATAAAGATATAGAAAACACTATATTATATTTAAGTGAACTTGCTACTATTTTAAAAAATAATAATACTAAAAAAGATGGATATAGAGAAATAGAAGATTTATTTAATGTAATATCTGGGATACCGAAGCAAGAAGGCAATAATAAAGAAAAAAGTATGGCAGAAGTTATTGTAGAAGAAATAATGATATTAACAAATATGGTAACTGCGCTAACCTTTAGCGAAAAATCATTACCTTTTATATATAGAGTACATCCTAATATAAAAGATACTAAGGATTATGAATCATTAAAAACACTACAAGATATAGTTAATAATAAATATTATCAATCAAATACAAATAATTATTTAAAAATGATAGAAACATTAATAAAATCATATCCAAAAGCGTATTATTCAACAGAAAATATTGGACATTTTGGTATAGATGTTGATTATTATTCCCATTCTACTTCGCCAATTAGAAGATATTCTGATTTATTAATACAAAGACTAATTCATGATTTTATTTTAGATACTCCTACTGATGAAAAATTTGATTATTGGGATAATAAGTTAGAAGATATTTGTACTCATATGAATAGTCAATCAGAAATAAATTATTCTTATCAATGTGAATATGAGAAATTAAAGAAATTAGTTAGAAAAGGTGGTAAATAATTATGTATGATGTAGTAATAGTTGGTGGTGGTCCAGCAGGATTATTTGCTGCCTATGAATTAATAAATAAGAATCCAAATTTAAAAATAATAATGTTAGATAAAGGTAAATTAGCTGAAAATAGAGTTTGTCCAATGAATAAAAATAATATAAAATGTACAAATTGTAATCCATGTTCAATTCTTTCAGGGTACGGTGGTGCGGGTACATTTTCTGATGGTAAATTAAATTTTATTCCAAAGCTTGGTAAGTCTAATTTATTCAAATATATGGATAAAGAAGATGCATATAAATTAATTAATGATACTGAAGAAATTTTTAACAAGTTTAATATGGATAGTGATGTATATCCAAGTAATGTGGATGAGGCATTAAACTTACAACACAAAATAGCAAAGACAGGTGCGAATTTACTTATTATTAAACAAAAACATTTGGGTAGTGATAAGTTGCCTACATATATTAAAAATTTTACTGATTATTTAAAAGATAAAAATATAGAAATTATAGAAAGTGCAGATGTAAGTGATGTAAAGAGTATCAAAAAAGACTTACATGAAGTCACATATACAAAATCGAGAAAAAAAGCTACAATACAAGGTAAAAATGTAGTAGTAGCACCCGGAAGGACAGGAGCAAAATGGATACAGGAATTAGCGGACAACTACAAAATACCTTATATCTCTCAAAGTATAGAAATAGGGGTTAGGGTAGAAGTAAGAAAAGAAATAATGGAAGAAATTTGTTCGGTAATTTATGATCCAACAATATTTATAAAAACCGATACATACAATGACGAAATAAGAACGTTCTGTACTAATCCAGGTGGCTATGTAGCAAAGGAAAACTATTATGGTTATATTTGTGTGAATGGCCATGCATTAAAAGACAAAAAGTCAAATAATAGTAATTTTGCCTTCATATCTAAAGTTAATTTAACTGAACCAGCAACTAATACTAGACAATACGGAGAATCAATTGCTAGGATAGCTAATGTATTGGGTGATGGTAAACCAATTATTCAAACACTAAGGGATTTAAGACAAGGTAGAAGATCGACAATTCATAGGATTGAAAAAAGCTTTATTTCGCCAACATTAAAAGATTGTGTAGCTGGGGATTTAGCGCTTGTTTTACCTCATAGAATAATTATTAATATCATAGAAGGCTTAAAGAAACTTGATGAGATAATACCTGGTGTTAATAATGATGAAACATTATTATATGGACCTGAAATTAAGTTTTTCAGTAATGAAATTACTACTAACAATAATATGAAACTAGATGACTATGATGTATATTTCATAGGTGATGGAGCTGGTAAGGCTGGTAACATAGTAACTGCTGCCGCAACTGGACTTATTGCTGCTAGGGATATTTTAAAAAGAAATTAACATTTATTATTACTAATAAATGTTTTTCTTTTGTAGATAAAGAAATGTATTTTGTGTTATAATAAAAAAGAATGGAGGATAAACCATGGATGAATTTATAGATGTAAGTGAAAACAAGGAAACAAAACCAGAATTTAGTGTTTTAGAAAGATATGGGGAAGACCTAACAAAAAAAACATATATTACTAATCCTGCAATAGCACGTGATAATGAGATAAAAACTTTAATACTAACCTTATTAACACCTGATAAATCAGCGGTTCTAACTGGTAAAGCAGGTATAGGTAAAACTGCCATAGTAGAAGGATTGGCATATAAAATACAAAATGGTGATGTACCTGATGCACTTAAGGGTTATACAATAATCAATATAGCTACTTCTTCACTACTAGGAGAGAGTGTAAGTGATGGAGAAAGAGATTCAAGAATTCAATTGCTAGTTCAAGAAGTTATTAAAGCAGATAAAGTAATTTTATTTATAGATGAAATCCATACACTTATGGGAGCAGGAGCAAAAACCGGTTCATCATTGGACTTTGCTAATATTTTAAAACCTGCACTGGCGCGTGGTAATGTTAAATTAATTGGTGCGACTACTAGTGAAGAATATGAAAGATATATGATAAGAGATAGAGCTTTTATTAGACGTTTTGAAAAAATTGAAGTTGAAGAACCAGATCAAGTTACAACTGTGAGAATAATGATGGGGACATATCCTAAAATTGAGAAACAAACTGGAGTAAAATTAAATTATACGCATTATATTATTGAAAGAATATTTACATTCCTAGTTGAAATGACTTCTGAATATAAAAGATTATATGAAATTTCATCTAGATATCCAGATATATCTCTAGCGCTACTTCAAAAGGTATTCTCGTATGCAGTTTTTGATAATGAAAAAGAAGTTAAAATGAAACATGTATGGCAAGCGATTAAGAATTGTAATAGCATTTATCCAGATACATTAAAAAAAGAAATTATAAGATTTAAATCGGAGTTTGATGATTTATTAAAAGAAGAAAATGTGATTACAGATTAAAATAAACGTTATTGTTTATTTTTTTCATTTTTAGGGCTAATTTTATGATAAAATAATTATAGGATGTGGCAATATGAAAAATAAATATACTGGATTAACTGAATCTGAAGTATTAACCAATCAAAAGTTATATGGCAAGAATGTAATAATATACGAGAAAAGTAATAAATTACTTAACAATATGATAAAAATATTAAAGCAACCTATACCTATATTACTAATAATGTGTGCGATAATATATTTGATTTTAGGCAAAATAATTTATGCCATTATAATAGGTGGCATAGGTATAATAATTTTGATGGTTTATATATATCAAAATTTAAAAACTACTAAACTAATTAGGTTACTTAAAAAAATTAACTCAGACACTTGTAAAGTTATTCGTGATGGAAATGAAATTATCATTAACAGTGATGATGTAACAATAAATGATATTATCATTGTCAATGAAGGGGATAAAGTTTGTGCGGATGCAATAATTTTAGAAAGTAATAATTTATTTGCTGATGAATCTGATATAATAAAGAATAATATTAATGTTCCTAAAAGTTATGATTTATTAGACAAAGATGCTACATTAAAATCTAATTATATTTATAAAGAGTCTTTTATTATAAAAGGTAGTGGTATTGCTAAAGTAACTAACATTGGTAATAAGACAGAATATGGTAAGATAAATTATGTATCTAAGAAAGAAACTTGCAGCAAGATACAAAAAGAAATAGATAAATTATATAAAGTTCTTACTATAACCGCTATAATAATGTTTGGTATAGTAGTTGTAATATCAACACTTAATAATGACGTATTGATTGGTATCTTCTCGGGTATCACTATGATACTTGCTTCAATTCCGATGTTAACACCACAAACATTTAGATTTTACATATATAAACATTTATATAAAACAGCTAAAAAGAGTACTTTAATTAAAAAAGCATTCAATATAGAAACTATATCAAAAATTACTTATTTATGTGTAGATAAAATAGGTTTAATTACTCAAAATAAAATGTCAGTTAAAGAATTTTATTCTACTATTGATGATAGAGATGCTATTTTAAACTGTATCATGGCTAGTGATAAAAATTCAGAAGACACTATTGACCAAGCAATATGGGAATTGGCCTATGAAAGCAATGTTGAATTCAATGAAGAATACAAACTTATTAAAAAATATCCATTTACCTCCAAGTCTAAAATGATGGCATATGTATACGAATATAATAATGAATTATATATATTTGTAAAAGGATCATTAAATAGTCTATTTGATATTTGTGATCTTGACGTTGAAGAAAAATACAAATTACACAACTTTCAAAAACAATTATATAAAAAGGGATTACATGTTATGGCATTTGGTTCTAAAAAGATAGATAAAATAGAGAAGGATATTTTTAAATATAATATAAATTTCAATGGAATATTAGGAATATCTAACATATATAAAAACAACGTAAAAGAGTCAATAGAAAAGTGTAAACAATGTGGAATTAAAATTATAATGATGACTAATGACAATACAGAAATTTCAAGTTCAATAGGGAAGCAGATTGGAATAAATAACCACAAAAATATATTGACTGGAAAAGAATTAGAAGATATGAATAATAATGAATTATTAAATAAAATTAAAAGTATTGGTATTGTTTCAAGAGTGTCAACAAAAAATAAATCAAGAATAATTAATGCTCTAAAAAACAATAATGAAATAGTTGCGGTTACAAGTGACGCTATTGATGATCTAGAAGTATTGAAAAATGCGGATATTAGAATTGCTACAACAGAAACAGGAACAGATGCTTCCAAAAAAAATTCAGATTTAATAATATTAAATAATAATTTTGAAACAATTGTAAATACTATTAAAGATGCTAGAATAATATGTCAAAACATTAAAAAATTAATACGATATATTTTCGTTATCAATATAATATTCATTCTATTATCGCTAATTCTAACATTATTTAACTATCAAATTTTACTTTTACCCATGGGTATAGTAATTTTAAAACTGATAACTGAAATAATCTGTTTTGTAAGATTACAGAAGAATTAAGTTTTTGTAAATAAGTTAATAAAAAAAATTATAATATTTACATTTATCTTTGTTTCATATATAATGTATATGAAAGATAGGGGTTATATAATTCTTTCAATATATTTAATGTAAGGAGGAAATTTTTAATGAAAGATGGAAGAAAAATATTTTTTTCAACATTATTAGGAGTATTGCTAGTAATATCTAATATTGTGGCAATAAAAATGACAGTTGTTGCAAAACTACCATTATCTTGTAGTATATTTGTGTATCCATTTACATTCTTATGTACTTCTGTTATTGCAGAGTTGTATGGGAATAAGGATGCTAGAAAAAGTATATGGTTTGCTGTATTAATTCAAGTTGTTATACTAATTGCATATATAGCTGTAATAAACGTACCAAATCAAATTGATACAATTGAACAAGCCAATGCATTACAAAAGGTATTAACACCATTTGGTTCTAATGGGAATTATTATCCTGAGTTAAGACCTATTATTGCTTCATTAATTGCATTTATTATAGGTCAGCTAATAAATATTGTTGTGTATTCTTTTTCTAAAAAATATACGTTTAAATTAATTGCTGTTGCATTATCAGTAATTATTGCAATGATAGTAGATACTAGTTTATATGTTTTAATTTCACAAGTTGGAGTTTTAGTTGGTAACGAACTAATTTTAGCACTAATTAATAGATTTGTTGCTAATGTAGTTGCTGCTGTAATAGTTATCATATTATTTATGATATTTAGTATTAAGAAAAAAGAAAAAGTAGAAGTAATAGAAAATAAATAAAAATAAAAAAGATAGACAAAATTTTATTTAATGTCTATCTTTTTTATTACTTTGTTTTACTGGCCATACATAATGTATAACTGTACCAGCTATATATATAATATCAGTACATTTATTAATCGCAAACTTTTTCCCTAATGCCTTACCACCAACAGTTGCTGAAGCAATTATCGCACTAACTAATAAACTAACTACTATGATATCTAGGTTAAATCTAGAACTAATATTTACAGAAAGTAGTGCGCCAATAGAACCACTTATAATCCCACAAATATCTCCAATAACATCATTACAAATATTAGAAACCATTGGAGCATTACGAACTAATCTAATCGATTCTTTTGCACCTTTGCTTTTTTTCGCAGCTTTAGCATGAAATGGAGTCTCAGTTGCACTTGCTACTGCCATACCAACAAGGTCAAATGCTATCCCTATTCCTATAATAATAACAAGTAATATTGTAGCAATAACTATATTAAGTTTATTAACAACAGTATTAGATACTGCACCAAATGCCATTGCTAAGACAAAAGTGATTATAAATACTTGCCAGAGCCAATGGTCTTTTTTGTTTTGTTTTCCTTTTTTCATTTAAAAATCCATCCTTATATAATAAAAAAAACATGTATGGTAACACATTAAGTAAATTTTGCGGCTTAGGTCCAGTCGGATTTCCCTAACTTCTACTAAACGTTGCCATTTAGCGATTTCTCTTTAAAGAAGCCAACTACTTGTCACCAATGTAGTTACTCGATTACCACTTAGTCCGCACCTCAATCCTTAAAGTGCCTGTTTCTTTCAATACAACATCCTAGAGGTTTTCCCAAACAAAGTTTTAAACTAAGCTTATCCGTTTTTGCAAAGGTAATTTCAAAAATCCATAATCATATTTGTTGGCCGACAAATACAATAATCAATCATCTTATCCCTTAACTTCACTCACGGCAGGCTACATATATATAGTACTCTCTATATATATGGAAAATTACTATTCAGTAATAAGCAGAATACAAGGCAAACATCTATATGCCATTATAGAGTCACCGCATATTCATAAACTTGATAAAATCACCCTAACCTGGGCGGAAAAAGCAACAATACCAAGCGCAGTTATGTGCCCTTTGATGGATTTTTAGGCCCACCTTCGTCATAGTAACTTTGACTAGAATAATGCACCACACATGAAACGTTTAAAATTATATCAAAAATAGGTTAAAAAGTCAAATTGACATTAACTCTCATAAGAGTCATATTGTCTTAGTAACTCACTAAATATTTCTACATGTCTTTCTTCATCCATTATAATTCTCTTTAGAATATTCCTTATGTTAGGGTCATTAGTCTCGTTAATTAATCGATTATAATCTCTAATCGCACTAACCTCAGAATTAACATTTGATAACAACATATCTCTATAATCAGTCGTATAATCTACATTGTCCGCATTCCAAGGAATTGGCGTGTTTCCACATCCATAGGTAACATAATATGGAGTAAGACCAAGCGCTAAAATTAGTTTAGCTAGTATTTTCAAATGACGCATTTCAGTTTCAGAAATTTGTTCTAAAATATTACTCAAATCTTTATATTCGTTTAAATAAAAGCTTTGAAAACTATATTGTGTAATCGCAGTAAGTTCACTTATATTGCCTGCATAAGTATGTAAAAGTTTATATGCAAATAAAGGATCTTTTCTTGAAACTTCTATTTTAGGATAAGCTACATTAACTATTGGATTCAAATCATAATTCACACTAACCACCCCAATATATAATATGAATGATATTAAAAATAATACTATATATTGAAATATTTTTAAAAATATGATTTAATTTAATATGTAAATAAGGAGAGTGTGATATGTTTAAGGATATTTATAAGAGACTTGGAATCCAAATACTAATATATCTTGTTATCATGTATTTAATTCCTTGGGTTTCAATAGAATTCTTTAGTGAGAACATGCGAGACATAATAACAGCTTTATTTTTAGTAGTATTTAATTTATTGATTATTATATTCGTGTCTACTATAGATACATATAAATATAAACTTAACTGGTTTATGTGGATTATCCCAGGATTATTATTTTATCCAACAGTACATTTATTTTATGATGCTGACTTATGGGTATATTCTTTAATCTATATTTTCAGTTATGGAATAGGTATGTTACTTGGATGGGCTTATAAAACTTATGGATATCAATTACAACCAGGATACAAAAAAATATATAAAGAAGAAAAAGAACGACTTGAAAAAAAGAGAGTAGAAAAAAAGAAAAATACAACTAAAAAAAGTACAAAGAAAAAGTAGACATTGAGAAGTAATTTAAAGAAAATATTTAATTATTCAATAATTATTTGTCTGAAAGTAAACGGCTTTATAAAAAGTCGTTTTTATATTATTGTATTTAAAATAAAATCATGTTAGAATATATGTTCTTGGACGGGGTGTTTTTATGGCAAATATTAATATCGATACATTGAGAAGTATGAAATTAAATAATGATGTGGAACAGGCAATAAACCTAACTAAAAATCCAAATCTCGGTGGATATATGGGAGCTTATTCGCAACTTATTGGAACTACTAATGAAAATCAAAAAGAAATCGCAAAAATAATAAACTTTAAAGATAAAAAAGTATTAGTGCCAGGTTCTAGTGGCGACCAATATCTTTCGTCTGTATTTTACGGTTCAAAAGAAGAAACAATATATGATATTAATGTTTTAACAAAGTATTACATATTTTTAAAAATATGCGCAATGAGAACTTTGAAATATGATAAACTTATTGAATTTATTTTACCATTTATTAATGAAGACAAATATTTAAATCCTGATATGGTAAAACAGTTGTCTGCAGATTTGCCGTCACATATTAAAGACTTTTGGAATTTATATTTGGGGGAAATCGATATTAAGAAAATTGGGAATCTAATTAAGTTTATCGATAATAATATTTCTAGAATTAATAACAAAATACCTCATTATGAAGAAAAAAACTTCTATAAATTACAAAACATATTAAACAAAAAAAATTATCCTGAATTTATAGAAGGTGATATCTCATATTTTGAGTACTATATTAAAGATACCTATGATTTTATATCATTGTCTAATATTATTGAGTGTAGTCAACAACCATTTGATGACGTAATGGAAAGAAGATTATATACCAATGAGGAATGGATTGAATATATAAAAACGATTATTTGTAAAAATCTTAATCCACATGGCGAATTACTAGTTTGCAAAACAATTGATTGGGCAAGTGAAGTATATGAAAAAGCAGGTTTTAAAAAACATATAATTACTTCTAATAACGAAGATAAAAATAATATCGCGCTTGTTTTAAAGAGATAAATTTATCTCTTTAATTTTGGCTATTTTCTTGTTCTTTAAGTGTTACATATTCTTTTATTGTTAAATAGACTTCAGTTGTTACTGATAAAAGGGCGAAAGTTGAAACTAAAACTCTAATACGTTGATTATTAATACTTTCTTCATCTCCACTCTGTAATAAATCTTTGTAATTGGATATTGCAAAAGTGAAGAACATTAATACAACAAAAAAAGCTATGATTCTATTTACTAATGATTGTACAATTAGGTTTTCATTGCTAATAGTTTCAATATTTAGTATTTTCTTTTTCTCTGTTACAAGTAAATAAATAGAGTGAAGTAAAATAAAAATAAAGATTATTACCCCAATAATAGACAAATCTATTTGTTTTAAACGCTTATTATTCATACAATTACTCCCTAATTAATAATATGAAAACATAAGAAAAATTAATCAAAAAATGCATACTAGACACTATAAAAAAAATTTATAATATAAATTGATAAAAAGATTGAATATCTATAATTTATTCTGTTATAATATTATTGTAAATAAAATTGAAAGGTGATAAATAATGATGGAATATAAAATAACAACTAAAAATGAAGATGAAACAATTGAATTAGCGCAAAATCTTGAATCAGAAAAATTTCCAAACATGGTTATTTGCCTTCGTGGCGATTTAGGAAGTGGCAAAACAGTATTTACAAAAGGAATCGCTGATGCTTTAGGTATTACTGAAACAATAACATCTCCAACTTTTAATATAATTAAAGAATATGAAGGGGAACTACCTTTATATCATATGGATGTATATCGTCTGGATGGAAAAGTTGAAGGATTAGGTCTAGAAGAATACTATAAAAGAGGTGGAGTTGTAGTTATAGAATGGGCAGATATGATTGAAGATTATCTACCTGAAGAAAGATTAGATATAAATATTAAAGTAGTAGATGAAGATGTAAGAATATTTAAAATTACACCTTATGGTAGTAAATATGAAGAAATCTGTGAGGCTGTTCTATGACATGCCTTTTTTTCGATACTTCATCAAATACTTTAGTTTTATCAATTGTTAAAGATAATAAAATATTAGACACATTAACTTTAGAATCAGCTAGAGAACATTCGGTTTACGCTGTTGAAAAGTTAAAAGAAATAATAGAAAAAAACAACTTGACACCAAATGATATTGATAAAATTTTTGTTGTCAATGGTCCTGGTTCATTTACAGGAATTAGAATTGCGATTACTATTGCAAAAACTTATGCTTATGCATTAAATAAAGAAATAGTACCAGTATCTAGTTTAAAAATGAAGATATTAGGATATAGTGACTATGAAAATTATGTTTCAATTATGAAAGACAAAAGAGATATGTCCTTTATAGGAATATATGATAAAGATTATACAACTAAATTTGAAGGATTAATTAGTGAAGAAGAAATAGAAGAAAGAATTTCTAACTTAACTGGTAATAACAAGATTGTTAGATATGATTCAGATGATAGTGACAGAAAAGATTTAGATGTTTTATCGATAGTTAATCACTATGATAAAGAACCAACTATCAATCCTCATAATGTAAATCCTAATTATTTAAAAGAAGTGATTTAATGATTATAGAAACAGAAGAATACAATAACATAATAGAAAGTATTAGTGATAATAAAAATGTGTTGAAAGGTGATAATCCATTCACACATACACTAGTATATTTGGATAATGAAGAAGTTGTGGGCTTTATAAAGTATGATGTTATATACGAAAAAGTGGAACTAATTTACATTTTTGTTTGTAAAGAATGTCGAAATAAAGGTATAGCCTCTAAACTACTTAAATCATTAATTGATATAGTTAGTGACAAAGAAAACATAACATTAGAAGTTAGAACTGATAATGATATTGCGATTAGGTTATACCAAAGTTCCGGTTTTGAAATCATTGCGACTAGAAAAAATTATTATGATAACTGTGATGGTTATCTAATGGAAAAGAAATTAAATTAAAAATCATCTCATATATTATTATGAGGTGATTTTTTTGATTACTAATGAACAAGTTTTACGTGTTGCAAAGTTATTAAATATAACATTTGATAAATTTTCTTTTGATGATTTAAAAACAGGTTTAGAAATTGAGTTGGAACATGGCAATGTTAATCCTAATACTAATGTTACTAACGACAATTTATTTTTAACAGGTAAAATTGCTTTAGCGCATTTAAATGAGTTTCCTAATTATTATAATAAAGAATATGGACTTCCAATGTTTGAAAAATTTTTAAAGAAGAAATTCTAAAAAAAATATGTGATAATATAATATTATGAAGGGGATATGATTATGGATATTGAACATTAATTATTTCTGTAATTAAGTAGAGATTAAATAATTAATTTATTTAATCCCTCTCACACCACTGTACGTACGGTTCACGTATACAGCGGTTCAATTTATATTACAGTATGTACTGTAAGGTAATGGTCTAGTGGAAACACTAGTCCTTTTTCTT
>JAZQBG010000025.1:0-54354 GCA_045545595.1 Bacilli bacterium
TGAATTTATATCTTAACTTCTTTTTATCATGCATTACTTTTTTATTAATTCTATTTTCAAAGAACTTTTTTCTATCTTTTTCTTTTCTTGATAGATTTTCATAGTTATTACTCAGTTTTCCATAAAACTTTTCACACTATCATTTTCTAATAATATTATATCACAGTTTAAATATAATATCAATCATCTTGCATATATCTTACATGTTTTCTTGCGTGTCATTTGGGTAGTTTTGTTAATTTTTTAATAATTTTTTCAAAATAAAAATTTGCACTAGAATGCAAACTTTCATATATTAATAAATACATCATATTCAAACTCAATATCATACTTTCTAGTATATTTAGTAGTTATTCCTCTTGTTATACTAAGGGTATCATTTATTAGACAGTAAGGTGAATAGGAGTAACTGATACACCTTGTCCAAATGCAGTAGCTAAAGTGATAATTTTAAATGTTGACCCTGGTTCGTATGTTGCCCATATTGGTAAATTTCTACTCCATAAATCACTAGCAAGTTTATTTAGTTTACTATACTGAAACAATTGAATATATCCTACTTTACATACAATTAAAATAAAAAGAAAGAAAATTACTATTAATACAATCTTGATTTTTTTGTTAATATGTTTACAAAACATTCCTATCACCAATTAATTTTATGTTTGGATAATTTTAGTTATTTATACTTTTGAAAAATTGTGCAAAACTTTCTAAACAGGCTAATATTGTTATTATTGAATAAAATTTAACCTATATAATAAGCTCATAAAAAAAAAAGCATTACTAATGCTTCAATCTGCGTTAAATTGATATGAATAACCATTTTTATGATCACAAAAAACTTTTCCAAAACCAGTATTACAATTATAAGTACGAACACCATCCGCATATAAATCAAATTCAACGTAATCTTTATCAATATTACTTGATACTATTTTTATAGTATATGTGGTACTATTCTTTAATCGTGGTCCATCAACTGAACCTGTTGTCCATTTGCTAATTTCAGCAGTTGTTGAATTTAAAGTTAGAACATTCTTAACAATTGAGTAGCCAGTAGATGAATTGTATGAATAATCACCTTGTAAACTAGTAGGAATTGTACTAATTTCTAGTTCAGAACTGTCAGAACATCCAGTCAAACCAAACAAAGCAACTCCCAAAAAAACAAACATGAATAATCTTTTCATAAACACACTCCTATTCTAAATTGATTATATCATATAATGATTATGTCATCAATATAATGAATTACATAAACTTTTCTTCTATTGTAACACCAGACAACGTTAATTATTAAATTTTTTTCAATTTACTTATCAATTTGGAAATGTTATAATAATTTCAAGGTGAATATATATGAAAAAACAAAATAAACCTAAAAGAAGGTTGAAGAAAAAATTTATAGTAACGCTTTTGATATTTTTTATTCTTCTTGCACTATTTTCCTTATATAAGGTAATACTATGGAAAATAGACAATGAAAAAACAAAAGAACAGGTAGAAGAGATCAATGAAACAGTACAAATAGAAGAAGTTGTAGAAGATGAAAAAGAAATAATAACTGAAGTAAATCCTCCAGTAGAAGAAGAAAGCGATTATTGGTATTATATAAAAATGCCATTAATTAATGTTGACTTTAAAGAATTATTAGAAAAAAACAGTGATACTATTGGATGGATAAAAGTTAATGGTACAAACATTAATTACCCTATTGTTCAGTCTGGTGACAACGATTACTATTTAACTCGTTCTTATGATAAAAGTTATAACGATGCTGGTTGGATATTTATGGATTTTAGAAATGATATAGATAATCTAAGTAAAAATAATATTATATATGGTCATAGTAGATTAGATAAAACTATGTTTGGCTCTTTAAAAAATATCACTAAAAGTAATTGGTATAAAAATAAAGACAACTATATTATAAAGTTATCCACTCCTAATAAAAATACAATGTGGCAAGTATTTAGTGTATATAGAATACAAAATGAATCATATTATATTACAACTGATTTTAATAACGATAGTGAATATCAAACATTTATTGATACAATCTCAAGTAGAACTATATATGAATTTAATGCTAAGCCTAACATAAATGATAAAATATTAACTTTATCAACTTGTGGTGATAATGACACAAGAGTTGTAATGCATGCTAAGTTAATAAAAGAATCTGTAAGGAATTAGAAAAAACATCCTAGTATAGGGTGTTTTTAAGTTTCAAAATATATTCTATTTCCTCATGATCAGCTTCTACTCTAAGACCAGCAGCTTCAGTCATAATGTCACAAGGACCACTTCCTTTACTAGGAAGAACGTTCCAATTTTTCGTTTGTTCATAAAATTCACGTTCCAACTCTTCTGCTTGATGAAATAAATAAGCTGCTCTAATTGAATTAAATCCTGACATATTATAATTTGCTTTTATAACACATTCTAATTCATTTTTTAAATATTTAGGTCTATCTATAATCATAGCTTTTTTAGTTTGTTCATCAGTTTTAACTTCATAAGTTTTTATTCCCATAAATAACTCTAACCAAAAAGCTACTAAATGTCTATGACAAAACTCATTATTATTTTCATAACATAAAAGAATTGATCTATCCTCTAACTCCATTAATACTTCTTCTGGATCTAAATTTTTAAGAACTTGATTATAAAATTCTTGTATATAAAATTTGTTATTTTCTTTTTCATTTATTTTTCCAATATTATCACGCCAAATATCCCAAAATGATAATTTGGGTGCAAGTTTAGTTAATGATTTACCAGTATAACCCACACTCTTCCCTTTATCATCTGATATAGATATAGTATTTCCTATTGTACAATTATCATAATTTCCAGTTAAGATAATTTTATTCATAATGACACATCCTTTAAAATTTATTATATCAGATTTATTAATCATTTTTAATTAATACTAGCTTATTTGCAATAAAATCTACGTTTTCTTTCGTTGAATCATAATAATCTAATAATAATGATTTGTTTTGTCTAACACTTTCTATACAATTATTTTTGGCGTCATTTAAATCATTTATATTGTAATAATTGTTAAAATTACTAGTTGTAATAAATTCATCTAATAAATCTATTTCTCTTTGTTTTGTATTTACATAATAACTTCCATATGGATATAACTTATATTTATTTTTATTATCCATACTACAAGCAGTAGTTATATTTCCTATTTTAATCAATCTATAATTAGTAGGATCATATATGTATAATTTTTCATTCTCTTTTATTAAATTAAAAGCATGGTTCCAACTGTCTTCTTTCATTACTTTTAACCATTCAATTGGATTGTTTTGATATTCATAATTTGCCATAATTGATGATTGAAATCCTGAATTGTTTAATATATCTTTTAACATGTCACTTATATTTAAACAAACACCAATACCAGTCATAATATCATGCGCATATAATCCTGGAATTGTTTTTCTTCCTTCATCTTGAAATTTAAAATCCATATTTTGTGAAAAATATCCACTATATAATAAATATGTGTACAAAATAGAATACTCTAAAGAATTATTTAAATTTAATTCTTTAAAAAGATTAGAGGCACTATTTATTATATTTTTATAATTAGATAACAAATCTATATATTTTTTTCTATTATTATCATCTTCTCTTCGTATCCTTTTAATAGAATTTGCTAAAACAAATGTATCTTCTATTTCATTATAATTTACATTTGTATCATTAAATAAATCTTTAAAATCGTCAAAACCCTTATAATCATATGTCATACATTTTCTAAACAATTCATCATTAATAGAATTACTTGTTAAGCTCATAATGTCACCTCATTAATGCTAATTATTATACAATTATAAAATGATATTGTCAAAAATAAAAATACTCCTTATTGGAGTATTTTCTACATCATATCTTCTAGCCCACAAGCACAAGCTTCATCTTTCATTAGTTCCATGACATTACCTGCCATTTCTTTTAACTTATCCATATTTTTAATAACTAGATAAGTACCGATTCCTAATGCAGTAAAGCCCATCATTTGTTTTGTTATTTTCTTCATATCATCACCTCTTAGCTAAAAAGAATATGAGGCATATTTATATGCCATTATTATTATGTTTTTTTAGCTAAAAGTTATACGCTTAGTTTATATTATTAAGTAAAAATTCTTTTAAAGATGTTAATCTATTATATTCATTATCATTAGATACTGCAAAACTAAAAGCTTGAGAATTTCCTACTAATATTAAACTTTTTTTAGCACGTGTAATTCCTGTATAAATTAGTTTTTTATAAAGCATTCTTTTATAACTTGTATCCATTGGCATTACTACCATTTTAAATTCACTACCTTGACTTTTATGAATACTAATTGCATATCCATGTTTAATATTTATAAAATCTTTAGGTTCATATTTAACCTCGTTACCATCGAAATCAACATAAATCTCATTCTTTTTAGTTTTAGTTTCATGACTAGTTTTAATCTTAGATATTACACCAATATCACCATTAAATACATTATCGTCTGGCATATTAGTTAATTGTAATATTTTATCTTGTTCTCTAAATATTACATCACCAAAAGTTATTTCTTTTTTCTCTATTGATGGTGGATTAAATATTTCTTGTAATTCAACATTTAAATTATCTATCCCATTCACACCTTTATACATAGGCGCTAAAACTTGGATATCCTTATATGTATAACCTTTATTTTGAGCTTTTTTAACAATTTCTAATACGTTATATTTTAATGTTGGACTCGCACATTCTATAAATGCATAATCATCTTTTTTATCTAAAAATTCAAGTGATAAATCATTGTTTTTAATTTCGTGTGCTAGATTTACAATATAAGAATTTTCATTTTGTCTGTATAGTAAATCTAAATGTACTGTATCTATAACATCACTTTCTATTAAATCTTTTAACACTTGACCTGGTCCAACACTAGGTAACTGGTTATAATCACCTACTAAAATTATTTTAACATTACGTGTTAAACCTTTTAATAATGAATCAAAAAGTGTTATATCTATCATACTAACTTCATCTATTATTACAAATTCACTATAATCTTTGTTGTACTCATTAACAGAAAATTCATTTGAATCTTTATTCCATTTTAAAAATCTATGTATTGTACTAGCTGGAAGCATTGTTGATTCACTTATTCTTTTTGCAGCTCTACCTGTTGGTGCTAAAAGCGCAATTCTTTCTGTTAATTCATCTTGATTATAATTATTAAGTTCTCTATAGATATTTACAATTGCTTTTATTATTGTTGTTTTACCTGTACCAGGTCCACCAGTTATTATCAATAAATTTTTTTCTAAAGCTTTTTTAATAGCTTCCTTTTGTTGTTCATTATATGTAATATTATTTACATTTTCTAATCCTTCAATATATTTATCAATGTCTTTTAATTTTTTAATATCCTTATTTGCAAGATAATATAAAGTATTCGCAACATTTTTTTCTGCTTCATACATTTCTTTCAAATAATATTTATCATGTTCTATTATTATTTTGCCATTTTTATTAAGATTTATTAGATTAATTTCTATGTCAATATCTAATTTAAGATATTTTAAAGTATAGTTAATAATATCTTCTTTTAATAGATAAGTATCACCTTTTTCAAAAATTAATTTTTTCATAATATAGATAATACTTGCTTCTATTCTTCTTTCATCCGTAGAATCACAATTTAAATTTTTAGCGATTTCATCTAATCTTTCAAAGTTAACATTATCTATGTCATCAAGTAACATATAAATATTATATTCTATATTTTGTATTGTATTAGATTTATATTTGTTATATATATTTAATGCATCTTTCATAGAAAAACCTAAATTAGTTAAATATACAATAGTATTATGACTTTCATTATAATTCATAAGAGTATTATAGATTTCATCTATTTTCTTTTGTTTAAGGTTAGGTACTAATAGTAAATTATCTTTATTTTCAATTATTAAATCTAATGTATTATCTCCCAATACTTCAACAATTTTTTTTGCGGTTTTTTCACCTATCCCATTAAATAAATCACTACATAAAAATTCAATAATACCGTCTTTTTCTTCTGGTTTTACCCTATCATAATTACTTACTGAATATTGAAATCCATATCTAGGATGTTTTACTCCTTCTCCATAAAAGATATATAAATCATCCATATTTAAATCTAGGAAATTACCAGAAAAAGTAATAGTTTTATTTACATAGTCAGCCATTACTTCGTCATTAGTTTCTTTTACTTTAAATATTCCTACTGCAAAACCATTATCCGATTTATATATATACTTTCTAAAGTTACCTTTTATATAATTCATGTTACCACCTATATAAATTTTAACATAAATAAAAGAATAAATCACTATGGATTTATTCTTAATTTTAAAGATTTATTTTATATATGTCTTGTTTGTTCTTCAATTCTTTCAAATCTTTTATCTGATTCTATTTTGTTGTATAAATTCATAAAATCTTCTCTTGCATTTTCAGCTTCTTGTTGTTTATTTAATTTTGCTTGTAATTTTTTCTCTCTACGTTCTAATCTTAAATTTTTAATTACATCTATTCCTGTAGCAATTGTCATACCAGCAAAAATTAAAAGTGGAATTCCTGCAGAATCTCTTCTTAATACTTCCTCAGCTGTATTGATCATAAATGGGGATAGTATCATACCATAACATAGTGCGGAAGTAGATGCTGTTGCAACAAAAACTCCAAATGATTTCACTGTTTTAGGAAATTCTTTTGCAATGTGATTTGTTCCTCTTTGAACTTTATAATTTGGTTTCATAATTTTCAACCTCTTTCTTAATCTATAATATAATTTTAATATATATAATGAATTTTGTCAAAAATTATCGTTTTAGTTTACGTAAATAGGACTTTTCTTCTTGTTTAACTCTTTTTGATTCTATTATTTTTTGTATTGCTTTATTGTAAGTAAAATTATCTAATTTATTATTATTTAAAAATTCTAAAGTTTTATTTTTATACTTTATATAACAAGTACTAACTAACCAAGCAATACCCATTTGAACATAATAATGATTACTGTCTATAGTATTTATATATTTAAATATTCTATCAATATAATCATCATTTATATAATGTGCGTTTAATATTACTAAACTAAATCTTATTTGAAATGGTTCATTATTATCTATATCTTGAGTAAAAAAATTAAAATATTTTTCCATATCTTTTCTAACTATTTTTAAACTACTACAAACTGTATCACATACACACCAATTATCTACCTTTTTTATAAAATTTTTAATATATTCATCAGCAACATTTTTTTCTTTTATTAATCCAATAACAAATCCTTCTATTAAAATTTCTTCCATGTAATCACTTTTTACAATATTCAAAAAATCTTCATAATTACCTCTATAAATATTTTTTGATATTTCTCTTAATGTAGGTATTCTTATTCCAATTATTTTGTTATTTGTCTCAGGAATTAATTTTGAACTAAAGTCTTTATATTTAACATCTCTTTTATTATTAACTAATTCATTTATAAAAACATCATATGTTTCTTTATTCCACGTATGTGGTATATTTACTTCCATCTAAATCACCAATTTCATTATAAACAAAAATGATAGACATAGTCTACCATTTTAATCTATAGAAATTTGTTTTCTTGTGTTTTTTTCAGCTTGAACTTTAGGATAACTTAAAATTAATATACCATCATTATAACTCGCTTTTATACTATCTTCTTTAACTGTTCCAACATAAAATGATCTTTTATATTCACCATAGTATCTTTCTTTTCTAATGTATCTTGTTTTTTCTTCTTTTTCCTCTTTTTTAGATACACTAACAACTAAATATTTGTCTTCTAAGTCAATATTAATTTCTTCTTTTTTAAATCCAGGTAAATCTATTTCAATTACATAGTTACCATCACTTTCATAAATATCAGATCTCATAATATTGTTATTGAATAAAGAAGAATCAAATATATCTAATGCGCTGCCAAAAAAATCGTTTCGTGGAATAAGTTTCATGCTGTTCACCTCCTCTTATGTTTATAATTCTAATACTTAACTGCGGTAGTATTTTGTCATATAAATGTACCAAAATAAAAAAGATTAGCTTTATTATTATATACAGTTAATCTTTTTTTAGTATTTTCTTTTTAGTAATATTTAAATTTTTATTATTGTTAATATTAATATCATCATATTCTTCATATCCTTGTATATATTGATGCGATGAACAATAATAATTTTCATCATGCTTCAGACCAATAACACAATCACCAGCACGAGGTCTATTAGGATCATCTTCTTCATATCTTTGCTCTTCCATGATTTCTTCTTCTAATTCAGGAGATATACTCCATTCACAATTTGCACAACATTTCATAATAAAACCACCTGTATAAATTATAACACAAAAAATAGGATAGAAAAATCTATCCTTTGGGTATATATTTGTAATTTATTTTAATTCAAAATCAGATAATTTATATCCTAATTTTATTAATTGTTTATATACTTTACTTGGAGATATCCCAAATACAGTATTGTAATCACCATTTACTTTATCTAAAAATAGTGCGGCTTTTCCTAGAATTGCATATCCACATCTACTTAAAACATTAATTTCATTATCAACATACCATTTTATTTCATCATCAGATATGTTATTAAATTTTACTTCAGCAACATCTTCGAAACTTATTTCTTTATTTTGATATAAATCTAATATAGTCACTCCAGTTATTGCTTTAGTTGTATTACCTGACATTTCTTTCATGTTGTTAAAAGCTTCTTCTTTTGTTTTTGGTTTTTCATATATTTTATCATTTGAAAAAATAATTGTATCCGCAGCAATAATTATCGCTTTTTCATTTATTTGACTTTTTACTGAATTAGCATTTTGTTTAGATAAATCTTTTACATATTCTATAGGGTCTGATTCACTACTATCTTCGTCAACTAAACTGGTTATAATTTCATATTTTAATCCAAGCATATCAAAAATATCACGTCTTTGTTTTGAACCAGATGCTAAAATTAATTTCATTTCACACCTCGAAATTGTTCTTTCTTTATTAATTTACTTTTTCAAATGCAGATGCTGGTTGTTTGCATATTGGACAAACATAATCTTCTGGTAATTCATCCATTTTTACTTCATAACCACATATACTGCATTTCCAAACTGTTTTTTTAGTTTGTTCTTTTTCTTCTACATAAGTTGGGGCATTTTTAGGACTCTTTAATTTTAATACTTCATGGTAATATTTATAAGTCATTGGTGTGTCTTCTTTATAATTATCCATTGCGATTATTTCTCCTAAGAAAACAGTATGTGTACTTGTTTCCATTATGTCTATTACTTTACACACAATATTACCACAACTATCAGTTAAAACTGGTAATCCTTCTAAATCAATAGTATCTACTTTTTTATATTTATCTACATCTTTACTAGTTTTATAACCAAATGTACCAATTATTTCTGGATTTGTTTTTTCACTTAAAATTGATATACTAAATTTTTTAGTCTTTTTTATTACCGAATTAGTATAGTTATCATGATTTATACTAACTGCAATAGTCTTAGGGTCACTAGTTATTTGAACTACAGTATTTGCAACACAACCCACACACTTTTCATCTTTTGAACCAATTATATACATTCCATAACTTAAATTCCTTAATACTTTATTTTCCATATTAACTTCTTGCTGCTCCATCAACAGATAATATAGTACCAGTTACATAACTAGCCATAGGACTTGCTAAAAATAGGAATGCATTTGCGATATCTCTTGGTTCACCAATTCTACCTAATGGAATTGTTTTAATTAATGGTTCAATCATTTCTTTTGGAAGATTTGCTACCATATCAGTATTTGTTATACCAGGTGCTACTGCATTAACTCTAATATTATATGGTCCTAATTCACGAGCCAAAGATTTAGTCATACCATTTACTGCAAATTTACTTGCAGGATATCCTACTCCTGATGGTTGACCATAAATACTCACCATTGAACTTGTATTTAGTATTACACCATTTTTTTGATTTTTCATATAAGGTACTACTGCTTTTGTCATATTAAACATTGCATTAACATTTAAGTTCATAATGCTTTCAAATTCTTCACTAGTAGTATCTTCTATTTTTTTGTTTGCTGAGATACCAGCATTATTAACTAATATATCAATATGTCCATATTTATCATTTATCTTTCTAATAACATTTTCTATTTCAGTAATATTATTTAAATCTGGATAATAACCTTCTACTAAAATATTTTCTTTTTTTAACTTTTCTACTGCCTTAGTTACTGTTTCTTCTCTTGAACCAAATAATATAACTTTAGCATTGTTCTTACTAAATAATCTTACTGTTTCTAAACCAATTCCCCTAGTTCCGCCTGTAATAATTGCAACTTTTCCATATAACATTTTAATTCCTCCTATATTTTTTTCTTTAATATTCTTGTTGTGTTTAATATTGTAAGTAATGTAACTCCAGTATCAGCAAATACTGCTTGCCACATTGAAGCTATCCCTAATGTACTTAATATTAACACCAAAACTTTAACTCCTATCGCAAAGATAAGATTTTGTTTTATTATTTTATTTGTATATTTTGATATTTTAATACCATCATATATTTTCTTTAATTCATCTGTCATAATAACTACATCTGAAGCTTCTATTGCAGAGGCACTACCAACTCCACCCATAGAAATTCCAACATCAGCTAATGCAAGTGATGGTGCATCATTAATACCGTCTCCTACAAAAGCAGTTTTAGTTGTATTACTAATTTCGCTATCTAATAAATTATATTTATCTTCAGGCAATAGTTCATACATAACTTCATCAATTCCTAATTTTTTTGATATATCAAACGCAATATCTTTACTATCACCAGTAAACATCTTAGTTATAATACCTTTTTTTTTAAGATTAATAATTGTCTTTTTAGCATCTTTTTTAATACCATCTATTAGTGACAATTTTGAGATTATTTTATCATCAATACTAAGATATATATCGCTAGATTTTTCTGTTGATTTACAGAAACCTGATGAACCTATTTTTATTTTATTATCTTCTAGTTCATAACTTATACCTTTTCCAGTTATTTCTTTATAGTTTTTAATATCATTTGTATTAACTTTAATGTTAAATATATTTATTATAGATTTAGCTATAGGATGATTAGATAATTTCTCACCCATAACATATAATTTTATAATATCTTTTTCTTTATAGTTATCATCTAATATTTCAAGTTTATAATCACTAAAATTACCAGTAGTAAGTGTACCTGTTTTATCAAAAATTATTTTATCTATCCTGCCTAAAATATCTAAGTAATCACTACCCTTTATTAGTATTCCTTCTTTTGAAGCTTTACCAATTCCAGAAAAATAACTTAATGGAACAGATATCGCAATCGCACAAGGGCAAGATATTACTAAGAACACTAAAGCTCTATATATTGATTCACTAAAACTTACGTTAAACAATGGTAAAACTAGCGCAGTAAAAATAGCAAGAATAAGAACTACTGGAGTATAAACTTTGGCTGCTTTAGCAACAAAAGTTTCTGTTTTAGCTTTTCTATCAGTTGCTGTTTCTACTAAATCCAATATTTTAGAAACAGTACTATCACTATAAAGATTAGTAACTTTTAGTTCAATAAGACCACTAGTATTTACTGAACCAGATAATACTTTATTTTTAATATTAACTTCTTTTAATTTACTTTCACCGGTTAGTGCTGAAACATTAAGTTTAGCACTACCTTTAACTACAATACCATCTAATGGAACTTTTTCTCCTTGCTTAATAACTATTATATCTCCAATTTTAACTTCTTCTGGATTAACTTTTATATAATCTTTTTCCTTTTTTAAATTAGCATATTCTGGTCTTATATCCATAAGTTCACTAATTGATTTACGTGAGTTGTTTATTGCAACACCTTCTAAAATTTTACCTATCTCATAAAGAATTATTACCATTAAGCCTTCACTAACATTGTTTGTAAAGTAAGCACCAATACAAGATATAGTTACTAGTAAATTTTCATTTATTGTTTTAGATCTAATTAGTAGTTTTACTGCATTATTTATAGTTCTTAAAAGTAATATTAAGTATCCGAAGATAATTAATATTTGTGAAAAACTCCCTTTAAAAACAAACATACCTAATAATGAAAAAATACTACCTATAACTAATCTTGATATATCAAATATAGTTTTATTCTTCGTTTCTGTATTTTCATTTAATTCTAAAATATTAACTGTTGGTTCAATCTTTTTAACTATATTAGTAACATACTCTTTTACACCACTTTTCATGTTTGTTTCAAGTGTAACAGTTAATTTTGAAAAGTTAACACTAGCACTAACTATATTATTATCTTCATTTAGCTTATGTTCTATTTTATTTGCGCAATTCGCACAATCTAAATTACTTAATTTGTACTTATACTTCATTTATATGTTCACATCCTAATACAAAAATTTTTTCCACATGATCATCAGCTAAAGAATAGTAAATAAGATTTCCTTCTTTTCTATATTTTACTAACTTTGACCCTTTCAATATTCTAAGTTGATGAGAGACTGCTGACTGACTAACATTGATTTTTTCTGATATATCATTAACGCACAATTCTGAATTAATAAGTACATTAATAATTTTAACTCTCGTTGAATCTCCAAAGATTTTAAATAACTCTGACAAATCTATTATTCTGTCTTCATCTAAGAGTATCATTTTATCACCCTCTCTATATGAGTAATTGTTCATATATTAATATTATATGTTATAAGTATAGTGTATGTCAATAACAAAAAAGATATCAGTAAATTTGATATCTATTGTTCCATATATGTTATTTTCTTATTATGTTTTTTAGCAAATTCTATTTCGCTTCTAGTTGATTCACTAATGTATTTATTTTTATTTATAACGTATATCTCATCTGACATTAATATACGCCTTTTGTGCATATCATCCATCATTTCTTTTACTCCAGGTTGCCATACTTCATCATCACCTGAATGTCCAAATAACCCAACAGTAATTACTATATTTCCTTTTAAAGTTAATTCTTTTTGTACTCTAATAAAATCATCTTTAAATTTTGTACTTCCGCATAATGTAATTACAGGATATTCTTTAGGTATTAATTCATTCATAATTAATTTCCCTCTTTTCCATATTGTCTAACCAATTCTTTGAAATGTTCCCCTCTTTTTTCAAAGTTTAAATAAAATCCATAACTTGCTGCGGCTGGAGATAATAAACATACACTATTCTTCTTTGTATATTGATATGATAATTTAACAGCTTCTTCCATATCATTAGCTAAAAGAAGAGTTTTATTGTTTGGAATAGTTTCAAAAATTTTCATCATTCTCTCTTGGGTATTTGGCAACAAAATTATGTTCTCAACCATACTTTCACATAAGAATTCAATTAAACTTTGATAATCCAATCCTCTATCCATTCCACCTACAATGATTGTATTTACATTTTTTAAATTACTAACTGCATTCATTACTGCTTCTTGAGCAGTTGCGATAGAATCATTATAAAAAGTAATATCTTTATATGTACCAACTAATTCTAACCTATGTTCAAGTGGTTCAAAACTTTTTACACTATTTAATGCATCCTTATATTCAACACCAACTAGTTTAGTTGCTAAAAGTGCTGTAACAATATTCTTTTTATTGTGGTCACCAATTAATTTAGTTTCAATATCATCTAGATTAATATTTATATCATTAGAATTAATAAATATTTTGTTAGTTGACAAATTATTTAATTCTTCTTCACTAATATATTTTCCTACATCACCATAAATTAAATAATCATTGTCTGTTTGATATTTATATATATTTTTTTTGCATTGTACATATTCATTCATACCAGCATAATGGTCTAAATGTTCTTGATATACATTAAGTAAAATTGCAATAGATGGGCTTGCTTTTACGTATTCTAATTGATGGCATGATAACTCATAAACAATTATTGAATCTTTATTTATTTTATCTATTACGTCAAAACAAGGTACTCCTATATTTCCAACTAAAAATGAATCTTTATTATTGTTAATCAAAATATGATGTATTAAAGAAGAAGTAGTACTTTTTCCTTTAGTACCAGTAATACCAATTATTGTATTATCGCAAAATCTTAAAAATAAATCTGTTAATGATGTAATATTATCACGTGTTGAATTATAATCTTTTAAAATAATTCCTGGTGATTTAATTACTATATCGTGTTCTTTTATAGAATCTAAATAATTTTCACCTACATATTTTTTTACGTTATCTGGAACTGCAACATCATGTAAATCAGCTATTGATATTTCTGAATTTTTAATGTTTTCTTTTATAAATTTATAAGCAGACTTACCTTCTCTACCATAACCTAAAATTAATATTTTCTTATTTTCTAAAAATTCGATTATCTTATTTTTCATCTTTATCCCTACTTACTAATTTTAAAAACTCATCATTAATAAAGTTATTTTCATTAAAGTAATTTTCAACATCATATGTTTTGTTTTCTTTATACAAATTATTTTTATAATATTCTAATAGTGCAGGTAACTTATCATATTTTTCGATTGATAATTTTAAAGCATAATCTATTTCTTCTTTTGTACCAACACATTCAAAGGGTTTATCGTAATTATCAGATACCAATCCTAATAAAATATCTTTATACTTCATATCTTCTAACATGTCACATCCAATAACTTCTTTTAATTTTTCTTGACTTATAAAAGGATATAACATAATTGTAACATATAAGCATTTAGCACAATTACCACACCAAACATTAGTTTTACTACCTACATTACAACTTCTAAAAACATTTAAATATTGTGGAGTCTTTAAAAATTCTTTTATAATTTGATATTCATTCCAACATCTTAATAAACTAAAATATTCTATATGTGGACTAAAATATTTAAAACAATATTCTCTAAAATCTTTTTCAAACTCAAAACTTTTTGAATATTGGTGATTAACATTTGTATCTTTAACATTTGATTCATTTGCGCTAGCCTCATTTGAGAGAACAATATATTTTTTATTATTTAAATAAGCCATAATATAAGAAGCAAAGGCCAAACAAGAAGAAAAAGGAACGTGACCATTATAAAAACCTTCATTATTTAGTTGTAACATTAAAGGATCAAGTGTGACATTAAATGATAATATATCTTCTGTAGTGTATCCAGCAGTTAATATTGTATCTTTACTTGCAATATCTTCTGGATATATATTTCTCTTATATAACAAACATTTATTGTTAGTTCTTTCTTCTCTTAGTAACTCAAGAGTAACAATAGAGTCTTTTCCTCCACCAATTGGAATTAAATTCCCACTAAATGTATCTCTAATTGGGTGTAATTCATTTTTTTTGTCTATTGTCGTAATAGTTAAAAACTCATCATAAGATATTTCCAAGTTATTTCTATATAGTAATTCCCCTAATCCATTGTAGAATAGCTTTTTAAAAAATTCTTTTTGAGTTTTATCTAAGAAACCACATTTTATTATAAAATTTTTACTGCACGTAAGCTTATAATAATTAATAGCGTTTATAATTCCAAAATTAAAAAATAAATGTTTTAAAAACTCTGAATCAATATTAGTATTTGTTATATTTTCTTTTTCTATAAATACTGTCGGTTTAAATATAAAATCGTTTATTTTATAAACGTATTGAACCTCTAAACCATTCTCATTATTATTAATAGTAAAATCTTCGAAAATAAATGAAGTATATTTTTCTCTTAAAATCATTTTTTTCAACTCCTATAATTAAAATACATCTATATTAATTATACACCATAAATGATTATTTTTACAAAATTAATTGATGAAAAAACGTTTCTTACACTAAAGAAACGTTTTTATATTATAAATATTCTTTTAAAACTTCTACACTTTTTTCTTGCATAGTTACATATTCAGAAACAATATCACTTACTTCTTTATCAAGATTTTTATTATTTAATATTTTTTTACCTTCTATTATACCCATATTAACACCTTGTAATAATAACTCAGTAATTTTTGAATTACTTTTATCCATCATGGTTTTCATTTCTATTCCATACCATGTCATAGCCTTATTCATGGCGCTGGTCTCATGAGGTTTTCCATCATTATATTTTGGATATATTTCTTCAATACGTTTAGCGATTTCTTGATATTGTTCATATTCTGCATCTAATACATCTTTTAATTTTTGATCTTCTACTTTCTCTCTTACAAAGTGTATAGCATCTTTACCCATACAGGCACCTTTGTGTATTTCATCTAATGCATTAATATCTTCTTTTTCCATATTAATCATCCTCCTACACATAATATGGAAAATTTTTAGAAATTTATTCATGCATTAATTATTAAATTAACGTTTTTTTCTAATATTGTCAGAATTGTTTTTAGTACTAGCATGTATATTATCTCTACACACATTTATATTATTATTTAACATAATTGAAATGGCTTTGTTTTCACATATCTTTTTTCTTAACTTATCAATCTTGATAAAATCATTACTATTAGAACTAAACCAATTATAAAGCTTAAGCTGGATATCAATAGATTTTACCAATGGATAAGGATTTGCAAAGGCTGTTTCATATGTGCATATATTGTCAATATCCATTATCAATTTTATAATTTCTTGTCTTGAAGCATATTTTTCTAAATGTTTTATTAAACCTGGTAAATTACAATTAAAATACAAGTGTGCCATATCTTTTGGATCATCAAAGAAAAATTCTAATATTTCACAAAACTTGACTGAAGATTTATATGCTTCCACCTTACCATTTTTATTATATAATCTAGATGCTAATAATTCTGTATAACCTTCTGTTACACCTTCACCTATTGAAGCACCATTTTTTTCTTGATAAAAACCACATAACTTAAGTTTACTATCTGAATCATACATAGAGGACGCCATATGTAAAAATTCGTGACCAATGGAAGATTTACTAGAATATAATAATTTATTTTCTTCAATAATATATTTTCCTGTACAACCAGAAGCAACAAGTGTAGGATCATATTTAATATTTAAGTTACGTAAATTGTTATACACAATTTTTAAATCTTCTTCTTTAACATAGTTTGCTAATTTTTGTATATAAGGAAGTAATATTTCTTTTTTTCGAATATCTATTTCTTCATTTGATATACTATTTATTTTTGATAATATCAAATCACTACCAGCGATAATTTCTCCATTATACTTCGATAGCTTTTCAAGTCTATAATTATTTTGTTTAATTACTCTAACATTATTTATTGTAATTGTTGTAGGAATTATAAGTGGTACTAACACCTTAGTTATTAATTCAATTAATACATCTGATTGCATATAAATCACCATCACTTTTACATAGTATAAAAATATGACCTTATTTTTATATTAATTAACTTTCCCATTAATATTATTATAAAGTAAACATCGATGTTTAGCAATTCGTTTATTTAATTTTGTCTCATATAATTTTTTTATAAATCATAGAAAAACTCGAACTAAATTACATAGTTCGAGCAACTATCAATCTGGTGCCCTTTTGATGGAAGTATAATAACCACTAGGCATAAATTTATAGGTAGTAATAACTACTAACTAGTTAAATTATACTACATTTTGGGTAAAATGTATCAAAAAATTGACAAATTTTATATTTATGTTAAAATATATTACACCAAAAGGGGGAATATGGATATGCTAACTGATAATTTTGATAAAACCAGAAGATATTATCGTGTTGATATTTATAATAGATATGTAGATATTGCTTTTGCTCATGCTGATTTGGATGAATTCGATATAGATGAATTATTATCACATCCGAATCCAAAGGTAAGAGATTTTAGTTTTATTTTAATTAGTAGAAATATTGAAAAAGATGGTAATATAATTAGTAAGCCTATTATTGCTATATATGACAAAAATATATGGAAAAGTCGTTTTTATCTTACAAAGGAACGTCTTAATTTTAAATTTAATTTTCATACAGAATATAGTTGTGTACATCATATGGAACAATTTGATAACAATATATTAATAAATGTTCCATGTAACAATCAAAAAGAAATACTTGATAAATTTAATACTATTTCCAAATTACTAATTAAAAAAGATAAAGTAAAGAAAAAAACATTATCAAAAGATAATTAAAAACATAATTTTGCTTGGCTTTATGCCTTGCTAAAATTATGCTATATGGGGTTTCAAAAGGGGCTTAGCACCTTTGCACACCGTTATTGGCTCTGCCAATAGCGTAGTGTGTTACTAAAATGGAATTTTAGTTGATTTAGAGTTGTTATAAAATGACTCTTTTTTTGTATTTTAAAACTCGAACTTTTATAGTTCGAGTTTCCTATCAATCTGGTGCCTGTGGTCGGACTCGAACCGACACGGTATTGCTACCAATGGATTTTGAGTCCATCACGTCTACCAATTCCATCACACAGGCATAAATAGATTATATCATATAATATCTATAAAATGTATATAAATATTTCAAATTTAATCTATTATTTCTATTTCTTCTTCACCTTTGTTTGTCATGAATAAATCTGTTTCTTCATTTACATCAACAGAAGTACTGTCTAATTTAGGCAATTCATCTTTAGAAGATAAACCAAAATAATCTAAGAAATCACTAGTAGTTTTATATAATATTGGTCTACCAGGTAGATCTGATTTACCTACTTCTTTAATTAGTCCTTTTGCGGCTAATTTTCTAACAATATGACTAGTACTTACTCCTCTTAAATCATCTATTTCAACACGAGTAATTGGTTCATTATATGCAATGATTGCTAAAGTTTCTAAAGCTGCTTGAGATAAAATGTTAGTATCTGGATTTTCTAATAATTTTTCATAATAATCTTTATGTTCTTTTTTAGTTGTTAGTTTTAATGTATCACCTAGAAAATTAATAGCGATTCCCCTACTATCACTTTCATATGTTTTTCTTAATTCAGAAACTAATTCTTTAGCTTCTTCGCTATCTATTTCTAAAATATCTTGTACTTGGTTAAGTGTCAGACCATCATCACCAACTACAAATAATAGTCCTTCTAATATTGCTTCTTTTTTCAAGTTACTCACCTCTTAAACTAATAGTTATATTACTAAAGTTATTTTCTTGAATTATAGTAATTTCACTTTTCTTAATCATTTCTAAAACCGATAAGAATGTTACAACTACATTAGGAATATTTACTGTTTCAAAAAGCTCATCAAAAGTTACCTTTTGTTTTTGTTTTAATATATTCCTAATTTTAACACATCTTTCTTGTACACTAAGTTCTTTTTTAGTAACAGTAGTATTTAGTGGTTTTTCTTCTTTTTTTCTTTCTAAAAACTTTTGGAATGCTTCTAATAGTAAATTAACATCCATACCATTTTCTAAAGTATTAACGCTAACTTCATAATCCAATTTACTAGGTAATTTAGTGTGTATCTCACTTCTATCTTTTTCTAATTCTTTAAATGTACTAGTAATTTCTTTATATTTTTTATATTCAACAAGCCTATTTATTAAATCTTCTCGTGTTTCTATCTCTTCAGAATCTTCTTCTGATTCTCTTTTTGGCAATAATAATCTAGACTTCATTTCTATTAATTCAGCAGCCATAACTAAATATTCACTTGCGATGTTTAAATTTAATTCTTCTGCTTTTTTAATATAATCTAAATATTGAGAAGTAATATCTTCGATTTTTATATCATATATACTAATATTTGATTCTTTAATTAAATGAAGTAATAAGTCTAAGGGACCTTCAAATTGTTCCAATGATACTTCATAGTTCATACTATCACCAATTTTCTACTTACATGTTACAATTATAGCTCTCTATATTTGATACATATAAATTATATCATAAAGTTTAGAATTGTGCTACAATAGATGTGGTGATGTATATGAAATTATTTCATAAAAATGATGAAAGTTTTATATGTGAGAATTGTAAAAAAGAGGTCCTTCCTTTAAAGTATTCATCTAGAGATCATTGTAATTATTGCTTATGTTCTAAACACGTTGACATTAATCCTGGGGATAGATTAAATGATTGTAAAGGTTTGTTAATTCCTATTGGTATTGAAAAATTTAAAGATACATATAAAATATTATATAGATGTGAAAAATGCAATATAGTACATAAAAATATAATGGCTAAAGATGATGACATGGATAAAATAATAGAAATATCAAAAGTTCCTAGTGATTACTAGGAACTTTTTCTTAAAGACTTGGTAATGTTATATCAACTGTCTTATTAAAATCAGTAAATATATATTTTAATATAGCTGATTCAACACTATTTTCAAATTGTTCTTGAGAAGCGTTTACATCTTCTATCTCAATTTCTATTTTATATAACTTTTCATTTTTATCAAATAATAAATCAACATACACAAAATCTTGTTCTAGTTTTGTAAAATCAATTTTATTTTGAATTCTATCAGTTTCTACTGACATATTATTTACTATTTCTTTAGGTACTTGTAAGGTAATATCTATATGTTCTTCATTACCTACTTTCAGTAATTTTTCTTCAACAACATTATAGTTATTTATCAAATAATTAATCATGTTAGGAAACATATTTGTTAACTTATCAAAATCTTCAACAGTAGTATTCTTTTTAGTATAAGTTTTAGTAGTAACATCATTTATATACAGATTATATACATCGTCTAACTTTTCATAGTAATCTTTAATTTCGTAAGAAAAATCAGCTACAGTTTTATTTATATAAATTTCGAATCTTGTTTCATTAAAACTATAAATATAATTATTTTTAATAGACATTAATTGTTCTGTATTATCTTTTGTAGAAATAGTATTTATGTTTTGATATTGATAATTTTTATAATCTTTAATACCTTGTAATGCTTTTTTAACATCTATATTTGAGTTGACTTCTTCAGTTGTAGAGTTTGTATTACCTTCTGTTTGATTTAGATTTTGTGAACTAGCTTTTCTATTTACATGATCACTTATAAATGGAAGCGCAATAATTGTTCCAAGTAGTGCACCAAATATTAATATTCCTAATATAACAGATTTCCATTTAATTTTCTTTTTAACAGTTATATTTTTTTCTTCTGGTATCTCGTTATTTTTTAAAACATTTTCTTCTTTTGTATCTTCTTCAATTGTTTTTGTTTCAGTTGCTGGTACATCAGGTTTAACTTTTTCAACTATGTTAGTATTAATTATTGGTGTTTGTTCAACACTTGTTTCATTATTAGTATTTATGTTTAAAGTTTCATTAAGTAATTCTGTATTTGGAATTTGTTCTACAATATTACCTTCAGTATCATCAGCATCATGACTAACTGGAAATTCTTCTTCTACTGTTTGTTGTATTTCCAAAACAGGTTCAATTTTTGGTTGTTGTAACTCTTCTATTTTTACTGGTTCTACATCATCATCTATTATTTCAATTACTTCAGGTTCTATATCTTCTATTATTACTTTAGGAGACTCATCAATTATGTCATCATCAAAGTCAAGAATTTCAATATCATCATCGTCAATTATTAATTTTGGTTTTTCTTCCATGACAAAAAGCCTCCTTTTATTCTTATAACACAATTATATCATAAATAAAAAAAATTAGTACAAATTTAAATTAAATTTGTACTAATTTACGTATACTTTATTCTTTATTAGTTATGTCTTAATTTATTAGTTGTAACAGCTGCACCAACTAAACCAATTAGACCTAATACCATGAAAATCATAGCATTGTCACCAGTTTCAGGGTTTTTAGTTACTGTAAGATTAATAGTTTTAGTTTCCCCATTAAATGTAACAGTAATTTTAGCTTTACCTTCTGCAACAGCTTTAATCACATTACCATTTACTGTAGCGATTTTTTCATCACTTGATTTGAATTCTCCATATTTTTTAACTAATTCGTCAACAGCAATTTCTTTTGTTTGACCAGCAGTTAATGTAATAGTTTCTTCTTTAGTATCAAATGTAATTGTCTTTGCTACAACATATTCACCTTCAGCAACTTCGTATTTTGTATATCCTTCTTCTGGTTTAACTGAATCATTAGCGAAAGTTCCACCAATAACTTTAACTTTACCTTCAGTTGTTAAATTATCATTTGCACGATTTTCTGTGTTAATGAAACTTTTTTTATAATTAAATTCTCCACCATTAATTTCAATTGGTGTTACAACAGAACCTTCAATTGTATTTTCAGCGTTGAATATTCCACCATTAATAACTAAGATACCTTTATTAACTGATGTAGCACCAGCATTACCAACGAAAATGTTTGTTTTATCATTTCCTTTTGGTGTTTCAAATGTACCACCATTAATAGTTGCTTCATTCCAGTTCATTAATGAAACTTGTACGGTATTTTTAAATGTACCACCATTAATTTCTAAAACAGCATTATCATCATTTTTAATAGTGTTTAATCCACCAGTGAATGTACCTCCATTAACTGTTAAAGATGGATTTTCATGGTTTGTTCCTGAAACATAACCAGTTCTTTCATTACCACTATTAAAACTTGAATATCCATTATCAACTAAACTTGGATGTGTATCTCCAGCTGGTATTTCACCTTCATTATCAATTGTAACTATTGCATCATTAATAGTCATAATACCATGATTTAGTATTACATACCACTTATTTTTGTTTTCTGCAACATCTCTTTTGAATGTACCACCATCAATAGTTACTGTACCATTATTAAATACAGCAGCATAATTTGTTTTAGTAGCAATAACGTTACCTTTACCTTTGATTGTTAGTGTTGCACCTTTTTGAACATAAATAGCATCACCGTTAACAGCAGTTAAATTATGATCATTTAGTTCAAGTGTAACAGTTTTATCAGCAGGTACTACTGCGTCAGCAGTAATATCAGCAGTAAGTGTACAAACTGACTCATTTGCCAAACAATCTGTAAGTTTTGATGCATCTGCTACTTCTTCAGCACTTACACCTAATACAAGAGCAAACATAGATATAAATGCCATTGTAAATAAACCAAATACTTTTTTCATATTTTCCTCAATCCTTTCCTTTATTTACACTTTAAATATAGCAAATTCTATAAATTAATTCAATATATTTTATTAAAATTTAAAATTTTGGTGTAAACAAAAAAAATAGTGCAAAATTTCAACAAAAATTCACACTAATTTTTAATATTGTTAACTTTTAGGTTTAAAGAATATTGCTAGGAAAAATGCAACTAAAATTGCAGATGTTATACCAGAGGCAGTTAAATTAAACATACCAAGAAGTAAGCCAGAAATTCCATATTCAGAAGTACTAGCTAAGGCACCATGTATAAGTAAATGTCCAAAGCTTGTGATAGGAACCATTGCGCCTCCTCCAGCCCATAATACAATTTTATCATAGATATTAAATGTATCTAATGCTGCTCCTATTACAACAAATAAAGCAGTAATATGACCAGGTGTTAATTTGGTGTTGTCTAAGATTAATTGACCTATCATACAAATTAATCCACATATTAAAAAAGAATTTAAATATAACACTATCCTACCTCCAAACTAATTGCATGACAAATTGCTGGTATACTCATTTTTTGATTTACTAATGTCGGAGAATGTAATGCCCCTGTTGAAAGTAACAACACTCTATTTAATTCTCCTTTTAACATTCTATTTATAATTACACTATAACTTACTAGTGGACAACATACAGGTCCACTACCACCTGCATATACTTCTTGTTTTTTTAAGTCGTATAACATAACTCCACAATCGTTATATTTACTAAGTTCAATGTTAAACTCATCTTTCATATAATCCATTAATATTTGTTTACCGTAAATTCCTAAGTCACCAGTAACAATTAAATCATAGTAACTTACATCTCTTTTAGTATCTTTTAAATGTTGATTTATTGTATCTGCTGCAGCTGGAGCCATCACTGCTCCCATATTAAATACATCTGTAATTCCTAAATCCACTACTTTACCTACTGTTCCAGATTCTATCTTAATAGCAGATGCTTCATTTGATATATATGCACTAGAGCCACCTGTTGCGGTAAATGTTGTTACTTTAGGTTTAGAACCACCGTATTCAACAGGATATCTAAACTGCCTTTCGGCTGTACAATTATGAGATGAAACTGAACATATAGCGTTATTTATCTTTTTAGAATCGATTAGAGATGATGCAATTATTAAACCTTCCATACTTGTCGCACAAGCATTGTATATTCCTAAGTATGGGACTCCAAGATTTAAAGCCGCTAAATTTGAAGAAACATCTTGATTTAATAAATCTCCTGATATAAATAAATCAGTTGTATTCTTTTTAGCTTTAGATAAGACTAAATCAATGCTTTCTTGTAACATTTTAGTTTCAGCTTTTTCAAATGTATTTTCACCAAAATACATATCATCATAACTCTTATCAAAATATTTACCTAATGGTCCTTCTTTTTCAAATGGTCCAGTAACAGTAGCTACTTCGTTAAGATATACGTTTTTAAATTTAATTGTCATATTCTAGCCTCCAAAAAACAGAAATCTTATAAGTCCAAATATATATGCTGCTACAACACCATACAGAATAACACTTCCTGTTAGTTTAAATATATTTGCGCCTATTCCTAAGATTAGTCCTTCTTTTCTATATTCCATCGCTGCTGATGTCATTGCATGTGCAAATCCTGTTATAGGCACAATAAGTCCACAATTTGCCCAAGATACCATCCTATCAAATACTCCAAAAGCAGTTAATAAACTTCCTATAATGATTAAAGTAATAATCATAAATGGAGCCGCATCTTTAGTTGAAATATCAAACCATGTAGTATATAAATCTATAAGACCTTGTCCTATCATTCCCATTACTCCACCAACTAAAAATGCTTTTACTGCATTAATAGCTACATTTTCTTTAGGAATATTTTTATCTACTAATTTTTTATACTTTTCTCTTTGCATAATAACCCTCCACAACTATTATGTATAAAAAAAAGAAAATTAATCATTTTTTGATTAACTTTCTTTTATTAAGCAACCATATTGCTTCTAAGTTTTTCTAAAACTTTCTTTTCTTCTCTTGATACTTTTACTTGACTTATACCTAAAATATGTGCTACTTCACTTTGAGTTCTATCATTATAGTATCTTTCTTGTAGTATTCTTTTATCTCTATAATCTAATTTATTTAATTCTTCTTGCAAACTAATTCTATCTATAGTACTAATTTTTTCACTACTTGATATAACATCATAAAGTACAACTTCTTTTCCATTGTTCATAATAGGTTTATCGGCACTTTGTACTGGTTGTTCTATTCCTAAAGCAAATTCTATTTGACTTTCTGGAAGTTCTAAAAAGTTAGCTAATTCTTTTATACTTGGCTCTTTCATTAATCTTTGTTCTAAAATGTTTTTAGCTTTTTTAATACTATTACATAATGTATTGGTATCCTTGTTAATTTTAAATGTTCTGTTTTCTCTTAAAAATCTTTTTATTTCTCCTTGAATATACATATAAGCATATGTACTAAATTTAACACCTTTTTCTTTTTTAAAATTATGATATGCATTAATAAGTCCAACACACCCTACTTGATATAAATCTTCCCTATCAATATATTTACTGTAATCTTTCATAAATGAATATATTAATTTTTCATTTTCATAAATCAATTTAGTTAGTTCTTCGTTCATGTTATTCTCCTTTACAGTTGTATTTGTTTTAATATATTTAATTCACTATTAACTTCTTTAAAATAGTCTAATAAATCACTATTTAATATTTTACTTCTAACAATATTACTTTTTATACCACATATATATGTATTTCCATAATTATTTTTAATAGATCTCTGAACTTTCTTTAGAGTCTTTATTCCTGCCATATCGATATAACACAGATTTTCAAAATTAAATACCATGAATTTTATTCCATTAAACATTATTATATCTAGAATTTCCTCTTTTATTTTGTAAACTGTTTCATTATTTAGTATTCCATTAAGTCTTACAAAAAACACACCTTTTCTACATTCTATATCGATATCTAACATCATTAAGCCTCCTTGTATTCACACTTTAACACATTCTAATACTTAAAGTTATGATTTCGACAAAAGTAGAATTATTTTTCATACGACATTTTTTTTAATATAAATAACATAACTATAGAACTTATAATTATTATTATATAAATAATTATGAAAATATTATTTTGATATTTTTTATTTTCAACTATTTTGTTATTAATTATTTCTTTAGTTATATCAGTTCCTATAATTGTAATTTTATTTTCATTTCCTTTATTTTCATTTTCAGTTTCTACATCTTTATTATCATCACATGGCATAAATTCTAAATTTTGAGCCATTACATTTGATTCTACAACACTATTAACTTCCCTATATTCAATAATATTACAAATTTTATTTATTAAATAAGTTTTATATTTAATATCTAATAATCGATATTTTTGATACTCCCCAATTTTCTTAAGATAAATATCTTCATTAATAACTTCATCACTTTCATATTCTATATTATAAGCATCATAAAAGTCCCACTTATCACTAACACTATATTCAAATAATTTACTTTCATTATTAGTTTTAAAGTCTTCATGTATAAATTCTTTAACAACTACATCACTTTTATCTTTTGTATTAGCAAACCCAATATAAAATGTTTTAATATTTACCGTATTATCATTTAAATATAAATTTATTTTTAAATCTTTCATTTCATATTCTTCTAACAAATCTATTATTAAATGTCCATTTCTAAAGTCCATAATAAATTGTTTTTCATATTCATAATTATTATCATCTAAATAAATTAATGAATCGATATTACAATTTGTACATTTTTTTTCATAATTAATTTCTTCATCATTGTTAAATATTTTTAATTCAGATATTTTAAACCTATTAGTTCCTATGCCTGAATCATATATATGCATATACCTTACAGAAGGTACTTTTTCATATTTATAAACAGTTTTTACTTCAATATTATCTAGTTGTTCTCCGTTATATTCTTGCCACTGTCCATAACTAATAATTGAATCATTAGTATCATATTTATATAAACTATTATCATCAATATAGTTGTATCCTATATCAATTAATGATTCAGTACATATTTCTTCAGCATAAACTTTATTAGAACATAAAAATAAAACAATTAATAAAACAATATATTTTTTCATTATCATCACCTATAAATATAATCAACATTTTTTGTTAAGAAGACTTTTTTTTCATAAAAAAAAATAGAAATCATAGGTTTTATTAGGAGGATTATTGTATGAAAAAGGTATTAATTTTTTTAGGTATATTACTATTATTACCTAAACCAGTATTTGGTGCGAGTGTGAAATTAGCTGAAAACGCTAAATCTGCGATAATGATAGAAACAACTACTGGTGAGATTTTATACGAAAAGAACATAGACGAAAAATATGCACCCGCTTCTATGACTAAAATGATGAGTTTACTCTTAGTCATGGAATATATTGAAGATGGAGGTATGAAATTAACTGATAAGGTTACAGTTAGTGAAAATGCTTCTGGTATGGGTGGTAGTCAAATATTTTTAAAAACTGGAGAAGAAATGAGCGTTAATGACTTACTTAAAGGCGTTTCTATTGCTTCAGCAAATGATGCTGTAACTGCTTTAGCAGAACGCGTTGCAGGTACAACTGAAGCATTTGTAACTATGATGAATGAAAAAGCTAAAAAACTAGGACTTAATAATACTCACTTTAAAAATGTTCATGGATTAGATGAGTCTGGTCATTATTCTTCTGCTTATGATATGGCAATGATTGCGAAAGAATTAGTTGAACATCAAAAGATATTGGATTATTCCTCTATTTATGAAGATTATCTAAGGGAAGATTCAGAAGAAAAAGTATGGCTTGTTAATACTAATAAACTAGTAAGGTTTTATGAAGGAGCGGACGGCTTAAAAACTGGTTATACTAAAGAAGCAGGCTACTGTTTAACAGCTACTGCTAAAAGAAATGGTATGAGACTTATAACTGTTGTTATGGGTGAAACTGATAGTTCAAAAAGAAATTCAGAAACAATGAAAATGCTAGACTATGGATTTGACCAATATGAACTTGAAACGTTACTAACTAAGAATAGTGTTATTGGTAAAACAAATATTTCCAAATCAACTAAAGAAAATGTTTCAATTGTTCCATTAGAAGATGTTACCTTACTTCATAAAAAAGGAAACAAAAAGAAAAATACATCTTATAAATTGGAATTAAATGATATCAATGTTCCTGTAAAAAAAGGTGATAAAGTTGGTACATTACTACTTACAGAAGATAACAATGTAATAAGAAAAATACCAGTTAGTGTTAATGAAGATATTAAAAAAGCAAATATATTTGAATTATATATTCGCTATTTAAGTGATTTAATTAGTGGAGATATTAAATTGTAAAGCAAAAAAGATTAGTTGAACGACTCAACTAACCTTTTTAATTATCTTTTTTTAACGTTTTTCTTTTTGTTATTGGATCTACAAACAACATATCATCTGTTTGAAAGAATGTCGCACATATATAGAATACAATTATTAGCATTACTCCAATAGCAGAAATATATATTATTGGATCAGATAATAATGGTATATTAAGTACCCAAATTGATATAAGTAATCCCATTAACGCGCTTGATATTGTTGTAAGTACATTAATTACTATCATATCCCATTTAGAAAAACTAAAATATAGAATGAAGAACAAAGGATTTGACAATGCCATAACTATTAATGATACTAATTTAGAAAACATAAAGTTAGAATTTAGCTCTACTAACAGACACTCTATTAACATCAAAAGTAATGTAGGTGCTATTAAAACCTTAATTCTTTCCCATAGACTATCATTTTTAGGCACAAATAACTTATATAAATTATTTGAATCTTGATAGTCAAATTTCAAATATATCATCGAAGAAATCACACTAATTAACACGAAAGTTATAATCTCCCAGATAAATATACTATAATTCATTTCAATCAACTCCGTATTAACAATTATATCATGAATTTTTCATTTGTCAAAACATATAATTAAATTGTTAGGAGATGAATGTAAAGTATGAACAATAATTATACACAAAATCCAATGTTTCCAGAAGCCAGTTCTCAAATTGGTTCTTCACTAGAACCATTTAATACACCAAATCAACAAACCGCACCAAATATCAATTATAACGGTGGTGATGCATATAATGAGAATATATTAAGGGCTAACATTGGTAAAATCGCCACTTTCTATATGACATTTACTGATTCTGTTGAATGGAGAGACAAAGCATTCACTGGTGTGATTGAAGAGGCTGGAAGAGATCATGTAATTATCAGTGATCCTAAAACTGGTAAATGGACCTTGTTAGTATTGCTTTATTTAGATTATATTGAGTTCAATGAACCAATAAATTACCCACCTATGCAAGCACAACCAAGAATTAGATAAGAAAAATGACTAGTAATTCTAGTCATTTTATTTTATTTTGTAAATATCTATTTTTACAGTAGTAGTTTTAGGCTCATATTTAACTTTAACATCGTTACCTTCTACTTGAACTTTTACTTCATGGCTTCCCTCTGTATAGTCAGTTAAGTCTACATAAGCACTAATGCTTGAAGCATCGATATCTTTTATTACAGATTCAACACCCTTAACTATTACAGTAATTGTGTTAGATTCTTCCTCAAGTGAAATATTTGGAGATAATCCTTGAGCATAATTTTTAGCGTCAATTTGAACTCCTGTAACTTCCTTAGATACTTCTTTATCTAGATTAACTTTAATGTTAATTGTATTAGAAGATATTGAAGTTATACCTGTTGGTTTTTGAATTGTTTCTGAATATTCTTTATTTGATTTTAATCCAGCAACATCTATTTCAATTGGAATATAATTTAATTTTTCTAATATCGTTTCATCACCATATACTGTAACTTTATTAACATCAGAAGTAATAGAACTAATTGCTTTACCAAATACTACATCACCTTTTGGAATTATTTTTATTGGCACTTCTTTTTGTGGTGAAGTTATTGTTACTTTCGCATTTATCTTAGATGGTACAATTTCTACATCAATTATATTACCATGATCATCATATGCAAGTAATGGAATGTCATTAACATTTATTTCACCTACACCAGGATTCGGAATATTATTTACATCTAATAGTGCTTTTACAGTAGCGACTTCTTTTAATACATGTTCCGCACCTTTTATGTACACTTCTTCAATACTTGGTTCTATATCTTTAATGAATAGTTTTTCATCTAATTTATCTTTATTAAGTAAGTCTATTGTTACATTCTTACTATTAGATTTCTTAGGATAAATAATTATTGTAGCAACAGATGGGTCCAATTTATAGTCTATTGATGCAAGTGATTGTCTATATTTTAAGTTTACTTTGTGAGTACCAGGTTTTAAATCTGATAAGTCTATTGTTACATCGTGAGTAGATAATTGTCTTGCCAAATATAAATCTGAGTCTCTACCTATTAATGTAATATCTACTGTTTCTGGTAAACCCTCAACAACATAGGATTCTTGATTGTAAATATAATTTACTGGTTGATTATAAATTACCTCAGCAGAAGTTTCAGTCAATGTAACATTTTTACTATCTACAAGAAAGAACGCTATTAAAGCTATAGCAAGCGATATAAATATCAAAGTATTTTTATTAGTCATCCATTTTTCAATGTATTTACCATTTTTATTTAATATATTTGTTATACCTAAAAAGAATTTAGTTATAGGAACTACGATAAATTTATCTATAAAGTGCCAGATTGATAAAAAGAAATTTTTAATAGGCTTAATTATTTTTTTAATCAATTTCATCTATTGTTTCCTCTTCTTCCTCATCGTCATCATCAATCACACTTTCCTTTTTAGGCCTTAATTCTTCTAATATAAGCATTCTTGCATCATCACTTGATAAATTATAATGTAGTTCGTTATTTATCGCTATTGATAATCTTCCTGTTTCTTCTGATACTATTATCGCTATAGCATCTGTTTCTGCACTTATTCCTAGTGCTGCCCTATGTCTAGTTCCTAATCTTTTACTAATTGACGTATCTGTACTTACTGGAAATACTGCTCCTGCACTTGTTATTCTATCACCTTGAATAATTACCCCACCATCATGTAATGGGTTTTTAGGGAAGAATATAGAAATTAATAACTCACTAGAAATATCACCGTATACTTTCTTAGAACGATCGATATACTCTTGTAATGAGATATCTCTTTCTAATACAATTAGTGCTCCTATTCTAGTTTTCTTCATATAATCACATGCTTGAACTATTTCATATACAAGCTTTTCCCTTTGGTCTACAGTAAGTATTTTATGTCTACCTAAAAGTTGAGTTTTACCTAAGTGTTCTAACACCATACGTATTTCTGGTTGAAATATTATGATAAGCGCTAAAGGCCCCCACATAATTACATATTCTAGAATAAGTCCTACTGTAACTAATCCTAAAAATTCACTTATTATTTTTATAATTACTATAAATGCTATTCCTTTAAATAACATTACCATTTTAACGTTTGTTCTAAGTCTTTTTAAAACATAATATGCCATAAGCCAAACAATTGATACATCAGCTAATTTTCTTAATAATATTAAAATAGAATTTAATGTCATTTATTGTCCTCCTTACCTTGTATTAAAATTATATCAAAATTTAGAAAAATATAAAACTTATTTTGAAAAATAATTTTTAGTTTACAGAATAAAAGACTCCTTAAATTGAGTCTTTGATTTCAGTTTCATTAATTATATCTTTATTTTCTTGAGCTAATTCAGGTTCCCATGAGTTTACAACATTTTGTGGTGTCGAAATTTCTTCGATAATTTCTGGTTCTGAAATGATTTCAGTATCGTCTATTACTGGTGTTTCTATTTCAATTGGTATTGATTCTGAAATAATATTTTCTTGTACAGGCACATTAATATCTGTAACATTATCAGGGATATCTAATATAGTTTGTGGAGCTTCCTCTACTATTGGTTCGCTAATTAAATCATTTACTGGTTCAGTTACAGGAGCTATCTCCTCACTTATTGGATTTTCTACTACTGGTGTTTCAAATACAGGTTGTTCTACAACTTCACTAACTGGAGATTCTGCAACCGATTCATTAATTTCATTACTAACTGGTTCAAAAGTTGGGGTTTCAATAGCATCAGGAACAATATTAATTGGTTCATTTACTATAGGCTCTACAGCAATAGGCGCCGGTGCCACATTAACATTTTGAACAGCTTCTTGTGCTGGAGTATTAATGTTAATTTCATTATTTGTTACTCCTTGTGCATTTTGTTCTTTAACTTTTTTCAACTTTCTTTTTTGATCTGCAATATACCCGATTAAAACTATAATTAAAAATACACTGATAATTAATACCCATATATAATTATCAACTAAAAAATCTACTATTGTATCCATATCGTATTCCTCCTACTATAATATATACTACCATTAACACGGTTTTTTTACAATATTTTTATTAAATTTTTTTTATTTATAACAAAAACTAGTTTTTAATAACTAGTTTTTCAAAGTTCTCTATTCCATATTCTGATAAAAATAAAGATATTAATATTATTAATTAATTTAATTCCCAGCCTCCATTATGGTATACTTATAAAGTAAGAACATATTCGCGAAATTTACAAATTATATAACGGAGGAAAGATAATGAAAACACATAAAGAAAAAACGCTATCTAAAATTGGAAATTTTGCAGGAAAAGCAAAAAAAATAACTTTGGGTATATCACATAAAACTAAGGAAGTAATTTTGGATACTAAAGATAAAATTAGTACAAAATTAGAAAGTGTAGAAACAAAACAACTTATTACACAAGATGATGTGGTAAAAATATTAGATGGTGTATATGATAACGTTTTAAATGGTTTAGGAAAAGCTAGTCCATCAGTTAAGGATTTTGCAGATGATTATTTAGTAAAAGAAAAAGAACCAAGCACAGCAGCAAAAAAAATGATTAATAATCAAATTATAAAATGTACCACATCTGGTTTTATTACAGGATTTGGAGGATTAATTACACTACCAATTACAATACCCGTAAATATAAGTAGTGTATTATACGTACAAATGAGAATGATTGCTTGTACTGCATATATGGCTGGGTATGATTTAAAATCAGATCAAGTTCAAACGCTTGTATATGCTTGTTTAGCAGGAGTATCAGTAAGCCAAGTTGTAAAACAAACTAGCGTTAAAATTGGTGTTAAGATAACAACAAGCACAATTAAGAAAATACCAGGCAAAACATTAACTAAAATAAATCAAAAGGTTGGATTTAGATTTGTCACTAAATTTGGAGAAAAAGGTGTAATTAATCTAGGCAAGCTTGTTCCTGGCGTTGGTGCCGTAATTGGTGGAGGAGTAGATTATGTTGAAACTAAAATAATAGCAAAAAGAGCTTATGATTGGTTTTTTGAAGGGGAATTTGACAAAGAAACTTTAGAAGTGTCAAGATAAATTTATAAATGATTTTACATTTATAAAGAAAGTGATATAATTATAAATGTCTAGGACTGACAGTTAAATTTAATTTAGTGCGTCAGTTTTTTAATTTTTTTATTATTTTATATGGAACATATTTATAATTAAAAGAATTGGGTTTATCTAACAATTTTATAGACTTAAAATGGTAACTTTGTAATATTTAAAAAACTAGTTTTTGATAACTAGTTTTTCTATGTAATAAACCACATAATACATAATAGTTGCGATTAGTGCAAGTAAGATAATTCCACTCATAACTAAACTTAAGTTAAATATTTGTGACCCATACATTATTAAGTACCCTATTCCCTGTTTTGATACTAATAATTCACCCATAATAACACCAATCAAACTCATACTAACATTTATTTTTAACATACTAATTATATTTGAGTAATTGGTTGGAAAAATTACTTTGGTTAAAATTTGAAACTTATTTGCTCCAAAGCTTTTTAGTAATTTAATTTTATTAATATCGGTATTAACAAATCCTTGATATACATTAATAATAGTAATTATCACTGAAACTAATATTGCCATAAACACTATAGATTTAATATTAGCTCCCATCCATATTATAATAATTGGACCAAGTGCGACTTTAGGTAAACTATTTAGTACAGTTAGAAACGGATCTAATATTTTATATAAAGTTTTGTTCCACCAAAGAATAGTTGCTATTACTACCCCTATTATGGTTGCGAGTGAAAAACTAATAAAAGTTTCATAAACTGTAGTAAAGATATGTTGATATAAATTATTAGTATTGTGTAAATTTATAATAGTATTTAATATGCTAGATGGTGATGAATAGATGAAAGTATTAATCCATTTAAGCTGTGCGGCTAATTCCCACAAGAATATTAGAAAGGCTAAAAGTAATATTTGACTTGTTATTACTAAAATTTTATTTATTCTTAATTTATTTAAATATTTTTTATGTTCTAAACTATACATGAATATCCAAATCTTTCCATATCAAGTCATAATATTTTCCAAAGCCATCTAATTTACGATTTTCTATAGGAGTAGATTTACCTTTTAAGTCTATTTCATAAACGCTCTTTACTATAGCTGGCCTATCGCTTAAAACTAAAACTCTATCTGCAATAGAAATTGCTTCTGATAAATCATGAGTTACGATAATCGCACTTTTCTTCTCCTGTTTAATTATTTTAAATACATCATCACTAACAGCTAATCTTGTTTGATAGTCTAATGCACTAAATGGTTCATCTAAAAGTAATATATCAGGATTTAATGCAAGTGTTCTAATAAGTGCAACTCTTTGCCTCATTCCCCCTGATAGACTTTTTGGATATTTATTTATAAATTCTTCTAATCCATAGGTCTTAAGTAAAGAAATTGCTTTTTGTTTTGATTTTTCAGTTAAAGTTTTAGTTACCTCTAATCCTAATAAAGTATTTTGTAATATAGTCCTATTATCAAATAAAGCATCATTTTGAAGCATATATCCAATTTTAGGATTTTCTATATTAAATTCAATGTCACCACTAGATTTGGTTTCTAGGTTTGAAAGTATTGAGAGAATCGTGCTTTTACCACAACCACTTGGACCTACTATCGCAATGAATTCTCCATCTTTAAGGTTAAAACTAATGTCATCAAGCGCTAAAACTTCTCCACTTCTATCATGATATATTTTCTTTAAATTTTTAATTTCTAATAAATTCATTATTTTACCTTAGTAAAAAATCTAGTGTCAACTAACATCTCATAGTCAACTTTATTATCTAATGTACCAGAATCAATCATGATATCTTGAATTCTATCAAAATCTTCTTTACTTATTTCTGGTGTTTTATACCACGCATCAATTTCCTTGTATCTTTTAACAGCATTGGTAACTGTTGTTAGAGTTGTATCTGGAAAATACTCTAAAATATCTTTGGCAATTACTTCTGGTTCATTTTCCTCTACGTATTTTAAACCTTTAGCGATTGCTTTAGTGAATTTTTCAATTACCTCTTCATTTTCTTCTATATAACTTTTTTTAGCATTATATGCAGTATATGGAATATTACCTGCCATTTCGCCAATTGATGCTACAACATAACCTAAACCTTCTTGTTCTATATTACTAGCATTCGGTTCAAATAAACTTACATAATCCCCTATTCCTGATATAAATGCTCCTTGCATTGATGCAAATTCTATTGAAGTATCAGTATTCAAATCATCTTTAGGGTCTATATTATTTTGTCTAAGAGCCCATTCAAAATTCATTACTGGCATTCCACCAACTCTTCCTGCGATTACATGTTTCCCTTTTAAGTCTCTAATTTTAAAATTATCTTGTTTAGTTCTACCAACTAAGAAAGAACCATCCTTATTAGTTAATCCTGCAAATGTTTTTAAATAATCTTCTTCTCCACCATTGTATACATATATTGTAGCTTCACTACCACAAAAACCTATTTGTACGTCTCCCGATAATACTGCAGCAGTAACTTTATCCGCACCAGGTATAGTTGTAATTTCCACATCTAATTCCTCTTCTTCAAAGTATCCTTTTGAAAGTGCGATATATTGTGGTGCATAAAAAATACTATGTGTAACTTCCCCTACTGTAACTTTAGTTAATGCGTTATTGTCATCTTCTTTTACTTTTATGATAAGTGTAACTGCTAGTGCGATAAGTGCTAGAACAATAATAATCCAAGCAATAACTTTTTTCATATAATCCCCCTTTTTCAAGAGTATTATATGATAATAAAAAAAATAAGTTACATATCAAAAAAAGTGGCTCTTCGCCACTTTATCAAATATATAGACCATACAAATAAAAGGAGAATTATAGTATTACATTCTAATAAATACAATTCTGAGTTCACAGTAAAACTCTTTTTGTACTTGTATAGTCTGTGAACGGATATACATAAATTGTAATACTATGATGTATATCCATTATCTAGTATGTCTAGTTTTTAAAATATTAATCTTACCAGTTTTTTCTATTGTTTCATCAAGTTCCGCACGAGATGCATTAAAAGCCATTCCGATCACAAAGACATATGCTAATAAATACATATAAAGCATTAACATTATAATATTTGATAGATTACCATACAATCTACTATAATTAGAAAAATTAGTTAAATAGTAAGAATATATTTGAGTTACAACTACCCAAGAAATAGTAGTAAACCATGCACCACTTGTCACTTCTCTACTTCTGATGTCTTTATCTGGTGCAAGAGTATATATCAATTTTATATCAAAGTAAATGATTAATATTGATATTGGAATTTGTAGTATGTGATAAATAATATCAAGAGTTTTATGTACATTAACATTAAATAAGTTACCAATAATATCAACTATGTATTGACCAAAAATTGGAATCAAAAATATAAATATTAATAACGATAAAATTATTACAGTTAAAATAATTGATTTTATCCTTTGTCTAATCACATCATCATTTTCACTATTATATAATGCATTAGATGTTATTATTATTGATTTTGCACCATTTGACGCAATAAAGAAAGTAATTATTACTAGCGCAACAGTTCCAAAGTTTATAGTACTTTCAGTAAAAGCTGGCACTAAAAAGCTACCTATCCCAGGTGGTAACGCTGTATTAAAAAATTGTAGTAGTTCATCACTTGGAATGTTTAAAAACGAACAGAAGAACACTAATAATGTTACTAAGGGAATAATCGATAAAACAAAAAAGAAGGCAAGGTGCCCAGGAAGTATTCCCATTTGAGGTTTTTTTAAGATTAATATTATCTTACTTAAAAATATTTCAAACTTATCCTTCATTAAAATCACCTATGCTTCTTTGTTTGTCCTCATATCTAATGTCGCTTCGTTAATAGCGTCATCAACTAATTTTGTTTCATCTTTTATTATGCTATACCCAAATGCTGCACCAAATCCATGTGGTAAATCTTTCATTTCTTTATATAACTTTCTCATATAATTGATAACTTCATCTTCATTATAGTTTAGCATATAGACTAAGAATTCATTACCATCTGTTCTAATAATATCTGTGTTTTCTAATTGAGTTCTAATTAAGATATTTGCTGCAGCTTTAATTAAGTTATCACCTTCTTCGTGACCGAAGTTATCATTAATATATTTAACATTATTTAAATCTATTATAACTATTGTTTGAGGATATATTTTACTTTCATCCCACTTAGAAATATTAGCATTTAAATAATTTCTGTTTTTTAATGAAGTTAACATATCTATATATCTTAACTTTTCATCTTTTTTAATTGCAGTATTTTTCTTTTTCTTTTTGAATAAAGCTATTAGTAATCCTAATATTATTATTACTGGTAAAACAATAAATATAACATAGTCAATTATTGTTTGTACTAATGTTTCATTTTTAGGGTTAATTATTAATTTTTGATATGCAACATTTTTAACACTATCATAATTTAAACTAGATATGTAACTATTAAATAGTTCACTAAATACTGTATTTTCTTTGCTATTATTTAAAGCAAAAGTGTAATTTTCATCTATTTTATCTTGATAAGAAATTAAGTACTTAGATAATACATCATTTTTATAATAATTATATGTATCATAATCAACTACTAATATCATATCATCACTTAAATTATTAAATAATTTTTCTAGATTTTCAAAAGTCTTTATATCAGCATTAGAATTTTTTCTAACGTAATTTAATAACATACTATCCTTTTGTATATATACCGTTTTATCTTTCAATGATTTTATAGAATCCATTACTACACTATTATTGACATGTGATAAAACTACATATTCCTCTTCATATATTGATGATGTTAAGGTTGCAGATGTTAAAGTACTACTAAAATTATTAAACATAATATCTATTTCATGTTTATTGAATGCATTTTTTAATTCCTCTATTGAATTGTATTTTTTATATTCAATTTCTACACCTGTTAACTCAGCAAATCTATTTATATATTCACCATTAATACCCACTAAATTATTATTTACAACATTTTCAAATGGTGCATTATCTATATATCCATAGTAATATATTTTTCCTTTAAAATCTGCTTGTTTTTTTGTTGAAATTTCTTTTGAACTAAAATACAAATTAGTAAATTTACTATTATATGATTCTTTATATTTTGAATCTTTCCACAAATCAAAATATTTAGTTAAAACATTATTTACAGTAGAATTTGAATCATTTAGAGTTAATACATATTTATCAGAAAGATCTTTAAAATTGTATACGATGCTGTAATCGTCTGATAACAATTTATCCAAATACATTGTATATGGAATTATCGCAACATTAATCAATTCATCATCCAAATCAGTTATTAACTCATTTATTTCTTGCTTTTCAATAAGATTTGATACATTAGGTAAATAATATTTTACATCTTCAATTTTTCTATTTAGAGTTCCTAAATTTAAGTTGTTTAATTCATTAATTGAATTAATCCTAGTGTTGTTTTTAGAAACTCCTACATAATAATCTTGATAAAATAAAATTTGGTTATCACTTACATTATCAACAATTTCAAATTTATAATCATACAATGATGGAGTATCACCATAACTATATGAGACTCTATTAAATTCTAATTTTATATCCCTTTCAAAATCTTCAAGGTAGTCAAAAAATACTCCTTCACCTTCATATCCGTATATTGGTATATCATTTAATACTGCAACATTAATCTTTGTATTTTTATTTTGTTCTACCCATCTTTTTTCAAGTGCAGTAAGCGTTGTATCCTTATCTGGTGTAGTTAACAATATATATGCAGTTGTAACAATGCCGATTAATAGAATTGCTATTCCTAGCGTCAACAGTAGCTTCGTGTTCTTTTTCATTTTTAATACCTCCAATTATCTATTGTTAGTCCATGAAATTGATTCAGAATCTTTGTTTTTGTAACCAACAATAGTTTTTTCATTTTCTTCGCTAGTAGAAATTATAAAGATTTGTATGTCATAGTATTTTAATTGTTCTTCATCAAATTTAGTTAGTACTTGATTAGAAAAATCAACAAACTCGTTTAAATCTACTCCATCATTAACATACACCAATATATTATATATCTTACCTTTAAGGTCAGTTTTTACCTTTTCTACTTTTCCAGTATCATTATATAAATTTTTAATATCACTAGAAACACCTTTACTTATAGCAACTTCTTTTATACCATCTAATCTTGTTCCATATTCACTACCACTTCTCGATGAATACAATGGCAATATCATGACAGCTAATATTACTATCATAACTATAATAACAAACGCAAATAGAAGTGCGATTTTATTATTTTTCCATAATTTTTTCATAAATAAATTTCTCCCTTTACCATCTTATACAAATTAATTATACTATAATATTATTTATTTATCAAATCTTATTTTAAATTTTTAATATCACATAAAAAGAAGAAATCTGTTTCTTCTTTTTATGTGGATGTTTTTCTGTATGCAATTAATTGGTCAGGTAATAAATATATATCTGGATTCTGCAGTAATATTTGTTCTAAGTTAGAATTTAATCTTCTTCCTATTTTTGCAAAAGTATCTCCTTCCTCAGTTATTAAAACAGTTACACCTTGTTTAGGTACAATTAATACTTGACCTTCATATAAATAATCAGTCATCTCAAGCCCATTTAATTTTGCGAGTTCTTCTGCAGTTATATCATAGTTTCTTGAAATTTTATATAAAGAATCTCCTTTTTTAATTGTGTAATATTCAAACATATCCATTCTTGGTACTGGTATTATTATTCTTTGTCCTACAGTAAGTGGTTCATTTGGATTTAAAAAACTATTTATTTCATACAAATCTTGTGGTGTAGTATTATATCGTGCAGCTATTATATCTATTGTATCACCAGGTGATACTACATATATATTGTACATATTAATCCCCCTCTTTAATATTATATGAAAAAAAAGTGGAAAAATTATATTTATTTCCACTTTTATCAGTTTTATATTCATATTTTTTCTTTTCTTCCATCATCAATTCACTAATTTGTGTCTCAATTTCTAATAGTGCTCCCTTTTGTATATTAGATAAATATATTTCTTCTTTTACTGTATCTATACATACTTTTCCCCATAATAATCCTGTGAAAAGACTTAAATCGTTAAACATGTCAGGGGTAATTGAATAATAGAAATATCCAAACAGTACTCTTTTTTGTCCAATTAATATTCTTTTGTTTGTAAGAGCTACCACACATGTTGTAATCATATCAAATGAATTATAATTTTTTTGTGCTGCAAATGCATAAATTACTTTTTCATCAGGATTAATATGTTGCTCAATTACTTTAGAATGTTGATGTAATCTCCATGAAATAGTAAATGGAAATTTTTTCTTAAATTCTCTAACAAAAGAATATACACTTTTTTTATTGCTCATTTTTGATGAATCCCACTTTTTTTAACCACTTAATTGTAGTATCTTTTTCCATATAACCAATATGATATTCTATTATTTCATTATTTTTAACAATTAGTAATGTTGGAGTTCCAAATTCGGAACTTTGGAATAATGTTGAAGAACTATAAAAATCACTTGCTTCTTCTTTACTTAATTCATCGGTATTAAAATAATTAATTGTTATACCATATTCTTCAACTATTTCTTCTAATATAGGCGTAAAATAAGTACATGCACTACATGTTGGTCTAGCAACTAATACAATATTTTTTTCATCGCTTTTTATTAAATCTTGATATTGTGTACAAGAAGTTTTACTTAAAGATGTTTCATACTCCTCATTACTAGTAGTTTCACTACAACTAAATGCGGTTAATTTTATTGGTTCCGGTTCGCTTTCTGTATATGGTATAAATAATGCAACTAATATTACAATTGCAACAATTACCATTAAAATTATTCTTGTTTTTTTGTCCATAATAACACATCCTTTACATAAATATTGTATCCATTATTTCACATTTTTTCAAGCGTTTATTAAAAGATTATAAAAAGATGATAAAAATTATCATCTTTACACAACACCTTTTTGAAGATATAATGCAATTTTAGCGATTAAATCTTTATCTGTAATTGTCTGTATTTGTATTCCATCACTAGTTTTTATTTCTTTCACATAAATATAATGTTCTTCCTTATTCATATTCATTAAATATGCATATTTTTCATTATTATACAGTGCAGTACTAATTACGTAGTATTGTTCTTGATCTTCCAGTGTAATAATTAAATCTTTTTCTAAACTCATTATCGAACTTTTCCTCCCAACAATTCATAAGAATTTTCAAGAACTTGTCCAGCGTCAACATTTTGAATTTTAGCATTATCAGCATTGGTCCATCCACCCAAATCAACACTATTTGCATTATAGTTTACAGGAATACCTAATTCATCACATGGTGTTACATGAAAATTTTTGACTTTTACATTTGGATTATTTTCAATATATTTATTGTGTCGTTCCTCAACTATTTTTTTTGCTTGATCATTTTTTTGAACAACATTAAATGTTGTTTCCACATTATTTTCATCTACGTATGTTATAGCATTAATTTTAAATAATGTAGCATTATCATACCCATTTGTACCTATTGTTCCATGTTTACCATTTAGTTCTGGTGTTCCGTATATAGTCGAGCCATTTTCAATAGTTAAATAATCTCCTAATTTTATATTTGTTTCAGATTTAATTTCATTTTCTGGTATAGGAGCAACTACATCATTTGACTCTTTAACTTGTTCAATATGATTATCTGGAATATTTATAGGGTCAGCTTTTTCTATATTTTTATTAGTACATGAATACATATTTGATCCAACTGTAATACCTGTAACAAATGCTATTGCAGCAAGTGCCTTTTTGAAATTGTTAGAATTTTTAATTCTATTTCCTAATTCTGTATCAGGCTTTTTAATAGCAACAACTTTTCTTATTTTTGAAGTATCTAAATCAGGATATTTTTCCCTAATTTGTTTTTCTTGTTCTCTTAATTTTAAAAATTCTTCCATGTTTTGTTTTAATTTTGCTTTTACTTCTTCCATATTATTAAATTTTTTATTAGTAATTGTATTATGACATCCTTTTCTTTCATTTTTTTTAACATTAGCCAACAAAATTTTAGGCAATGAAAAAACTCCTAATCCTTTGCTAGATACTTTCATCCTTTTTTTATCTAACTTCTCTAATTCATTTTTCGCTTCCTTAAGATAACAATTTTTAATACCGCTTGTATATTCCTCATCTTGTTCCATTTCATCAATAATACGTTCTAAATTCTCTTTTTTCTCATCTATTTTTTCAATTTGCTTATTTATTTGTTCTTGTTTAGCTTCTTCAGTAGATAATATAGAATTTTTTATTCCATCACTTATATTCTTTCTAACGTTAGCTATACTTTCATTTATTTTGTTATGAATATTTTTGCAATTATTCCTAAATCTTTTTAGAAGATCCGCCATAATAGAAAGAGAATATTTCCCAGTCACTGCTATTTTTGCTTTAACGGATAAATATTTATTAATATCTCTAATTTCTACTTTCATGTTATCACCACTTTCAATATAAAAACAAAATCATTAATTTCAAAATTAATGTTCTGTTTTATCTTGTTCTAACACTCTTTTCGCTAGAAATGTTATTATATAAATTATTATAGTATGCTTGTAATTCTGGATATTGATTAAGAATTTCTTTTGTTTCTTCTTGGATTTCGTATTGTCTTTTCAAATTCTTTTCCATCAATTTTTCACCATGTTTTATTGTTAATTGTTGTTTATCTTCCTGCACTTGTTTTAAAAAGTTAGTCCACATTTTGTTTACATTTTTACCAATATTCAGTAAAGTAAGTTTACTTAGCGCAAAAACTCCTAATCCCACGTTAGAAACTTTATCCCTTTTATTTTTTAATTTTTGCAATTCAATTTCTGCTTGCTTAAGATAGCAATTTTTAATTCCAATTCGATATTCATCATCTTGCCCAATATCATTAATTACCTTAGTTAACTGTTTGCTTTTTTCATCTATTTTTTCAAGTTGTATAGTTTTCTCTTTTTGTTTTTCCATTTCAGGTACTAATAATGAAGTAGCTATATAGTCTTTAATACCTTTACAACCATTGATGTATTTTTGAAATGCACCTTTGTTTAAAGAATTAGCATATTTACCAGTTATTCCACTTATATTTTTTCTAACTTTTTTCAAAGATATTTTTTCTGCTATCTCTTTAAATTTTATTTTCATTTTATTCCCCCGCTTTTGCTAATTCGATAATTACTTCTTTAATTTCTTTTAGGACATTTTCATCAGTAATCCCTGCTAATTCAACAGAATCACCTTTATCGATAACTTCTGATGTGTAAATAATTATATTTCCTTTAGCATCCTCTTTGTTTTCTGTATATGTCATATAATCTTTTCCATTAGATTTTAAAGTAAAGAAACTAATTACCTCTACTTCTTTTTCCACACCATCTTCATCGACTATCTTAATAATATCTTTTTCTTCCACCTTTTCATTCCTCCTTCACACGCATATAGAATACCATTATCTGCTCATTTTGTCAATTCAAGCCTTGTTTTTAGGGCGTTGTTGACATTTATTTTAGTTTTTCTTGTAAAGTTTTTTCATCCCAAATTTCTATATTTAATTTTTGAGCTTTTTCTAGTTTTGACCCTGCATTTTCACCAGCAATGACCACATCAGTATTTTTTGATACAGATGAATTTACAATTCCTCCCATATCTTCCAATATTTGTTTTAATTTATCCCTTGTATAATTTTCTAAAGTACCTGTTAACACAAATGTTTTATTAAAAATATTGTCATTAGTATTAGTTACTTCTTTAATCCCTAAATATTCTGTATTTACACCAATGCTTTTTAATTCTTCAATTACCTTAATATTGTTTTCATCCTTAAAATAATTTATTATATCAAGCGCACTCTTTTCACCAATATCTCTTATATTTTTTAAATCATCAAAAGAAGCATTCATTAAATTATCTAATGTTTCAAATTTCTTCGCTAAAAGTTTAGCGGTTTTACTTCCTACTTGTCTAATCCCTAATCCAAATAGTAGTTTTTCTAATGAGTTATTTTTACTATTTTCAATTGATTCTAGTAGATTATTTATACTTTTAGAACCAAAACCTTCTAGCTCCATTAATTCTTCTTTTTTACTATCTAATTTATAAATATCTGTAAAACATTTAATATATCCCATATTATAGAAGTCTTCCATAATTCTTTCTCCAAGACCTTCGATATTCATCGCATCTCTTGAAACAAAGTGAATTAGGCTTTCTACTTTTCTAGCAGGACACTTTTCATTCAAACAGAAGTAATCTGCCTGTGTTTCTTCCTTAGTTAAAACGTTACCACATATCGGACAAGTCTTAATCATCTCGAAATCTAATTCACTTCCATCACGTCTATCTATAATTGGTTCAACTACTTCAGGAATAACATCTCCTGCTTTTCTAATAGATACTATATCACCTATTTTAAAGCCTTTATTTATAACATTTTCTTCATTATGAAGAGTCGCCCTAGAAATTGTTGAACCAGCTACTTTAACAGGTTCTAAAACCGCATTAGGAGTAACTTGTCCAGTTCTTCCAACTGTAAAAATTATATCTTTAAGTTTAGTTAATACTTCTAGTGCTGGAAATTTATACGCTGTTGCCCATTTAGGATACTTAGCGGTAAAACCTAATTTTTGTTGAGCATTTAAATCATTTAATTTAATTACAATACCATCTATTTCATAAGGTAGTTCATCTCTGTGAGTTGTCCAATAATCTACATACTCTATTACTTCTTTTATGTTATTAACTTTTCTAATATTAGGATTTACTACAAATCCTAATTCACTAGCAAATTCTAAAGCTTCATAGTGAGTATTTATATCGTGTTCTAAAGCATTAGGAATGTGGTATAAAAATGCATCTAAATTTCTTTTAGCAGCTATACTAGAATCTAGTTGTCTTGCTGAACCTGCAGCGGCATTACGTGGATTTTGAAATAATTCTTCATTATTAAGCATTCTTTCCTCGTTTAGTTTATCGAATGTTTTTTTACTCATGTAGATTTCTCCACGTATTTCAATATCTATTTTGTCTTTTAAAGTTAAAGGTATAGTTTTAATAGTTTTAACATTGTTAGTTATATCTTCTCCAATAACTCCATCGCCACGTGTCGCCCCTCTAACAAATTTACCATTTTCATAAGTTAATGAAACTGATAATCCATCTATTTTAAGTTCACATACATAACTAGGATTAGGTACTTCTTTTCTAATTCTTTCATCAAATTTAATTAACTCATCTTCATTAAAAACATTACCTAAACTTAGCATTGGAATTTCATGTGTAACTTTAACAAAGTTATCTAAAACTTTACCACCAACTCTAACTGATGGTGAATCATCCCTTATAATATCAGGATTAGTTTCTTCTATTTTTAATAACTCTTGCATATATCTATCATATTCTTGATCACTAACACTAGGTTTATCTAAAGTATAGTATTCATAGTTTAATTTATTTATTATTTCTATTAGTTCATTATATCTATCTATCATGTTTATCACCTACTATTATTTTATCATAATATGAAAAAAATATGGAATAAAATCCATATCTTTTATAAATTATTGATCAATTTTATGCATATTCATCTCTCCTGTCTACATTATATCATATGTTAATAATTTAATTCAAGTCTTTAATTATATCCTTAACATTATCTTTAAGGTCTTCTCTTCTTAATGCATATTCTATATTAGCTTTTAAATAACCATCTTTACTACCAGTATCGTAGTATGTTCCTACAAATTCACATGGTAAATATTTATGTTCTTTCATCATATTCATCATTGCATCAGTAAACTGTATTTCTTTACCTTCTATTCTTGGTAATGCATCAATATAATCAAACACTTCACTAGTAATTATATATCTACCTAGACCTACAAGATTAGATGGTGCTTCTTCTTTTTTAGGTTTTTCTATTATTGTATTAATTGTTCCATCATCATTCAAACTCATAACACCATATCTAGATACTAAATCCATATCAACTTCTTTACATCCAATTACGCAAGCACCAGTTTCTTCATATACTTCCACTAATTGTTTTAATACTGGAATATTTCTAGAATACATCAAGTCATCACCATACATAATTGCGAATGGTTCATCACCTACAAAAGATTTAGCTAACGAAATCGCGTGCCCACTTCCTAATGGTTCTCCTTGCCTTATGAAATAAAATTTTGCCATTTTAGAAATTTGTTCGATTTCTCTAGCTTTATCTTCCTTACCACTCTTAATTAATCTATTTTCTAATTCATAACTTCTATCAAAGTGATCTTCAATACATTTTTTATATGGTGAAGTAATAAATAGTATTTCTTCTATTCCACTATCTATAGCTTCTTCTACAATGTACTGAATAGTTGGTTTATCAACTATTGGTAACATTTCTTTAGGTATTGCTTTAGTTACAGGTAAAAAACGTGTTCCCATTCCTGCAACTGGTATTATTGCTTTTCTTACTTTTTTCATAATCATTCTCCATTCTTAACTTAATTATACATAATATTCTTCTAAAGTTAAATTGTTTTTATATAAGTAATCAGCTAAATCCTTACCTACATATCTTAAATGCCAAGGTTCATAATTGTAGCCTGTAATATTTTCTTTACTAAGTGGATATCTCAATATAAATCCAAATCTATGAGCATTTTCATGAATCCATTTAACTGCATCTTCATGTTTAAGATCGTGTTCAGTTAAATACTCCCCATTTTCATAAACGCATATATCTATTGCAAGACCAGTTTCATGTTCAGAGTGATATGGTTTTGCAATATACTTCTCAGCATATTCCATTCCCTTTTCTTTTATTAAATTATCTACAAGCATTTGTTGATATTCATGAGTTCTAAAACCACTTTCGATATCTATAACATATTCACTTTTTAAAGCTTCTTCTTGCATTAATCTAAAATGAAATAATGTTTCTTTTTCAACTAATATTCCTGGTTTATACCTACTAAAAGCTTCTTTTAAATCAACTTTAAAATCATCTGTAATTTTATTTTCTTTATTAACTAAAATTTGATAATTCATAAATAACCTCCAAATTATTATATGTATTAATAATTATTTTCTTTTTATTGATTTATGATTTTTCAAAAACTTTTTAGTTCCTGTTGGATAATTAAATGCAATTGTTAGAAATGTGTCATCTATTCCTACTATTATACCTTCACCATATTTATCTTGAATTATAAATTCACCTATTTGGTAATTCATATCTTCTTCATACATAAATTCTTCTTTGTCTATTTTTTTCTCAGTTAGATTCTTCTCTTCTGTTTCTATATACTCACTTGTTATTTCATTTATAAATCTACTAGGAGGATTAATACTATCTTTACCATATAACATTCTTCTTTTAGCGTTAATTAAATATAATATTTTTTTCGCACGAGTTATCGCAACATAACATAGTCTTCTTTCTTCTTCTAATTCTTGCTTATCAAAACTAGAATTAGCATGTGGAAATATTCCTTCTTCCATTCCTACTACAAATACTGCATCAAATTCTAGACCTTTTACTGCATGCATTGTCATTAATGTTATTTTATTTCTTTCATCTTTATGTTCTTCTACATCACTTACTAGTGTTATCTCATTTAAGAAGTCTTCTAATGATATAAGTCCTTCTCTTTCTTCGAATGTTTTAGTAATTGATTTAAATTCTTCTAAGTTTTCTAATCTAATATCTGCTTCTAAACTTTTTTCTGATTCCAATTCTTTTTTCATTCCAGTTTTATCTAAAACTAAATCAATAAGCTCAGTTAAACTAACATTATCAACTTCTTGTTTTAATTCTTCTATTACTTTTTTAAATTCTAATTCTTTACCACTTTCTATTGTTTCGTAAATACTTACTCCTTCAATATTAGCTTTGTTAATTAGATTATTTATTGTTTTAGTACCTATACCTCTTTTAGGTACATTTATTACTCTTTCAACATTAACATCATCTTTTTCATTATAAATAACTTTAAGATATGCGATTAAATCTTTAATTTCTTTTCTATTATAGAAGAAGAAACTCCCCACTATTTTATAAGGTAATCCGCTTTTTAGAAATTGTTCTTCAAGCATTCTTGATTGTGCATTAGTTCTATAAATTACTGCAATTTCATTTTCATTTACACCATCATTAATTAATTTTCTAATTTCACTAATTACATAATCAGCTTCATGTTGTTCATCATATGCTCTAAAGTATCTGATTTTTTTACCTTCTTCATTTTCTGACCACAAATTTTTATCTTTTCTATATTCATTATTTTTAATAACACTATTTGCTGCATTAAGTATAGTTTTAGTAGAACGATAATTTTGTTCTAGTAGTATTACTTCTGCATCTTTATAGTCTTTTTCAAAATTTAGAATATTTTTATAGTTGGCACCTCTAAAAGAATATACACTTTGATCATTATCCCCTACTACACATATATTTTTATATAGTGAACTTATCATTTTAGTTAAAAGATATTGTGCTTCATTAGTGTCTTGGTACTCATCTATTAATATATATTTATATCTTTGTTGATATATTTTTAAAATATTAGGATATTCTCTAAATAATTTTATAGGTAATATTAATAAATCATCAAAATCTACTGAATTATTTTTTAATAATTCATTTTGATATTTAGAATATATTTTGGATATTATTTTTTCATTTTCAACACTTATTAAGTTTTCATATTGACTAGGAGTAATAAGTTCATTTTTCGCACCACTTATACTATTTCTAACATATTTTGGATTTATTTGTTTAATATCTATATTCATTTGTTTCATTATTTTTTTTATTACTGACAAACTATCATCACTATCTAATATTGTAAAGTTTTTATCATAACCTAATAGGTTATAATTTTCTTTTACTATCTTTAATCCAAATGAATGGAATGTAGAAATTTGAATATTATATGCCATAGGTCCTACTTGTTTATATATTCTTTCTTTCATTTCTTTAGCTGCTTTATTGGTAAATGTTATAGCTAAAATATTCATAGGGTCTATTCCCTTATCTATGAGATATGCAACTTTTGTAGTTAATACTCTTGTTTTACCACTACCTGCACCCGCTAATATAAGTAATGGCCCATCTGTTTTTAATACTGCTTTTTTTTGCATTTCATTTAATCCATCAAGATTCATCTTATCACTACTTTCTAATAACTATTATATCACAAAGATTTAATTCGAACAAACGTTTATGCGTGTTTTATAAAAAATAATATGTTTCAAATCCAAGCGTAAGCACCAGATTGATAGGAAACTCGAACTTTCGAGTAACGATAGAAAACGACTTGTCAAAAAGTCGTTTTTATGATATTATGAATATGTCAAGGAAACTTACATAAAATAAAAACGGAACATTCAATAGTCGCATGTTGAGTGTAGCCATATAAATGGGTTCCACCTAAATCATTGCTGAGTTAGGCGGATTTCTTTTATATTAAAACTACGAATAACAATAATAGTAAAAGGAAGATAATAATTACTAAAGTGAAGATTAAAAAATCTTTCTTGTTCATCGTATCACCTCCCTTCTTTTTGAAGTTTGGTTCCACCCAACTTATTAAATGTTCCTAAAAGCATTATAACAAACAAATGTTCTAAATGCAACGATTTGTATTAAATTTTTGAAGATTTAGAAACATTATGTGGATGTACACATAAGTAACATAAGTAACACACTTGCAAATTGACATAATCAATATGCATTTTTTAGAATAATGAGGAGTAATTCATAATGTTTGAAGATTATAAAATAACAATTCAAGATATTGAGCACAATTATTTTCATTTTACTTCAAAAAACAATTTGTATTCAATTGAACGAACTGGTCTTATTCCTAAAATTGGAAAACACGCTAAATTTCTTGAAAAGACAAAAAAAGTATTTTTTGTTGAAGGTTTAGACAATCTGTTAATCCTATTTGATTGTTGGATTAATTGCTTTTATTATGTCCCAAAAATACCATTTATATATGCATTAGGTGCTTGTTTCATAAGGCAAAAATGGTTTCCACAATTTATAGCAGATGCATATTTTGGAGTATTAAAGAAAACAAAAATACATAAAAAACGAGCATATAAAATATTTGATAAAGTATTAAGTGAATCAGTTTTACTTAAATTAGATTTAAAAGAAAATATTGATTTTAGAGTTAATGATGTAGATGAAATAAAATCTAGGAATTATAAAAGAAAACATCTAGAATTAATGGGATATTCTAAAAGATACTCTTCATTAGAGAATAATTACATGGATAAGTGGAACATGCACTGTATATCGAATCATGTTATAGATAGCAAAAAAATAAAGTTATGTCATTTAAATAATTCATATAAATTAAAAGATATTTTTAATTATGCTGTAAAAGAAACTAGACTCAATTTGGAAAATACTTGTCCTATATTATATGATTATTTAGTCAATCATAAATAATTAATAAGTTGTTATACTCCTTTCTTTAGGGCACCAGATTGATTGTTACTCGAACTTTTTATAATAGAAATAGACATACTTGATAGAAGTATGTTTTTATGTTAAAATTAACAACCAAATTTTAAAGCGACTATTTGATAGCCGCTTTTGTTATTTTTCTTTTTCCTTAACTGCTTTAAACATCTTTTTCCATAAATTTGTTGATGAATAATTTAATATGCCAACTTTATATATTTTTAATCCATACTTTATTAAAACAGATATTGTTAAACACATTATAAATATTGAAATTAATACATCAATAACAGATATTTGTCCCATTACTAAAAGTGCTGGTGAAAGAAATGATGAAACAAATGGAACATAACTCATTATTCTAATAAAAATTGAACCATCAAACATAGATGCCATAATTGATAGATAGTATCCTAATAATAATATAAGAACTATAGGTGTTTGAATTTGTTGGTAATCTTCTGCATTTGTAGTCATAGATGCGAGTATACCTGAAATTAATGAATAACCTAAGAAACTTAAAATTAATAAAATTAGTGTTAGTGGTATTATTATATTTAATTTATCTATTAAAGCACTAGTTGTTAATGTAGTTATTAACGATTGAAAATCAAATAAACCCATATTTAATATCGACGTGGTACTAATTTGGTTTCTAATTAGTAATCCCAATGCTCCTGCAAGCAACAAAATTCCTCCTTGAATTAATACAAATAGATTACCTGCTAAAATCTTAGAGAAGAAATGTGTTTTTGGACTAACATTAGATATTATTATTTCCATTCCTCTAGTAGTTTTTTCATCGTTTATTTCCGCACCAATCATTTGAACTAAAAATATAGTAAGCATAAAGAAAGGTAAAATAACTATTGGAAAAATAGTGCTCATAAGCATATCCATAGTTTCACCAGATTCATTACTTTCATTATCTAAGAAAACTCTTTCAATTGTTATTGGTTCATTTATTTTAGCTAATTCTTCTAAATCTATATTTGAATTAGCTAATGCAATCGATTCTTTTGTAGAATTTATAGCTGTTACTAATGTTTGGTATAAAACTGTATCAATATATGAATTAGAAACAATAGTCGCCTTCATATAATTTTTTGAATCAGGTAATAAAACAATTAATATTTTGTTTTCGTCTTTTTTTACTTCTTCTTCAGCATTAGTAATACCTTCACTATATTCTATTAACTCATGTTTAATTGTGTTTTTGAAAATACTTTGTGCATCATCAAACGATTCATTTAATACATCAAAACTTTTATTTGTTTTATCCACAACTAATATTTCAGTAGTATTGTTAAAATCACCACCAAATGAATTAATTATTGAATCAATATTAATCAATCCTATAGTTAAAATTACTAATAATATATTAACTACAACAAACCACTTTGTTTTTATCTTTTTTAATAAACTTTGTTTAGTTAAATAAAATAATTTATTTCTCATAAGATTCACCCACTTTCTCAATAAATATCTCATTTAATGTAGGTTCTTCTACAACAAATTTACTTATATTTTTACATGATGAAACATATTTAAACACATTACATATTTTAGAATCATCTTCTATCTTAATAATATACTCATTAGCTGTTTTTTCTACATTAATAACACCATCAATTTCTTTAATAGCTTTTTTATCTATGTCACCTTTTACAATAATATTCTTTTTTCTATATTGTTTTTTTATGTCATCAATATAACCAGATAAAACAGATTTACCATTTAAAAGTATTACTAATTTTTCACAAAACATTTCAACATGTTCCATCCTATGTGAAGAGAATATTATTGTTGTACCTTTTTCTTTAAACTCAAGTATTACATTTTTAAATAACTCAATATTTATTGGATCTAGTCCACTAAATGGTTCATCAAGTATTAATAGTTTTGGATTGTTGATAATTGCAGAAATAAATTGTATTTTTTGTTGATTACCTTTAGACAGTTCTTTTATTTTTTTATCTTTATATTCTTTTACATCAAATCTATCTAACCAATAATCTAGTTTCTTAATTATTTGATCTTCTTTCATACCTTTTAAATGACCATAAAATAATATTTGTTCTTTAACTGTTAATTTAGTCAATAAACTTCTTTCTTCAGTTAAGAATCCTATTTTATTAGTTACATTATAATCAATTTTTTTCCCATTAAAAGTTATTTTACCATCGTAATCATCAAGTAAATTCATTATCATTCTAAATGTTGTAGTTTTTCCTGCACCATTAACGCCTAATAAACCAAATATTTCGCCATCATTCACTTCGAATGATAGATTATCAACAGCTTTAAAATCACCGTAATATTTTGTAACATTCTCTACCTTTAACATTTTATCACCCTACAATTATTATAACAAAAAAAGCACTTGTTATAAATGCTTTTACATATATTTTATTTAACCCCACCAAATCTTCTATCTCTGGATGTGTAAACTTCTAATGCTTTATCAAATTCATTAGAATTAAAATCCGGAAAATGAACACTTGGAAAATACATTTCAGAATACGCTAATTGCCATAACATATAGTTACTTACTCTTTCTTCCCCGCTAGTTCTTATTAATAAATCTATTGGTGGTAAATCTTGATATAAATTTTGTTCAAACATATTATTATTTATATCGTTTATATCTAATTCACCAGCTAATACTTTTTGACATAATTTTTTCGTGGTATCAACTATTTCATCTTGTCCACCATAGTTTATACATATATTAAATGTTCCTGCAGTATTATCCTTAGTTTCTTCCTCTACTTGTTTAATTATTTTTTCTAACTTTTCTGGTAATCCACATTCTTTTTTAGAAAATACAATTCTAATATTCTTCTTTTTTAAAGTCTTAAAATTATTTTTAAACATCTTTACAAATAAGTTCATAAGATAATCTACTTCTTCTTTACTTCTTTTAAAGTTTTCAGTAGAAAAAGCAAATACACTTAAATAAAATGTAACCTATAAAGTGGACTTTCAAAAAAAGAGAGACCTACTTTATAGGTTTTTATTATGTCTTGAAGTATAATATAAGAAAGTGGTGGTAATTATGTCAAAAATATTATTTACAAATGCTCAAATAAAAAAA
>JAZQBG010000026.1:0-32298 GCA_045545595.1 Bacilli bacterium
AACATCTCACGACACGAGCTGACGACAACCATGCACCACCTGTCACCCGGGTAACCTCCACTATATTTCTATAGCTTTGCCGGGGATGTCAAGTCTAGGAAAGGTTCTTCGCGTATCTTCGAATTAAACAGCATGCTCCACCGCTTGTGCGGGTGCCCGTCAATTCCTTTGAGTTTCAGCCTTGCGTCCGTACTACTCAGGCGGAGTACTTAATACGTTAGCTTCAGCACTGGGAAACCCCAACACTTAGTACTCATCGTTTACGGCGTGGACTACTAGGGTATCTAATCCTATTTGCTCCCCACGCTTTCGTGCCTCAGCGTCAGTAACGGCCCAGCAAACCGCTTTCGCCACTGGTGTTCCTTCTAATATCTACGCATTTCACCGCTACACTAGAAATTCCGTTTGCCTCTACCGCACTCTAGCCTGCCAGTTTTTAAGACTTACCGGAGTTGAGCTCCGGGCTTTAATCTTAAACTTAACAAACCGCCTACACACGCTTTACGCCCAATAAATCCGGATAACGCTCGCCCCCTACGTATTACCGCGGCTGCTGGCACGTAGTTAGCCGGGGCTTTCTGGTATGGTACCATCACACTAAGTTCATTTCCTAACCTAGTCATTTTTTCCATACAACAGAGTTTTACAATCTATAAGACCTTCATCACTCACGCGGCATTGCTCGTTCAGGGTTTCCCCCATTGACGAATATTCCTAACTGCTGTCTCCCGTAGGAGTCTGGGCCGTGTCTCAGTCCCAGTGTGGCCGATCAACCTCTCAGTTCGGCTACGCATCGTTGCCTTGGTAAGCCATTACCTCACCAACTAGCTAATACGCCGCAGGCCCATCTTTGAGCGATGCTTTAAAGGCACCTTTTAATATAGAAACGAAACTATATGTTATCCGGTATTAGCAGTCGTTTCCAACTGTTATCCCAATCTCAAAGGCAGGTCACCCACGTGTTACTCACCCGTCCGCCACTAGGTGGGAATCCAAATCCAATCTTGTGCAAGCACTCAATCTTCAACGGGCCACCTCGTACGACTTGCATGTCTTAGGCATGCCGCCAGCGTTCATCCTGAGCCAGGATCAAACTCTCAAAAAAATTAAAAAAAGTTTTGTTACAAACTTTTTACATTTATATGTTTTGTTTGTTTTTCCTAGCTACTTGAAACTCTTATTTTACTTAGTTTTCAAAGATCATTTCACAGCCTCTTTTTCTCAGCTGCGTTATTAATATATCAAATTAAATTCGACGTGTCAACACTTTTTTTTAATTTTTTTAATTTTTTTTATTTTTTGTCAAATTCTGTAATTTGATACCGGATAAATCAACGAATCATTGATATCTCCTACATAAATAATATATGTTTATTAAGCGAAAAAATTACTACTTTTCATTAGATTATTTAGTTGTTTTTGTCGCCTTTTTTTGTTGACGTGTTTTATTATATACGACCAGTTTTGAAAAGTAAAGCTTTTTTTTGAAATTTTTAAAAAAAATTTAATTTCAAAAGTAAATTGAAATAAGTAAAAGATAATTTCAATTTAGTCATGCATCAAAAATAAGTCAAGGGCGAGTAAAACGAGTATATGAAACCCTTGACTTATTTTTGATGTATATATAATTTTGATTGCCAAAAGCATACTTGTGCTTTTGGTTACCTACCCTTATAATAACTCATTGATATTTTGCTTGTCTTAAAAGGAGGTACTTAAAATGAGTACAAGTAATATATATCAAAAACATTTAAACCTATCTAAAAGAATTCAAATTGAAAAACTTTTGGATGAAGGTAAAACAATTAAGGAAATCAGTAATCAGATTAATAAATCATATACAACAGTTTATTATGAAATTAAAAAACATAGACAATTAATTAAATGTAACAGGTATGGGGTTTCTAAAAATTATGACACTAGTTGTCCAAAAACTAACAAAACACCTTTTGTTTGTAATTCGTGTCAGTCTCGCAGAGGATGTAGGAAAGATAGATTTATGTATTATGCAGAAGATGCCAATCGTGAATACAAAGAAGATTTAACCGATTCTAGAAAAGGTATAAATATGGATGCCGATGAATTTAATAGATTAAATACTATTGTTAAACATGGTATTAATAAAGGGTTATCATTCTCTATGATAGTAAATCTAAATAAAGATATTAATGTTTGTAAAAGAACTTTATATAATTATCAAGATAAGGAATATTTTGATATACAAAATATTGATTTACCTAGAAAAGTAAGATATAAAAAACGTAAAAGGAAAGTTGATAATGAACCTAAACCTACTAAAAAATATAGGATTAACAGAACTTATGAAGACTTTATTAAATTTAAACAAGATTTTTTTGAAGAAAACCATTATGACGTTGAAGTTGTTGAAATGGATACTGTTGAAGGTCTTAAGGGTGAAGATGAAGCAGTACTACTTACTTTACTTTTTACTTCTTCTAACTTCTTAATGGTATTTAAAATGGAACATAAAACTAGTGAATGTGTTTCCAAAGTATTTGATTACTTGAAAGACACTCTAGGCAACGATATATTTTATGATTTATTCAAATGTATTTTAACAGATAATGGTCTTGAGTTTTCTAATCCAGAACACATAGAGAATAATGGGTTAAATATTCCTAAAACAAAAGTATTTTATTGTGATCCAAACAGAAGTGATCAAAAAGGTAAAATAGAAGTGTGTCATGAATTTATAAGAAGATTTATACCAAAAGGCAAATCATTTAATCAATATACACAAGAAGAAATTACTACAATGATAAATCACATTAATTCTGTTCCTAGAGATTTATTTAAAGGTCAATCTGCATTTAATCTACAATATTTATTTACTTATGAAGATTTCTTTGACCTACTTGGATATAAGCCAATTAATTATAATGAATTAACATTAAATAAAACTATATTCAAACAAAAAGATAATACTAACAAATAGTATTATCCATTACAAAAATAACATTAAAATTAAAATAAATATACAAGCAAAATATCATCAATATAATTTTCAATTTAGTTTTGCACGATTTTCGGCAAAACCTCTTTTGCGTGTAATAATTTATTTAATTTCGCACTTATAATATCATATTATCCTAAAAATTACAAAACAAAAATGCAGTTTTTATCAATTAACTCCTGCATTTTTGTCTCTATTACTATTTTTTCAATTTACTTTTGAAATTGAGCATTTTTAAAAAAATTAACAAATTTCGATAATTTGCTAATTTTTAATGTTCTGTATACCTCTAGTGTATTCTAAATACACTGAATAATAGTACTTTTCTAAGCCTTTTTTAAATGGACCCTCATGTTTTTTATATAAATCAATTAAATCAGATAACTCACTTGAAGTTATGCTATCTATCTTTTCTCCATAACTCATTAAATTTTTATGATATTTGTATTCATCCCTATCAAGTATTCTGAATGCGCCATCTGGGAAAACTCTTAAATCTAAATCATAATCTATATATTTTATGCAATTATCACTTATTATATATGGAGAAGCAATATTACAATAATAATATATCCCTTTATCTTTTAATTGACAAATAACGTTATACCATTTATCTTTGAAAAAATATAATATTGCAGGTTCTTTTGTTTTCCAATGTCTCCCATCAGATTCTGTTACTAATGTTTTGCAGTTTCCACATACAATATAATCTTCTTTAATATCTAACACTACAGCTTCGTCCCAAGTTCTGTGAATTTTATTGTTGTGCTTATAACTGTGTATTTCTAACTTGTCTCCTATCTTTAAATTTTCCATTTTTAATAATTCCTCGTTTCTTTTCATTAATATTATAACGCAAAATCGACAAATGTCAAAAGAAAAAAGCACTTGAGTTTTATTTAGTAAATAACTCAAGTGCTTTTTGAAGTTGATTATCGTCTTCTTCTAATAATGTTTTATAGTAATTTTCGTTAATTTTAACTTCTACAGTTGGATCTACACCTTTTTCATTTATCCAATTTCCTTCTGGAGTTAACCATTTTTGAGTAGTAAATTTCATCATTCCGCCTGTACTTAATTCTTTAGTTTGTTGTACAGTACCTTTCCCATAAGAGTTCACTCCTATTACTTCTCCATTATAACTCTCTTTAATAGCAGCTGCTAAAATTTCAGAAGCGGATGCACTATATTCATTTATAATAACGCCAACTTTATATTTTCGTGATTCTTTGGTTTCGTCTTTTATTACAGTTTTGTCACCCTTTTCATCTAATTGATATATAACTTTTCCTTTTTCTAAGAACATACTAAGCATTTCTGTAACCGAATCTAAATATCCTCCAGTATTGTCCCTAACGTCGATTATTAATGAATCCATATTTTGACTTTCTAACTCTAATATAGCGTTTCTAAATTGAGAGTAAGTATTAGCCGCAAATATACTAACATTTACATAACCAATCTTTTTCCCGTTCTTTTCGTACATCTTATGTGTAGCCGAATCAAGAACAATAGTTTCCCTTGTAACTCCAAATTCAATTTCTTTTCCATCTCTAGTAACAGTTATATTAACTTTTGAACCACTCATTCCTTTTATCATACTAGAAACATCACTACTTGTTTTACCTTTAACTGATTCTCCATCTATCTTAGTTATAATGTCACCTTTTTTTAATCCTGCTTTCTCAGCTGGTGAACCTTCAAATGGTTGATATATTACAACCTCTCCATTTTCGTTCATTGTGATTTCTGTTCCTATTCCTGTATAATCACCATATAACCTTTCATTAAAATCACTAGTTACATCTTCATTCATATATACTGAGTAATCATCTAAACTAGTTAGCATCCCACTAATGGCATTATTTATCAACTCTTTTTTATCTATATCTTCATAATATCTATCTTGTATTTCTTGATATGTATCTACAAATTCTTGTAAATATTCATCATTCTTAATTTGCTTTTCAGTTTCTCCTAGTGAAAATCTATTTGTAACTGCATATCCTATTATAATACCAATAACCATTGTTATTAATATGATGATTATAACTTCTACTAGTTTAAATTCAGGTTTTAAAAAGTTTTTCTTTTCTTTATTGTCTATATTATTAATAGAATTTTCTTCTACTTTAAGTTCATTATCTTCTTTCATTGCTTCACCACCATCATTATAAATATATCATATTTTAAATTTATTTAGAACCTGCCAAATAAAAAAACAAAACCTTTTTTTAGTTTTGTTTTAAAAAAATGTAAACTATTTAAATTGATTAATAATATTATCTTTACCTTCTAAGTATAACACATTGTTTTTATTACTTATTTTAATTAAAGTATTATCTTTAACTTTTAAATCCGCTGCACTTTGAACACCACTATTACTTTCTTCAGATATATATTTTTGATTTAATGTATTAGCTAAATCAACTAAATATATTTTCTTATCTGAATTATTGGTTGCCATAGTTTCGTATGTCGCATAATTATATCCTTTGCTATCTGCAAAGATAACATAATATTCATCTGAATTTTGATTGAAAGTTTCACCTGCTAATATAGTTGTATATTGTATAGTTGTAACTTCTTCTGTTTCATTATCGCCTTGGAACCATTTAATTTCTTTTGTCACAAAAATTCCAATTATTAAATATGCAACAATGAATATTGCTAAAATTATACCAAAGATAAGTGCTAAACGTTTAAATTCGTCATTAAAATAAGTATCTTGTTTCCCATAGTTTATTTCTTTTTTACTAATGTTTTTCTTAATCTTTCTCTTTGTCATAATACTCACCAAATTAATTATAACACGAAACACATAAAAATCTAACAGAAAATGATAAAAACTCCAGATAAATTCTAGAGTCTTAGTACAAATTTATTTATATTGTGGCAAATCAACAAAATTATTTTTTAATAACATTTTATTTCCGTTTTTATTTTGTTCTTGTTTTTCCACATACTGTTTTTTTATTAACTTAATTGATTTATTTAACTCAGTTGCTTTAACTTCACTTTTAATAAAAACATGATTAGGATTTAAACCATCCATTACATAATTGACTAAATACTTAATATCCTCTACACTCATTAAAATGTATGATGGTGTACCTGATACGTTTTTTACATGATGATATATTTTTTCAATTTGTATATATTTATACACTGTTTCCCAATATTTTTTATCTCTAATATTTAATAACTGACCTTTCGCAATTAAAAAATAAAAATACGTTCCACTTACTTTAACACAATTATCATCTACCAAATCCATAAGTTTTTCATAAGAAATAGCGTTTTTCTGTATATATTTTTTTCTTTTATTCATATATATTACTTCCTTTTTAATACATATTATACCATAAATCTATATTATTAAACCTCCATATTTATATAAAGAAAAAGATACTGGATTTTTCCAATATCATTATATATTATTTTTCAATTGAACTTACCATCGCACTAACACTTAATGATTTAGCAATATTTATTAATTCTTCTTGACCAATTACTTCACTAGCTACATAGTATTCAATACCATTACTTACCCAAGTTATAGATGTATCCGTAACAGCAGCGACTGTATCAGTAAGTAACACTGGATCTCCAACTACCGGTATAATTTCTGATTCTTCTGCAATAGATGCTGTTTCTTCAACTAACATAAATGGATTTTCACCCTCAAAAGTCAATATTAATCTTTCACCATCATCTTTATTAACAGTATCTTCACTCATCAAATAAGTTTCATCTGGCATATACATAGGATAGATTGTATCGTCAATACTAACTACTGGTCTATATGTTTCATCTGTACTTGCAGTTTTTAAATTTTCATCAAGCGCGAAATGATTTTTATCAAAGGTCGCTTTCATATCAATTTTATTAAATTTCATTTTTATTTGTGGAACACCATTTTGATCTAACACATGAACTTCTTTAAAATTCATTCCTTTATCTATATATATAATTTGGCTAGTTAAATTATTATTATTCGGATAATTTACAGTACTTTTTAAAATGTACATTCCGTCTTTTTCTTCAAATGTTTTTTCTTTGTCATTTTCTAAATCATTTATTAGAGATTGTAATAGATAAACTTGTGAATTATTGTATGGCCACTCACTTTGAAATTTAAAGCTTTTATTAAGTGCTGGTGTTAAGACATAAACTCCTTCATCATTTTTTAATATTATTTGTTCATGATTATTAGCGGTGTTTGTTAAACTTACACGATAGTTATCTTTTTTTTCATAGGAAACTTCAACATCATATGTGTAAGTATCTTCATTATTTATTATTTGCATTTCACCTTCTAAATAATAACCATTTGATTTTTCAACATTTTTCGTAACATCTTTTATTACATCTTTTTCTGTTGTTTTACCACAACCAACTATAAAACAAGAACAAAACATTAATAATACTAAAACATATTTTTTCACTTTCTCACCTCTATATTTGTTTTATAGTAAATTATATACATATAAAAACATAATTATTCACGTATAAAAAATTTTTTTTGGTATATTATAGTAATAAAGGTAAATAAAGGAGGATAAACATGAACACGTTACAAAAAACTGCACTTGTTCTAACTATTGTAGGTGCATTAAATTGGTTATTAGTAGGTCTATTCCAATTTGACTTAGTTGCAACCTTATTTGGTGGAGCAGATACATTACTTGCTAGAACTGTTTATACATTAGTTGGTGTAGCAGGTATAATAAATATCGGTTTACTATTCAAAGATTTAGATTAAAGGATTACCTTGCAGTAATCCTTTTATTTTGATATAATTTATTAGTAGTAGAAAAGAGTGGTTAAATTGGGTACATTTTTATTAATATTATTACTTCTTCTTATCATAGCTGGGTTACTTTCTATATATTATATATCAGTATATAATGCTTATCAGGATTATATTATTAGAATTAATGAAGTAGAAGGTTATATCGATAATGCAATTAGAGATAAGTTTGATGCGTTAAGTAAATCGATAAATGTAATAAAAGGTAATACTGATATTAAAGAAGAATTGTTTCCAGAAATTGTAAAATTAAGATCAAGAAAATTATCTAGTTTTGAATTAAATAGAAAATTAGTTGATGAATTAAATGAATTTTACAAAATTAAAGAGGAACATCCTGAACTTAAAAAAAGTGAATCATTTGTGGAAATAGACAATAAATTAGAAGAAATAGAAGATAATTTAGAATCTTATCAAGAATACTATAATTCAAATATAACCGAATATAATAAATTGGTTAGAAGTTTTCCTACTAATATAGTAGCAATGATTTGTAAATATAAAGAGAGAACATTCTTCGATGGTAAGGATATGGCCGATGAAGATGTAAATGACTTTAAGTTATAAAAAAATTCCGAGTTTTCGGAATTTTTATTTTGTGCCTGTTGAACCAAATCCACCCTCACCACGAACAGTTTCATTTAATTCATCAACTAAATTATATTCTACTTTTAAGAATGGTGCGATTACTAGTTGTGCAATTCTTTCTTTAGGGGCAATTTCTTGAGTCACATTTGAATGATTATGTAACGCAACCATAACCTCTCCTCTATAATCCGCATCAACAACTCCTACTTTATTTGCAGGCGCTAAACCTTTTTTAGAAGCAAGTCCACTTCTAGCGTAGATTAATCCAGCATATCCAACTGGAATTTCCATACTAAGTCCAGTTTTAATTAATTTAGTTTCACCTGGATTAATAACTTCATTTTCGCTTATACAAGCATATAAATCTGCTCCAGCAGAATATTCTGTACCATATGTAGGTAGTACAGCTTCTTCGTTTAATTTTTTAACATTTAACTGCATCTTCGTTTCTCCTTCTGTTCTTTTCACTTAATACTACATTGTCTTCTTCTAAAGACTTTTTAACATCTATTATTCTTTGGTTAGATGAACCTCTAAATAATAATGTAATATCTTTTTTATCTATTTCAAATTTACCATCTACTAAAATATCTAAATAAGAAATTATTTCTTTAGTTACTTCATTAATCTTAGATTGTTCTAATAGATATTCATATAGATATCCAGAATAACACCAAATGTTCTTTTCTGGATAAACTTCTTTTACTTTTCTCAATAGTTGTAGAACGCTTTCTTGATTTCTTGGATCAAGAGGTTCCCCGCCTAATAAAGATAAACCATTTATATAGTTAGGTTCTAGAGCTTCAATTATTTCATTAATAGTATCACTGGTAAAATCTTTACCGTAATTAAAATCCCAAGCCTCAGTATTAAAACATCCTTTACAATGATGATTACATCCACTAACAAATAATGAAACTCTAATCCCTACTCCATTTGATATATCGTATTTTTTTATATCTGCGTATTTCATATATTATAGATGTGTGACTCTTGATTTAATTTCTTTAGTTTTACCAACATTCCAGAAATTTTCTCCAAGGTATCCACAAGTACGTCTTGTAACATTCATTTTTGATTTATCTTTGTTTCCGCAATTAGGACAAACCCAATTTAAATCGTCATCAACTTCTATTTCACCATCAAATCCACATTCATGACAAAAATCTGATTTAGTGTTGAATTCAGCATATTGAATATTGTCGTAAATAAATTTTACAACTTCTGTTAATGCTTCTAAGTTATGTTGCATGTTTGGAACTTCTACATATGAGATTGCTCCACCAGATGAAATTGGTTGGAATTGACTTTCAAATTTAAGTTTTGAGAAAGCATCAATTTTTTCTCTAACATCAACATGATATGAATTAGTATAGTAACCTTTATCAGTAATATCTTTAATCACACCATATTTTTCTTTATCTATTCTAGCAAATTTATAACATAAACTTTCTGCAGGTGTTCCATATAAACCAAATCCTAATCCAGTTTCCTTTTTCCATTCTTCACATTTACTTCTTAAATGTTCCATTACTTTTAAAGCAAATTTTTCACCTTCAGGATCTGTATGTGATACACCTTTAACAATTTTAGTTAATTCATAAATACCTATATAACCTAAAGATATAGTTGAATAACCGTCTTTTAAATATTTATCTATTTTTTCACCTTTTTTAAGTCTAGCTATCGCACCATATTGCCAATGTACAGGTGAAATATCAGAAGTAGTACCTAATAATGCATAATGTCTACACATTAAAGCTTCTTTACATAGTTCTAATCTTTCATCAAATAGTTTCCAGAATTCTTCTTCATCACCATCTACTTCAAGACCAATTTGTGGTAGGTTAAGACTTACTACACCTTGGTTAAATCTTCCTTCAAATTTATAATTTCCATTTTCATCTTTCCATGGTGATAAGAAGCTTCTGCATCCCATTGGACTAAATACATTACCTTCGTAATTTTCTCTCATCTTTTTAGCAGAAATATAGTCTGGATACATTCTCTTTGAAGAACATTTAATAGCAAGTTCTGTCAAATAATCATATTTACCACCAGTAAGATTATTATTTTCATCTAAAACATAGATTAATTTAGGAAATGCAGGAGTAACATAAACTCCTTTTTCATTTTTGATTCCTTCATATCTTTGTTTTAATATTTCTTCAATGATCATAGCGTTTTCTTCTATATATTCATCATCTTCTTTTAAATACATGAATATTGTAACAAATGGTGATTGTCCATTAGTAGTCATTAATGTATTTATTTGATACTGAATAGTTTGAACACCAGCTGATAATTCATCTTTTAATCTATCAAAAGCCATTTCTTCTATTTGTTCTTTTGTTAATGTTTTTTCATATTTTTTTGTTAACTTTCTAACAAATTTTTCTTTACTTCTTCTCAAGTATTTACCCAAATGAGCAATATTAACAGATTGTCCACCATATTGATTAGATGCAACTGCAGCTATTATTTGAGTCATAACTGTACAAGCAACTTGAAAACTTTTTGGGCTTTCTATCATTTTTCCATTCATAACTGTTCCATTATCTAACATATCGCTTATATTTATTAAACAACAGTTAAATATTGGTTGAACAAAATAATCTGCATCATGAAAATGTAGTACACCTTCTTCATGAGCTTTACTTATTTTTTCTGGAAGTAAAATTCTTTTTGTTAGGTCTCTAGATACTTCTCCAGCAATATAGTCTCTTTGAGTTGAAGCAAGTGTTGTACTTTTGTTAGAATTCTCTTCAGCAAGTTCTTTATTACTATTTTTAATTAAAGATAAAATTGATTCATCAGTAGTATTTGCCTTACGTACTAACGCTCTTTTATATCTATATAACATATATGCTTTAGATAATTCATACTTATCAAGAAGAACTAATTCTTTTTCGATAATATCTTGAATTTCTTCAACAAGCATTCTTTCCTTTTTTAATCCCTCAATATGTTTTACTATTTTTTTTATTTCTTCGTCAGTTACCCTATCTTTTTCTGCAACCTCAGCATTAGCTTTAGATATTGCAACAATAATTTTTTGTTTGTCATATGAAACTATTTTCCCATCACGTTTTACTATCTTCATATTTAACTTCCCTTCTACATTTAAGTTTTAATATTAAACTATATAATAAAAAATTCTTCTAACAAATTCATGTTTTCGTTAACTTTATCTAGAAAAGTACCATTATACTTTTCATTAAGAATATCAAATTTTCTAACAAATTCCGTATATTCTATAGTAAATATGTCCAAATAATCACTTATAAAATCTTCAACATAATTACAGTCATTATTTTTTAAGAACAAAATTATTTTTTCAAAATTATTTTTATTGATATTTTGAATAACACTATTTGTATATTTTTCTAATATATCATGCATTTTTCTTACCACCTTTATTTTTAATATCAATATTATACTTATTAATTAATTGTGCATTAGTTGCACTGAGAACTGGATTAAGTGAATATTCACCTTTGTTGTTTTTCACTATTAGACTAATACCATATTCACTCATATATTCAATTAATTTTCTTTGCAAAATTACATTTCGTCTCATACACCTATTGGTGATATATTGATCAATTCCATATTCTTTAAATAAAGCTATAATTGATTGGATGTTTTTTGTTGAAATGTGAAAAATACTTGGTGTTAAAAGATGCTTATATTTAGAATCACGCCACTCTGGCATTTCCAATACTGATTTTACTTCTTTGTAATTACTATTCCATATGGTAGATGTCAATAAATTTTGAAGTTTGGGATTATTCCATTCAGGCATTTCTAATATCGATTTTATTTCTTTGTAATTACTTTTCCATATATTGGATGTTAATAAATTTTGGAATTTTGGCTTATCCCATTCAGACATTTCTAATATCGATTTTATTTCTTTATAATTACTATGCCATATATTGGATGTTAATAAATTTTGGAATTTTGGCTTATCCCATTCAGGCATTTCTAATATCGATTTTATTTCTTCGTAATTACTATGCCATATATTAGATGTTAATAAATTATGGAATTTGGGGTCATCCCACTCGGGCATTCCCAATATTGATTTTATTTCTTCGTAATTACTATTCCATATAATGGATGTTAATAAATTTTGGAATTTGAGATTATTCCATTCAGGCATTTCCAATATCGATTTTATTTCTTCGTAATTACTATGCCATATATTAGATGTTAATAAATTTTGAAATTTGGGGTCATCCCATTCTGGCATTTCTAATATCGATTTTATTTCTTCGTAATTACTATTCCATATAATGGATGTTAATAAATTTTGGAATTTGAGATTATTCCATTCAGGCATTTCCAATATCGATTTTATTTCTTTATAATTGCTATGCCATATATTGGATGTTAATAAATTTTGAAATTTGGGGTCATCCCATTCTGGCATTTCTAATATCGATTTTATTTCTTCGTAATTACTATGCCATATGGTAGATGTTAATAAATTTTGGAATTTGGGGTCATCCCACTCGGGCATTCCCAATATTGATTTTATTTCTTTATAATTACTATGCCATATGGTAGGCGTTAATAAATTTTGGAATTTTGGATCATCCCACTCGGGCATTTCCAATATCGGTTTTATTTCTTTATAATTACTATGCCATATATTGGATGTTAATAAATTTTGAAATTTGGGGTCATCCCACTCGGGCATTCCCAATATTGATTTTATTTCTTTATAATTACTATGCCATATATTGGATGTTAATAAATTTTGGAATTTGGGTTCATCCCATTCTGGCATATTCAGTATTAATTTTATTTGATAATAATTACTATGCCATATGGTAGGCGTTAATAAATTTTGGAATTTTGGATCATCCCACTCGGGCATTCCCAATATTGATTTTATTTCTTTATAATTACTATGCCATATGGTAGATGTTAATAAATTTTGGAATTTAGGATTATTCCATTCAGGCATTCCTAATATTAATTTCATTTGTTCAGACTCGCTCATACTACTAATCACTTTATACCTTTCATGTAAAATATATATCTTGTGTTTTTCAATTATTTAATTGAAGATAATTTAATATTTTATTTGCCTAAAATTATTCAAAAACACATTTGGAATTTTAATATACATACATTATATACGAACATACGTACTGTGTCAATAGTTTTTGAATTAATAATAATTTTATATATTCACCTTTACTATCACTTATATGATACCATATAGAAAAAAGAAAAACGTGTTGCAATTGCAACAAAAAAGAAATATAATTGAATTAGTAGTAAGGGTAGCGATTATATGAAAAAAATAACTATATTTGATGGAATTGATAAAACGGAAATTGATAAATTAATAAATATTTTTGGCACAAGGAAAATGACATTTAATAAGGATGCAACAATTATAACTAATATAAATAACATTAATTTAATTGGTATATTACTTGAAGGAAGCGCGAATATAGTTAGGTATGAAGCTAATGGAAATAGAAACATTACAGAAAAACTAAATAAAGATGATTTATTTGGTGAAATATTTACATCTGATAGAAGTAACGAGATATCTGTTATAGCTACATCATATTGTGAAGTATTATTTATTGATTATAATAAATTAATAACTAGTGATAAAAAAAGCTCTTTGTACCAAAATAAATTAGTTGATAATATATTGCAATTATTGTCTTTAAAGATCATATATATGAACGAAAGAATAGAAGTATTAACCCAAAGAACTATAAGAGATAAATTGTTAACATATTTTAATATATCTGTTAGAAATAAGATTTCTAAGTCATTTATTTTACCCTTTTCATTTACAGATTTAGCAGATTACTTATCAGTTGATAGAAGTGCGATGACTAGAGAAATTAAAAATTTAAAAGATGAGGGTTTTATAACTGTCAATAATAAAAAAATTACTTTATTATATTAAAAGGGAGATTAATTTTTAATCTCCCAATTTATTTCTTTAATACTATTATTTTTTAAAAATTCATTTGTCTTAGAAAACGGCTTAGTCCCAAAGAATCCTTTATAAGCAGAAAACGGTGATGGATGCGCTGATTCTATAATACAATGTTTAGGATTAGTTATTAACTCTTTTTTACTTCTAGCAAAACTTCCCCATAACAAGAAAACTACTGGTTCAGTTTTTTCATTAATTTTCTTTATTACTTCATCAGTAAATGTTTCCCATCCTTTTCCTTGATGAGATGCTGGTTTATCTTTTTCAACAGTTAATACTGCATTTAAAAGCATAACACCTTCTTTGGTCCAAGCTTCTAAATTTCCGTATTTAGGTTCATCAATTCCTAAATCATCTTTTAGTTCCTTAAATATATTTCTTAATGATGGTGGTTTAGTAACTCCTTCTAATACCGAGAAAGAAAGCCCATGAGCTTCACCCATTCCATGATATGGATCTTGCCCAATAATAACCACTTTAACATCATCATAGTCAGTATATTTTAATGCATTAAATACGTTTGGAAAATAAGGATATATTGTTTTAGTTTTATATTCATTATCAACAAACTCCATCAATTCTTTAAAATATGTTTTTTCAAATTCGTCTTTTAGTATTTCATCCCATTTATTTCCGATCATTACTACCACCTAACTACATTTTATCACACTTTTTTACTCTTTTGATATTTTTTCCATTCTTTTATTATATCTTTTCGTAGATAAAATAAAGCAACAATGTTTATGATACCTAATATAGCAACAAATGTATCTACAAAGTCCCATAGAAATTGTGCACTAATAACACTACTAAATAAAAGTATTATTAGTGTAATTATTTTTAATATTGGTATTAATTTAGTATTAGTTGTCAAAAACTTTAAATTAGATTCACCATAATAATATCCGGCTACAATTGTTGAAAAGGCAAATAATATTATAGATATAACTACTGTGATATTACCTAGATTACCAATGAAATGCGAAAAAGCATAATTAGTTATTTCGATTCCATTGATATTATTGAAAATTAATGTATCGTAATCAGATAACATAATAACAAGTGCAGTCATAGTACAAATAACTAAAGTTGTAAAATAAACTCCTAATATTTGTAGTAGTCCTTGCTTTACTGAATCATCAGTATCTGTTGTTGCTGAAGCAATCGCGCCTGTACCAATTCCTGCCTCATTAGAAAATATCCCTCTTTGAAGTCCAATTATAAATGTAGATACTACTCCCATTCCTAGAGCTTTGAAATTAAATGCTTCTTTTACAACATTAACAAGTAACATTGGTATTTTGTCTATGTTTATAAGTAATATAAATAGTGTAACTCCAATATATATAACAGACATAACAGGCACTAATTTACTAGCTGTATCTATTATTCCTTTATCACCTCTAAAAATTATTAGTGATGTCACAACTGTAATTATTATTCCAATTATTATTGGTTCAATATTCATTACATTTGTTATTGAGTTTGTAATAGTATTTGACTGAATTGATAAAAATCCGAATATATAAGCAACAATTATTAAAATTGCATATATATTAGCCCAACCTTTCTTTTTAAGTCCATCCCTAATATAATGTGATGGTCCACCATAGCAAATTCCATCTTCTCCTTTTTTGTGATATAAAACCCCAAGCAATCCTTCCGAAAACGCACTTGGCGCACATAAAAAAGCAGTAACCCACATCCAAAATATAGAACCTATCCCGCCTATATAAATAGATAAGGCAACACCAGCAAGCGAGCCCACACCAATTCTACCTGCAAGTGCCATAGATAAAGTTTGAAAAGGAGTAATACCACCTGTATTTTTATCTTTTTTAATACTTTTAAAAATATCTTTAAATTTAAACTGTACACCATTTAATTTTATTGTAAAATAAATTCCACTTACAATTATAAGTGCTGTAGTAATAGCCCATAGTATTTTATTTAATATCATATTTTCACCTAATACTAGTTTATGAAGATATTATAAAATTATTTAAAAAGAAAAGAATCTTACAATTGTAGATTCTTAAGTCAAATTATTTATGGTATTTCTTTAACCATAGCTTTTTAATGATGTTTATTGATTGAGTTGATAGAAAAAAACCAACACAAGGAACTACCGCACCAAACCAAGGATTAGTAGTATCTGCAATTCTTAAATATAAAACCGCAAATATATAAGTAAAAACAATAATTAGAATTTTTCTTAATGTACAAGTTTCCCAGGCTTTATCTCCTTCAACTTTTTTATTTCTTTCCTCAATTGCAATAATTCTTTTTTCCAAATCCTTCATCAAAATCACCAGTTAAATTATATCATATGTAATTTAATAAGTAAAATTTAAATAAATAATACTTGACCTATACTTAACACATCACTAGTTAGATTATTTAAATTTCTAATATTACTTACAGTAGTATTATATCTTTGTGCGATAGACCAAAGAGTATCACCTGCTCTAACTACGTACCTAGTTCCAGTACCAGAAGAACTACTAGGTATTCTTAACACTTGACCTACTGTTATTATATTACTTGTTAAATTGTTTAATGTTTTTATTTCATCTACTGTTGTTCTAAATTGCTGTGCAATACTCCATAATGAATCACCACTTTTTACTGTATATAAATTTCCTTCTGAAATTTCACCACTAGGTATTTGAAGTGTTTGACCTATTTGTAAAGCATTACTCGTTAAGTTATTTAATCTTTTAATATCATCAACAGTAGTGTTGTATTTTTGCGCAATAGACCATAAACTATCTCCTGCTTTTACAACATATCTATTTCCTACACCAGGCACTACCATTCCTGTAGGAATTTCTAATATTTGACCTATGCTTAGTGTATTGCTTGTTAGATTATTTAAACTTTTTAATTCATTGACAGTAGTATTAAATCTTTGTGCAATGCTCCATAAAGTATCACCTGCTTTAACTGTATAAGTATTTCCACTAGTTCCACCCAAGAATGTTTCTACTACAGCATTGACAACTGCATCCGCATATCTTCTGTAATTTGCTTGAACACGCGCAATATCTGTAGGATTAGTTACAAATCCATACTCTATTAATACAGGTTGAGTATTACCAGTATTTCTTAAAATAAAATAGTAATCTTTTGTTGGGTCACTAGGAAGTCTTCTTTGATAATATGTTCTAGTTACTTGACCAGCATTACCTAACTCTTCTAGTATATTTCTAGCTAGTGTACTGTCATTTCTTAATGCATATATTACTTCCGCACCTTCCGCACTAGTATTACTTGCTGCATTAATATGATTAGATATTACAACAACATTAGGATCATTTCCATAAGCCGCTAAAACTCTATCTACACGTTCTGTTGGTGAAATAGTTTCATCTGTAGGTCTAATAAGTGTTGCTGGTATACCTAAAGCTCTAAAACGTTCTAACATATATTGAGATATCGCTAGTGTTACATCTTTTTCTCTAACACCGTTCGCAACAGCTCCTGGATCACTCCCGCCATGACCAGCATCGATTACAACTCTTAAATTGTTATTCACATTTATACCCCCTGAATTATTGTATGTTTAACGACTATATATGTGAAAAAAATTTAATTAAGTAAAAGAGAATTCTAGTAAATTAGCATCTCATTTATTTTGATATCTATAGATTATCATTTGTTATGCTCTTACATTTAAAACAAAGAACTTAGATGACATTAGTAAAAAATGGCAAAAAGTAGCAAATTTGCTACTTTTACTGCACTTTTACAGAGTTTTACTGCACTTTTAATCCTTGTTTTGTATTATCCATTTAGGTGATTTATCACTACCGATATTTGTTATTTTCCCTTCTTCTCTAAGTTTTCTTAGTAAATATCTTACTTTATTATCTAATTGTTCAGATGTTAAATTGCTAGATAATTTTGGTTTTATTAAATCATTAATTTCTTTTGTAGCTCCCTTAGGCATTTTTATCATTTTGCCGACGTCGGCAAAATGATCAGAAACAATATTATCACTAAGTTCACAAGCTAATTTGGCTTTATCTATAACCTTTTTAAAATTACCCCATTTTCCATATTCTAAGGCAACCATTAATTCTCTAGCATACCAATATTCATTGCCAAATTCATTAATATGTTTAATACTTTCAAAAGTAGTATTATTATACTTTTCAATTTGATTCATTCTTAACCTCATGACTTTTGTATATTTATTATGCCGAACAAACGTACTATTGTCAATGTGTTTTTTCGATTTCAGAAAAAAAATCTTATAAACGAAAAAGTAAAATATACCGTTTTGTCAACGTTTATATTAGGTTCTAATTTGTAGTTAAGCATACACAAAAGAATTGGTGGTTAGTTATGTTTGAATTATATAAAATAACAACGCGAAAAAAGATATCTTAATCAAAAAAAGAGTTCTATAATAAATAGTGTTGGTGGGGTTCATATCATTTTGACTCTCTTCTAAAGTTCATTTATGATTAGTTTTGGGCCACATCAACACTACTTGACAAAGACCCGTTCAATATGTAATTCCTTATTTTATTCACATTGTTTAGAAGTATCTTAGCTGACCAGCATCGATTACAACTCTTAAATTGTTATTCACATTTATACCCACTGAATTATTGTATGTATAACAGATATATATGTGAAAAAACAACAATATTTTATTTGTTGTAATTTATATCTAAAACTTCATATATTTTATTTCTTACCTCATTAATCCTTATATTCATAAACTCAGGGTGATCTTTAAACCATTTGATATTTAGTGGGGATGGATGTGGAAGAACTATTGCTAGTTTTCCATTTATGTAATTATCTTTAAATATCAATTCATTAAAATTATCATTAGGAAAAAACACTTTAGCCGCTTTAGATCCAATTATTATATATAATTTATTATTGATGTATTCTAATTCTTTTTTTATCCATGTTTCATAACAAATTTTAGGAGGCACTCTATCATTCCCTTTTTTATCTTTACCCGGATAACAGTGTGCTAAAGCAGCAATATAAAAGTTGTTTGGATTATAAAATGTTTCATCATCTATTTTATACCACTCATATTTTAGTCTTTTTCCACTTTGATCTGTGAATGGTTTTAATGTTTCATGAACCGTCGCAGAAGGAGCTTGACTAATTTGAACGATTTTAGAATTAATATTTCCTAAAAATATTGGACGAGGATCAAAACCGAACTTTTCTTTGCATATATTACACTTTTTTAAATTAGATAATAGTTCATCAAAATTCTCAAACATAAATACACCTCCACATATATAACCAATTATATTATAAAAAATACACTACAAACAAGATTTCTCCCAATAAATTTTAATAATTGAATACAAACACACTATTTTTTGTCAATATTTATATTAGGTTCTAATTTGTAGTTAAGCATATACAAAAGAAATGGTGGTTAATTATGTTTACATTTTGCAAATTTTTTGAATGTTGTATTTGGCAATGTTTAAGTTATTTAATTTAATACAGAAAAAAGATACTTTATTTCAAAAAAGTATCTTTTTATATTATTCAGCTAATTTACTATCTCCACTAGAATAATCAATTTCAATTCCATCTTGTACATTATAAACAAACACATTAAATTTAATTCCTTCACCATTATCTTCAACCGATAAAGCTTCCATTTGAACACCAGTAGCAAGTAAATTATTGCCTTCAAAAATAGGTGTTACTCTATAAAGAACATGATTATTAGTTTCTTTAATGTATTCTGTAACCTCATTTTCAAATTCTAACATACCTTCGGTATTCATTTGTCTAGTACAAGTAATTAAATTTTTTTCATTTGCATTTTCACCAGTTAATTGATATCCAATTAAATGACATCTATTATATAAATACTTACCATCAACAATATCATATTTAACAGTGTGCCATCCACTAGGTTTAACCATACCAATACTACTACGTTCTTCAGTAGGCATGATGTCAATACCTATATTAGCTAGTGCCACTCCACTTCTATCTAAATAATCTAATTTACTGTATTTTTCAAATGATTTATTTTTTAAATCTTTTTCATCAAAATCAGGTTCATTATTATTTATAAATACATATGGTTCTCCAGTGTATTCAGGAATTTCATCCAAGTTATAAGATTTAATTTCAATTAAACCTTGAGAAACCGCAAATTTAATAATATCATTTTTATAATAAATGCATAATCCAATAATAGAAATTATAACTACAATTATCTTTTTTAATATCTTTTTACCCTTTTTAGACATCAACTTCAACTCCAGTAATATTTATTTATGATAGCTTTCATTATTTAATATTTTGAAAGCTCTATATATTTGTTCTAATAAAAGTATTCTAAACAATTGGTGTGGAAAAGTCATTTTAGAAAATGATAATCTAAAATCACACATATTTTTAATCTCATCATCTATTCCACAAGATCCTCCAATTATAAATGTAATATTACTATTATAATTAGTAAAAATATTATTTATTTTATCTGATAATTCAACACTAGATAATTCTTTACCATCAATATCTAATGCAATATTATAATCACTTTTATTGATTACCTTTAACAACTTTTCTTTTTCCTTAGCTAAGACGATTTTTTCATTATCAGTAGCCTCATCACTAACTTCTATAATTTCTAGTTTTGAATATTTACTTATTCTTTTTTTATATTCATTTAAAGCATCAATAAAGTACTTTTCTTTTATCTTTCCAACACAAATAATCTTTATCATAATTATACCTCAATATAAATACTTTCCTTTTGTCTAGCAACTTCTATATTATCTATTACTTTATTTTCTTTATTTAAAGCTCTATGTAAACTCTCTAAAGCCTTTTCTTCAGTATTATTTTCTTCAGATAGATGGGCTAGTACAATATGAGAAGTATTATTTCCAACTAACTTAGATAAATAATATGCACTATCCCTATTAGATAAATGGCCCTTATCACTTAATATTCTATTTTTTATATAATGCGGATATTTACCATTCATAAGCATTTCTATATCATGATTACTTTCGAATATATAAATATCTTTATTATAAATTTGTCTAAAATATTTCTTATTTATATAACCAGTATCTGTAATGTATACAACATCTTTTTCTGCTTTTACTACAAATCCATTAGAGTCATTAGTATCATGACTAGTTTTTATAATATCAATTTCTATATCTTTAATGTTTAATTTATCTTCGGTAACGAATTCATGATTACTAAAATTTATTTCTAATTCATCATACATGATTTCCGTTAAATAAATTGGTACGTTGTATCTTTTAACAAAGGTCTTAAGCCCTCCAATATGGTCAACATGAGTATGTGTAATTAAAACTGCATCTAAATTTCCACTTGTTACTCCTATTTCATTAAGTTTCTTTTCTAAAGAAGAAGAGGAAATCCCCATATCGATTAATATCTTGGTGTTTTTATATTCGATATATGTAGAATTCCCCTTTGATCCGCTTGCTAAAACTATAACTTTCATTTTAATATTTTAAGAATGGTTGTGGATCTAATACAGTTCCGCCTTGGTAAGGATATCCACCTCTCCAGATAGACCAGTGTAAGTGTGTACCAGTTGAACGTCCTGTATTACCCATACCACCAATTGTTTGACCACGAGCTACAACTTGACCTTTTTGTACTTTTATTGAAGATAAATGCATGTATACAGTATAGTAACCATTATTGTGATTTATATATATATAGTTCCCCATTGAAGAATGGTAATAACCAACTTCTGCTACTGTACCATTGTTTGACGCATATATTGGTGAGCCTTCACCTGTACCAGAAATATCAACACCGTCATGTCTTCTACCCCAACGCCAACCATATCTACTAGAAATTGTATAACCTTGAATTGTTGGCCAGTACCATGATGATGTATCCCCTACAGATGGAATTACTTTTCCACCTTTAACTAGAATTGCATTTATAACAGGTTTTAATTCAAGTGTATTTGTTGTAACAACTGTTATTATTTCACCATTTACATATTTTATTTTTTTTGTAATTCTATCTAGTCCGTTTTCACCTGATTGTTTAGTATATTCTTGACCTACTAATAAATCATTATCATATTCTATTTGAGTTGAATAATTTTTAGGAGTGTCTTCAACAACGTGCTTTTCTACTACTACACTAAATAATGGATCAATAAGTCCAATATTTACCACTTGTCCTTGGAATAATAAATTGTTTTCACTAGTAAATTCTGGATTAGCAATTAAAAATTCTTCTGGACTAAGTTTATTAGCGTCAGCTACTGATTTAATTGTATCCCCTGCTTTAACTGTGTAAGTGGCTTGTTTTTCAGTAGTACCAAACAATAAGTATTTTGTTAATTCATCTTCCTTTAGAAAAATTTCTTCATCTACAGATATATAATCTTCTTTTATAGTAATGTCTTCTTCCAAATCAACATTTTCAATAATTGAACCAGTCTCTTTAATTTCCACTTGTTCATTATCAAGATATAACTGATATTGTTCTTTATCAACAAATGTTAACATAGCTTTTTCTAAAGCATTTATAAATACATCTTTATCTAACACATAGATAGTTTTTGTTTCTTCTTCAGATTTAATTTTAACTGTATATCCTTTTAATGTAAAAGGTTTTTCATCATGTATTTTGTTGTATACAGTTCTAACATTATCTATTTTATTACTATATGTTTTATATTCTCTAATATCTAATCCCTTAGGAGCATATACATTATCAACATCGAATTTATTTTTTAGAATAGATTGTTGTTTATCGATATAACTTTCCAATTCTTCTTTAGATGAAATTACTCCAATTTCTTCTCCATCTAAATATACTTGGTATACATCTTGTATAACTTCAGATTTTTTAGATGTGAATCCAGATACAAAAAGTATACTTATCACTAGTATCAAAACAACAATTATTGACATCCCCTTTATTATCTTACTCATTTATATCCTCCTCATTTATCTTCTTTTCATAGTTAGTAAATGTAGATACATTACGTTTAAATAATAATTCAATTGTATCAGTTGCACCATTACGGTGTTTTGCGATGATAAGTTCACTTAGACTTATATCAGGATGTATTGCCGCACTTTTATTATAGTAGTCATCTCTATATAAGAACCCTACTATATCGGCATCTTGTTCTATTGATCCAGATTCTCTTAGGTCACTCATGATAGGTCTTTTGTCATCACGAATTTCAACTGCACGAGATAATTGCGCTAATGCGATAACTGGAACATCTAATTCTAGTGCCATAGTTTTTAAAAGTCTTGAAATTTCACTAACTTCTTGTTGTCTATTTCCAGCATATCTAGCAGAACCTGTTAATAGCTGTAAGTAGTCTATGATAACTATTCCAAGTCCATCTTCAGATGAAGCTAATCTCCTACATTTAGCACGTATTTCACTTGCAGTAAGTCCCGGTGTATCATCTATATACATCTTAGCATCTGCTAAAGCACTAACTGCTTCATTAACTCCATCCCAGTCTTTGCTTTCTAAACTACCACTACGTATTTTACTACCTTCTATTTGTCCTAGAGAGGAAATCATACGCATCGCAAGTTGTTCAGCACTCATTTCTAGGTTGAATAACGCAACAGTTTTACCTGAGTTTATCGCAATATTTGTAGCAAGATTTAAAGCAAATGCAGTTTTACCCATCGCAGGACGAGCCGCAATTACTATAAATTCACTACCATGTAGTCCTGAAGTTAAGTTATCCAAGTCAGTAAACCCTGTTGATATACCAGTAATATTACCTTCTTGAGCAGCTAATGCTTCAAGCATTGATTGGGCATTAGAAACTACTTGTTGAATACTTTTAAATTCTCCACCTTTTCTGTTTTTAATAACAGATAAGATTTGTTTTTCAGCATTGTCTAATATTTCATTAGTAGAATCCTTAGCATCATAACTAGATGTAGTAATCTCTGTTGACACATCTATTAATCTTCTAAGTATTGCTTTATCTCTTACTATTTCAATGTAGTAGTCAACATTAGCAGCAGATGGAACTGAGTTTACAACTTCTGTTATATATTCAACCCCACCTATTTTATCTAAATATTTTTTACTATTTAATGATTCAACTACAGTTGTAATATCTATAGGTTTTTTATCATCTGCAAGTTCTTTTATTACTTCAAATATTTTAGCATGACTATCTAAATAAAATAGTTCTGGGTATAATTCTTCTGTTGCTCTATTAATTGCATATTTAGATAGAAACATCGCTCCTATTACAGACTGTTCTGCTTCTATATTATGTGGTAATACTCTTTCTTGCATAATAAACACCTACTTCTATTGTTATTCTTTTACTACTTGTACATTAAGGATTGCTGTAACATCTTTTCTTAGTTCGATATTAACTTTATGAAATCCTAAACTTGAGATAGGAAAATCTAATTTTATTTTTTTCTTATTAACATTTATATCATTTTTTAATAATTCACTATGTATTTGTTTAGTAGAAATACTTCCAAATACTTGTTCATTTTTTCCTGCTTTTAATTTAAATACTATTTTTAATTTTTCTATTTTTTCTTTAATCTTAATATTATTTTCTTTATCAAGATTATCAGCTTGTTTTCTTTTTTCTGTATCAATATCTAATTTCTTTTTACTAGTCTCAGTAAGAGGTACTGCATAACCATTTTTGATTAAGAAATTTTGTGCATAACCTGGTTTTACATCTTTAATTTCATCTTTCTTACCTTGACCTTTTACATCTTTTAAGAAAATTACTTTCATAATCATTCCTCCTGATTTTTATATTTATTATTTATTTACTTTGATATATCTTTTTGTTATAGTCTTAATTTTACATAAAGAACGAGTTTTTCTTGGCACATAATCAACTAGAACGACGTTACCATTTGATATACAAGGTTTTTTCAGTCTTTCTTCAATAATAATAAAATTTTTATTTTTTATTAGTTTATAAGTTTTAATCATCCAAACCCTCCTTAAAGAAAACTATAATTTTTTAAGTATTTTTAATAACTCACTTTTTGCTTTCTCTAATGTAGTATTATACATCTGACAAGCAGCTTCAGTCAAATGTCCTCCACCATTTAATTTATTCATAATTCGTTCTACATCTATATTTCCTAAAGACCTAGCACTAATTCCAATAATATTAGAATTTATCTTACCAATACAAAATGATGCTTCTATCTCATCAAATTGTAACAAGCTATCAGCTATCTTAGCAAGTTGTTCTTTATCATATATTTCAGTTTTTTTACCTACACTTATCGCAAATATTTTATCTACTGTTTCAGTATTAAAAATTATTTTTTGCATCGAGATATACTCTTTTAAATCTTCTTTAAGTAAGTATTGAACTTCTTTTGCATTCGCACCTCTTTTTGAAAGGGATGCTGCCACTTCATGTGTTTTACTATCAGTCTTTATTGAAAAATTATTAGTATCAACTGTGATACCAGCTAACATTATAGTTGCAATATAATTAGGTATCATAATATTTTCCGCTTCTAATAAATCATAAATAATTTCTACAGTACTACTTGCTTCATCATCAATGTATTTTAACAAACAATTTTTAACACTATCTTTACCCTCAATATGATGATCGATAATAATTATGTTATCCGACATTTTAAATATATCAGAATTTTGAGCCATATCTTTTTTATGAAAATCTAACATTATTAGTAATGTATTAGAACTTACTTCTATGTTACTTAATTTACTAATATTAATGTTCATATCTAATTCTTTTGTTTTTTGTAATGCCCTTTTAACACCTAACTCTAAATTCTCTTCATCTATATTAATATATATTTCTTTTTGTAATGTTGATAAAAATGTATATAGTCCCAAAGTAGAACCTAAAGCATCTAAATCCACTTCATTATGAGGAATTAAAATTATCTTTTCGTGAGAATTTAATATATCAATAAATTTATCATAAAATGCTTGTCTTTTAATTTTCACATAATCACCTCATAACTGTATATTTATTATACTATATATGGAAGAAAACTGTAAGGGTTAATTAAAGCTTTTCTTATTTTATTTGTGACATATATAATTCTATCCACAGTTTCTGTTGATAACAACATTAAAACCAAATTCCTTTTCCACAAAAACTGTGGATAGAACCTGTGAATTTAATCAAAATAGTCATAAGCCCCTACACTTTTTTCCTAAAACAATACAATAAGTGTGTAGGGGGTTAAAAAATGAATGAATTTTATGATTTTATAGATGGCGATATTTATGAACAAGACATGCGCGTAGATTCACTTCCATCTAACTTTATGTATCAACAATATTTATCACAACAACAAGAAGCTTTTCCACAAGCAATTCAAAACACGTTAGGATTACCTAATATTAATAACAATTTTTCTAATATGAGCCAAAACTGTGGAATGTATAATCCAGAAGAAGGATTTATTAGAGGGAATATGTTTCCAAATCTTTTTGATCCATATAAAAAGCAACAACTAAGAAGAATGAATCCAACAAATGAAAAAGAAAGTTTAATGTTAAATATTCAAATACATGACTTTGCACTAAAAGATATAAATCTTTATTTAGATGTTAATCCAAATGATAACTGTATGATTAGAAAATATAATGAATTATTATCTAGAAGAAACGGGCTTGTAAATGAATATGAAAATAAATATGGACCAATTGTACTAACTATGTCAAATAGATCGTTAGATAGTACTCCTTGGTCATGGATAGAAACAAAATCACCATGGAAAGGAGGAAAATAAGATGTGGGCATATGAAAAAAAATTACAGTTTCCTGTAAATATTAAAAAAAGAGATTTAAAAATGGCACAAAACATTTTAACACAATATGGAGGTCCAAATGGGGAGTTAGCAGCAGCACTTAGATATTTAAATCAAAGTTTTACAATGCCAGATGAAAAAGGTAGAACACTACTTGTAGATATCGGGACAGAGGAACTACTACAATAAGCATATCAGTTATAAAAGCAATAAATAAAATAAGGAAAAAAGAGCAAAAAAAAAGGACTAGCCGAAGCTAGTTCTTTTAAATTTTACTAATATAATTTAATATTGTCCCAACGAGTAGTACCATTTTTAAAGTTAAGATTAACTTGTCTTTGAACTTCTGCATAATTAGATCCTAACGCTTTTTTACGAGCGTCGCCATTACCGAAATCTCCTCTAATAGTTTTCTTAACTAAAGTTAAAATATCTACTGTAGGTTGTGGTTTAGGTGTTGCTGCTGGCTTAGAATTATTAGAACTTAACATTTCATTAACTCTAGCTTGAACTTCACTATATCTGCTACCTAACGCTTTTTTACGGTCTTCTCCGTTACCATATTTACCAGCTATAACTTCCTTAGCTAATTCGTCAACAGATTTATTAGCTATATCATTATTAGTAGTTGGTGTATTGTTTATAATTCCTATAACAGGATTTACAATACAACCTCTATAAGTATAGCCACTACCAGCACCCCAGTTACCATTACCTTTATTACGTGTAGCAGTCCAGAAAGCCGTACTTCCGTAACCACTCTCAGCAGTTTTAACTTGAGTATCGCTATTTTTCTTAGTACAGATAGCAACGTGTCCTGCACCGTCATTACCAGATAAAGTAGCGCCTTTTTGCCATACCATAATACCACCGACAACTGGCTCTTTTACAACTGATAATCCTAACGCGATAGCTCTTTCTATAAAGTTCTCAGCGTTACAATTTAACCAGTATTTTTCATACCCTAAATTGCACTCCTCATTAAATGCACCGCAAGCATAACCTACACAGTTAGCTAAAACATTACAATTAGCGTCTGTTGGCTTTCCTTGAATACATGTAGAGTAACCACCGTTAGCTTTACGAATAAAATATTTATTACCAGCTCCTGGCTTAGTTGTTCTTATATTCGTCATCAATTTCAGCTCCTTCCCCTAAAAGTTCATTGACAGTATCTGTGTTGAAATTTGTTTGTACTCCGTATGGCTCAGCGTCTTCGCCAGCGCCCATACCTTCGACGTCTTGAATATAATTATTTTTATATTCTTCGACTAATTCTTTGTTGTACTCAACTTCAATTATTTGTTCTTGAGTGTTTTTTTCTTCCATGTTAGTTTTCCTCCTTATCTTTATCTATATCTAACTCTGAGTCGACAGAGTTGATACCTAAAATATCTTTTATTTTTGAATAACAGTCTAAAGCATATTTTCTATACGCCGTTAAAGTTATTCCTACAATTTCTAAAAATGTTATTATGTCATTAGGAACAGTAATCTCGATTCTTGCTAAAATGATAGGTAATACTTCTAAGCAGAAGCAATATGTTATAAAACATAAACAAAAAAGAAACGCTTTTAACGTTCCTTTTCCTATCTTTTTCCACTCGAATTTAGTAGCTTGACTACCTAATACCGCACCTAATACGGTATTAGTTAAATAAAGTGCTCCTAGCACCGCTAATAACATTAGAATAGTTAATAAATTATTTTCCAATTTAAACTCCTCACTTTCTGTGTAATTCTTCTAAATTGTCTATTCTATGGTGCGCTGATTTAGTAGACGATTCTACCGCAGATAATCTCTCGCCTAGTTGGTGTATTGTTTTATTAAAGTCTTTATTATCTAAACGTATCTCGTCAATATTTTTACTAATCATATCTAATTTTGTGTCTAGCTTAGTAGACATAGCCACGTCCTCTTTAGTCTCTTGTTTAACGTTTTTTCTACTATTCATTAAATAAGTAGCATAACCTATAATACCGCCTAGAATAGTAAAAACTAAACCTATTGAAATCATAGTCGAACTTTCCATTATTCGTTATTTTCTTTACTTTCTTCTGGATTAGTAGGGAAATCTACTTCAAATGGAAAATTCTTTTGTTTAGTAATATCTCTTAATTGTTGTCTATATCTAGACCAATTACCATTTAAAACGTTTCCAAGTGAGCTAAATAAATCTTTTATTACCGATAACATAGTTACGGCGTTAATTTCTTCTGGTACGGCTATACCTAATCTATCAATAAGGACATGTTTATCACTTTCAGCAAGTAATTTGTCTCTTATTGCTCTTATTTCTGCTGCTTTTTCTGCGATAAAATTGTTTTTAGCTAATTGTAGCCATGTATCAATATTATCGTTTAAATAAGCTTCTAAATCGTCTCTGTTGATAATCTGCATTTTATATACGTAATAAGAATATAAAGTATATTCTGTACCGTCTTCTTCTGTTCTAGTAACTTCTTCTATGTCGTCAAAAAAAGCAACCTCAATTAGGTTGCCTTTTAATTCTCCAATTCTAAAGTTACCAGGTCTTATTGTGCTTTCTACCTTTTTTACTTTCATTTCTTATAACCTCCTTACACAATTTGTAATTAACATACGGTTTTATGTATTTTTGTTGATAATTAAATGAATTACAATGTTTTAACCAACCGCTGTAACTAAGCATGGCTGCTGCGTCGTGATAGGTTATATGATCTTTCTTAGCCATTTTCTTAGCACGCCTTTTAATTCTTAAGAAATTGCTTCTTCTAAGAGTAGTATACCCACGATAGAAACGATAACCTAAGAAATCAATAGGCCTAGACTCTGTTTTGAAAAGTTGCCAGTTTTCTTTAATACGTAACTTTTCTTTACTTAAGAAGTTGTCGATTTCTATTTTGATTTTTCTTAATTCTTTTTTGTTGTTCGAGAATAATACCATGTCGTCCATGTATCTTATATAATGTTTAACTTTTAATTGTTCTTTTATAAAATGATCTAGATCCTGTAAATAAAAATTCGCAAACCATTGACTCGTAAAATTGCCTATAGGTAGACCTTCCTGGCTACTGTCAATAATTAGATCAATAAGAAATAAAGTGTCTTTATCTTTTATAATCTTACGAAATTTATTTTTTAGAATCTCTTTGTCAATACTAGGGTAAAATTTCTTAATATCTATTTTTAAACAATATTTAGTATATTTTCTATCAGCTACTAATATCTTTTTTAAATGTCTCATGCCACGCATAATACCTCTATTTTTGATACTAGCGCAAGAAAACTCATACATGCCACGCATAATAAGCGGCTCTATCTGCAGCATTAAAGCCCAGTGAATAACCTGGTCTGGGTAAAAGCGCGGCTTAAAGATAATTCTTTCTTTTTTATTAGCACCGTCTCTTATTTTCATTTCAACGTATGGACTAGGTCTATACGTTTTATCTTTTAATGCTTTTTGGATTTGTAAAGCGTAGTATGTAGGAGAGTCGAGTATTTTCTCAACTGTCTTTCTAGATCCTTTACCTTTAGCAGCTTTATAAATAGCAGATTCAATATTGTTTAAATTTGTGATATTTTCATAAATGTTACCTTTTCTTTTCATAATTCCTGGTCCTTTTAAAATTCTTATATTTGCCTGCAGGTCTTTCGAGAAATTTCATAATGAAGATAAACCTACTAAACCCACCCAGAACGACTAATTTTTAGCAAGCGCTATGGAAAATGATGTGTAAGGATTTAATGATAAGTAGTCGAGCTCCGTTGTTCTCCCACGTATTCGAAGACGCGTTGTTAGCATTAAGACACCACAAGCCACAATAACTAGAGTCTACCCAACAACCGCCGACACGAGCTAATCGCTTAAGATAACGAAACACACACACCAAGTCCCTATTTTAATATAAGTGGTCGAGCTCCGTAGTTGCCGTTATAATTCGAAGACGTATCATTCAGCGTATAACACCACAAGCCACAATTAGTACCATTGAGCCAACGACCGCCGACAAGTACAAATCGTGAAAACTACGAGCACACACACCAAATCCCATTTTAATATAAGTGGTCGAGCTCCGATCGTAGCGTTGTAATTCGAAGACGCTTCGTTAAGGTTCCAATACCACAAGCCACACATAAGGGCGTCAGCCCAATTACCGCCGACAAGAGTATAAAAGAATAACTACACGACCAGAGGCCACACACCAAATCCCAATTTTAAAATAAGTAGTCGAGCTCCGACGTTGATATTCGATAACGAAGACGCGTCATTAAAGTTCCAATACCACAAGCCAGCTTGAGAGGTATTGTTCCATCTACCGCCGACAAGAGCGAATAAAGACTAAACGTTCGAAGCGCACACATCAAATCCCTAATTTTGATATAAGCGGTCGAGCTCCGACGTTGTTCCAAGATTCCGAAGACGCGTTTTCAATAGTAAGAGCCCACAAGCCACTACAACTGACGTCCCAGAAGCTACCGCCGACAAAAAGCAGTAACAGAAATACGGAGCCATACACACCAAATCCCAAATTTTAATATAAGTAGTCGAGCTCCGACGCCTGTACCATTAGCCGAAGAAAGCTCTTCAAAGTGCCAACACCACAAGCCACAACGAAGCGCATTATTCCAATTGCCGCCGACAAGAGCGAACGCTGAGAGTTAGCACGAACTATACACACCAAATCCCATTTTAATATAAGTGGTCGAGCTCCGACGTCGGCTACTGACTCAGAAGAATCTAGCAGCAGCAAATAACTAAATAATCCAGAACGATTATCAATACGCCAAAGACCGCCGACAAGAGCGGAATCAGTAGACCAACGCGAACATTACACACCATGCCCTAAAAAATAAATTTAGCGGCTCCGACTACAGTCGGTATAATAATTATTTTTATTTATGGGAGGCTGGCCGCCCCCAAACCCCCGCTCACTGGTTTTTAGAAGTCGGGCGCCGTGGCTGCCGTTATAATACGAAGACGTATCATGCAGCGTAAAACCCCACAAGCCACAATAAGTACCATTGAGCCAACGACCGCCGACAAGAGCGATTCTATTTCCTGGATTACACCAGTAATAATCTGTAGTGTAAGTATCACTACTACCACCTACTTTAGTAGGGAAAGCAACTAACGGATTCTTAGAATCGTAACCTAACTCTGTAATATAACTACC
>JAZQBG010000027.1:0-55554 GCA_045545595.1 Bacilli bacterium
GAGATTTGGAATCCAACTGACCTTGCTTCAAATGAAACATCTGATAAAGATAGAATTAAATATACTAAAAACAATTTCAAGCAATCTGCTAAACAATTATTTTCTTTAGGACTTACATCAGAAGAATTATTAGAAATAATAGATCAGAATGCCATTTTAGAATAGTTAAATTTTAACTTTAACTTGGGGTAAGGGGAAGTCTGCCCTTTTTTTGGAATTTAACCTAAATAAATTTAGTATTTTATTTTCAGGTTAATCTCCTTTCGAAATTGTTTTCTATTATAACATATTTTTATTAAAATACAAAATTTTTCTTTATACTCTTATTTAATTTTCTCCAAGCTCTACTTGTTAATTTATATTTTACTCCGTATCCATCATAATTATCTATTTTTTCCATTAATGTTTGACCTTTAATAATATTTCTTTTAATCAATTTTAAAACAATGGGATAAATTTCATCAGTTTCTGAAATTGTAACATAAGCTAAAGTATATTCATTTAAATTTGAGTTATAAAACTTATTTATTATTTCTTTTTCTAATTTTGTTATATTTTTTAAATCAACTTTGCAGAATATGTTTTTTAGATACAAAATTAAACTCTGAATTTTAATTTCGATTCTATCCCAAATGTTTAAACCTCTTTCTATATTGTCTAATTTTTCTTTTGTACTCATAAAATTCTCCTTTAATTAGTAGTATATTGCTACAGGATGAATAATTTTAATTTCAGTTTTATTAAAAAAACCCAACATAAATGTATTTATAATTGAAGGGAAAGTCCTAAATATATTTTCATCAGTTTGTGTAATGTTACTATTAACAATATTTGTTAAATATCCTAACATAGTCATTTGACCACCATATTTATACGCAACAACCCTTGTTTTATCTCTAAAATATTCATCATCTAAAACAATTAAATATTCTCCCATAATGCCAAACTTATTATAAGGAATAATATTTATAATTGCTTCAATTATTTTCTTTATTTCAATATATTCAGCGTCTACTTGTCTTTTTATTTCTTTTCTTATTTTTTCTTTATCATAGTTTGCTTTTTCGCCATTTCCTGTAACTTCTATTTTGGTAATTTGTAAATTTAATTTGTTTTCTATTTCGTTATTTTTTACAAAATCCAATACTGTATCGCTTGAGAATATATTTTTATAATACTCTAAATCAACTATAAACATCTCATCTTTAACTTTCAAGAAATCACCTATTATTAAATTTTCAGTTTTAATTAGTGAATTACTATTTAAATGTTTTTCTAGTTTATCAAAAGCTTCATCAAAAATTTTCTTTTCAATAGAGTTTGAAACTTCTTTGATATTAGATTTTTTTACATTATCTCCAATATTTCCATTTAGGGAAGCATCAAAGCCTTTATTTAAAATTTTTAAATCTGCATTAAACTCTCCTTTAACATCTGATATTATCTCTTTTGATTTTTCTTCAGATGTAGTAGAATAATCAGTAGAAAAAATTGGCAAGCCATCATTGATTTGAGATATATAAGAATATAATGAATCATTGTTTAAATAAAGAAATCTACGCATTATATCACCTCTTAGCATACTATTTTAACATATAAATTTAATTTTTATGATGCAAACTAGTAAATTTGTGTTAAAATATTATTAGAGATTGATATTTTATATATCAAATCGTTATAAGCGAGAAAAGTTGTAGATATCTTCAACAACCGCTCCATATGTATATTAGTCGAACTTTTAGTTCGTTTTTTTTAATTGTAAATTTATTCTGGCCGAAAAGCGGTCTAAAAGTGGTCGAATACGTTGATAATATTTTTTAAAAGTATATGAACATAAAAAGAAACACGGTATTGAACAATATGAACTGTGTTTCTTTTTTTTATTTACTTATCTAATAACCAATCTATAATATTTTTATGGATTATCCCATCTTGTGACATATCAAATTTATCCATTGTAATAACATATTTAGGATAATTATCATCAATTCCTTTATATGGGCCAAATTCTCTTTCTATTACTTCTTCATCTGCTAAAATGTATGCAACTTGAAAATATAATTTTTCCTCAAATTTTGTTGCAATAAAGTCTATTTCACCATTTTCAAATGTACCTACTTTAACATCATATCCACGAGATATTAATTCATTATAAACTATATTTTCTAAATAAGCACCCATTTGCTTTTTTCTTTCTTTATTAATAATTTGTCCTAATCCCAAATCAGCTAAATAATACTTATATTTCCCATTTAAAATTCTTTTACCCCTAACATCATATCTTTCTGCTTTGTTAATAAGTAATGCTCTACACATATATTCCAAATAGTTATATATTGTTATTTTAGAAACTTCAACATTATCTTTTAATAAATAGTTTGAGAGACTTTCTGCTGAGAAAGTTTGAGATGGTGTAGTAACAATATATTCAACGATTCTATTAAATAAATCTAAATCTTTTATTTTAAATCTTTCTACAATATCTTTAATAACTATTGAATTATAAATATCAAATAAATAAGTTCTTGTTTGTTCTTCATCAGTCATTAAAAATCTTTGTGGCATACCACCCCAAACAATATAATCATCAAAACAATTTTGTAATTCATATTTATCTTTATCAGTAATGTTCTTTAATTCACAAACTTCTTTAAAAGTAAAAGGATATATTTTGAAACTTACATATCTTCCTGCAATATGAGTAGCAAGTTCTCCAGATAATAAATCACTATTAGACCCAGTTATAAAAATTGAAACCATATCTTTATGTACTGCTTTAAATGAATTCACTGCCAATTCCCATTTATCAACCTTTTGAATTTCATCAAAGAACAGGTAATATTTTTTATTATCTTTTATTTTATCTTCAATATAATTATTGAATTCTATATGATTACAAAGATTATAATAATTTTCAAATTCAAAATTAATATATATTATTTGTTCATCTTTAATTCCTTTTTCTTTTAATTCATCTATTATCTGATTTAAAATAACTGATTTCCCGCATCTTCTTATACCGGTAATAACTTTAATTAAATCTTGATCATAAAAAGGTCTTATCTTTGATAAATATTTTTCACGAATAATCATAATATCCCTCTTTCCAAAACTAATTATACTATTAATTTTAATGTTTGTCAATTTTGTTTAGTACAGTAAACAAAATTACTTTTTTCGACAATTTTGTACTGTGGAGGGGATTTTTTCTTTTTCTAATCTTTTAGCGGTAATATTAAAAATTATTTTTAATTATCATATAATAAATCCAGAAAGAGAACTAATTGGTTCGCAAGTTGTAACTTAACCGCTCCATTGAAATAAATCGAACTAGAAATAGTTCGTTTTTTTAATTTTTACATAGTACAAATCAAATGTGTTTGAGTTTATAAGTTTGACATTTAAAATTTTTATTAGTATAATAAATGTCACTTTAAGGGTGGCAATATATGAAAGAGAAATATTACAATGTACATGAATTTAATCAAGCTATTTCTTTGTTTGACATAAATCCATATGAAGCAAAATTAAGATTTGAACAGTATCTAGAAAAGTATCCTAAAGACTATTCTGCATACGTTCATTATGCTTCTATATTAATTACTCTAAATGAGTTAGGTGACGCAGAAAAAATTTTAGATTTAGTGCAGAAATCATTTAATAACAATTCTCGTTTTTACAATGATCCTAATAAACGTAAACTGTTAAAAAATAAATTTGATTTTGAAAAAACAAGATTATTATCATATAAAGGATTATATGAAGAAGCACATCAATTATCACCTTATTTATATAGTGATTTAAAGGACCAAATTAGTGTTCATAGACTACGATTTTTTTGTGAAAAGATGTGTAATAAATTAAATGTTAATAGAGATACTTGTGGTTCATATATTTATAAACAAATATTTCAATATATGGAAAGTGATTTTATTGAACATATAAATAAGCATACTGCAAATTATAATCAAGATAGGGATAATCCTAATAATAATATTTTTTCTCCGGATTTTCCAATTCATAAAGTAGTTAATGAAGTTAAAAAATACATTCCATCTGAGAGAAAAATATTATCAGGATTTATTGATGATGTATATTTTTTTAAATATGATCAATGTGGAAGAAAAAATAACAAGATAGTAGATTACTTTAAAGTCATTTGTTTTCATGATACTGCAAATTTTATTACAATGCTTCCAGTAGAAGAAGGGAAATACCTACCACATGTAGATCTAAATTATTTAAAAGAAACTAAAGAAAATTCTATAGTTAAAAGAAAAAGTCGAGTAGAACTATTTAATCAAAAATATAAACGTAATTAAGATTCTAATTATATCAAAGCGAGAGTATCAATTATAGATACTCTAACTTTTTAAATTTTTCGTACATCTGATTTTCTAACATATCCTCTGCTATTATTTAATTGAAGTTGATTTAAAGCATCAGGGTATACTTTAGTAATAGTTCCACCATTATATTTAGCTTTTATTGGTGTATTGCTATTGTTACTTGTATATATGTTCCAATCACCAATAAACTCTACCTTATCCCCTACTTTAAAATCCTGTGTTGCAGTATCCACAGGAATTCTTAACACTTGACCAGGTTTAATAATATATGGAATTTTTATATTGTTTAACTTAGCTATATCTATCCATTTAACTCCATACATATTACCTATTTTCCACAAACTGTCACCTTTAACAACTGTGTATTTTACTTCCGTAGATTCTGATTTAAGATTATTTAAATTATTATCTCTTATTATTTTAGGATAATCTTTATAGGCGATATTCATATCAACTCTGGTATTTATACCATTTACAGTTCCATTACTTGTATATTGCCACATACCAAACGGCTTAGTATATGTTGGCTCACTTCTCCACTCTGCTAACCATTTATCGTATTTATCTAATTCAGTAGAATCAAGTTTAGTAGTTAACCAAAATAGATTAGCGTATATTCCAACATAATAATTATTTTCTTCTAAAATGTTACAGAATGTCTTACAAATATTGGTTAGTTGTTCATTTGTTAATGGTTCTTGTGTTCTATCTTCAACATCATAAAATACTGGATATTCTAACTTATAATTTTTGATTAGTCTTAATACATGATTCGCTTCACTTGCAGCATCACTAGTGTTTTTCGCATAACTATATAGATACACGCCAAATGGAATGCCTAATCTAGTACATTCATTAGCGTTTCTTACGAACTCTTTATCGTCTTGACTAACTTCATCTTTTCCATACCCACAACGTAGAATTGCAAAATCAATATTAGGTTTTACTAATTCCCAATTAATTGTACCCTGGTAATATGATACATCAATTCCTTTCTTTTCCATTCGTTCCCTCCTTACAGTAATAATATATTTATTTTTTATTAAAATGCATTGGCTTATTAAATATAAATTTATTATTTAGCTGCATATCTTATTATGGGAGGAAATAATGAAAGTTTGTGTATATGCGATTTGTAAGAACGAAGAACAGTTTGTAGATAGATGGGTTGATTCTATGAGTGAAGCAGATGAAATCTATGTTTTGGACACTGGATCAACTGATAAAACTGTTAAAAAACTAAAAAAAAGAGGTGTTAAAGTTAGCGTTAAGAAGATAAAACCTTGGAGATTTGATGTGGCACGTAATGAATCTTTGAAATTAGTTCCAGAAGACACTGATATTTGTGTATGTACTGATTTAGATGAAGTATTTGATAAAGGTTGGAGAAAAAGATTAGAAGAAGCATGGGAAGATGATATTACTAGATTAGCTTATAATTATAATTGGAGTTTTGATAAATATAACAATCCAGCAGTAAATTTCTATATTGAAAAGATCCATACTAGAAATAATTATATATGGACTCATCCTGTGCATGAAGTATTAAAATATATTGGAAGTAAGAAAGAAATAACTAAAACAGAAGATACGATTACTTTAAATCATTATCCAGATTCTAGTAAATCTAGGGGACAATATCTACCATTATTAGAACTTTCCGTTAAAGAAGATCCAACAAATGATAGAAATATGCATTATTTAGGTAGAGAGTATATGTATTATGGTAGGTGGAATGAATGCATCGATACATTAATTAAACACCTAAGTCTAGAAAAAGCCACTTGGAAAGACGAAAGAAGTGCTTCAATGCGTTTTATCTCAAGAGCTTATGTTAATTTAAAAAGATATGAAGAAGCTAGAATGTGGCTTAATAAAGCTATTAAAGAAACACCATATTTAAGAGAACCTTATGTTGAAATGGCATATCTAGAATATTCTCAAAATAATTTTGATAAGGCCTATAAGATGATTAATAAAGCACTAGAAATCAAAGAAAAAACTAAATCTTATATTAATGAAAATTTCTGTTGGGATAGTACAATTTATGATATTTCATCTATTTGTTGTTATAATTTAGGAATGTTTGAAGAAAGTTTGGAAAATATTAACAAAGCTCTAGAACTTAACCCTGATGATGAACGATTAAAAGAAAATAAAAAGATAATAGAAAAACATAAAGATTAATTAGTCTTTATGTTTTTAGTTGGATCTAATAAAGAAAGTGCGACTTTATTTTTATCTAAGAAAATATCATCAACATAACAATCTACAATGTCACCTACGCTGACAACTTCCATTGGATGTTTTATATAATTTGTAGTTAGTTTTGAGATATGAGCAAGCCCATCATTTTTTAAACCAATGTCTATAAATACACCAAAGTCTACTACATTTCTAACTGTACCTTGTAATTTCATACCTACTTTTAAATCTTCTATTTTTAAAATATCACTTTTAAGTAATGGTTTTTCAAAGTTATCACGAGGATCTCTTAGTGGCTGTTTTAATGACTTAATAATATCTTCTAATGTGTATTTATCAATACCTAATTTACTAGTGTATTCATCTATATTAATTTCATCTAATGCTTCACTTAATTTACTACTTCCAATATCTTTAATATCCATATTTAATTCTTTTAAAAGTTTTAAAGTTGAATCATAACTTTCAGGGTGAATTGATGTTTGATCTAATGGATTACTTCCATCTATGATTCTTATAAATCCAATTGATTGCTCATAAGATTTATCACCCATTGATTTGATTTTCTTTAATTCTTCTCTTGACATAAATTTACCATATTTATCTCTATATTCAAGTATATTATCAATTAATTTTTTACTTAATCCAGATACATATTGTAATAATGATGAACTAGCAGTATTTATATTTACACCTACTTGGTTAACTGATTTACTAACAACGAAATCTAATGATTCATTAAGTTTCTTACTTGAAACATCATGTTGATATTGACCTACACCAATACTTTTAGTGTCAATCTTAACTAATTCACTAAGTGGGTCTTGTAGTCTTCTACCTATGCTTATAGCACTTCTTTCTTCAACATGTAAATCAGGAAATTCTGAAATAGCTAGTTTACTTGCTGAATAGACTGATGCACCCGCTTCATTTACAATAATATATTCTACTTTTCTATTAGCTTCTTTAATTACGTCAGCAGCGAATGCTTCACTTTCTCTTGAAGCTGTACCATTACCTATTGCGATAATATCTATATTATATTTATCAATTAAATCTAATACATGTTTTTTAGCTTTGTCATATTCATTTCTAGGTTCATGTGGGTATATAACACTAATATTTAGTGGTTTACCAGTTTTATCTAGAACTGCTAATTTACAACCTGTTCTATAGGCTGGGTCAAGACCTAATACTTGTTTTTCTTTCATAGGTGGTGTAAGTAATAGTTTTTCTAAGTTTTTAGCAAATATATCTATTGCTACTTCTTCAGCATTATCAAATATTTCACTTCTAATTTCTCTTTCAATACTTGGTGCGATTAATCTTTTATAACTATCATTAATTGCATCTTTAACTATTTCAACTACTATACTCTTATCATCTTTAATTATTCTACTATAAAGATTATTTAAGATTTCATCTTTATTTACATCAATTGTTACAGATATTATTTTTTCCTTTTCACCACGATTAATAGCTAGGTATCTATGTGGTTTAACTGTTCTTAAAGCTTCAGTATATTCATAATACATTTCGTATACTTTCTTTTCATCTTCTGCATCCTTTTTCTTTTTAGTAATAATTGATGCATTTCTCATTGTATAGTTTCTTATCCATTTTCTATAACTTGCATTATCACTTATCCATTCAGCAATAATATATTTCGCACCTTGTATAGCATCTTCACTAGTTTTTACATTGTCATTTAAGAATTTAGATGTTAATTCTTCTAATGTACCATTAACTTTAAATGACATAATGATTTTCGCTAAAGGTTCTAAACCATTATTGATAGCTTCTGTAGCCTTAGTTTTCTTCTTTTCTTTATATGGTCTATATAAATCTTCTACATCTACTAGTTTTTCAGCTGATAATATTTTTTGTTTTAATTCATCAGTAAGTAATCCTTTTTCATCTATTAATCTAATAACATCTTCTTTTCTTTTTAATAGGTTTACTTGATATTCATATACTTCACTAATACTTCTTATTTGTTCTTCATGTAAAGAACCTGTTACTTCTTTTCTGTATCGTGCGATAAAAGGTATAGTGTTTCCTTCTTCTAATAGTTTTAATGTACTTATAATCTGTTTTTCACTAACACCTAAATTTGTACTTATCTCTTTAATAATTAATTCATTCATTGTTATCCTCCTCTATTGTTGTACTATTTAATTATAATATTTTTTAAAATCTGAGACAAGATTTAGACAGAATTTAAAAATTAAAAGTTACTTTTCATCAGAAATAGTAACTTTTCGCAACTTTTCAACATTTTTTGGTTTACTTTTTGCTAACTTGATGTTATATTATTAATAGAGATTTATTTAACAAGCAAATTTATGTTTACTCATAATTGCTACTGTCCAAACGTTAAATAAATCTCTTTTTAATTTTAACATATAAATGACAAAAGAAACAACTATTTAGATTGTTTCTTTTTGTTATCTTTTTAGTTAATTATAATCCATTTGCTTCAACACCATAAACTGCTTGCTCATACGTGAATCCTTCATACTCTAATTGTTCAATCAGACCTTGTCGAGAGAAAGATGAATATTTTAAGTATGAAGCTGCAGATTTAACAGCTTGTTCGTTCCAGTTTGCTCCACTGTTGTTAACACCATATTGTGCTTGCTCACTTGTAAATCCTTCGTATTCTAACTGTTCAATTAAACCACTATATGAAAACGATGAATGTGATAAGTATGATTTGGCTGATTTTAATGCTTGTTCATTCCAATTTGCTCCACAATTATCAACTGCATATACTGCATCATCATAGGAATATTTTTCATATTCTAATTGTTCGATTAACCCTTCACGCGAAAAGGATGAATAGCTTAGATAAGATTTAGCTGATTTAAGAGCGTTTTGTTTGCTAATTGATATATTAGACGAATTACTTGAAGAAGAATCATTATAGGAAGAAGTATTATCATTAGAACTATTTATATCCGAAGAATTATTATTTGAGGTGTTTGTCTCTGATTGATTATCATTAGTTGAAATACTTTCTGAATTATGTGATTCATTTGAACTATTATTACTTGAATTTTCTTCGGTATCAATATTGTTAATATTATTTTGTTCAGAATCATCTGGAACATTATTGTATTCTAAATTTTCTGTTATGTCTTCATTAATTTTAGGATTTTCGATTGATTTATCGTTACTATTTACCCCAAACACAAAAATTATAAATAATATACCGAAAAGAATGGTCAAGATTACTTTTTCTTCGTTTTTAAGTTTTTTGTTATACTTCCACATTAAATATATACCAATTGGAGGTAGTATTACTAATGTAATCCACATTACATTTTCTTTTTTATAAAAATTTGTGATACAACTTTTATTTTTCATAACTATAACCTCTTTATATAGATATTAATCTAACTTAAATTGAATAGTGTACCCATTTTCAAATATATTATCATAATATCTTAATCTTAGATTATTATCACCAATTTTTTGTTCCCAAACTAATACACCTTCGATTTTACCTCCAGCGTCTAATTCACCACTTGATAAAGTAATGTCATCATCTGCAGTATAAGTTCCCCATGCATCTTCTACACCATCTGAATTAACCATTTGCCAATCTAATGCATTATAAGAAATTTTTTCATCAGATTTATTTTCAATTTTTAAGGTTACTTTTACATATTCATATCCATCATTAGGTTTTAAATATTCGTTGGTACCTTGTGTTTTTTCTACTGCTGTAATTGTATATTCTATATCATTATATACAGCCGTTTCCCCTTGATTAAAATCCTTTTGTCTTTCTTTATCATTGCTACCACCTAAGGAACAAGCAACAATACATATAGCGATTATTCCAAGTATTGCCCACCTAATAATATGTGGTCCTTGTTTCTTTTTGCAATTTGGACAAACCTTTGCTTTTTTATCAATCTCTGATTGACAATATTTACATTTTTTCATTTAAATCCTCCTAACTAAATGTAAATCTATATTAAAAATACCTATACAAGCATATTTTTAATCAACTTATAAGTGTAATAACCTTTTCAAGACTCATTATATCACAACCTCACCGAATAAGTGAAGTATTTTTTCATAATTAAGTGAGAAACTAATATTAATGAAAGGTTGTTGCTTATGGATAATAAAAAAGATGAAAACTATATTTATTATTTAATAGGTCAAAATTTAAAAAAGCAAAGGAAATTAAAACACTTAACCCAAAGTGAATTTGCAGAAAAATGTAATTATAGTGACGGTTTTATAATGAATATTGAAAGTGCAAAGTATCACCAAACAGTAAGTCTTGGTACATTATGGAAGTTTGCGCAAGTTCTAGATATTGATATAAAAGAGTTTTTTAATGATATAAATAATTAAAAAAGTTTTCCACAAAATTGTGAAAAACTTTTAATTTTTGTAGTGTATAGTTTATAGTATTATTTGTTAAAATACATATTATATTTCATTTCATAGTTTAATGTGGTTGATTCACCGTGACCTGGATACAGTATTGTGTTTTTAGGATAAGTTTTGATTTTTTCTATGCTTTCTAGAATACGACTAAAATTCCCACCTTCTAAATCACATCTACCAATATTACCTTTAAATATGAAGTCTCCTACGAACATAATATTTTCATTTTGAAAATAAAATGTTACTAAATCTTCTTTATGACCTTTTGTGTCAATAATTTTAAATTTAAAATCATCTATTGTATATAACTTATCATCATTTTCATAATCCTTATAATCATATACTTTAATATTATATTCTCTTTTAATATCTTCTAATGCACCAATATGGTCAAAATGATAATGTGTGATAAATATTGCAAGTGGTGTTAAATTAAGATTTTTTATTTTACTGATGATTTTATCTTTATCATCACCTGGGTCTACAATTATACACTTATCATTATTAATTATTAAATAACAATTAGTTTCTAAACTTCCTACTTTTATTGTTTCAATATTCATTAATTATTCACCTTTAAGTAGTTTTTCAAAGTTACCTTTCATTGTATATATATCTTTACAACTCATAAATAGTAATACTGCATTATTATGTTTTAATAATTTATCAATTGTTTCATCACCTATATGTTCACCATTTTCAAGTTCATCAATAATTAAATCTGATGTAACACCTGGAAATTCTTCAGGTAATTCCCTATCACATGTAATATCTGTAACATATGCTTTATCAGCTAAATTTAAAGCACTAATAAAGTCTTTATATAATTCTTTAGTTCTAGAATATGTATTAGGTTTAAATATTGCTACTACTTCCTTATTAGGATATTTTTGACGTGCTGCTTTAATTGTTGCGGCTACTTCTGTTGGATGATGTGCATAATCATCTACAGTTACAACATCTCCAATGAATGTTTCTTGAAATCTTCTTTTTGCGCCTTTAAATGTATGAATTTGTTCTTTTACATTTTCTGGTTCTAAGTTTTCAAGATAACAAATAGTAATAACTGCTAAAGCATTTAAAACCATATGTTCACCTAGTAAAGGTAAATCAAAATGGTCATAATATTCACCTTTTATATAAACATCAAATTCCGAACCAGTTTCTTTTAATTGTAAGTTTTTACAAACTACATCATTATTATCATTAAATCCATAATATAACTTATCTTTTAAATTTAATGTTCTTATATCTTCACTATCTCCCCAAGCAATAATTGTCTTTTTAGTTTGGTCAGCAAATGCTTGATAAGCGCTTTTATAATCTTCAAAATCTTTATAATAATCCACATGGTCTAATTCCATGTTTGTAATAATTGTATATGTTGGATGATAGTTTAAAAAATGTCTACAATATTCACAAGCTTCTATAAAAAATAAATCACTATTTTTATCTGCAACACCTGTTCCATCACCAATGATATAACTGCATCCTACTGTATTTGAAAATATATGTGATAAAAGTGCGGTAGTTGTAGTCTTTCCATGACAACCAGATATTGCGATAGTTCTATATTTATCAGTTAATTCACCTAATAATTCATAGTATTGTTTTATTTCTAATCCTAAATTTTTAGCATTAACTATTTCTTTATGTGTATCTCTTACTGCAGAAGTTCTAACAATAATTGTATCATTAGTTAATTCTGGAGTTTCATAATAAATTTTAATATTTCTTTTATCTAATTCAATTTGAGTATATGCATGATGAGTATTATCATCATAACCAATTACTTCATTACCTAAGTCGTGTAATACTTGAGCTAATGAACTCATTCCTGATCCTTTAATTCCTACAAAATAATATTTTGCCATAAGTACATCTCCTTTTTCTAATATTATTATATCATTTATAACTTAAGTTGTGAATTATTACGTTTTATATATTTAAAATAATTTTAAAAGTTAACTACAAGTTATTGTTTTGCGTTTGAATTTTTGTTATAATGTGTATGGATACATTTGAAAATATCAGGTGCTTTCCCTTCAATTATCGAAAGATAAGGAAGGTGGTGGTAATTATGACAAATAGAGAAAAGTCTTTGTTCATTATAATTCTACTATTATTTTTTATAGTAATAACATTACTTTTTAAATAATAAAAACATCTGATTTCAACAAAAGTTGATTTCAGATGTGTATCCAACAGGGATTACATCTGATTCGCACAATCAAATGTATCCTTTTTATTTTATTCAAGTTTCCTTGACATATTCATTTTAACATAAAATTAATTTTTTTTCAAGGTTAGGTTTAATGTTTTAGGTTTTACTGGTTCTATACAAACTTTAATATTAGTTGCTCTTTTTAATAATTCCTCGTTTCTCTTTAATGCTTCAAGATTTGGTTTCAAATTGTTAAATTCTTCAGCTTTATCAGGCGCTACAACAAATGGTCTATTACAAGTTTTTGCTAAAACTGTCATTTTTCTTTTGTTCTTTTTTTCTATCATATAAATCCCTCCTGTAAATTTATTATAACTTATTTAATTAATGCTATCAATGTATTTTTTAACAAATGTTGCTGCTACTGCGCCTTCTGATTCTGCTGTTACAATTTGGTATACATCTTTTTGTATTATATCTCCACAAGCATATATACCAGGTATTTTAGTTTCCATTTTATTACTAACAATAACATATCCGTTTTCGTCAAGTATTCCTAAATTTTTAATAAATTCACTGGATGGTTCATAACCTATGAAAACGAACACACCATCTACTTTTAGAAATTCAATATTTCTATCTTCAGTATTCTTAATATCAATGCTATCAAGTGTATTGCTAATTTCATTAAATTTTTCTACTTCAGTGTTATATAAGATTTCTACATTATCTTTGTTTTTTAATTCATTGATTAATGACTCATCTGCTCTTAGTTTTTCATTTCTATGAATTAGAGTTAGTTTTGAAGCTAGACTACTTAAATAAAGACTTTCTTCTATCGCACTGTTACCTCCACCAATAACTGCAATATGTTTGTCTTTATATAAGTTACCATCACAGATGGAACAGAAACTTATTCCTTTACCATATAACTTATCTTCATTTTCTTTTCCTAATTTTCTTGGTACTCTACCAGTTGCGATAATAACAGTTTTAGTTTGGTAAGAATCTTTATTAGTTATTATAGTTTTATAATCTCCATTATCAATTATCTCTTTAACTTCTAATGCTTTATATTCAACTTTTAATTGTTGTAATTGTTCAAATAATTTAAACGCTAATTCAGGTCCTTCAATTTTAGTGAAACCAGGATAATTTTCTATAGTAGCAGTCTTACTTATTTGTCCTCCTGGACTTTCTTTTTCAATAATCATTACATTTAAATTACTTCTCTTAGCATATATTGCCGCACTTATACCTGCACAACCCGCACCAATTATAATTACATCGTACATTGTAATCCCTCCTATAGTAATAAAAGTTAGAAATTTCTAACTTTTAAAATTTAACTTTCTTTTGATCATCTACTTCATTATATAAATTTTCTAATTTTGATTTCCTTTTAGATAATATTATTATTAATAAACCTATTAAGAATAAAATGATTGATATTATTTGGGCCATTTTAAAACTTCCAAACATTAGACTATCAGTTCTTAAACCTTCTATAAATAATCTACCAATTGAATACCACATAAGGTATATTCCAGCCACATTACCTATTTTAATATATTTTCTTCTTCTAACTATTAATAATACTATAACCCCTAATAAACACCATAGTGATTCATACAAGAATGTTGGCTCATAATAAGTTCCACCTATATTCATGCCATCAATTATAAATTGTGGTAAATGTAGATTTTGAAGAAACTCTAATGTTGTAACTGGACCATGAGCCTCACTATTAAAAAAGTTACCCCATCTACCAATTACTTGTCCTAATAATAATGCAGGTGCTAATATATCAAATATTTTAAGGGTATTAACTTTATATTTTCTAGTATATAAAATTACAAATAGACCTCCAAATATTATACCACCATGAATGGCGATTCCGCCTTCCCAAATTTTGTATATTTCATTAAGATGGACACTATAATAATCCCAATTAAATATAACAAAATAAAGACGTGCGCCAACGAATCCAACAATTACTGTCCAAAATATTAAATTAGTTATAAAATCTTCGCTAATTTTAAATCTTTTTGCCTCTCTTGTAACTAATATAATTCCAATTATAATCGCAATACACATTAAAAATGAATACCATTTAATTTGAAAAAATCCTAAATCTAAAAATATATCACTCATTTATTTTTTCCTCTTTCTAATACTGGTTTAAATATTAAATGGTCTAAAATAATATTCATAACTGATATTAAAATAGATATTAATAATGGAATCCATAATCCGTGGATTACAAAATTATTACCAAGTAGAAATGATACTAAATATAACATTAAAAGATTTATGAATGGGTAAAATATTCCTAGTGTTACACCTGTAATTGGAAGTGTAAACAAAACTATCATTGGTTTTATAGTTTGATTAATCCAAAATATAATAACCGCCACAAGTAGTCCATATACTCCCAAATAATCATTATTTATATAAAAAGATTTTGGGAATAATACTGACATACAAATTAATATTAATGCATAACCAACCATATGTAGTAACCAACCTACAAATCTATTAACATTTCTTATACTTTTATTTTGAGTATTACTCATTTTTATCACCAATAAAATAATATCATAAATAGAAAAAAAAGTACATAACATACTTTTTATAATAATTTTATGTTTTGTATATTTATAAGTTCATTATTTTCATTGAAAATCAATTTAAAAGTTTCAAGATACTTCCATTTGCCATCAAAGAAATTTCTACCTCTAAATGAGTATGCTTTATCATAATAAATATCACACCATTTTTTTAGTAGAAATGCCATAGCAGTAGAGTGAGATATTATTGCAATTCTTTTACCTTGATGACAATTTATAATTTCACATAGTGCCTCATACATACGACTTTGAACTTCTTTTTGAGACTCACCAAAGCCTACTTTATAATTTTCTTCTTCAAATTGATTTGTCTCAAAATTACTAGGCAACTCAGACCAAGAGTCAATCCCATGAATTCTTTCATTAAATCTATCATCAATATTAACTTTCAAATCATTTACACTAGCAAAGTATTTTGCAGTAGACATTGCTCTTACATAATTAGAAGAATATACTAAATCTAAGTTTTTAAATTCTTCATTGCTTGCAAACTCCTCCGACATTTTTTCACCGTGTATACTTAAAGGTGACTTTTCATTTTCTAGTAAAATTGATTCATTAGTTCTAATACTTCCCCTATGAACCTTAAAAGGTTCTGAGTGTCTAATTAAATAAATTGTTGTATTCATAATTCCACCTACTTTATTTTAAACTCTTTTTTCATCATCTCAAAAATTTGTTTTTTTTCATCTTCTGTATATGGATCTTTTTGACTCTTAAATTTACTCAAATTCCATTTCCAGAAGTTATATCCGAAATGTCTATCTTTATATGTTTTTCCAAATAATTTTAATTCATTTTTATATCTTGGTATAAAATGATAATGTACTTTTGGAGTTTCATTATCCCTATAAGCATTATTCATTAAGCAGGCAAAATTAAACATAGTGGCACCAAAAAGTTTTTTGCAAACTCTCTCAAGTTCTTTTTCTATTTCCCCTAATTCTACCCAAGCTTCAGGTTCTAAATCGCTTAATGACTCCTTATCATTTCCAATAATACAATATCCTGGATGATCTTGACACCATACACCAAAAATAACATCCCAATATTTTCCTTTATATAATTCCATATGTTTTCCCCTATATTTCTATATATTTTTCTCTATAATATGTTTTATTAATGTATCATTTGTTTTTATTAAATCTTTACAAGACATAGGTAATAATTTAACATTATCTAAATCATCAATTTTTACCCATTGAAAAGTTTGTCCTTTATTATCTAAACATTTAATTATTTCATTATCTGTATTATCATTATATATTGCTTTATAACAGAAACAATATTGCATAATATCTATATTATCTTTTTTAATAAAATTTTCTTGTACGGAGCATAAATCAAAATTCAAATCAAATCCTAATTCTTCTTTAATTTCTCTTTTAATTGCTGTTTTACTATCTTCATTTACATTTATTCTTCCACCAGGTAATAGAAAATAATCTCTACCATCTTCTACTTTAAATAATAACACTTTTGTTTTATCTTTGTTATAAATAATTGCGGATACTCTTGCATTAAACCTAAAATCATTTAAATTGAAGTTTAAATCCATATTACCACCTCATTATGATTATAACATAATTTTAATTAGAAAAAATGCACAAGTAAAATACCTATGCATTATTTTTTTCTAATTCTCTTTTTAAAAATTGTCCTGTATAACTTTCTTCCATCTTAGCTATTTGTTCAGGAGTACCACATCCAACTATAGTACCACCCATATCTCCACCTTCAGGTCCTAAGTCAATAATATGATCTGCAACTTTAATGACATCAAGATTATGTTCAATAACTAAAACAGTATCACCATTTTCAACAATTCTATCAAGTATTTTTAATAATTTTTTAATGTCATGTGAATGAAGTCCTGTTGTTGGTTCATCAAGTATAAATAATGTTTTTCCTGTTGGTTTCTTTTGTAATTCTTTGGCAAGTTTTACACGGGCAGCTTCTCCACCCGATAATGTTGGAGCGCTTTGTCCTAGTTTAATATAACCTAATCCCACATCCATTAATACTTGTAATTTTCTTTTGATTTTAGGATGATTTTCAAAGAAAGTTAATGCTTCTTCTACTCTCATTTGTAGTACATCATGTATTGTTTTTTCTTTATATTTAACTTCAAGAGTTTCTTTATTAAATCTAGTTCCTTTACAAACTTCACATGGAACATATACATCTGGTAAGAAGTTCATGGATATCTTTTTAACTCCATCTCCCCAGCATGCTTCACATCTTCCACCTTTTACGTTAAATGAGAATCTTCCTTTTTCATAACCACGTATTTTAGCTTCTTTAGTTTGTGTGAATACATCTCTTATATCATCAAATACACCTACATATGTTGCAGGGTTACTTCTTGGAGTTCTACCAATTGGATCTTGTGAAATGTCAATAACTTTGTCAACGTTTTCCATTCCTTTTATAGCTTTACATTTACCAGGTATAACCTTTGAACCATATATATTAAGCGCTAAAGATTTGTATAATATTTCATTTATTAAACTACTTTTACCTGAACCAGACACTCCAGTTACTAATACTAATTTACCAAGCGGTATTTTAACATTAATGTTTTTAAGATTGTTTTCAGATGCACCTTTTATTTCAATACATTTACCATTACCTTTACGTCTTTTACTTGGTACTTCTATTTTTTCCTTGCCACTTAAATAATTACCTGTGATACTATTGGTATTATCCATTACTTCATTAGGAGTTCCAGCAGCAACAACATTACCACCATGCTCACCAGCACCTGGTCCAATATCTACTAAGTAATCAGCTTGTAGCATTGTATCAGTATCATGTTCTACAACTACTAATGTATTACCCAAATCTCTCATTTTTAATAATGAGTCAATTAATCTTTGATTATCTCTTTGGTGCAAACCAATACTTGGTTCATCTAAGACATATAAAACTCCTGTTAATTGTGAACCAATTTGAGTCGCAAGTCTTATTCTTTGTGCTTCTCCACCTGATAGTGTACCCGCACTACGACTAAGCGTTAGGTAATTTAATCCTACATTTATTAAGAATTCTAATCTTGATTTAATTTCTTTAATTAGTAAATTTGCAATTTCTGTTTTTTCTTTACTAAGTTTTAATTTATCAAAGAAGTCATACAATTTTTTAATATTCATATCAGTTAAATCAATGATATTTTTCTTGTTAATTAAAACTGATAATACACTTTGTTTTAATCTTTTACCATCACATGTATCACATGTGTGTTCAACCATATATTTACCAAGCCATTCCCTTATGAATTCACTGTTAGTTTCTAAATATCTTCTTTCTAAATTATTTGATATTCCTTCATAAGGCTCAATACTATGCATATGATTTCCACTTCTTGTTTTAAAATCAAATTCAATATTTTCCTTAGTACCATAAAGAATAATATCTAATTCTTTTCTAGTTAAGTCTTTCATTTTTTTATTCATATCAATATTATATTTATCACATACTATTTCTAGTTTTTTGATATAAATATTAAATTCATCCATTCCACTAAGTGGTTCTATACCACCATTAATTAGAGTCTTTTCTTTATCCGGAATAATTAATGCTTCGCTTATTTTTAATTTAAATCCTAATCCTTTACAGTCAGGACATGAACCATATGGAGCATTAAAACTAAACATTCTAGGTTCTAATTCTTCTAACGAAAAATCACAATGTGGACAAGCAAAGGCTTCACTCATAACTATTTCTTCACGACCTGGTATTTCAACAACTGCTTTACCATGTGACAACTTACAAGCTAGTTCTAAAGCTTCATATATTCTGCTTCTTACTTCATCTTTTTTAATAATTCTATCTATTACTACTAAAATATTATGTTTTTTATTTTTGTCTAAATCTATATCTTCACTTAAATCAATTACTTCACCATCTATTTTAACTCTGGCATATCCATCTTTTCTTAATTTATCAAGCAAATCTTTATGAGTTCCCTTACTTCCATATATAACAGGTGACATAATAACAAGTTTAGTACCATCTTCTTCATTCATAATTTGAATAGTCATTTCTTCAATAGATTGACTACTTATTGGAATGTTATGATTAGGACAATAAGGTACACCAATTCTAGCATATAATAATCTTAAGTAATCATATATTTCTGTTACTGTTCCTACTGTAGATCTTGGGTTATTATTTGTTGTCTTTTGATCTATAGAAATAGATGGACTAAGTCCTTCAATAGAATCCACATCTGGCTTACTACTACCACCTAAAAATTGTCTAGCATAAGCACTTAAACTTTCTACATATCTTCTTTGACCTTCTGCATATATAGTATCAAACGCTAAAGAAGATTTACCACTACCACTTACACCTGTCATAACAACAAGTTTGTTTTTTGGTATTTCTAAATTTATATTTTTAAGATTGTTTTCACGTGCACCTTTTATAATAATTTTATCCATATCACTTCACCTGGTAGTTATTATACCATTTCTTTTAAAATATTAACAGTGACAATATTTAGAAAATTAATTAAATTTTAAAATGAATCAGCACACATAAAATCTAATTTTTATTAAAGGAATATTTTTTATGAATATCCATATAATATTTATGTAATAATACAAAACATTGACTTTTTTAATTAGTTATAGTATTATTATGTTACCGGAGAACTTTTCTCGTCAGGTCGATAGTTAGGATACGATTTTATAATTAAGCGTACTGTATTGTGCGTCGCCCTAACTGGGAAAAAGCCACTGTGTGGCTTTTTTTCTTTATGGGAGAATTATTTTAAAATCAACAAATTTTGATAATTCTTGATGAATATTTTGCTCGTTTTCTAACGCTTTTCTTCTAATTGTACCTGCTAGTAAATCTGCAGCTTGTACCACATAACTTTTGCCAGAATCTTGATAAGAAACCTTTATTTCTAGTTCTGAAAAAACTATTGGATTAATCTTCATAGAATAATTAAAATTCACAATACCATATTTTAATTCTTCTACTAGTCCATCATGTAAATTATAATACCCATTACTTTTAGTACTTTGTTGATCAATATTGATTATTAATTTTATTGGCTTATTAGGATTTATACTTTTACATTTGATTAAAGATTTAATAATATCTTTTATCATTCGTCTAATAGAATAATCGACAAATCTTCCTCTAGCAGCTTTACTTTCTTTAATATGCTCATATACATTATCGTTTTTGACTACTAAAGCAACGACATAATACTTTTTTATATAATTCATCAATCGTCTCTTATGATTTTTACGAATATTTGTATTTTTTATTTCAGGGCATATATGGTCACAACATTCTCCAATATCACAATAATCACATTTAATATCATTAATTATACTTTTATATTGGGTTATAAATTTATCCTTTTCTTTTTTTGACAAAAAAACTAATCCGCCATAAACGCTTATCTTTTCTTTAGTTGTTAACTTTCCAGAATCATCTAAATTTATATATATTTCTTGTACTTCTTTTTGCATGTTACCTCCTGAATTTTTGTAAATATATTATATCACTTTATTCTAGTTAAATATACAAAAAAGAAACAATGATTTATCAAAACTATAAATATAAAAAGAAATCTAGATTTATATCTAGATTTTTATCTTTTATTTTGAAATTATATAAAAGTATGGTTCTTGGGATTCGTTTAATACTAAGTCAAAATCCCAAAGTTGTTTACTTCTTTCTATACTATTAGGATCTGCAATCAAAACTTTATTATCATCACTTATTTCTCTTAAAACTATGTAATGTGCAGTTGAAGTAAAAGTACCTTTACCCATTGAAGCAATTATTAGTGATTTTTGGGACTTTAATGCTTCTTTTATTTTGTTAATATCTGATTTACTTACATGTTCAACAGATAATCCATATTGTTTAGGATATGTTTCCATTATTCCACCTGCTGTTCCTGTCGCAGTACAATACCCGTTTTTACACGCCCAGTCAGTAACTGTTGCTGGATTAATATCTTTTTCAGTTAAGGTTGAAATAACAGTAGCAAGAGCAGTCGGACCACATCCATGTGATGCAATCGTAGCAGGGAACCCATCATCCCAGTCGTTATCTGCTGGCCCATAAGTATTGTATGAATAACCACCTGTTCTTTGATTATAATATCTTATTGGCATATAACCCTCATTATAAAGTGCGATAGGTGCCCATGAATTTGACGAGCCCATTCCATATGCGATCGGACTATATTTAAATTCTGTTATTTCACTATCATTCATATTTTTTCTTATTGCGATAGTTTTAATAATCATTCTAGAATTTATTTTTATTGGTTCAGTATATAATGTACTATCTTTTGTTGGCTCGCTTCCATCTGTAGTATAGTAAATTTGCGCATCTTTCGTTTGTGAAGTAAGAGTAATTAATTTACCCCATGTGACATTTCCATTAGGTGTATCAGCTTCAACCTTTTTAGCTTTAGTTTTTTCTAATGTTTGAAACCTTATTTTCTTTTTAACCTCTACTAATTTATTAAAAGGATTAGAAGCAGTAATTTCCAGAGTGTATTGTTTTTTTTGTTTTAATTTAGAAATTAATACATTAAATGTTTTGTCCTGAATTTTTTGATTTTCAATTATTTTTTTACCATTTGAATCTGTCAGAGTTATGTAATAATTAATTGCGTTATCTCCACCAGTAAACTCTACTTTAAAGTCATCCCACTCTATCTTGTCATTATTTTTTGGATATACCATATTTATTTTACTAATTTTAGGTGTTGTTATATTTATAGTTCTTTTACTAACAACTATCTTTGTATCATCTATAACATTACATAATCTTAACTCATATTTACCATATAATGTACTGATATATTTTTTAGGAATAGTAAATTTATTGTTAAATACATCCCCTTTATATATTAGTTCACCATCTTTAACTAATTCATAATAATAACCAATTAATACATCATCGTACCTTACTTCGACATTTAAATCTTCGTTATTATTAATATCAGAATTATTTTTAATATCTATTGTTGGTGATTTCCAAATAACAGAATAATTTTTACCACGAACTTCTTTTTTATTTTTAACCCCATCAACAGCTTTTATATTAACAAAGATTCTTTCGTTATTTGTTGCTTTAATATCATCCAAGTATATATTGGTATCAGTAGTTTCCATTATTTTTAAGATTTTTAAGTCATCATCATAGACAACAACTTGATATTTTACTGCATTAATTGATTTAGTCCATGATAGTTTTCTAAAATCCTTATCTTCAATATTTTGATTAAATTCTATTACATCAAAAGTTGATAGTTTTATTGTGTTTATAAAAATTAAATAAATTAAAGGTGAAATTAGTATTCCGATTAATGTGGAAATTAACATACATTTATGTTGTTTTATAAATTTCATTAATACACCTCCAATTATAATAATTATATCATTTATTATCTTTTTCCTAAATATATGTATTAAAATTGGGCATTCATTTGTCACTAATTTTACTAGTTACATATAAATACTATAGGTGAAAAATGATGTTAGGTATATTTTTTCTTATTATAATGTTTTCTATAGATAATTTTTTAGTAAGTACTTCTTATTCTATTAAAGGTATTTCTATATCATTAAAATACATTTTTATTATTTGTTTAACTAATACTTTATCACTATTGTTATCTTTTACGTTTAGTGATATTTTGAAGCTGTTTTTATCTGATATGATTGTTAAGTTTATAGGATTTTTCATATTGTTTTCTTTGGGAATATACAACATGTTTCAGGATAAAATAAAAATTTATTTTTCAAACAGAACGAAAAATAAATTTATAGATGTGTACTTGGACGAAACCAAAGCAGATTTTGATAATTCTAAAAGTCTAGGACTAAGTGAAACTCTTGTATTATCTCTTGTTTTATCATTAGATTCTCTAGTTGGTGGGATTAGTATGGGATTTTTAAATCTAAATATTTTTATTTCACTAATTATTATGTTTGTTATTAATTTTATATTTTTTATGTTGGGTAAGTATATTGGTAAATATTTAAATAAATATATAAATTTTAATTTATCTTACATATGTGGTTTTATAATTATTCTAGTCGCACTATTAAATTTTATTTAACGGAGTGAGTGACCTGTGTTGTCCACTCTGTTATTTTTTCGAATCTATATCCCTTTTCTTTGCCATATTGTATTATATCTTTTAACGCTTTTACTGTTTTATTGTTGTTAGCGAAATCATGCATTAAAATAATATTAGTATTATAATTATGTTTTTCTAATTGATTAATTACTTTGTTATAAATTCTTTTAGAAGAAATAAATGACGTGTCATTTGATGCTATATTCCAATCAAAATATATATAACCTTTTTCTTTGGTGGATTCTATAAGTTTCTTCATCATACCCTTTTTAGCAATAGTATTAGAACTTCCTCCTGGAAATCTTATTATATTAGAATTTGTTCCAGTTATTTTTTTAACTTTTTTATTAATTAATTCTAAATCATTAAAATATTCTTCCTCAGATTTATAAATTTCTTTATATTTATGAGAATAACTATGTAATCCTATTGTATGACCTTCATCAAAAGCTCTTTTTATAACTTTATCATATTTATCATATGTATTTATCACAAAGAATGTTGCCTTTACATTTTCTTCTTTTAATATATCTAAAATCTTAGATGTAGTATTACTTGGACCATCATCAAATGTTAAGTAAATAACCTTTTCATCTGATTTTGGTTCTTTTAATATATCAATATATCTGTCTATACTTTCTACATTACCAGATTTATCTGATGCAGTATAAGTAATTTTATAATTACCTTCTTCGTTTATATTTAGATTACTATCTATTTCAACATTACTGGTTAAATCCCCATCACAATTATCACTTGCTTTATAGCCTTCTTCCACATAATCATTACCTAAATAGAGTGTAATTAACTGTTTTCCTTTAAGTTCAATGGTAGGTTTAGTACTGTCTTTTTTAACAATTTTTCGTGAAGTCATATATTTATTTCCAATACTATTTTCCACTGAATAAGTAATTTCATTATCTTTTTCTTCCAATATTACTTTATCTGTTATGTTTCCATCATATTTATCTAGAGCTATATACCCTGATTCAATATAATTTTGATTTGGACAAACTTCTAACGTTCCTTCACCTAATAAACTAATTACTGGTTTATTATTATCTATTACTCTTATTGTTCGCATTTCTTCGTGACTTTTATTATTATAATTTATTTTATAACTAATTGTATATTCACCTATTTTATTCGTATTAAGATTACTTTTTACAATAGTTTTTTCAGTAATATCCTTATTTAGTATTTTTGTTTTATATCCAGGTTCTTCATAGTCTGTATTTATTTTAAGTGTTATTCTTTTATTGCCATACAATGTTATTTTAGGTTTCGCATTACAAAAAAGATATAAACTTAGCGTTAATAAACTTATTAAAATTATGATAATTAAAAGTTTCTTTTTCATGATATATACACCAATATATTATATACTTTGCATTTAATTTATATTAAAAAAAAAGAGATTTCTCTCTTTTAGTAGTTGATTTTTCTTCTTTCAAAGTAAGCTTGTGGATGTTCACATACTGGACAAACTTTTGGTGCAGTTTTACCAACATAAATATGTCCACAGTTAGTACAAATCCATACTTCTTCTTCACTGTCAGCGAATACTGTATTGTTTTTAATATTTTCTGCTAACTTAATGTATCTTTCTTCATGTTCTTTTTCAATTTTAGCAACTTCACTGAATAGATATGCGATTCTATCAAATCCTTCTTCTTTTGCTACTTCAGCAAATTCCTTATACATATCTGTCCATTCATAGTTTTCACCTGCTGCAGCATCTTCTAAGTTAGTCATTGTATCAGGCATACCATCATGTAATAATTTAAACCACATTTTAGCATGTTCTTTTTCATTGTTTGCTGTTTCTTCAAATATTGCAGCAATTTGATTATACCCTTCTTTTTTAGCTTTTGAAGCATAATAAGTATACTTATTTCTTGCTTGACTTTCTCCTGCAAATGCAGCCAATAAATTTTGTTCTGTTTTACTTCCTTTTAATTCCATATATATTTTCCTCCTCTTTTGTTAATTTATATCAATGAGCTTCCTCATCAAATATTAACTTTATTATCTCATTATTATAAAATAAGTCAATTAATTTTATGGTTTTTTACAACAATCCTTGCATACTCCTTCGTATACAGTACTTTCTCTTTTTATCTTAATCCCATATTTATCTTCTATTTTATTATTTATAGTTTCTCTTGAAATAAAGATATCTGTTACTTTACCACATTTCTCACAAATAAAATGATTATGTAGGGTTATATCACCATCATATCTATTTATATTGTTTTTACCAGGAATTATGATTATATCACCTTCTTGGACCATAGTTTTTAGATTTCTATAAACTGTAGCTTGTCCAATTTTAGGATTTTCTTTTTTAATCATTTCATATAATTCACTAGCAGTTGGATGTGATTTTGTTTTTCTAATATTATCTAAAATCATTTGTTTTTGGATCGTATTTCTACTATTCATAAAATCAGTCCTTATTGATAATAATTATCGATTACAAATTAATAATATCATGTTTTGAAAACGAGGTCAAGAAAAAAAGAAAAATAATTTAATTTCATAACTACTAATTATATTATTTTTGAATATACTAAAAATAGCGTAATAATTAACCGGAAAATATAAGTTATTACGATTAAGCGTAATAACTTTACAAAACGTTACAAATGATATATAATATAACCAGAGGTGATTTTAATGCTTATAAGAGAGAGCTATTTATCAAAAGTTAGAGGGTTTTATGATTCGGATTTAATTAAGATTTTAGTTGGAATAAGAAGATGTGGTAAATCTGTTATTTTAAATCAAATTATTGAAGAATTAAAACAAAAAAGAAACGTTGATGAGGCACATATAATTTTTATTAATTTTGAATTTATAGAATATGAAGATTTACTTGATTATAAGAAACTTAATAAATATATAAAAGAAAGAGTAAAAGATAACAAAATATATTATTTATTTTTGGATGAAATTCAAAATGTTGATTGTTTTGAAAAAGTAATTAATTCATTAAGGGCCTCAATAAAAAATGTTAGTATTTTTATTACAGGTTCTAATAGTAAAATGTTATCTGATGAATTGTCATCTGTTTTGTCTGGTAGATATGTTTTATTTAATATTAATCCATTATCATATAAAGAATATATTGATTTAACTAATAAAGATGGATATGACATGGATTCTTTCTGGGATTATGCTAAGTGGGGTGGTCTTCCTAATAGATGTGAATTTACCAATGTTGTAGATGTTAAAAATTATTTACATAGTGTATATGATTCTATTATACTTAGAGATGTTGTAAAGAGACTTAATTTAAAAGATACTATTTTGTTTGATATGATCTTGCAATACTTAATTGAAACTGCGGGTAGAGAATTTTCAGCTGATAATATAACTAAATTTTTGGAAAAAGAATACAAGAGAATATCTAATGAAACTTTATATAATTATATAGATGCACTTTGTAAAGCATTAATACTAAAGAAAGTTTATAGATATGATATTTCTGGGAAAGCAATTTTAAAAACGCTTAATAAGTATTACGCTACAGACCTAGGAATTGCCCAAATCAAAAATAATAATCCTGAATTTAAAAATTATATTGTTTTAGAAAACATTGTTTATAATGAATTAATCAATAGAAATTATGAGGTATACATTGGTAAAACCAAAAATAGTGAGGTAGACTTTTTAGCTAAAAAAGATGGAAAAATAAAATATATTCAAGTAACATACGAATTAAAAGATAGTGATATCACTATTCAAAGAGAGTTTGGTGCATTTAAATATATTAATGATAATTATCCTAAATATGTCATTTCACTTGATAAAATAGATTTATCTCGTGATGGTATAATTCATTTAAATTTAATTGACTTTTTATTAAATGATGAATTTTAATATATTTATTAATAAAACTGATAGATAGACTTGACTGTCTAAATACCAGTTTTAATTTTTTTTACATATTAGCTAGTTTTGGCGCTAATTTTTGTTGTTCTTGGCTAATTTTATCTTGTGGAGCTTGCTCTAATTGATACCATCCATTAGATAATGTATAGTTTAATAGTTGTCTATGTGCTTGCTTTGAATCCTCAAATAATTTTGTAAACTCTTCAGTTAAAGTATCATTACTTGCTTCTGTTATAGCAGTTGAGTAATTTTTAACCATATTTTTTTCTAATTCTAATAATATCATAATGTTATCTTGATCTTGATTCATAATTATTTCCTTTCTATTTAATTAAACTTAGTATAAAATCACATGAATTTTTATGCATTTGTGCGATATTTTGCATTAAACTTTTTGCTTGCTCGTTACTAGACTCTTGTTCAAAATGAGTAAACGCGTTATAACAATTTAAATTCCAGTTAAACATATCACATAAATAACTTAAATCTTTAGTACTTAATCCATTTTGTTGCATAGAAAAACTCTCCTTTCAATATAGTTATGGGAGAGTTTTGATTATTTTATTCAATAAATTATTTTTCTTTTTTATTAGTTTTTTTCTTTTCTTTAAGTAAATCTCTAATTTCTTCTAGTAAAACAATATCATCTGCTTTTTTAGGTGCTTCTTTTTTCTCTTCTTTTTTTGGTAATAGTCTTTCAATAAATTTAACAAATACAAAGATACAAATTGCGATAATTAAGAAATCTACTATATTTTGTATAAACATACCATAATTTATAGTTGCATCTTGAAATTTTAATGTTAATGATGTAAAATCTAAACCACCTAAAATAACTCCAATTATAGGCATTAAAATATCATTTACTAATGATGTTACTATTTTACCAAACGCACCACCAATAATTACTGCTACTGCTAAATCTACAACGTTCCCTTTTGCGATAAATTTTTTAAATTCAGAAACATATTTTTTCATTATACCACCTCACATTTAATATATAACTTTTTTGATATTTAGTAAATATCTGTTTAATAATTTATTTTTTTTTGGTAAAATATTGTCTGTAGAAAGAGTGATATTGTGAAAATAATTGATAAAATCAAAAATGAAGCTAAAAAGTTAAATAAAACAATTATACTACCTGAGTCAGATGATATAAGAACATTAAAAGCTAGCGAAATAGTTATAAGAGAAGGATTTGCAAAAGTTATACTTATTGGTAATGTTGATAATATCAATAAGTTAGCACTTGATAACAATGTTAATCTTAATGGTGTAGAGATAATTGATCCTGCTACTTTTACTGATACTGAAAAATTAGTAGAAGCATTCTATGAACTTAGAAAAAATAAAGGAATGGATTTAGAAACAGCTAATAAAACTGTTAAAGAGAATTATTTATATTTTGGAAATATGTTAGTCAAAATGGGATATGCTGATGGATTAGTTGCCGGAGCAGTTAATAGTAGCGCAAACGTTTTAAGAGCAGCATTACAAATTTTAAAAACAGCTCCTAACAGCAAAATTGTATCATCTTTTTTCTTAATGGAAGTTCCAGATTGTGAATATGGTGATAACGGAATATTTATATATTCGGACTGTGGAATGGTACAAAATCCAAGTAGTGAAGAATTAGCACATATAGCAAAGAGTTCAGCCTTATCATTTGAAAAATTAGTTGGTAATGAACCAATTATAGCAATGTTATCTCACTCAACTTTTGGTTCTTCAAAACATCCAGATGTTGATAAAGTAACTGAAGCTGTTGAAATAGCTAAGAATACTTATCCAGAATTAATACTTGATGGTGAATTACAATTTGATGCAGCAGTTGTACCAAGTGTTGCTTCTAAAAAAGCCCCTAATAGTAAAGTGGCTGGTAAAGCTAATGTATTAGTATTTCCAGATTTAGATTCAGGGAATATCGCTTATAAAATAACTGAAAGATTAGCCAAAGCTAATGCATATGGACCAATAACTCAAGGTATAGCAAAACCAGTTAATGACTTATCGAGAGGATGTAACGAGGAAGATATAGCTGGTGTTGTAGCAATTACTTGTGTTCAATGTGATTAAAGAAAAGATATTAACAGTTTTTGTTAATATCTTTTAACTTATATCATCAATTGTCCAAATTCCTAATTTTCCATTTATGTTTTTACTACTTATGGTTTACTGCAAAAAAGCTTTTCCGTAAATTTATTGTATCAAAAATACATTTTATTTAACTAGAGTATACTTTTAATCAACAAAAACCAACTTTTTATCACGTAAATTAGTATACAAATTTCTACAATTGTTTAAATACTATTCTTCATCTAAATCTTCTTTAAATAACATGTATATTTTAATACCCAATACTTCAGCAGCTGTTTGAATACTAGTCATAGAAAAATGTTTTCCTGATTTACTAGACTCTACCTGTCTAATAAAGTCATGTGATAAACCCATCCTTTCTGCAAACTCTGCCTGAGTCATATTATTTAACTTTCTATAATACTTAATATTTTTTCTAACTACATCGTATACATTTTCTTTTACTTCTATCACAACTAATCACCATAATTATTTTCTCATAAAGTTAAACAAAAATATGTGAACTAGAAGCGCATATATGATATAATAGTGAACAAAGGTGGGATTTGAATGAAAACCAAAATAACTGAAAGCTTATTTATAGATGATTATATATATGCACCAATAATATACAAACTATTAAAATCTGGTAAATTAGATTATTACATTAGCAAATTGGAAAATGAAGATTATTATACAAATTTTGATAGTGAAAAAATGGAATATTACAAACATTTTATTATGATGATTGATAATTTTATAGATTATTTGTATTGTAGCTTAAATTTAAGTAACATACAACTATTAAATATATTAGATAGTATTTTTAATAAGTTAGAAAATTCTATCTTTCTAACTAAAACTTACCTCAAAGAAAATTATAAAATTAATAAACGTACTATTGAATATAAAAAAATAATACTTACAAATTTTAGAAAAAATTTGGAGTTTGTTTTTTCAAATATGGAAAATATATATGAGATAGATATTAATGATGATAGAATTCTATTCAATTTTTTAATTGATTGTTGTGAAGTAAGAAAAAATCACCAATATATATTATTTGATGATTTTAATGAATACTTAGATAATCCTAAGAAAACTGAATTCTATTTGTTAATGTGGAAGCTTCTTTTTCAAAAACTTGATATCTATTACGAGAACAATGAATTAGTTGCATAAATCATCTACAACTTCATCTGGCAGTAAAATTCTTATTTGTTTTCCAGTTTTGATTTCTACTTCTTTTGGCAATACTTGTTTATCACCGTCTAAAGACCAGTTATCAACAGGAACCTTATCAAATTTTATTTTAATTTTAGATACATTTTTGTGTACTACAATTGATGGAATACTATCAATTGTTTTTTTATCTATCGCAATACTTTTTAATGCCTTTAACATTTCTATTTTAGACATATTGGGAATAAACATTACTTCAAACTTGCCATCATTAAGTTTAAAATCATTATAAAATTCAAAACCTGCAAATCCTTTAGAGTTAGATATTGCGCCTAAAATACAATCTGTTCTATATTTTTTACCATCTATTTCATATTTTAAGTTATATACTTCTGGTTTTCTTAAAGTTTGTGGTCCACCATACAAAACGTATGCAGATTTACCTAGGGCTTTCTTTAAATTTTCAGGAGTATCATTCGCAATACATGTTAAGTAACCAAAGGCTGAAACATACGCAAATGGAATATCATTGATTACCAGAACATCTAACGTTGTTTCTTTGCCTAATAATATTTTCTTTAGCGAATCAATTGGATTTCCTACTAAGTTGAAGGTTTTTCCTAAATCATTAGTTGTTCCCATAGGAATATGACTTATCGTTGCCTTTTGTTCTTCATCGTTAATCCCACGAATAATTTCATCAAAAGTTCCATCTCCACCGACTGATATTATTAAATCTGAATCTTTATTTGCTTCTTTAACGTATTTTGTCCCCAATCCTGGTCCATCACTTTTGTATGTTTTAACTTCATAATTTTCTTCTAATATTTTACACATTTCATTGATTACTTTTGTACCTTTAACCCCTGATGAGTTAGGATTGTAAATAATGCTACATACTTTTTTCAATAGGAACACCTCTTTACAAGAATATTCTATCAAAACTGGTGAAAACAGTCAAATTATTTATAGAAAGAACTATAAAGCTCTTTCTACTACTTTTATCTTGTGATAGGTTTTTGAGTATCTTTTTCAGTAATTTTTACAGCATAAACAGAATTAGTTACTATTTCCATTATCTCTTTTTCAGTTAAAACATTATACCCTGTTTTATTGGCTGTTACTGATTGTTCAAGCATTTGAAGAAATTCTTGAAGATTATCTAATAATGCATCATTGCCTATTTTATTATCTTTGATTTCGGTGTTTATTTTTTTCAAATAACATTTCAATAAGAATAAATTTACACTTTTTATTTTTGAATTTATAATATTCTTATCCAATGGTAATTCATACTTTGTTTTCAAATGCTTATTTAAAAAATCTACTTCAGTTAAAAATTTTATTATATTCGCTTCTTCATCATATTGTTTTAACTTTTGAACTAAATTATATAAATCAGCATTAAAATATAAAGATTCCATTTTTTCTCTGCCAACTATAAATTCTAATTTTTTTGCTATAGACGTTTCAAGGTTATATGCATTGAGTATTTTTTTGCTTTTACCAAAATATCGTTCAGTTAATAATTGTGTGTAACCTTCATTTATTCCGTCTCCTATGTCTTCACCATTTTTACATTGAGAAAAACCTATGAAATATGTCTCATTGCTTACATCATTTACAACTACTGCTCATGTGTAGTAATTCATGGTCAATTGTCAAGCTATAATTATTTTCTTGAAGTACAATCTTGTTACTTTTTGAATTGTAATATCCTTGAGTTCCTTTACCAAGAAATAAATTTCTGTATTTAAAATTCTGTGTGTTAACAGTAAGCGAATTAAGGTTATTATAAAACAAAGCTAAATTATCATTTGGTATTTTTTCAATTATTACAGAGGCAAAATTAATAATCGAATCATTAAATTTTTGTTTTAATAATCTTTCTTTATCAATTTCTGAATGCTTTCTAATAACATCAGGTGGTAACATTACAGTAGTGTTGTTTTTAAATTTTGAATCTTTATGTAATCTATATGATTTAATGGAAGTATCTGATATATAGTAAAGTATAATTGGATTAATTATCTTTACTAGTAGTGCGTAATCCAATTGCTGTAATTGAATAGAAAGATTATGAATAAAAAAATCCATATTAGTACCACCTTACTTTCATTAGTATGATATCAATAAAATGATAATTAGTCAATATTACACAAATCCTATGTATTTGTTTTTTGGGGAAATTTTTGACGCAATAAATCACCTTTTAAACAATACGATTATATCCTATTGGGTATACACATATAACAAAAATCTTATATACACATATATTAGTATAGGGAAACTTTGTTATATTAAGTTAACTTAAGGGGGGATAAATTTGGAAAAAGATGTAATATCATTAAATAAATTACCTATTGGGAAAATAGGATATGTTGACTCTTTACTATCAAATGGTAATGAAAGAAGGAGAATGTTAGATTTAGGAGTTGTTCCTAACACCAAAATTGAAGCATTATATAAAAGTCCCACTGGAGATCCAATTGCATACCTTATAAGAGGGGCAGTTATTGCTTTAAGAAATGAAGATGCACAAAAAATTTACATTAGTGCGATTAAATAATTTTAGGGGGAAATTTAATGGGACTTACTAATAAATCAACTGGTTCAAAAGTGATTAGTGATGAATTAGAAATTCTAAAATTTAATAAAGATGACAAAATTATTGCTTTAGCAGGTAATCCTAATGTTGGTAAAAGCACAGTTTTTAATGAATTAACTGGTATGAACCAACATACAGGTAACTGGCCTGGTAAAACTGTTGCGAACGCTAAAGGTGAATATATTTTTAACGATAAAACATTCACACTTGTGGATATACCTGGCACATACTCTTTGATGGCCAATTCACTTGAAGAAGAAGTCGCAAGGGATTTTATTTGCTTTGGTAATCCAGATACTACTATAGTGGTTACAGACGCTACTTGTCTAGAGAGAAATTTAAATTTAGTATTACAGGTTTTAGAAGTAAAAAGTAATGTTGTTGTATGTGTAAATTTACTTGATGAAGCTAAAAAGAAAAAAATTAAAATTGATTTAGATAAGTTATCTAGTGAGTTAGGTGTTCCTGTTATTGGAACTAGTGCTAGAAATGGTATTGGACTAAAAGAATTACAACAAGCCGTATATGATGTTTCTTTCAACAATTCTCTTAATAACTCTTTTAAAGTAAAATATTGTGAAGAAATAGAAAGTTCTATCAACAGAATTGTTGAAAAATTAAAAGATAAACTTGATAATAAAATAAGTTCTAGATTTGTTAGCATTAAACTTCTAGATCTAGATGATACTATGCACAAGTCATTAACTGAATATTTAGGTTTTGACATATTAGATGACGATTTGAAAAAAGAAATCGAATTAATAAAAAAAGACTTAGAAAAGTCTGGAATTAAATCTTATTTGTTAAGAGATAAAATCGTTTCCGAAATAGTTAGAAATAGCGAAGACATATATAATAAATGTGTTAGTGTTGAAAATAAAAAATATAATAACAGGGATAGGAAAATAGATAAGATTTTAACTTCAAAACTAACTGGTATTCCTATAATGATAATTTTATTCGCATTCATTTTTTGGTTAACTATTATAGGAGCGAATTATCCATCTGAATTATTATCAAATATGTTTGGTTACATTGAAAATAAACTTTTAACATTCTTTGATTTTATAAATGCGCCTAATTGGTTATCCGGTGTTCTAGTTTTAGGAATATACAAAACTGTTACTTGGGTTGTAGCAGTTATGTTACCACCTATGGCAATATTCTTTCCATTATTTACGTTACTAGAAGACTCAGGTTTTTTACCGAGAATTGCATTTAATTTAGATAATTTTTTTAAGAAGGCTAATGCACACGGAAAACAAGCATTAACTATGATTATGGGAATTGGTTGTAATGCATGTGGGGTTGTAGGTTGTAGAATAATTGATTCTCCTAGGGAAAGGTTAATCGCAATTCTTACTAATAACTTTGTTCCTTGTAATGGTAGATATCCCACTTTAATTTCTATTATCACTATGTTTTTCTCTTCAGCAATAATTGGTGGATTAACAGGGTCAATTCTGTCTACAATATTACTTACTGCAATAATATTACTTGGGGTAATAATGACTTTACTAGTATCTAAAATACTATCTAAAACAATACTTAAAGGTATGCCTTCATCTTTCGCACTTGAATTACCACCATACAGAAGACCACAAATTGGTAAAGTATTAGTTAGATCTATATTCGATAGAACACTATTTGTACTGGGAAGAGCTATTTCTGTTGCAGCACCTTCTGGCCTTATAATATGGTTAATGGCTAATATAAATATAGCTGGTAATAGCATATTATCATATTGTACTAATTTCTTAAATCCATTTGGAAAATTTATTGGACTTGATGGAGTTATAATTATGGCATTTATTTTAGGATTTCCTGCCAATGAAATTGTTGTACCTATAATTATTATGAGTTATATGTCAACAGGTAATATTATGGAATTAAGTAGTTTATCTGCATTAAAAGATCTATTATTGAGCAATGGATGGACTATTACTACAGCTATTTGTATGATGCTATTCTGTTTATTTCACTTTCCATGTGGAACGACATGTCTTACTATAAAAAAAGAAACAGGCAGTTTAAAATGGACATTAATAGCATTCTTATTACCTACTGTTATTGGAATTGTTTTGTGTTTAATTGTGTCTCTAATATCTAAATTACTTATATTAATATAAAAAATAGGATCTTATTCCTATTTTTCTATTTCATCAATAATATTTGGTATAATTTGTTTTTTTCTAGATATACATCCTTTTATATAATCACCCTGATTTAGATTATCAATATTGAATGTATTTTCTAAAACCGTCTTAGCCGAATTATTGTATATAATGTATGAACCATTAGTTAGTATATCTGTTACAAATAATCCAACAATGTAATATTTTTTATCTTTTGTTATTGTTTCTATTAAATCAGTATAATCTTTTATTTCGTTTAATATTTCGCTAGGATTCATTGTAAATATTTGTCCAATACCTATTTTTTTATCATCAATATTAAATACTTTAAAATCATTATATAGAATTTCTTCTTTAGTTTTTCCATCTAATGAAGTTCCAGCTTTTAGCATTTCAATTCCGTATTGTTGATAATTTACTCCAGCTATTTCACTTAATTTTTGGACAACTATTCTATCAATATTTGTAGTGGTTGGCGAATTAAGTAGTAATGTATCAGAAAGTATTCCAGATAACATTAAACCAGCTATATTTTGAGGAATTTGAACATTTCTTTCTTCAAACATGTGATAAATAATAGTATTTGTGCTTCCCACTGCCATATTTCTAAAATTAATAGGTATATTTGTATTTATATTACCAATTTTATGATGGTCTATTACTTCTAATAGCTCAGCTTCTTCTATACCATCAACACTTTGTTCTGTTTCATTATGGTCTACCAATATTACTTGTTTTTTTGTTTTTTCTGATATATCTGCTAATCTTAATAATCCTAAACACTTATTATGTTTATTTACTATTGGATAGTTAGTATGTTTAACTTTGTTTGATATATCTATAAAGTCATCTAAATAATCATTTTCATCAAAACAAATTATATCTTTAGTTAGTGTTATTGTATTAATGTAGTTGCTTAAAGCGATGGTTTTCGCAACATGAAAAGTATCAAATGACGATTTTATAATGTTTACGTTATTTTCACGCGCAATTTTTAAGTGTTCGTCCTTAATATAACCACTATTAGTTAAAATAATTAATTTAATACCAGAATTAACGGCGTATTCAATAATACTATGTCTATCCCCCACTATAAGTATTGTGTTTTTATCTAATTCTACATTTTCTATAAATGATGTACTTCTATATGATGCCACTAATATATTCCCTGATATCTCATCATCGAATTTTAATATTTCTTTAGCGTTAATTGTTTCAAGTATATTTTTATATGATGTTCTTAAATTATCAAAATTTCCCTTAATTAACTCTCTTGCAATATCTTTTACAGTTACCATACCTACAAATTTTTTGTTATCATCAATAATTGGTAATCCTGTCATTCCATTTTCTGCCATATAATTGTAGCTATCTTGAATTGTATTATATTCATTCATCACACAATTTTTATGATATTTTACATCTTTAATTTGCAGTTTTACGTCATTTAAATATTTAGGTTCTTTGGTATTAAAATAATTTAAAGCAAATTTAGTTTCCTCATTTAAATCACCTAATGCATAAGCTTCAGTATTCTTCCCAAGTTGATTCTTAAGATATGACAACGCTATACTTGATGTAATTGAATCAGTATCAGGCTTTTTATGTCCAAATATAAAAGTCTTTTTCATGTTTACTTCCCCTTTTCAAATATAAAAAAACGAACAAAATTCGTTTTTAAATTTATATAATGTGCTTATTATACATGGTTTGTATTATTTTTTCAAGTGTTTTATTTATTGTTAAACACTATTTTACAGTTAGTAAGTTTCTTTCTTCTTTTAATTTTTATTGCATTCTTAACACTTTGATACATTATATTATTTATACCTTCCCAAATTAATAACCAACCTACTATTAGTATAAATTCTGATAATATTGGCATAGATAGACTGATAAACCAAACAACAAGTAGTAATATTCCTAAAACTATCATTATTGCATCAATAATATAAAGTTTTTTCAATAATTCCTCAATATCACTTATATCTAATCCATAGTTTTCTCTAATCATATCTACTAAGTTATTTTTTTCTTCCTCGTTCATTTCAAAATTAGTATTTATATGTATTGCGACATCGTTTTTAATATCTATTCCTCTACATTCTTCTAGAATATAATCATTTAACTCTTTTGAAATTCTTTTTTCATTGTATTTATTTAAATAGTCTTCTTTTCCATTCAATGTTATTTCTATAATATTTTTCATACAATCACCAATTATATTATAACAGATAAAATTGTAATTGTTATATAAATATTATATAATAATATTGAATTTAGGTGGTATCTATGTGGGGAGCAATAATTGGTGATTTGGCTGGTTCTATTCATGAATACGGACAAGTAAAAAAAGTTAAAAAGGTAACATGTAACAATAATATAATAGTTGATAACTCATTTTATAGTGATGACACAATTTTGACAATAGCAGTTTTAGATGCGATTTTAAATAGTGGTAATTACGAATATTATTTAAAAATGTATGGTAAAAATTTTAAAGATTATAGACCTAAAATTACACCATATTTCAAACATCCCTTTTCACCAGGTTACATGAACTGGATAGATGGTAAAAATCTTGGAAACAGTACCGGAAATGGCTCAATGATGAGAATTTCACCTGTTGCATATCTTTTTAACACTGAAAAAGAGGTTTTAGAAAACGTATATAAAGCTACTATACCATCTCATAACAGCGAAGAAGCTATTAAATGTGCTTCAATTGTAGCAAAAATTATTTATTATGCAAGATGTGGAATTGATAAAAAGGAAATTTTAAATAAAGTTAAAACAGAGATCGATGTTTCATTAAAACCATTTGAGAAATTTAATACAACATGTTATGATACAATATCAAACTGTTTATATTGTCTGTTTTATTCTAATTCCTTTAATTCAGCAATTAAAAATGTTATTGCTTTAGGAGGAGACACTGATACTAACGCATGCATAGTCGGTTCTATGGCTGAAGCATTGTATGGGATTGATAACAAGTTAATAATTAAGTCAAAAGAAAAATTACCTCAAGAATTTACTGGAATTTTGGATAAAGGATATGAAAAAATTAAGAAGTTAAATATACAAAACAAACCCCAATAATTTGGAGTTTGTTTTTGTTTGGAATTCTTTTGACATGATTATAAATCTTTATAATTTTCTACTTTTTCTTAATTATTTTAATAATGGCAATAAGTGCGACTAGAGCCCATATAATTTGTAAAGTAAACGAGAACCATGCTTTACTTGGAAATAAACCAATTGCCATTAAAACAGCAGCTATAAAATTAAGTCCTTGATACAATTTACCATTTTCTATTTTATTGGTTGATAGTAATGCATAAGCAAGTAATACCAATATCATTCCAATCCAACCTAAAATATCAAAAAATATATAATCGTCCTTTCTAATAATTAATAACTAAAAATAATATAGCATAAAATATTAATTTTATCTAGTACTCTAATTTGTATTATTATTACTTATAAAATACAAATCATTTTAAAAACATGTTATAATATAGATGGTGATAATATGAATTGGTTAAATTTTCAAAATTATAATAAAGAATCAGAAATAGTTGGTGGTGATTATTGGAAATTTTTGAATGCAACTAGCGAAACTATAATGAAAGAAAATATCTATTTATCTAATATTGGAGAAATTATTAACCAAATATCTAATGTAGAATTAAAGTCTAAAATGAGAAAAAAAATATATGATTTAATATTAGAAAATGGTGTTAATTTTTATGGGATTGAATCAAGTCTAGATATATTTACTAATGTTGAATTAAAACTATTTCTTAATAATGAATTCAATAATAAAATTTCTAAATATATATCCGATTCTGAAACATCATTATATCATTTTTCTGATATTACATGTTTTATAAATTTACTTGAAAAAACTAATGATAATGAATGGAAATATCTAATGATTACCAATATTTTAAATGTAATTAAAGATGATCCAAACAAAATACCACTAGTATCTATTATTAATTATAATAAAAATTATTTAGAAACATATAACAGATTAATAAATGATTATTATAGCTACTTACCTAATGAATATAAAAACTTTTTAAAAATGAAACAAGATCCCAATTATATTCATAATAAAAGTTTACAGTTTATAACTGAAAATATAGATATTGGAATTGACCCTAGAATTAGTATAGCGCCTGAAATTGAAGCAAATAATGATTATAATCTTGAAATAGAACTAAGAGAACAGAAAGGTTTTGAAGATTATTTGGTACATTATGATGCAACAGTTCCAAATGGTAGAGAAATTTATCCAAGATACCCTTTTCACAATACAAAAGAAGATGTAGCAAAATTTTGTGGATTATGTGAAACTATGAAAGATATAGGATATTATTATAGTGAAGTTAGCGGGAATGCTGCTGGACAAATAAATTTGGGACTAGACTATTTAGATACTAAAGAAGCAATTTTAAATTTTTATGAAATTTACGGAAATTGCGAAGAATTATTATATTATATTTCAAATGAAGAAGGTCAACTCTTTAGACAAGATGTTTATGTTAACAGTCGTATAAAACCTATTTCTGAAATAATTGGGAAACGGATGTTATATGAAGAATTATCTAGAAAAGATGTTATAAAATTATTTAATAATGGACAACATGGTAACGATGATAATGTAATTAGAAGATTAGAATATAAAAAAAATTCAGTATGTCTTAGAGGAACCAATGAAAAAGATTATAGATTAGAATTTAGAATTCCTAATGGTGGATGTAATTATAAAACTTGGATTGATAATATTAGATTGTATGGTAAAATGATGGAAGTATCAAAAAGACTTGCAGATATTACTAAAAAAGATTATCTAACTAGTGAAGAAGAACACCTATTAGAACTTAAAATAAATTTACAAGATAATAATTTATCTTTTGAACACAAATTAGTTATACTCATGAATTTATTATTTAAAGATGATAATATAAAACAAATTTATTATGATAGATATAAAAGTACTGTAAAAAAAATAAAAGAAACTAATTCAAGTAAATATAACGATCCAAAATCTCCTTATGAGCCAGGGTTTGATAAAGTTGAATTTACAAACGAATATCATTCAATGCTTAATCCAGATTATGATGGAAGTGGATTGATTATAACATATGATCCTGATACAGAAGAAATGACAACTAATAGGAAAAGATAATAATTTGGTGAAAATATAACAATAAAATTTTTAACAAATTAAAAACGCTGATTTTTCGTTTGAAATCAGCGTTTTCAGTATATTTAACTCCAAAAGTTGGAGTAACATCCAAATGGCACGATTTTAAAGGCAATTCCCAATTTCTTGTTTTTTACACCTTTCTAACTAATTTTTAAAAAATTATATTAAATTATAATTTCTATTTTACTTTGTCTTTCTTTTTACTTTACTAAAAAATTCACATGTTGCTTTAACATCTTCTTTAGAAATGTTTAAGTGTACATCTTGTGTTAATGTCCATTTGTCATTTAATTCTTCAACACTTATTCTTGTACTTAATCGTGGATTTTCTCTAACATCTAGTACTAAAACAGCAAAAATTCCATCTTTTGTAATAATGTATTCATAAAGCTGATCTGTATGTCTTTTGCCATCTTCTATTTTATCCAAATAAGTTCCAATTGGATAAGGAACATTAATTTTTATACTTTCCATAAAACCCTCCTAAAATTTATTTAAAAACTTGATACATTCGTACCAAGTTTCATATTAACGAACACATTGGTTCGACTAAATCTCAATGGCAGGGGTAGCAGGAGTTGAACCCACATTAACGGTTTTGGAGACCGTCGCTCTACCATTAAACTATACCCCTGTTTTTCAATATAATAAAATTATATCATAACTTTTTTTTTAATACAACCTATTTCTTTAAAACATAATTACAAAAAACACACATATATTTTATTAGGTGGTAAAATGGCAATAATAAATTATACTGAGAAAGATGTAGATCTTTTAGCTAGACTTATGAGAGCTGAAGCGGTTGGTGAAGGTAATTTAGGAATGTTGATGGTTGGTAATGTAATCGTTAATAGAGCTCTTGCCAATTGTCTTGATTTCAAAAATATTAATTCTATATCGCAAGTCGCTTATCAAAATCCTGGTGGTTTCTCTGGGGTTTATAGTCCTTTATTTCAGACAGCAGCAACATCCAAAGAAAAAGAACTGGCTAGAAGAGTTTTAAAAGGGGAATATTATTATCCCGCTACTAATGCATTATGGTTTTATGCTCCAAGTAGTGGGCAAAATTGTGTTGCTGTATGGTATAATCAAAGATTAGCAGGAAGATATAAAAATCATTGTTTTTATGAACCATATCCTGGAGTATGTCCAGAGTTAAGATAAAAGAAGATTTAATTCAAAATCTTCTTTTTATATTGTTGGAATTAATAATTGTTGGCCTATACTTAAATTATTACTAGAAAGATTATTTAACTGTTTAATTGCATTTACTGTTGTACCATATCTATTCGCAATTGCATATAAACTATCACCGCTTCTTACTGTATATGTTAGTGTATTATTAGAAGAACTACTAGGTATTAATAGTTGTTGTCCTATACTTAGATTATTACTTGTAAGGTTATTTAATGTTTTTATTTCGTTTACAGTGGTATTATATCTTTGTGTGATGGACCACAAACTGTCACCTGCTTTAACAGTATAAGTTATTGTTGGTGTTTCTTCTTCCGTTTCACTAATAGGAATTAATAGTTCTTGACCAATCTGTAAAGTGTTACTAGTTAAATTGTTAAAACTTTTTATTGTATCAACTGTAGTATTGTATTGTTGTGCGATTCTATATAGTGAATCCCCACTTTGTACTATATACACTATATAGTTTGGATTAGGATTCGATGGTGTTGAACTTGGTATTCTAAGTACTTGCCCAATACTTATTAGATTACTTGTTAAGTTGTTTTCGCTTTTTAAATCATCTACTGATACATTAAATCTTTTAGCTATAGACCATAAACTATCACCACTTTGTACTATATATGTATTTGTTTCTTGTTGTGGCGTTGGAACAAGTAATACTTGACCTATTTGTAAATTGTCACTAGTTAAATTGTTGTATGCTCTTAGCTCTGCTACTGTAAGGCCTAATTTTCTTGCAATACTGTACAAGCTATCACCTGCTTGAACAATATATACTGTTTGACCTTCAGGTGGTATATATGTAAATCCTAGATAACTAGAAAGCGCTCTTACTACTGCTTCAGCATATGATTCATAATCGTTTTTTAAACGTTTTGCATCACTTGTATTATCAACATATCCATATTCTATTAAAATCGCCTGAGTATCACCAGTATCTCTTAATATGTAATAATAGTCTTTTGATGTGTCTCCTGGCAATCTACGTTGAAAATATTTAATATTTATATTTCCTTCTTTTTGCATTTCCTCTAAGATAGTGCGCGCTAAAGTATCATTATTTCTAAGTGCATAAATTACTTCAGCACCACTCCCACCTCGGGAGTTAAGTTACCTATGTTAATTAATAAAAAAAATATTAATTTAAACTATTCCTATCGTCATTTTAATAATTTTTTTTCTAACATTATTAAATTTTATATTTATTTGTTGTATATTAGTAGTTGTGTTAATAGCTTTATCTCCTACAGATTCAATCATTATTTGATATAAATCATCTTGAATTGTTCTAAATTCTTCACTTAATTCATTTGCTTTTTTAGAATCTAAACATTCTACAATTGTAATATATTCATCTTTGTATAATAATAATTCATTTTCTACTTTTTTATATTTTTCTAATATGTTTTCTTGAGTTAATTTATCTTCATAGAATTTAATTGTATCTTCTTTTAAATTATTTAATTTATTAGAAAAAGCTGTTGTCATTTCTTGAATTCCTAACATTGTATACCAATTTTTGTTTTTTTCTGATTTATTTTTCTCTATGACGTTTTTTTGTTCTTTTTTAAAAATATATATTACAACGCCTATATTTATTGAGCTTATAATAAGACTAAGTACACTTGCTGCGGCCATAATTATATTCGTAATGTCATTTTTACTATTTATTACGCATTCCATTATTTGATTTTCCATATTCTACTCCAATGGATTAACATTTTTTAATGCATCATTAATCCCATCTTCAATATTATTTTCTAACTGGCCGTTTGTTTTAAATCTGAACTTCTCTAAAAAGTTTTCTTTTGTTTTACATTTTCTAATACTATCACCAAACATTCCTAAAAAGAATGAAGAACTTAAAAATATTATTTTCTCATCTATAAATATTTCTATAGTTTTATATTCATTTTCTAATGTATCTAATTTGTGATTTTTTCTTTGTTTATAACCTAGTTCTCTACCTGAAATTGCAAAAATATCTTTTGAATTTGGTATTCCGTCAATTAAATTAATTTTTAAAACTTTTTTACTCATTTTCTTCCTCCTTGAATCTTTCTAAATAATCCTTATCAACATAAAACTCTACATTTATTATAACACCAGGAAACTTTATTCCCATATCTTTTACATAATTCTTATTTGGCTTTTCTTTTAAATTATTATTATCATTAAAAGCTATAACTTTAATATCTTCTCCGCCTATTTTTTCATCTTTTAATGTATACGTGCCATCAAATAAAATATTAGTATTACCAGATATTAATACCATTTCTGGAACATCGTTATTTATTGTTCTTCCCATTGTCATAAAAGCTTCCATAAAATGTATTGTACCCGTACCTCTATCAGGAGTTATTTCATTATTAAATCTACTGATTTTATATTGTAATGCATATACTGTCCATGCCATTTCTTCATTATAACTTATGTCATAAAAATTTTTTTGACAACTAATATAGTCATTTATTTTTTCTTTTATTTCATCACTAGTTGTTTCACTATTTAATGATTCATAAATTGTATTTCCAAAACTAATTATAGATAGTTGCCCTTTTTTTGTTCTATCGCTATAAAAACCACCACAATAAAATATTTCTTTATATCCATTATGGATTCTTGCATTATCAACAATTTCATTAATTAAAGAATTAAAGAAAATTTTCCCTTTATCATTTAACTTATATCCATTTCTCTTTAAACAATTATTGTAATATTCAATTATTCTATGAGTTTCTAAATTAGTATCATCAATAGTTAAAAAAGGATCTAAAATTTCTATTTTATTATCTGTTTTATCTTCCAATAATTTCAAATGCTTTGGCAAACCACTATAAATAAATATTTCTTTAGTTACTAAATCTTTAGGTAAATAACCATTTATAAAACATTTATATCCTCTTTTATTTAAATATTTAGTTCCTCTAACTATTACAATATCCAATAAGATAAGAGCAGATAAATCCATATCTATAGTTTCATTACAATTTATAATCAATTCTAAATCATTTTCTTCAAAAAAATAATTTGTAATTTCTTTTATGATGCTAATAGTTTCTTTTGCATTATTCTTAACACTAAATGATATTGGTAATGTAATTTCCATTTTAGGAGATTTTATTCGTTTAGTTTTTAATAAATTTAATTCAATCGGAATGTTTGGAATCAAATTATTATTAGAAAGTAAATTAGATTTATAAGGTTTATACTTTTTATTTTTTCTGTTTTTTTTACGTTTTAGAATTTTTTTTTCTCTTCTATGAAGGAATTCTAAACTTTCTCTATATTTACTTCCCATTTAATCACCTCCTAAATTAATATTAATTATTGTATCATTTTTAATTATTTTTTTTAATACTTAAACGCATATTTTTATTATATTTTTTTATTATACTTAAATTTAATCTCAGATATCACATTATATTTAAATTTAATGTTTATATTTCTATTTTCGTCAATTACAATTTTATCTATTAATGTGTTTATTAACTCTTTTTTAGGTTTATTTAAATCTAATAGTTTTTTTATTTTTTTTGTATAATCTGGTAGTATATTTGATTTATTTTTTATATTTTGTTTTTTTATTTTTTCATCTTCTATTATGTTATTAATTTTTTTAAGTTTAATTTCTAATTCTGTAGATAATTCTTTATACAATTCATTAGATATTATTCCATTAAATTTATCATTATAAAGTGCCCTACACTTGTGAATTATTTGTTCTTTTTCTTTTGTTAAATAATTTATTTTTTTATCTATATATTCTGTTTGTTTATTAATATTTGTTGCTACTTCTTTATTTAATTCTTCTATATCTAATTTATTTATAAATACTGATACTGAATTATTAAATTGTTCTAATAATTGACTTTCTAAATAATCATATGGATAAAAATGTGATGTACATCTTCCCCTTTTTGGGTCTCTTGAATATCTATTACAATTAATAGACCAATAGTCTAATTTTTTTCTATAATAGACAGATAATCTATTACCACATTCTTTACAATATATTTTGCCTTCAAATAATCTTTTTGGTCTTTCTGTTTTCAAATTATAATTTCTACTATTTCTTTTTGTTAATGTATTAACATAATTAAATGTTTCTCTATCTACTAATGGTTCATGAGTATTTTCTACTATTACCCATAAACTTTCATCTAATGTTATTTTTTTCTTTGATTTATAATTAACTTTTGTTTGAGTATGTTGAACCATATCACCTGTATAAATTCTATTAGATAGAATTTTTTTTACTGTTGATATATTCCATTTATCTCTATCAATTAATCTTGATGAATAATTAGTTTGTTTGTATCCTGCAGGAGTTTTTATATTTTCATTATTTAATCTAGTTGCTATTTCTGTTGGTCCTACTCCTTCTGCTCTCCATTTAAAAATTTTTTTAACAATTGGTGCAGTTTCTGGATTAGATATTAAATGTCCTTTATCTAATGGATCTCTCATATAACCAAAACTTGGACTACTTCCTATAAATTTGCCATTCTTTCTTTTATCATTTAATACATTTCTTATCTTTATAGAATTTTGTTTACTATAATAATCATTACAAGCAATTATAAATGTTGATGAATCATTACTAGCTTGATTTTTAAAACTATCGTATGATTCTAATATTGATATAAATCTTATATTGTTTTCCGGAAAAAATGTTTCTATATAATATCCTGTCATTACATGATCTCTTCCAAATCTAGATAAATCTTTTACTACTACACAATTTATCTTCTTTTCTTTTATATCTTCTAACATTTTTTGAAATGCTGGTCTATCAAAATTAGTTCCAGAATATCCATCATCAACATATTCTCCACATAAATTATAATTATTGTTTTTTACATAACTTCTTAAAAGTTCTTTTTGATTAATAACACTTTCACTATCTGACTCATATTTTTTATCTTTATCTTCTTGAGATAATCTTATATATATTCCTACATTAAAATCTTTATCTATCAAGTAATTATTATACATTTATTACTCCTTTCTTTTTTACTTGACTGGATATTAAGACAATTTAATAATAACGCGCTTATTATTTTTTTACAGCCCATAATTATTATTTCCTTCTTCTTTTTTTATCTCTTCGATAAGATAATTTAATATAAGTTCTTTAAAAGTAATATTATTTTCATTCATAATAACACCTATTTAAAGTTATGTATTTATTTTTAATTTTATTATTTATCATATTTTATTCCCCCTTTTTATTTAATAATTTAAAATATAGATAACTTATTTATTTGACTAAATTTTTACACCAATTAAATCAACAATTTTTATCCACAAAAAAATAACGTCAAAAAGGCGTTATTTCCGTTTTCTAATTTTTGAACAGGATATGGGAAGGCACCACAGCAACTTCAATTTCCTTATAAAATAAGGGAAATTTTGCCGTTGTAAGTGGTGCTTATAATTTTTCGCACTTGCGAAAATACATATAATTATACTTTTTTTATATGCACAATTTTTTCAAAGCCTTATAAGCAAAGGGTTTGTTTATATGCACAATTTCTATAATATTCTAATTTTTAGTGATTTTTTATATTTTTTATAAAATTCTTAATTTTTTTAAATTTGGTGCTTATGTTAAATATTCCTCCTTTCTTACAAATAAAAATGGAATATTCATTAAATCAGAATTATTCCATTTTATCCTATTATACTCTAATAAATACAAATGTCTATACGACTTACAGTCTGAATTTGGTCTGTTTTTAGTCTGATTTCAGTCTGATTTTAGTCTGTACTATCATTATTCTTATTAAAATTAATTCTATTATTTTCTTTTTGTATAAGAATATCCTCCAAGCATTGCATTTAATTCATCAACTTTATCTCTTGCAGAAATTAACCTTTTATTCAACTCATCAATATAATATTGAAACACATTATTAATTTTATTAGAATTGTTATTTGATATCATTACATCGATACTGTTTATAAAATTTTTTAACATAGTTATTTCTTCATATGTTAGGTTTCTAATAAAAGTTTTATCATGATAAGGTTCATTCAATCGCGTGCAATTACTATTTTGTTGTTCTGCATAAAATTTATTAATTATATAATTAATTCTTTCTTCAAAAATATTTATTCTTATGTTTTCAACTATACTTAAAACAGAATACTCTAAACTATTTTCTTTTCCTATAAATATATTCCCAATAATCTTTTTTACAAAATTCTCTCTCTTTTTAGCACATTCTGGACAATATCCACGATTTTCTCCATCGCGATATGTAGCAACTGATGATGCTCCACAAACGCATCTATCAGTATTTCTATACACATCAAGTGATAAAACAGGTTCATGTGGTACAAACATATAAAACTCCTCCTTTTATTTTCTGTTTTTTAAAACAATTTTATATCTCTATATATGTTAAAATTTTTCTTAAAAAGTGAAATCATTAGGGTCAAACTTATATTCCTTTTTTAGTTTCTTTACATCTTGGTTTTGATTTTCTTTGTTATTCGATATTATTTCACATTCTTTAATTTCTCCGTTTGCAAAAACATCTATACAATATCGTTTACTTTCTTTAAATCCAGTAAGTCTATAGCCTTGAAAAACATAAGGTTCATCATTTTCATCTATTTCAACTATACAATTAGAGTCAAAAGTAATTTCATCAAAGTTTTCTTCATCTATTGAAATTATTAAATTAACATCATCTGAATTTTCACTTACATAAAATAATTTTTTCTTATTATTTTCTAGTTTTAACATACCTATTAAGGATGATATATCATATAACTCGTTATATGATTCAAAAATTTCAATATCTAAAATATTATTATCTGAAATTTCTCCAATTATTTCTAATGTACAAGTATCATAAATAAAACATTTATTATTTTCATGAGTTATAAAGAAGTTATCGTTTATTCCTTTTAGATCACCATTTATGTATCTCAAATTATAGTTTTTCCCATTAAATGTTGTAATCATTGTTTTGTCTTTTAATTTTTTATATAAAAGAAAATCAATTATTCTATCATTAAAATAAAATTCATTCTTTTTAGATATATAATTAATATGTGAATTTTTAATATTAAACAAACTATAAGTATTGTCTAAATGTTTGGCTAAAAATAGCCAACTTTCATAGCCTAAGAATTTAACACTTTGTATTTGTTCTTTTTTATCAAAAACATTTGTTATACCTTTCAAAAAATTTCTATCTAATAATTTCATTTCTAGAGTATCATCTTCATTTTTTAAAATAATTGCATAACAAGTATACGTTAATCTATCTGAAATAACATCTAATCCCTTAACTTTTGATATTTTTTTATATTTGGGAGGTATAACGCTTTCTGTTTTTATTTTAGGAAATGTTTCTTCTCCAATAGGTAAAGTTATATTCAAACTATTTATTCCATATAATTTTTCTTTAGTTTCTTCATTTTCTTTACTTATTAAATATGAATACCATTGTTTATTATAATATCTATCATGATTAACAAGAAGTTGCTCATAAGTAACATTATCTTCTTCACTTATTATTTTCTTTAAATCTAATTCCATAAACCCTCCTGATTTAAATAATATTATAACATTATTATTTATTTATTTGCTATTTTTTCATTATATTTTAAGACTTTTTTATTTATATTATTATCATTATAATCCCAATTTTCTAATCTTGGTTTAACATAATTTTGTATTGTATAGTCATCAGTAATAAAATAAGCGTTAGGATTATGTTTTTTGAATTCTGCTTGTTCTTTATATAAATCTTTTACTAATTTTGAAATTCTTGTGCATAAATCTACTTCAATTATCATTGAACCATAATATGGCATTGTTTCAACATCATTAAAACCTAATCGTTCTAAACATTGTTTTGTCAAATCTCCAAAAATTTCTAACGCTTCTTCAGAATTAAAAGGTTGCTTCAAGATTTTAAAAAAGTCGTAAAACATTTCTCTAAAATCTATCAATGGATTCTTATATTTTTCTGGACTTAATGGTATACCTCTTGCTATATCAATTGAAGCAAGTATTTCTGAATAAAGTTTATAATCGTATATAAATTCGTCAGTTCCAAAACCTAATTTATATAATCCTAAATCTGTTTCTCCATAAGATAAAATTCTAAGTTCTTCTTCTCTTAATCTATCATAAGTTAATTTTAAAAAGAAAATATATTTACGTTTAAAATTCTCACATAAATCTTTTTCAGTATCTAATAATTCATTTGATGAATTTTCTACGATGTTTATTAAAGTATTTATTTCATTTAGTTTTTCTTTCACACTAAAACCTCCTAATGTGCTGAATATTATATCACTTTTTGATTTTTTTACAACTTCTATAACATTAATTCAAAATCATCATCTTTATTTTTATCGTAATCATCTTCTAATTCATTATATTTAGATCTCCCATAATATCTTTCATAACCAACATAATCAAATAATTCATCTTCTTTTGTTGTATCAATAGAAATATTAACTACATCTCTTTCATTAAAGTTATCATTATCATAATATTGCTTTATTTCGTTTGTAGTAGCTTCTTATATTTAATTTTATATCTAAAATTTGATTTATAGCTTATTTTTCTTTTGTTATTCTTTTTTTATTTTATATAAAAAAGAAAGAAATTAATCTTTCCTTGATAATTCTTTAACTATTAAATCTTCTGAACGTAAATTATTATTTTTTCCTAATAATAAATTTTCATAAAATTTAATTAAATAACTATTATCTTCTTTTATGTCTAATTCGTTATTAAAGTAATTACTTCTAACTAATGCATTTCTATAATAAATAGATTTATCTTTGAATAATGTATTATCAACATTATATCCTAAACTTATTAAATACTTTTGTATAAATAATGCAGTAGTTCTAGTATTACCTTCTCTAAATGGATGTACTTGCCATATATTAGACGAGAAGTTAGTAATATTATTTATTACTTCTACAATATTCATTTCTTTATAATCTTTTTCTAATTCTTGTGATATATCATATTCTAATGATTCTTTTAAAGTGTTTGAATCTCCATATGCTACTGAATCTTTATTAAGAATTATTTCTGGTTTAGAAAAGTCTACTTCTCTAAAATTACCAGCAAATTCATAAATGTCTTGAAATAAATATTTATGAACATATTTTAAATATTCTACTGATAATTGAAAATTATCTTCTTGTAATAATTCAACAATTCTTGTTGAAACAAAATCACATTCTAATTCATTATAATCTACTTCATTCTTCTTTTCTTTTTCAACATAATAAGTTCTTAATTCTTCTTTTACTTCATCTAAACTTAATTTACCTATAATATTTTCTTCTAAAAGATTTTCTAAATGTTTAGATGGTTTTAGATTATCAACTTCTTGTAATCCAATAGCCATATCCCATTCTGTTTTTTTTATATATTCACTAGGTTTATTTATTTCTTCATAATTAATATTACTTGAATCAAATTTTTTTTCGTTCATAAGATTGCCTCCTACATAATTATAACATAATTTATTTTATTATATAAAAAAAGCATTTTTTAATATAATGCTTTTAATGTTTTGGTGTTTTTGACTTAATTAATCCTTCTTGTGATAATAAATATTCAACAGACCCTAAATCCGTATAAATAAAACAATATGGATTATTAATATTCTTTTTATTTGCTAAGAATATAAGTAATCCGCTTCTTTTATATAATTTTGCTATTACTTTTAATGTCTCATAATATTTAGGATCATCTTGTCTATATTTTAAAAGTTGTACATATAAATTTTTCATTTGCAAATCTAACTGTCTTAACTCTTGCATTCATTTCACCCCTTTATTCCCCTTTTTCTTGGGATGTATTATAATATAACTAATCATTTTTGTCAAATTGTACCCAACTAACATTTATATTTAATTTATTAATTCTATCTTAATACCCAATCAATTCTTTGTACTGGTAACTAAACTCTCCACCACCTACATTTGTGTGATTAGATAGAACAATTACATTTTTATTATTACCATAGGCATCTAATATTCTCTCAACTCTTTCTTCATTGCTTATTGTTTCATCACCCGTTCTTATTATTGTAACTGGGACACCTAACTCTCTTAATCTATTATAAATATAATTTGAAATATCTAAAACTAAATCTTTTTCAATAATACCATTACCTGTTTGACCAATATCAGATCCACCATGACTAGGATCAATTACTACTGCATAATCATAATTAGTTTGTCTTAGTATATTATTCCACATCAATATCACCCCTTATTATATTTATATTCAAAGCAACAATTTAGGTTATTAAAAAATCCAGTAGTTATTCACCACCGGAAACTTGATATGAGTCAGTAACAACAAAGAATGCCTCAGAATCTATTTCATGTATACTTTCTTTTAATATAAAATATTCTTTTGTAGGAACTATTACCATTAATACATTTCTATTTTTATTAGTAAAGCCACCTTGACTTTTTAATATAGTAACACTATGTTTTAAGTTATCAATTATAAAATCTTTTATTTCTTCTTCTTTGGATGTGATAATAAAGAAAGCTTTATTATCAGATATTCCAAGTAATACTTTATCTGTCATAGTAGTAATTATATATATAGCAATAACTCCATACATAGCATTTATCCATCCAAATATAAAACCACTAAATCCAATAATAACTGTATTAACCATTAACGATGCTTTACCTATTGAAATTTTTGAATATTTAGATAAAACTTGAGTTAATATATCACTTCCACCACTAGAGAAACCAACTTTGAATATTAATCCACTTGATACTCCAGATAATACTGCTCCAAATAATGTCTTAATTAACAAATCGGCATCTGCTATATCTATATAATGAATTATGTTAGCAGTTAATGAGACAAATAAAGGATATAATATTGATCCTACTAGATTTTTAACTGTTTGTCCTTTTCCTAATAGTAGATAACTTACTACTATTAAAACAACATTGACAATTAATATAAAAACTGATCTATCTATATTTAATAATTCTTCAATAATAATTGCGGTACCACTAACACCACCTGTTACAATTTTTCCTGTAACAAAAAATAAATTATAGGAAGTTGCAGATAAAAGTAGTGCAAGAATTAAAATTATATATCTCCTTACAAGATGTTTACCATCGATTTTTTTTACTAGCTGTTCCATATCTATTGGATTTTTCTTATTAAAAAAATCTATTATTCCCATTTTGTCACCTTCATATCACTTTTTTCTTATAGCCTTCTTAATTATATCTTTTCCATATTTAGATTTCAAGTTATCTATTGTATATTGTAAATTTTCAAAGTTATCATTTACACTATTATTAGAATTAAATATTGAAATCTGTTCGAATTTTTCTGTAACTAAAGTATTTAATCTTATACCTAAACTTCTAATAGGTTTAATTTCAATTTCTTTTAGTAAAACTAATATATTTTCATAAATTTCTTCATCAGTATTTATAGGGTTTTTTAATTTTCTTTGATGGGTTAGAGTTTTAAAATCGCTATATTTAACATATAAGGTAACTACATATGCATATTTCTTATCTTTTCTTATTCTAGAACCAACTTGTTCTGATAACTCAATTAACTTTAATTTAATGTCTTCTAATTCCTCTAAATCTTTTGGGAGTGTTATAGAGTTACCTATACCTTTTAATTCTGTTTTTTCACTTTCAATAGGACTATCATCTATTCCATTAGCGTATTGATATAGTGTATTACCAAATGATTTAAATTCTAATATTAATTTTTCTTTCTTAGTATGCGCTAAATCATAAATAGTATTTATTTTCATTTCTTTTAGTTTCTTTTTAGTCTTTTTACCTACCATAAATAAATCTTCGACAGGTAATGGCCACATTTTAGTTTCTATTTCACTTTTATATAGTGTATGAACTTTATCGGGTTTTTCAAAGTCAGATGCGATTTTCGCGCATAATTTATTATTGCCTATTCCAATATTAACAGTAAATCCAAATTTGTTTTTTATTTCATCTTTTATTTTAGTTGCAAATTGAACTGGGTCCTTAAAAAAATGTCCCATACCACTCATGTCCAAAAAACACTCATCAACAGAATACTGTTCTAAATGTGGTGTGAATTGTGATAAATACTCTATTAATTTATTTGAATATCGTTGATATACTTCATGATTAGGTGGATAAACACTTAAATTTTTATATTTTTTTCTAGCATTAAATATACTTTCACCAGTAACTATTCCATATTTTTTTGCAAGTGGTGATTTAGCCAAAACAACACCATGTCTTTTACTCTCATCACCAGCAATTACTGAAACTTGTTTTCTTATATCTATATTGCCAGTTTTTAACAGTTCACATGCAGTCCATGAAAGAAAAGCATTATTAACATCTATGTGGAAAATTAATCTTTCTTTCATGATAGATCACCTCATTATTATTATACCATGATATTCTATATGTTTTAATTGTTTATTTATCAAAATATGTTGGAAATTATTAAAAACATGATATAATTATCTTATAAGTAGATATGGAGTTGTAGTTTATGAATATCAAAAATAAAAAACATATTATATATGTAGGCATCGGACTTATTGTACTAGGACTTATTATATTTTTAATTATTCACAATGTAAAAAATAATATACCTGATAATGAAAAATTCGCCAATGAATACACAGAAGTTGGAAAAAACAATGTATTTGTGTATAGGGATGCTGAAGAAATAATTAAAATTTTAGAAGGTGGAACAGGTATTGTTTATTTAGGCTTTCCAGAATGTCCTTGGTGTCAAGCATATGTACCTATGTTAAATGAGGTTGCTAAAGAAGAAGGCGTTGAAAAAATCTATTATTTCAACATTAGAGAAGATAGGCAAGAAAATACAAAAAATTATCAAAAAATAGTCAAATTAGTTAAGAACTATCTTATGAAAGATGATGAAGGTAACGAAAGAATATTTGTTCCAAATATATATGCAGTTAAGAACGGAAAAATATTATCACATAATAATGAAACTTCAGTAGTGGATAGTGATATAACACCTTCACAGTATTGGACAGATTCTAAGAAGAGTGATATTAAACAAACATTTAAAAATATGATTGATGAAGTTTATAGTAATGTTTGTAAGACATGTAAATAAAAGGAGCTATTTCTGATGTGAATCCCAATTGGTAGACACCAAAAAAAGAACCATGTATGATGTGAATCCCAATTGGTAGACACCAAAAAAAGAACCATGTATAAAAATGACCTGTAATATACAAGTCATTTTTTTCTTTTAATTTTTGTTACATATATATTATTTCAATTTGAATTTTTGTCAAGTTCGTGAAGCG
>JAZQBG010000028.1:0-10300 GCA_045545595.1 Bacilli bacterium
GACATACTTATTACTTTCTTTAACATCTTTGGATTCTTTCTAAAAAATGTTTTGAATGCTACATCATTTGACATAAAATATTTTATTCTAGTTCTTTCTACCTGGTTTATCATAAAAAATCATCTCCCAATATATATATCGAGAATTTTTTATCAATTTACTTCTTTTTTTGTGATTTTTTATATTTTCTTTAAATGAATAACGGAATATTGCATTATACAACTCTTGAAAGGAATATAAAAAGGAATGATAATCTCACTCCTCTATTTAACTACTATATTAACAATTTTACCTTTAATAACAATTATCTTAACTATATCTTTATCTTCAGTGTGTCTTTTAACATTTTCGTTAGTTAGTGCAATAATCTTGATTTCATCTTCACTCATATCTTCTCTTACTAAAATAGTTGCACGAACTTTTCCGTTTACTTGAACCCCGATTTCTTTTTCAGATTCAACTGTTTTAGCTTCATCGTAAATAGGCCAACTACTATCAACAATTGGACAACCTAAATTGCATATTTCGTTTAGTTCTTCAGTAATATGAGGTGCAAATGGATTTAATAATTTTAACAATGTTGAATAGTCGTCTTTAGTAATACTATCGTTATTAGAATATGCATTTAACATAGTCATTAGTGTTGAAATAGCAGTATTAAATTTCATAGCTTCTATATCATCACTAACTTTTTTAATTGTTTTATGAATTAAGGCTTCTAAGTTTTTACTATAACCAGACTCATTATTTAATTTATCTTTTAAGTTATATACTCTATCAATAAATCTAGCAACACCCTTTATAGACGATTCATTCCATGGAGCTTCTAGTCCATAATCTCCCATAAATAAGATATATGTTCTTAATGTGTCTGCACCATATTCATCAACTATATCGTTAGGATCGATAACATTACCCTTACTCTTACTCATTTTTTCACCATCAGGTCCTAAAATTAAACCTTGAGCAGTTCTTTTTTGATATGGCTCATCAGTAGGAACTAATCCTAAATCATATAAGAAATGATACCAGAATCTAGAATAAATAACGTGTCTTGTAACGTGTTCCATACCTCCATTGTACCAGTCAACATTCATCCAGTATTTTAATTTTTCTTGAGAAGCAAATTCATCATTGTTATGTGGATCGATATATCTTAAGAAATACCAAGATGATCCGGCCCATTGAGGCATTGTATCAGTTTCTCTTTTAGCATCCATACCGCATTTAGGACATTTACAATTAACGAATGAATCTATTTTAGCAAGTGGACTTTCTCCATCTGTACCAACTTCAAAATTATCTACATCAGGAAGTCTTAATGGTAATTCTTCATAAGGAACAGCCACATCACCACAGTGTTCACAGTGTACTATTGGAATTGGTTCTCCCCAATATCTTTGACGGTTGAACGCCCAATCTTTCATTTTGTATTGAACACCTTTTTCACCAATACCTTGTTCTTCAAGATACTCTAACATTTTAGCAATTGAATTTTTCTTATCGCTAAGTCCATTTAATACACCAGAGTTAACCATTTCACCATCACCAGTGTAAGCAGCTTTAGAAATATCTCCACCTTTGATTACTTCAATAATTGGGATAGCAAATTTTTTAGCGAAGTCATAATCTCTTTCATCATGTGCAGGCACAGCCATAATCGCACCTGTTCCATAACCCATCATTACATAATCAGAAATATAAATTGGGATTTCTGTATTATTTATCGGATTAATCGCACTAATTCCTTCAATTTTAACACCAGTTTTATCTTTAACTAATTGAGTTCTTTCAAATTCACTCTTATGACTAGCCATTTCACGATAATCATTAATTGCATCCATATTTTCAATAACATCTTTATATTTATCAATTAATGGATGTTCAGGTGCCATAACCATGAATGTAACACCATATAGTGTATCAGGTCTAGTTGTATATATTCTTAATTTTTCATCTACAGTATTTAATTTAAAATTAACAAATGCTCCAGTTGATTTACCAATCCAATTCTCCTGTTGTAATTTAATATTAGGTAAATAATCAACTTTTTTAAGACCTTCAAGTAATTTATCAGCATATTCAGTAATTCTTAAATACCAAACATCTTTTTCTTTTTGGACTATGTCACTATAGCAAATATCACATTTACCACCTTGACTATCTTCATTTGATAAAACTACTCTACAAGATGGACAATAATTAACTAGTGTTTTATCTCTAAACACTAATCCATTTTCAAACATTTTTAAGAAAATCCATTGAGTCCATTTGTAATAATTTTCATCTGTAGTATCTATTATTCTATCCCAGTCAAAAGAAAAACCTACTTTCTTTAATTGACCTGCAAATACTTCGATATTTCTATCTGTAAGAATTCTTGGATGAACATTTTGTTTAATTGCAGAATTTTCTGTTGGAAGACCAAAGGCATCATAACCAATTGGGAATAATACGTTATATCCTTCCAATCTTCTTTTTCTTGAAACAACTTCTAATCCAGAATAAGCTTTGATATGTCCTAAATGCATACCTACTCCTGATGGATAAGGAAATTCTACTAATGCATAAAATTTCTTTTTATCACTATTATCGATAGCTTTGAAACTACCATTATCATCCCAATACTTTTGCCATTTTTTTTCTATTTCTTTAAAATTATACATCTTTAATCATTCCTTTCTTTTGGTAGTGTTTACCTATTATTATATACGAGATAAGGATAAGTGGTACTAAAACTACGAAAGCTAGTAACATTTTTAAAAACACAGACTTAAATATATTAACTATTACTAAAGTTAATGATAATATAAAACTATTTGTTAGTGAAATAATATGAAGAAACTTTCTATATTCTTTTTTTTTAAATTTTTTAAAATCAATATTATATCTTCCCATTAAAAACGCTTCTTCAACTCTAGGTTTCTTACTTTTAAACTTATTTACTTTTTTTCTTAAAATCATTAAAAACAAATATAAAAGATAACAAATTACAAAAAAAACTAAAAACTCAATTAAAACTTTAATCATAATAAATCCTCCTAAAATAAAAACTTCCATCCATATAAGGACGAAAGTTTCGTGGTACCACCTTAATTCATAGAATATCTATGCACTTATTTCTCGTAACGTGAGTAAATCGCTTACCATTACAAAGAAACAAGTTCATAAATAATTTAGATTAGTTTTCACCAAACACTAACTCTCTAGACTAAATTTAATTTACTACTACTTTTCTTTTGGTAATAAATAATATGAATATAGTATATAAAATTTATTTAAAGATTTCAAGTCTAAAACAAAAAAATGCTAAATATTATTCAGCACTTTCAGTTTCAACAACAGTTTTACCTTTGTATGTACCACAATTAGAACATACTCTATGTGGACGAATAGCTTCACCACATTTAGGACATTTTACTGTACTATTTTCAGTAATTATATAATTACCATTTCTTCTCATTCTTTTTTTAGTTTTACTAGTTCTTCTGAATGGAACTGCCATGAAATTTCCTCCTATTCTTTGTTAAGCAACTGATTTAATGCTTCAAAAGGATTATTTTTGTTTTCCTTTTTAGTCTCTTCATTAATAAGTTGCCATCCATCACCCTTATATTCTTTCTTATAAGCGTCATCACTTACAATACGAAGTGGGATTTCTACTAGAATATTTTCCCACAAATAAGGTTTTAATTCAAGTGTATTTAGGTCTTTTTTTAAATTATTTTCATCTTTTTCACCAATTATCTCATTTATTTCAAAAGAAAATGGGTATTTTACTGGTTCTAAAGTTACTGAACATGGTAAAACTAGTTCACCATTTACACGTACATTTAACTCTAAATCTCCTATATCACTTCTTGAAACTTCTCCGATTACCTTAACAGGAGAAATAGAAATTATATCTGTATTATCTAAATAATCTTGTTCATATACTAATTCTTCATCTATTTTTATTATCTTTTCTACATTTGATAATAGTCTACTTATATCTATCATAATATCACCTATCTAATTTTCTTTTTTACTTTTGCCTTTTCCCTATTAATAACAATATTATCTAAAGTATTAAATATTTCTTCATAATGTTCTTTAATAAAATCGCTTGTTAAAAATTCTGTACTATTTAATAATTTATAACATGATCTATCATTTAAATCAAAAACTTTATGTTTATTATTATAACTTTTATTTTCTTTAATTATCGCACATATATTGAATATTATTTCCACTTCATTTTCTTTAAAAAAGTCACTATTTAAAAACTCTTTACTACACATAACTCTAGTGTTTACAAAACTACATTCTTCATAATCTGCAATATTAATTATTTTCTTAGTATTCGCATTTCTATATGCCATAAGATTATTTCTATATATTTTATAATTATCATCATCTAAATGAGTACTTAAACTATAAAATTTTGGATTAATTATTTTTTCTATTAAATCGTACTCATTATCTTTTTTTACTAATATTTTACTAACAACTGCCATTGCATCCATCCCTTCTTAATTCTTTACTTTTAATGTTAATTGTTTCTTTTATATCATAATCTTTTTCATAAGATTTAACATATGCACATAATAATGATACCCTTAAATTAAATTTTTGTAAACTAAATAATATATCATCTAGTGAACTACTTGGTAATATTTCTCTTGCATCTATTCTATATACATCAATATTATCAAAATATTTATAGTATGTTCCAGGTACTTTGTCATTTTTATTTTCATAGTATTTTATAATCTTTGGATTACTTGAACATGGATTAGTAAATATTGCCTCACTTACATAATAGTTTGTTTTATCTAATACATATTTGCCACTAGTCGCAATAGTTCTAGTACTTCCATCTTCTCCTAAACTCATTATAGGAGACAGATTACTGAAATATCCTTTTTTCTCTATCTTAGTTGGAACTATTGATTGACCTGCTATAGCCCTACTAAGTTTTACTTCATTTTTAGTATAAAAATCACTTAAGTTCTTTTTAAACAAATCACCCTTTAATAAGTTCTCCATAATACTAATCATATCATTAGTGGAACTAAATAGACCCGCACTTCCTATATAACACTCAAATACATTTGCTTTAGGATCGTTACATAATCCTCTATCAAAATTAGGAGTTCCCGTTATATTATTAGTAAATAATTTATTATTAAATTTTATATCTGATAGTTTTAACGGTTTTAAAATTTTATCTGTTAGTAAATCATCAAGTCTTTTATCATTAACTCTTTCTAATATTATTCCACATAATATAGGCGCAATATCATTATAATTGTACTCATCTAAACTATTATTTTCTAGTAAAACTTCTTTTATTCTATTTGCTGCTTCTTCTTTAGTATGTGAATCATCTATTCTTCCGTTTGTTAAATATCTACCTTTATATTGTAAAAGGTTACTAATTACTAAATCATTAGGTAAATTCTTAAATTCATATAAAATATTTTTAACTTTATCATTTATATTTATTAATTGTTCTTCTATAGATTTATACATTAATATTGCAGTTGGAGTTTTAGAAATTGAAGCTACATCAAATAAAGTATCAATATCTAACTCTCTTTTTTTTGTATAGTTAGTATATCCAGTACTATAATTAACTTTAACATCATTTATTTTACTTGTAACATTTATTCCCGGAACAAAACTATACTTCTCAAAAAATGAGTTTATCTGTTCTATTACACAATTGAACAACTCATTTATTATTTCTTCTGGAGTTTTATCTCTAAACATTCTTGAACTTAATAATTCATTAAAGTATTTGAGTTCTCTTTCTATAGTTTGTCTATCTGCATAAACTTGACTATCTAAGTCATTTATTATCTTATCTATCTCTTTATTTAAAATTTTACTACTAAACATATATTACACCCCTGAATATGTTCTATTTATTATCTATCAAATAATCTATTGTCTCATCAAAAGTTTTAGCCTCGTATATTTCTATATCATACTTATTTTTTTTCTTTTCTTTTTTTACTTCATCATAGTTAGCTGTTGGAGCAATAAAGATGTCACAATCACTATTAACAGCCCCACGAAGTTTGTATTTTACTCCACCGATTTCTCCAACATTTCCTTCACTATCTATTGTACCAGTCCCACATATCTTTTTGTTTTGTGAAATATTAGAATCCATTAATCTATCATAGATTGCGATAGAAAGCATTAACCCACCACTAGGACCCGCTTCATTACCTTTAAAACTAATTTCAACATCAGGATTTGTTTCTAATACATAATTGGTAATTATTCCAATACCTACTTTCTTTTCACCTTCAATATCAATAACTGTAGCAGTTCTAATCTTTTTTTCTTCTTTGCTCATTACTTCTATGTTTAATTCTGTACCAATTTCATTCTCTATAACTATATTTTTAAATTCATCCATATTGTGAATTATATTATTGTTAACTTTAATTATTTGGTCTCCAACTTCTAAATCTGTTTTTGCTTCTTCAAAAACATAAGTAACTAAAACTTTTTCGCCTATTATATCATATTCCATACTAGCTTTTTTGTAAGCATTAATAGTTGCATTATTAATAGATTCTTCTAATAATACTTTGTTTCTATATAATTCTTCTTCGTAATCATACTCTTGATCTATAATTTTTTCTAAGTCCCAATGAGGAATTACATACGATAATAAAAATGTACCAACATTACCTTTTAATTGATTAACATAACACAGATTAATGTCTTGGTTGCTATCTTTTCCCTCAATTTCAATTCTATCATTTATCTCTAATATTCCTCCACCACTATATATATAATAAGGAAGTGGGAAAGTAAGAATAATATATATTATAAATAAAGATAATAGAAAAATAAAATTATCTTTTATAAAGTTTTTAATTTTAACATATAATTTATTAAATATCATGGTGACGCTCCTTTACAATTTAATTATAACAAAAATTAGGTGAATATATGAAAAAATATGTAAATTCTTTTTTAATTTTACTTATAACTGTCTTCTTGACATTTGAAGTAATAATGAATTCTGATGCAGTAATTGACAGTGCAAGATTTTCTTTTACTATTTGGAAAGATAATATATTTCCTACTCTTTTTCCATTCTTTGTTGCTTCAAATTTACTTATAAAGTATGGATTTGTTGAGTTAATTGGTGAATTTTTAAAACCTGTTATGAACAAAGTTTTTAAAACTAATGGTGAAAGTTCTTTTGTATTGATACTTAGTATGTTGAGTGGATTTCCCTCTAGTGCAAAATATACTAAGGAACTATATGATAATGGTTTAATAAATGATAAAGAAGCATCTAAGCTTCTTACTTTTACGCATTTTCCCAATCCACTATTTGTAATTGGAACCGTTGCGGTAACTTTTATGAACAATAGAACAATTGGTTATTTTATTCTTTTGTCTATTTATATATCTAATATTATTATTGGTTTAATTTTTAGAAATTATTATGTATCTAGAAGTGATAATTCTAAAGTATCATTAAAAAGAGCAATCAGAAATATGAAAGATAGATATAAGAAAAACAAAAATTTCGGAACTATCTTAACTGATACTTTAATTGACAGTATTAATTTACTACTTTTAATTTTAGGTACAATATCACTATTTTTAATTATTAATAAAATTATTACTAATATGTTGGGATTAAATGATTTTAATAGAGCTGTTCTATCAGGTATTTTAGAAATGACTGGTGGTTTAAAATATTTTTCTTTATTAAATATCCCATTAAATATTAAAACAATCTTTTCAGCAATGATACTAGCTTTTGGTGGTTTATCAGTTCATACTCAAGTTTACAGCATTATTGCTGATACAAAAATAAAATACACTCCATACTTATGTGCACGACTTATTCACATTGTATTAAGTGGAGTGTTAATGTATTTATTTATGTTATTTATTCAGTGATTTTTAAATTAGCAAAGGTACCATCTTCACCATTTTCACCATTGAACCATACGACTAATCTTAAATTATCATCATCATCAGTCGAAATCCAATTGATATAATCTTTTAGAGCTTGATTTGTTATGTTGTTTTTTAACTCATCTTTGGCTGTTTGTGTATTATTAATAAGATAGGCTTCTTTAATATTTAAATTTTCTTCATCGTTTAAGATACCCAAATCAGTTTCAGAAATTGGAGAATTAGAAACAGTTCCATAATTTTTATTAATTAAATATTCTTTCAATGTGTTACACTTATACACATCCACTACATTTTCATAATTATCCCTATCTTCAAAACGAGAAGCAGTTTTAGAAATATATATATACATAGAAGTAGCTAAAGTAGCTATAATACAAACTGTAACAATAGTTTCTGCTAACAAAAAACCTTTTTTGTTTAATTTCATTTGATTCACCCTAACCTTGTTATTCTTTAAATTAATTATTGTAATTATTACAAAACTATTATATAATATATCTAGAATAAAATCTATAACAAGAATAATAAAAGGGGCAGAAATTTATGTTAAGAAAGTTTGATTATGATAAAATACCAGTTGTCGAAGTCGTAAATGATATTATCGTTGATTCTACTAAAAGAAGAGCAAGCGATATTCATTTTGACCCACATGAAAAATTTTTATTAGTTAGAATTCGTATAGATGGTGAATTAGTTGACTATGCCGAAATTCCTAATACTCATAAAAAGAATTTAATTACCCGTATTAAAATAATATCTGGTATGAATATAACTGAAAGTAGATTGCCACAAGATGGTGCGATAAAAACAACTTTAAAAGATGTAGATTTGGATCTGCGTGTTTCTTCTCTACCAACTAACAACGGCGAAAAAATAGTTATTCGTATTCTAGATTACTCTATGAGTTCACAAGGATTAGAAAATTTAGGATTTAACCAAACAAATCTAGAAAAAGTTCAAAATATGATTAAAGTACCAAATGGTATTATACTAGTTACTGGTGCGACTGGTAGTGGTAAAAGTACCACTGTTTATTCAATTCTAGCAAAATTAAATAAAGAAGATATAAATTTGATGACAGTTGAAGACCCAATAGAAATGGATATTGAAGGTATTAATCAAATTCAAGTTAATAGCGAAATTGGTTTAACATTCGCAAATGTATTACGTTCTGTATTAAGACAAGACCCTAATATAATAATGATTGGGGAAATAAGAGATACTGAAACTGCACAAATTGCAGTACGTGCTTCAATTACAGGTCACTTAGTATTATCTACACTACATACTAATAACTCATTAAATACTATTGAAAGATTACTTGATATGGAAGTTGAAAGATATTTACTTGGTAGTGCCTTAACTGGAATTATTTCTCAGAAATTAGCTAGACAACTTTGTGATAGTTGTAAAAGAAAGAAAACTACTAATGATTATGAAAGAGATTTATTTAAAAAAGTATTGAATAAAGATGTTGATGAAATTTATGTGCCAGGCGTATGTCCTGAATGTAATAGTGGTTATAAAGGAAGAACAGCAATTCAAGAAGTATTAATGATAAATGAAGAAATAAGAGATGCAATTACTAATAACATAAGAAAAGAAGAACTTAGAAAATTAGTATATGAACGTTCTGGAACTACTACTCTACTTCAAGATGGACTTATGAAAGTAGTTGAAGGTAAAACCTCACTAGAAGAGGTATTAAAACTTATTGAATTAGATGATAGTATGGAAGAAGATGAACAAATAAATATCGGTGAAGTAATATCATCCAAAAATAAAGAAAATAATTCGAAAGAAGAAGTTAAACCAATTGAAATTAATATTCAGGATGTTAGTGATGAAATAATAGATTTTTAGAGTGTATATGAGTACACTCTTTTTCATATAATTTAATGGTGATTATTTATGTATGATTTTTTAATTAATGAATATATTAATAGACTAAGTACCAATGAAATTAGAAATTTTGCTTTTAAAAAAGGTGTAGAACTTAATGATGAGGAAACCGATATTATTTATGACTACACAAAAAAATATTGGAGAACTTTTGTCCATGGAAATCCTAGACCTATTTTGGACGAATTAAAAACTAAGGTAAGACCATTTACCTATAATAAAATGGAAACCCTTTATATTGAAGCTAGAGATAAATATTTAAGTAAATAAGAGTTTAAGTATCAACCTTAAACTCTTATCTTTTTTTACGTTCATTCAAATTACTAACTCTAAGTTCAGCTATTCTCTCAAGTCTATCATTATCTCCATGTATCCATATATTATCAAATGTTGCGGTTACTTCTGGTCCTAGTTTCTCTACAAAACTTCTTACTACTTCTACATGTTCATCACT
>JAZQBG010000029.1:0-68378 GCA_045545595.1 Bacilli bacterium
ATATGTCATTTTTTGATAGATATTAAAGGATATTCTATGTAAAAACTTACCTAAAAATGGGAGTGTTTTACAAAATATGAAGAATTTCCTTTAAATATATAGGAAAAACTGGTAGATGTTGTAGTAACTCTACACACTACCATATGCGCTAGGAAGTGAAGTAAATGAAAACAGATGATTTTAATTATGAATTGCCTGAAGAATTAATCGCACAAACTCCGATTTTAAAAAGAGATGAATCTAAATTAATGATTCTAGATAAAGAAACAGGTAATATTAAACATGAAGTATTTCATAATATAATTAATTATTTAGATGAAAATGATGTACTAGTTTTAAACGACACTAAAGTTATACCAGCTAGATTAATAGGTGTTAAAAAAGAAACTAATGCAGTTATAGAGGTATTATTATTAAATGATAAAGGCAATAATGTTTGGGAGTGTTTAGTTAAACCTGCTAAAAGAGTACACATAGGAACTATTATTTCTTTTGGTGATGATAAACTATTATTTAAATGTATCAAAGAAGAAGATGAGGGAATTAGAGAATTTGAACTTATTTATAATGGGATTTTAATGGAAATCCTTGATGAGCTAGGTTCTATGCCACTTCCTCCATACATACATGAAAAATTAGAAGATAAAGATAGATACCAAACAGTGTATGCTAAAAACATAGGGAGTGCTGCAGCGCCTACTGCTGGATTACACTTTACAACAGATTTATTAGATGAATTACAGGCTAAAGGTATCAAAGTTTTATTTGTAACACTTCATGTAGGATTAGGTACATTTAGACCAGTTAAAGTAGATAATGTTTTAGAACATAAAATGCATAGTGAAAAATATTCAATGAGTAAAGAAGTTGCAGATGCTTTAAACATCGCAAAAAAAGAAGGTAAAAGAATAATAAGTGTAGGAACTACTACAACAAGAACACTAGAAACAATTTACCATAAATATAATTCTTTTAAAGAGTGTAGTGGAGAAACAGATATTTTTATATATCCAGGATTTGAATTCAAAGCAATCAATTCGTTAATTACTAACTTTCACTTACCTAAATCAACTTTGTTAATGTTAGTAAGTGCCTTAGCAAAAAAAGAAAATATATTAAATGCTTATAATGAAGCAGTTAAAAATAAATATAGATTTTTCTCATTTGGAGATAGTATGTATATAAAATAGATAGGAAACTATCTTTTTTCTCCATTTGCAAAAAATGTCAAAAAAAGAAGTTTTGCAAACAAACTTGCAAAACTTTTGAGAATGTAGTGTTATGTTAATGGGTGAAGAAATATGATAATAAGAGAAAAATATTTAAATAGAATGATAGCAGCCAAAGATACAGAATTCATAAAAGTAATAACTGGTGTTAGACGTAGTGGAAAATCTACCTTGATGCTAATGTTTAAAGATTATTTGATTAATAGTGGTATTAAGGAAGAAAATATAATTCATATAAATTTTGAATCGGATATGTATGATGATATAAAAAATTATAAGGATTTATATAAATTTGTAAAAGAAAAAATCAAAAAAGATAAAATGTATTTACTTTTAGATGAGGTACAAAATGTAGAATCATGGGAAAAAGCAATCAACTCATTTAAAGTTGATTTTAATATAGATATATATTTGACTTGTTCAAATGCGTATCTTTTATCTAGTGAATTATCTACTTTATTATTTGGTAGATATATAGAAATTAAAATGTATCCATTATCTTTTAAAGAATATTTAGTTTTTAATAATTATGATAACAATAATATAGAAGAAAAATTTAATGAGTATTTAAAATATGGTGGTTTACCTGCAATAACTTTAATAAAAGATAACGATGAATTAGTTTTATCATATTTAAATGACATTTACAATGCTATAGTAAAAAAAGATATTATAGATAGAAATAACATCAAGGATACTGCATTACTTGAAAATATAATAAAATATTTATCAAATAATATTGGTAGTTCTGTGTCTTCATCAAAAATCAGTGATTATTTAAATAGTAATAAAATAGTAGAAAAATCTAATCATCAAACAATAGATAATTATTTAAATATGTTAGAAAAATCTTTTATAATGTATAAAGCTGATAGAACTGATATAAAGAGTAAATCATTGTTAAAAACATTAGGTAAATATTATATATCTGATTCTGGTATAAGAAATATAATATTAGGTTTTAGAAATATAAATGAAGGACATTTATTAGAAAATATAGTGTATTTAGAATTACTTAGACGAGGATATAAAGTAAATATAGGAAAAACAAATGATTATGAAGTTGATTTTGTTGCTGAAAATCCTAATGAAGTAAAATACTACCAAGTTACTCAATCATTAGTTAATGTAGAAGTAAAAAATAGAGAATTAAGAAGTTTAGAAAATATAGAAGATAATTATGAAAAAATAATATTAACAATGGATAAGTCTATAAATAATGATTATAATGGAATTAAAGTTATTAATATAATTGATTGGTTGATGTTAGATGAAGAAAAATAATAAAATTTAATATAGAATTAGACAATATTGTCTGATTCTTTTTAAATGTAAAATGTAAACTTTTATGGGAATTAAGTCAATAGATTAGACATAGGTAATAGGGGGATATTGTGAAAAAACTCGAGTTCAAAGGTAGAAGGAGATACAAACCCTAAAGAAGAATGAATTCTTTTATTGTTATAAAAACCCTCAATATATTGAAAAACAGCCCTTCTAACATCATTAATAGTATTAAAAGTTTGGTTGTATAACCATTCTTTTTTCAAAGACGCATGAAAAGATTCTTGATTCGCATTTTCATCACAAGAATGATTTAAAGAAGTATAACTAAATAAACATTTATTTTTGCTAACTAAACTTCTGAAAGTATGAGAACGATATTGAGTACCTTTATCAGAATGAATAATAACATTAATAGGATAATTTCTATTCTTAAAAGCATTATTTAAAGTTTCGATAACTAATTCTTTTTTCATATTATGTCCAACATTCCAGGCAATAACTTTTCTAGAAAAAAGATCAATAATAGAAGAAAGATAAACGAAACCATCATCACGAGTTTTAATATAGGTAATATCAGTAACCCAAACTTGATTAGGTCTTATAATATCTAAATTTTTAATAAGATTAATAATTTTAGATTTTCCTAATTCTGACATAGTATTTTTCTTTTTAGGGAAGTTAGTTTTAACAATACTTTGAATACCTAATAAAGACATGTACTTAGATACGGTTTTAACAGAGATAGAAAGACCTTCTTTGCATAAAACCGCAGTAATTCTAGGAGCTCCATAGATACGATTAGAATCATAATAAATCTCTAAAATTCTACGAATCACAAGAAGTTTACGATTAAATGCATCATCATTAGAATAATAAAAATAATGATAGAAAGACGCCCTAGAAACATTTAAAACATCACACATAAGAGAAATAGAATAAGTATCAGAGTTTTTCATAATAAAACGATATAATGCTATTTTTCCTTGGCAAAGAAGGTCACTGCTTTTTTTAATATTTCATTAGTTTCTCTAAGTTTTTTATTTTCTCTTTCAAGTCTAGCGATTTGTTCTTGAGGAGAAATATAATCAGGGTCAAAACAATGGTTGTCCTTGTTATAAGTAGTAATCCAATTTTCTAAAGTCTTAAGAGGAACATTAAATTCTTCGGCAGATTTAGAAGTAGAATGATCCTGAAGAATAATAAGTTCAACAATCATTTTTTTAAAATCACGAGAGTAAGAACTTGGCATAAAAACACATCCTTTCTTTCTAATATAAAATATTTATTCCAATTTCCTTATTGACAAGCAGAAATATTTTAAAAATATATAAGTCGTATTAATTATTATTTTTCAAAAATTAAAAATAATAATTAAACTCCAACAAGGAATAAAATATTTCTTAACTTGTCAAAAGTTTTCTCGGCATAAAAATTTTATATATTTTAACACAACAACTACAAAATTTGAATCCCTCTAACGTAGTTGTCTAATAAAAAGTATAACTCTCAGCAACATCATTGCCATTTAGTGTAACAAACACAGGGGACCAACATATGAACCTAACAATAAGTCTAACAGATATTACAATATCAGATGAATTAAAAGATGAAGACTTTAGATGGGGATTATACAATGCAGATACAGCAGTAATGTTATCAACTGGTACATTTAAAGATATCGGAACTTCAACATCATTAACAATGTATCGTGACACAATAATAGATGCAACAGACCCTGATACAACAAAAAACTATATCTTAAGAATATGGATACATGAAGATGGAACAAATCAAAATTATATGCAAGGAAAAAGCTTCAGTGCGAAGTTAACAGTAGATGGAGATGCAGTAGAATACACTGATGCAAGCTGTTTTACAGTTACAAGTGATGGTAAAATAATAGATTATGATGCCTCATGTGGAACAGATGTAGTAATACCAAAAACAACAACAACGACAGCATCAGCTACAAGCACAACACAAAGTGAAGGAACAATATCAACATTAGAAAGAAATAATAGTAAGTTAACAACTCTAGCACAAACTGCTACTACTGTGACTGTTACTGGGATAGCAGGATATTGGGGCATGAGTACACTGAAGATGAAGAAGGTTATGACGAACCATATTGTGTGTATGAAGAAGGAGCATTCCAAGATAAAGGATTAACAAGTATAATAATTCCTGATACTGTTACCTATATTGGTGAAGATACTTTTTATAGTTCACCAGCAAATTATGGATGTACGTCATATGATGAATTTGGTGGTAATAATATAGACCATATCACAATACCAGAAAGTGTTGAAGCAATTAGCAATTTTAATGTTAGCTCAATGAACTCAATAACCCTACCTGATACTGTTACAAAGATTACTAATGTATATTTACCATCAAATACAGTAATACCATGTACGGATAGTCACATGAGTGTGGGTTCATCAATTATAAAATATAATAGAACATGTAGTGTTGGTGAAAGTGGTGGTGACGATAGTTACTATTAATCAACGCAACAATAAATAATGAAATATAAAATGTGAGAAAGAAATTTCTTACATTTTTCTTTGCAAAATCCCAAAACTTTATATATAATTAAAATGGTGGTAAAAATGGATTTATTAAAATATGAAAAAGAATTATATGATAAAAATATAGAATATATTGCAGGGATAGATGAAGTAGGACGTGGTCCTTTAGTTGGACCTGTAGTGGCAGCATGTGTAGTATTACCTAAAAACTACAATCTTGAAGGTCTAACTGATTCTAAAAAATTATCTGAGAAAAAAAGAGATAAATTTTATGACATTATAATACAAGATGCATTAGGTGTTGGTGTTGGAATAATTAGTCCTGAAACTATAGATGAAGTAAATATATATGAAGCGAGTAAACTTGCTATGATAGAGGCTATAAATAATGTTAATTGTAAGATAGAACATGTTTTAATAGATGCAATGCCATTAGATTTAGAAATACCTTCAACTTCTATAATACATGGTGATGCTTTATCATTAAGTATTGCAGCAGCTAGTGTAATCGCGAAAGTAACAAGGGACAGAATGATGTATGAGTTAGATGAAAAGTATCCAGAGTATGGTTTTGCTAAACATAAGGGTTATCCTACTAAATTACACCTTGAAAATATTAGAAAATATGGTATATTAGATAACTACAGGAAAAGTTATAAACCAGTTAAAGAAATATTAGAAGGTGTTACAAATGAATAAAATTATTGTTATAGTTGGTCCTACCGGAGTAGGCAAAACAAAACTTAGTATTGAACTTGCTAGAAGGTATGATGCTGAAATAATAAATGGGGATAGTATTCAAGTATATAAAGATTTAAATATTGGTAGTGCGAAAGCAACATCCTCTGAACAAGAGGGTATACCACATCACTTATTAGATTTTAAAAATATTAATGAACAATACTCTGTTTATGATTACCAAAAAGATTGTAGAAGTAAAATAGAAGAAATTAGAAATAGAGGTAAAAATATTATTATAGTTGGTGGGACTGGTTTATATATTAAAGCAGCACTATTCAATTACAAATTTACTGAAGAAAAGAAAAGTAATAATAACTATGATGAATATTCTAATGATGAGTTATATGAAATATTATTAGAGAAAGAACCTAATACTTTAATTCATAAAAATAATAGACAAAGAGTTATTAGAGCTATTGAAAAAGAAGAAATAGAAGATAATAATAATTGTAATGAATTATTGTATGATGTTATATTTATAGGACTAACTACAGATAGAGAAAAATTATATGACATAATTAATAAGCGCATAGATAAAATGATTAATGATGGACTAGTTGATGAAGTAAAAGAATTATATAATAAATTCCCTGATAGTAAAGCTTTAAATACAGCAATAGGATATAAGGAGCTAATTTCATACATAAACGATTATTTAACACTACCTGAAGCTATAGATTTGATAAAAAAGAATTCAAGAAGATACGCAAAAAGGCAATATACGTGGTTTAATAATCAAATGGATGTAAATTGGTTCGATGTTAACTATGAAAATTTTGATGAGACAATCATGAATGTAGCAAAAAAATGTGATTAACATTTTTTTGTTTTTGTTTTGCAAACAAATTTGATTGATGTGTTTGATAAATAGCAAACACATCAAAATAATCTTTTTATCTTTGTCGAAAAATGTTATAATAAATGAAATTAGATGTAATGATTACAAATTGTATCTAATTAATTATAATTCTAATTTAGTTTAGAATTATAAATTTAAAGTTTTTTCATATACTAAATAGAGAAAGTTGGTGATTATTTGGAATACATAAAAAAAGAGTATGCTGCATACAATGTACATATTATCAAAACAAACAAATTTAAAACAATTACAATTGATGTTAATTTCTTAAGAAAAATAAAAAAAGAAGAAATCACCATTAGAAATTTTTTGAGTGAAATTTTACTTCAATCTTCTAAGAATTATCCTACTAAAAGATTACTTGCGCTTAAATCAATGGAGTTATACAATTCCAATGTGAGAAGTTCTAACAGTAGAATTGGTAATTTCTCTAATTTATCATTTAATTTAAAGTTTTTGGATGATAAATATACTGAAGAAGGAATGTTTGAGAAAACACTAGATTTCTTCTTTGATATAATATTTAATCCTAATGTAGAAAATGATAGATTTGATGAAAGATCATTTAAGATAGTTAATAAGTTAATTCATAATGAAATTAAATCTATTAAAGATAATTTAACAAAATACTCACTTATTAAAATGTTAGAACACATGGGTAGTACTGAACCATACTCTTATAGAGGATATGGATATCTTTATGATTTAGAACAAATTACTCCTAAGAAATTATATGACTATTATACTGATGTTTTAAAAAGTGATAAAGTTAATATTTTAATAATGGGTGATGTTGATACTGATAAAGTATTAAATATTATTCATGATAAGTTTAAAGTTAATACAGTTAAAAAAGATATAGGTAAAGCAATGATAACTCATGAAAAAATAAGAGGTAGATTAAGAAAAGTAGAAGACTATGAAAATATAGTTCAAGCAAAACTTAATATTGGATTTAAATTAAAAGATTTAAGTGAATATGAACTTAGATACGTATTACCAATTTACAATGAAATATTTGGTGGCAGTCCAAACTCTAAATTATTTCAAAATGTAAGAGAGAAAAATTCTCTGGCTTACTATATTAGTTCTATGCCTAATATTTTTGATAACTTACTTATCATATATTCTGGTATTAATAAAGAATCATATGATAAGTCTGTTGAATTAATTAAAAAAGAACTTAACAATATGAAAAAAGGAAAATTCGACCAAGAGGATATCGATAAAGCTAAAGAAAACATGATAGCTTCACTTGAAACTATTAATGATTCACCTGCTAGAACTATAAATATGTACTATGCTAGAGAACTTGCTGGTGGAGATGAAATAGAAGAAAGAATAGAAAAAGTTAAACAAGTAACAAAAGAAGATATAATAAAAGTTGCAGCTAAATTAAAGATAGATACTATATATCTAATGCATGGGGAGGAATAATTTATGAAAGAAATAAATCTTGAAATTGTAAATGAAAAATTATTCTATGAGAAGTTAGACAATGGATTAGAAATATATATGGTACCTAATAATAAAGTTAAAAATATATATGCAACTTTTACTACAAGATATGGTTCTATGCATGATGAGTTTGTTCCAATTGGTGAAAATAAAATGATAAAAGTTCCATTAGGTATCGCGCATTTTCTAGAACATAAAATGTTTGAACAAGAAGATGGAATCGATCCATTTAATTTCTTTTCTAAAAGTGGGGCTGACTCTAATGCGCATACTTCATTAAAAAATACAACATATGAATTTTCTGGGCCAAATAATTTTTTAGAAAATCTTGAGTATTTATTAGATTTTGTTCAACATCCATATTTAACTAATGAGAATATAGAAAAGGAAAAAGGAATAATTGAACAAGAATTAAAAATGTATATGGATGACCCTTTTTGGTCAATGTACGATGGAATAAGAAATAATATATTTGTTAAAAATCCTACTAAATTTCCAATTGGTGGAACAGTAGAAAGTGTTAGAAAAATAACAAAAAAAGATTTACTTAGATGTTATAATACTTTCTATCATCCATCTAATATGTTCTTAGTAATAACTGGTAATATTGAACCGGAAGAAACCATGAGAATGATTAGAGAAAATCAAAATAATAAGAATTTTGAAAAACATGTACCTGTTAAATTAAAAGAATATAAAGAACCAGACAAAGTGGTTAAAGAAAGTGAAGTAGTAGAAAAAAATACTGATACACCTAAAGTTAGTTATGGTATAAAAATCAATCTTGAAAAAATTGGATATAAAGATTACAGAAGAAGAGATATGTATCTTAGTATTATATTCGATTTAGCATTTGGTATAACTTCTAAATTTTATGAAGAAATGAATTCAAAAGGATACTTATCTTCATCAATTGAAATCGATAAAGTATTTACTGAAACACATTTGTTAGTTAATCTTATTTGTGAAACAACGTTTCCCAAAGAATTAATTAAGGAAATTGAAAATATGATTAAAAATTTAGTAATTGATGACTCAGAATTAGAAATTATTAAGAAGAGATTTATTAGTTCATATATAAATTTATTTGATAATGTTACTACTTTAAATGATACAATTGTAAACAACATAATCGATTATGGTGATTTTGATTGTGACTTTATAAATCATGTTAAATCTTTAACTATTAATGAATTGAATAATGTAATTAATAGATTAGACTTAAGTAATACATCATATTATGTTGTTAAACCATTTGGTGATTAATATAGAACTTGTTAAAAAATAAATTTTGTGTTATTATAAATATGTCAAGGAAACTTGCATAAAATAAAAAAGGATACATTTGATTGGCGTAATCAGATGTAATCCCTTTGTTTGGATGTGCATCTGAAATCAACTGTCGTTGAAATCAGATGCTTTATTATTTGTATAGTAAGGTTATTACTACAAAGAATAATAGGATAATTATGATATATAAGCATGTTTCTCTTTTTGTCATAATTACCACCACCTTTCTTCGAAAAGAAAGGGAAAGCACCTGATATTTTTCAAATGTATCCATAATCATTATATCAAATATTCAAACCGAAAACAATAACTTGTGGTTAACTTATTATTGAAAATAATTATACATAATTTTGTTGCTACACCTTAACATTATTATAAAATTGATGTATAATGATAAGAGAATAAGTCATAAATAGACAAAATAAGTAATGTACATATATTATCCTTAATTAGGGTGATAACGTGAAAGTTAAAATTATTGATGAAGCTCACGAAAAAGATTTGGAATCTTCTATTAATTCCTTTTTATCAGAGTTAGAAGGAGAAGTAGTAGATATTAAATTTCAAGTTGCAGTTTCTGTTGACCATGATGAACAAATATATTGTTTTTCAGCAATGATTCTATACAAATAGATGGATGTGATTTCGATGAAAAAGAGTTCTTTTATAAATGGTGCGTTTATCGCAACACTTGCGATTTTTGTCGCAAAATTTTTAGGTATTGTATATGTAATACCTTTTTATCATATAATAGGCGAACAAAATGGTTCTTTATACGGATATGCATATACCATTTATAATTTATTCTTGTCCTTATCTACTATTGGTCTACCTTCAGCAATGAGTAAGATAGTTAGTGAGTATAATACTATTGGTTATTATTATACGAAAGAAAGAGCATATAAAATAGGAAACACATTAGTTACTATTTTAGGTATTGTATCCTTTTTAGTTCTATTTATATTCGCACCAAGTATCGCAAAAGCTATAATAGGGGATAACATAGGTGGTAATACAATAGAAGATATTACATTAGTAGTAAGAGTAATATCTACTGCAATTTTATTTGTACCAGTACTTAGTATGTCAAAAGGATATTTACAAGGTCATAAATATATCGCACCATCTTCATTCAGTCAAATATTAGAACAAGTAATTAGAGTAGCTGTAATACTTGTTGGAAGTTATACTTTCTTAAATATATTCCATTTAGGAGTTACAAATGCAGTAGGAGTTGCAGTATTTGGAGCAACTGTAGGTGCGATTGGGGCGCTTTGGTATGTACTTCACAAAATTAAAAAGAATAGAAAACAACTTAATAGAGATGCTAAAATAACTAAAGAAGAAAAAAATATCACAACTAAAGAAATATTAAAAAAGATAATAACTTATGCAATTCCATTTGTATTGTTTGGTATAACAATTTCAATATATGAATTCATTGATATGTTAACTATTGTAAAAACCTTAACTAATTCATTAGGTTACACAATTACAGATGCTGAAAGTATAATTGGAGTAATGAATACTTGGGGTAATAAACTTAATAGTATTGTCATCGCAATTTCTGTAGGTCTAACAACAAGTCTAATTCCAAGTATAACTAGTAGTTTTGTTGCTAATAAATTAGGTGATGTTAGAAAGAAAATAAATCAGGCATTACAAGTATTACTTTTTGTGGCACTACCTATAACATTTGGACTAAGCTTTTTAGCAACACCAGTATTTAGTGCGTTTTATGGAGCAAATACATGGGGGCCAGTAGTATTTAAATACACAGTATTTATCGCACTAGCAAACTGCCTGTTTAATATTACTGTTGTCATGACACAATCTATTAATAGATATAAAACTGTATTTATAAGTATTTTTAGTGGAATCTTATTTAAACTAATATTTAATATACCTTTAATGTTTTTAACTAATAAATTAGGTATACAAGGTTTCTATGGTGCCACAACCGCAACATTATTGGGACTTGGTATCACAATTATAATTAATTTAATTGCGCTTAAAAAATATGTGAAAGTAGATTACAAATCTACAATTAAAGAAGTTTCTAAAATGATTATAGGACTAGTTATTATGTTCTTAGTATTATTTGGAATGACATTTATAATTTCTTTATACAATGCTTCAAGAATAATATCTATTCTAATTGTAATTTTATATGCAATAGTAGGAGCAATAATATATTTTATATTTGCACATAAGACAAAAGTAATAGACAATATATTTGGTAAAAATTTTATTAATAAAATTTTAGAAAAATTTAAAATACGACAAAATAATAGTACTAATTAGTATAAAATTCTCATAGGTGATTGCTTATGAGAATTTATTACATTTTTAATATTAAAGAACCTTTGTATAATTTATATTATAAAAAAGAATATGTATTGTATGATGTGTTAGAAGAACTATATAAATTAAACAGAAAAGATTTAGTGCTTGGTTATAAGTTTTTTAATGAATTCGCACTTCCTTTTAATAAAATAAAAGTAAACACATATATTTATAACAAGGAAAAGAATAATGTTACTTATATGAAAAACTTAAATAATCATATAATACATGATAGGTTTAATAATGAAAACAGTACACTAACTGTATATAACTCACACTTATTACTTAAAACTGATAAGGATACATCAAAATTTTTAAAATTACTTAATGAATATAATTCGAATCTATTTGTATGTGATTTTCAAAATCATGATTACTTTTGGTTAAGTAATATTATAAAAGTGCTTGTATAAGTTACTGATTTTTAGTAAAATTATATTGGAGGTTATTATTATGTGGATTGACATTTTACAAGTAGCAATAGGTTTAATAATAGGTTTAGTAGCTGGATTTTTTATATCTCAATTTGTAACAAAAAGATATATGAAAAAGAATCCACCTATTAACGAAGAAATGATAAAAACAATGATGACTCAAATGGGAAGAAAACCTTCTCAAAAACAAGTTAATCAAATGATGAAATCAATGAATAAATATTTATAATATCTATTCATTTTTTTAATTGGAGGTTCAAATGAAAAAAAGAGTAGGATTAGTTTTAAGACCTGATATAAATGGTACAAACAAAGATATATATGAAATATATGATAATTTTAGAAAAATAATTATAGATAATAATTGTATTCCTGTTGGTATTATTCCTAATACATTGGATATTAATAATAAATTAAGTGATGATGAAATTAATGAGTTAATTAATGAACTACACAGATGTGATGGTATTATTTGTCAAGGTGGAGATGATTTTTACGATTATGACAAAGTAATAGTTAAATATGCAATAGAAAAAGATATACCAATATTAGGTATATGTTTAGGAATGCAGTTAATGTCATCAATACATGAAGATAATATTTCTTTACTAGATAATAATTACCATAATCATAAAGATTGTGACCATAATATCACAATAGATAAAAATTCAAAATTGTATAGTATTATTGGCGAAGAAAGTTTAATCGTTAATTCATATCATAAAGAACATGTAAATAATCCTGGAATATATGAAGTTAGTGCATATAGTGACGATAGGGTAATTGAAGGATTAGAATACAATAATAATACTTTTAATATTGGAGTACAATGGCATCCTGAAAGGAATATGGAAAAAGATTATAATCAAAAGTTATTTAAAGCTTTCTTTGAAACAATAGAAAAAAAGAATATCATTTAGTGTGATATTCTTTTAAGTTAATAGTGAGAGTATAAGAAAAATTTTATTGAGTCATCCTTCTAAACATAAACCAGCTCCCTTCATGTATTTTAAGTATATAGAATAAATGTGTAAATTTTGTGTATTAAATATGAAAAAAAAGAGGAAAATCCTCTTTAGTTTGCTTCAACAAATACTTGCTTGTCATAATTATGTTGATTTGTTTCATCTTGCTTTATCATAGTTTCTGAATCTATTAAGAAATAATCTTCACTTAATATATCTTCCCCAGGTGGATCAGTTACTGGATCATCAAACGTCAAATCTAAATTCATCCATGTACCATCAACTAATACCAAATTCCAAATATGTTGAACGCTAGATATTTTAATGTTTTGAATATTCATTTTATTTAAGAATAGTGCCATTGCATCAGTATAGCCACTGCATATACCATATCCATCAATTAAAACCCCATATGCATTATTAGAATTATCTCTAGTAACACCACTAATTTTTTCTGTATCATATTTAGTATTATTAATTATATAATCATGGATTATTTTAATCTTTTCCTTATCACTCATAGTTTCATAAATATTTTTTTCAATTATTTCATCAACTTTTTTATTTAATTCTTCAATCATATCATCACTATATAATTTATGTACTACCAGTGTAACTTCACCACTAGTTGTATAATTTGTTTCGATTGTTTTAAATGAATTAAATGGGTGAACATAATTATTTATATTAGATAATAATTCATTATTATTAGTAATGCTAGTGACATCGTCAACACAACTATCATATTCTTTAGGACAATAAAAAGTAAATGTATCCCAACCAGAATTTAAAACTGTATAAATTATATTCATAATATCTTGTTTTTCTTTTGGAATAAACTTATTAGTATTTTGTACATAAGAATATTCGCCAGTAAATATCTTATATTCATTATCCTTAGGAACTATAACTTGTTTTATATTAGTTTTCTTTGCAGGCTCAGTAAATACTTCAACAATATCCTCTTTATAATAAAATATCCCAAACACTATTGCTATAGCAACAATAACTTTAACACTTGTTTTCATATAACCACCAATATATATTTTATCAGATAATAAAAAAAAATAAAGTAATTACTAAAAATTACTTCATTTCGTTTACTTTTTTTGTTAAACGTGATTTTTGACGAGCTGCATAGTTCTTATGAACTAAACCTTTTGATACAGCTTTATCTATTTTTTGAATAGCAATATTTAATTTTTCTGCTGCAACTGTTTTTTCAGTAGCTTTTTCAACGTTTTTAATTGCTGTTCTCATACTTGATCTAAAATCATTATTACTAACTTTTTTCTTTGCAATTACTTTAACACGTTTTTTTGCACTTTTAATATTTGGCATGGTATTCCTCCTTTTTATAAGTCAATATAAATTTTAACAAAATATGTTAAAAATTGCAACAATTTTTCACTTTTAATGCAAAAAATAAAGGCACATGAATTAAATCATGCACCAATTGTGAGTAAAATAATCATCTCACACTATTATATTATGTAATATTTCGTATATTATTCATATATTTTTAACAAAATAATATTAGGTGATTAAAATGGGTAAAATAGATATGTCAAAATATCAAACAAGAACAGATTTAGTATTAGATGAATTAGATATTATAAACGATGATACTATAAAAATCGATAAGAAAAAAATAGATGACATTACTGTTACTGATGTATTAGTTAAAGATGAATATGAGAATTTACTTAGAAAGAAAAAGGGTAGATATATAACAATTGAATACGAAGATATTACTGACTTTAATAATAGAAATAAAGTAATAGAAATTTTTAGTAATGAATTAAAAGAAATAATAAATAGTTTAAATATTAATGAAAATGACGAGTGTTTAGTAATTGGATTAGGAAATGAAAAATCTACTCCTGATGCGTTAGGGCCTAAAACAATAGATAGTATTTTAGTAACAAAACATTTATTTGAATTAAAAGGTAATGAAGTAGAAGAAGGTTTTAGATGTGTTTCAGCCTTTAATCCAGGTGTTATGGGTGTGACGGGAATAGAAACTAGTGAATTAATTAAAAGTCTTATATTAACTATTAAACCTAAGTTTATAATTGTAGTAGATGCCCTAGCAGCTTCATCTATTTCTAGAGTAAATAAAACTATACAAATGACTGATTCAGGTATACATCCAGGTAGTGGGATAGGTAATTCGAGAAAAGAAATAAGTAAAGAAGTATTAGGAATACCTGTTATTGCGATTGGAATACCTACTGTTGTAGATGCAGTTACTATTGTTTCAGATACTATTGATTATATGATTAAGCATTTTTCATATATGGAAGCAAATATTAATAATCCAGCTAATAAACTAGCTGTAAAAAAGACTAATTATTTAAAAAAAGAAATAAAAGAATTAGATGTAGACAATAAGAAAAAATATATGGGATTACTTGGCGAGTTAAATGAAGAAGAAATACATTCTTTAATTTATGAAGTATTATCTCCAATTAATTATAATCTAATGGTTACCCCTAAAGAAGTAGATTTTGTTATAGATAAGTTGTCTGATGTATTGAGTAGTGGTATAAATCAAGTTTTGCATAAAAAAGTAACTAACAAAAAATAGTACAAATATCATAACTATTACATATAATAAATTAGGTGGTTGTTATGAAAAGCAAAGAGGAATTCAAATCATTTGTAAGAAAACATCCTGAATTAATTAAATATGTAAAATCTGGTGAAATGAATTGGCAAAAGTTTTATGAATTATATAATTTATATGATGAAGATGATAATGCATGGAATGAATACTTTAATAATAATCGTAATGAAAATACTAGTACTTCAAATACATCATCAGGTAATTTTGGCATCAGTGACATAATGAATATGTTTAAAGGGATAAAACCTGAAGTATTACAACAAAATATAAATTCAATTCAAAAGTTTTTAGGGTTTGTCAGTGATTTTGTAGGAGAAAAGAGTACAACTAAAACTCCCTCTAGTAGAGGAATATATACACCAAGACCAACTAGAAAGATGTTTGAAGACTAATGAATCTAGATTTGCAATTTAAAATTAAAAATAATCCAAATCTCCAAAGATACTTAAGAGAAAATTCTAATTGGTATAAATATTTAAATCGAAATCCTGATAGCCTAAATGCTTTTACGGAAGAGATGAAAGAAAAATATAAATTAAGACCAGGTGACAGAATTAATAATTTAGTAGATAAATTAGATTTAATATCATCATTTATAAATGTTTTAAAATAAATCTGTTATGATTTATTTTTTTGTGATAGAATATATGTACAAGGAGGGTTTCTATGAGACGTGATGTATTTTTAGATTTTGTTAATAAAACACCTAATGCATTTTGTTGTGTAAATAATATTAAGGAAATATTAAATGGTGAAGGATATGAAGAATTATTTGAAAATGAAGTATGGGATAATCTAAAAAAAGATGGTAAATATTATGTAGTAAGAAACGATTCATCTTTAATAGCGTTTAAAATGGCAGAAAATAAACCTAATATTGGATTTAATATTACTGCAACTCATACAGATTCACCAAGTTTTTCTATTAAACCTAATTCAGAAATTTATGAAAATGGTTATCTTAAATTAAATACATGTGGATATGGTGGAATGTTAAATTATAGTTGGTTAGATAGACCACTATCACTAGCAGGTAGAGTTGTTACTTATTCTAATGGTGTATATCAAAAAGAAATAATAAATATTGGTCAAGATTTATTAGTAATTCCAAGTCAAGCTATTCATATAAATTTGGAAGCAAATAATAAAAACGAATTAAATCACCAAGTTGATATGTTACCTATAATGACATTAAAAGATTGTAAAATAAAAGATCTTATTTATAATCATTTATTCAGAAAAGGTAAAATAAATTTTGAAATATGTGATTATGATTTATACCTTTATAATAGAGATGAAGCTAAATATGTAGGTTTATATGAAGAGTTCATATTAGCTCCAAGAACTGATGATTTAGCAAGTTTATACCCTGCATTATGTGGTTTTGTTGATTCAGAAAACAAAAATTCAATTAATGTATTTTGTGCGTTTAATAACGAAGAAATAGGTAGTTTAAAAAGAGAGGGAGCAGATTCAACATTTTTAATAGATGTATTAACTAGAATTTCAAAGGCATCAAATATTGAACTATTATCAGCTTTAAATAATAGTATAGTAGTTAGCGCAGATAATGCACATGCTGTTCATCCAAATGCACCATCTAAAAGTGATCCAACAAACAAAGTATATTTAAATAAGGGTATTGTAATTAAACATCATACAAATTATACAACTGATGCAGTAACATCATCGTTATTTAAAGGAATATGTAATAATGCGAGTGTACCATATCAAGATTTTGCATCTAGATCAGATATGTTATGTGGGTCAACACTAGGTGGATTAAATCAAAGACATACTGGAATACACTCAATAGATATTGGAATTCCACAACTTGCAATGCATTCAGCTAATGAATTAATTGGTTCTACAGATGTCTTATATATGTACAAGGCTTTACTAGAATTTTATCAAACAACATTTATTAAAGAAAAAAATATAATTAAAATTAAAAAATAATTATCACTCGAACACTATTTTGTTCGAGTTTTATTTTACAAGTTTGGATATACATGTTAAAATTATTATGGTGATTAATATGCGTGTAATTAGTGGTGATTTAAAAGGAAGAAATATAAAAGGTTTTACTTTAGATGGAACTAGGCCAACCATGGATAGAGTAAAAGAAAGTATGTTTGGAAGTATTCAAAGTATTGTACCTGATTCTATTTTTTTAGACTTATTTGCAGGCAGTGGTTCAATTGGTATTGAAGCACTAAGTAATGGTGCATCTAAAGCTTATTTTGTTGATAATAATAAAATAGCAATTCAGACTATTAAAGAAAATGTAGATACTTTTAATATTAAAACTCAATCAGAAATCTTAAAAATGGATTATAATGAAGCTTTAAAATATTTTCATAACAACAATATTACTTTTGATGTTATATTTATCGATCCACCATATGCAATGCATATAATAAATGAAATATTAGATAAAATTTCAAAATATAAAATACTTAATGATGATGGTGTTGTTATATGTGAAGTTGACACTGATTATTTAAATGAAAAAGTAGGAGATTTGACTTTAAATAAAAGCAAAAAATATGGTTCCACATATCTATATTTCTACCAAAAATAAATTTTCTTAAATGTAAATGTTGATTATTTTATTTTTGTATGTTATATTTATATCGTAAACAATATAGAGGAGGAGTTATATTATGAAAAAATTAAATAAAAAAGGTTTTACATTAATTGAATTATTAGCAGTTATCGTAGTTTTAGCAATTATCTTAGTTATTACAGTACCGATGATATTAAATACTTTAGGAGATACAAAAAGTAGCGCGTTACAATCAAGTGCAAATGCAGCAGCTAAATTTTATGAAGATCAATTTGGATTAAAATTAATAGGTAAAGGAGAATCTGATTTTGCGAAGGATTCAACAGATTCTAATGGAAAGTTAGTTGCAAAAACAACAGAAAGATATATTACTGTTGAAGAAGCAAATAGACTAGGGTTGAATACTGATGATTATGCAATAAATTCTTCATGTACAAACGCTAAAGTAGCTGATACTGCATGTACTTCTGCTACTGGAAATTATTCTAAAGTTAAATGGGATGCAAATGGTAAAACTACTGTTACATTACATGGTGTATCTAATGGTAACTTTGGCGCTATTTCAAAAACATCAAATAACTAAATCAATCAAAACCTCATTTTGAGGTTTTTTCTTTTGTCTAAAATATGATACAATATACTTGTTAGAAAGTAGTGATTATATGAATTTAATAATAGGTTCTCATGTTTCCTTTACTAAAGATAAACAATTACTTGGTTGTGTAGAAGAAACATTAAGTTATGGAGCTAATACTTTTATGTTTTATACCGGTGCACCTCAAAATACAAATAGAATAGAGATTGATCCAAATAAAACTATATTAGCAATGGAAATGATGAGAGAAAATAATATAGATTATAATAATGTTATAGTTCATGCACCATATATAATTAATCTTGCGAATAATTCTGATGATGAAAAATGGAATTTTGCTATTAATTTTTTAAAACAGGAAATAGATAGATGTGAAACTTTAGGTATCACTAAGTTAGTGCTTCATCCAGGTAGTCATGTAGGACTAGGTGAAGAAGTAGGAATACAAAATATTATTGATGCTTTAAATATTGTATTAGATAGACCTAGTAATGTTATTATTTGCATTGAAACTATGGCTGGCAAAGGTAGTGAATGTGGTAAAAATATTAAAGAAATTAAACAAATACTAGATGGGATTAATAATAAAGATAGAGTTGGTGTATGTTTAGATACTTGTCATTTAAATGATTCTGGATACGATATTGAAAATTTTGATGAATATTTAGATTTATTTGATAAAGAAATTGGTATTTCTAAAATTAAATGTATTCATATAAATGATAGCAAAAATGTTAGAGGAATGAGTAAAGATAGACATGAAAATTTTGGATTAGGAACATTAGGTTTTGATACACTTATTAATGTAATTTATAATGAAATACTAAAGGATATTCCTAAAATCTTAGAAACACCATATGTTAGTATTGATGATAATAGTAAAGAAAAATTGTTCCCACCATATAAGTTTGAAATAGAAATGATAAGAAATAAAAAATTTAACAATAATTTAATATCTGATATAAGAGAGTATTACAAAGATAAAAATCATAAGAGATAATTTTTAAAATCTTATGATTTTTTCTTTTTAATTTATAATTTCTGTAATTATGAATTGTTTTAGAATGGTGTTAATATGTACATGGTGATGATATGATTATTAAAAATGATAAAATGATTGAAGAAATTAAAAATGTGATTATTACTAGTAGAAGTAAAATTACATATGAAGTAAATAATACAATGTTAATTGCTTACTGGAATGTAGGTAGAATAATTGTTGAAAATGAACAAAATGGAAATATCAAAGCAGAATATGGAAAACAAATAATGAAAGAACTATCTAAAGAATTGAGGAAAACTTTAGGATCCGGTTTTTCTGTCAGCAATTTATTCAATATGCGTAAGCTTTATGTAACGTATCCAAAATTCCAGACACTGTCTAGAAAATTAAGTTGGAGTCATTATTGTGAACTCTTAAGCATTGAAAATAATGAAGAAAGAAAATTTTATGAAAAAGAATGTGTAAGTAATAAGTGGTCAGTCAGGGAGTTACAAAGACAAATTAACACATTCCTATATGAACGTTTATTATTATCAAAAGGTGATAATAAAAGAATAGTATATAATTTATCTAAAAATGGTCAGACTTTACTTGAAGCAAAAGATATATTAAAAGAGCCATATGTTTTTGAATTTTTAGGTATTCCAGAAAATAAACCAATATTAGAAAGAGACTTGGAAAGAAAACTAGTTAAACATATGGAAGAGTTTTTGCTTGAATTAGGACAAGGTTTTATGTTTGTCGGTACACAACAAAGGATTACACTAGGAAATATACATTATTATGTTGATATGGTTTTCTATAATAAAATTTTAAAATGTTATGTATTGATTGATTTAAAAATTGGTGTTATGAAACCAGAATATGCAGGACAAATGAATATGTACTTAAATTATTACAATAGTGAGATAAACGATGAATACGATAATAAACCCATTGGTATTATTTTATGCAAAGACAAAAAGGAAGTGGTAATGGAATATGCTTTGGGCGGTTTATCAAATAATTTATTTGCTTCAACCTATACGTACTATATTCCTAATAAAGAACAATTAATAAGAGAAGTTGAAAAAGTTATAAGTTAAATAGAAATGATTAAAAATAAAAAATTTAATAATAATTTAATATCTGATATAAGAGAGTATTACAAAGATAAAAATCATAAGAAATAATTTTAAAAATTTTAAGATTTTTTCTTTTTAATTTATAATTTCTGTAATTATGAATTGTTTTAGAATGGTGTTAATATGTACATGGTGATGATATGGATAAATATTATAATAATATAAAAACATTAATAGAAAACAATATAGTAGAAATTAAAAAACAAAAAATAAATGTACACAATCATACTTTGATGACTTATTTTAATGTTGGTAAAAATTTAGTTGAAGCACAAGGTGGTGAAAAACGTGCAAAATATGGAAACGGTTTAATTAAAAAGTATTCAAAGAAATTAACAGAAGAGTTTGGCAAAGGATATGACTCATCAAATTTAAAAAGAATGCGGACATTATATTTATGTTTTCAAAAAGGTGGCACAGTGTGCCACCAATTAAGCTGGAGCCATTATAGATATATTTTGCCAATAAAAAATGAATCCAAAAGAAACTATTATATTAATCTTGCAATTGAAAATAGACTAGGTGTTAGAGATTTAATTAGAGAAATAAAAAATAATTCTTATGAAAGATTAATTGGTGATAAAGATAATATTGAACTTAAGTATACTAATGATAATAGTAATAAGCAAATGACAATATTAGATATGATAAAAGATCCAATACTTATTGGTATTGGAAATACTAAGTTAGATAAATTAACAGAAAAAGCATTAAAAGGTTATATATTAGAAAGTATAGAAAAAATATTATTAGAATTAGGAGTAGGATTTAGTTTCGTAGGTAGTGAAAAGAAAATAAAAGTAGGAAATAGTTATAGATATATTGATTTAGTTTTCTTTAATATAGAACTTAATTGTTATGTTCTAATAGAACTCAAAATAAATAAATTAGATATAAGAGATATAGGTCAATTAGAATTTTATGTTAGATATTATGATACAGAAATAAAAAAGGATTTTCACAATACTACAATTGGAATAATTATTTGCAAGAAAAATGATAAAAATATTAGTAAATATAATAATTCAAACATATACGTGTCTAGTTATGAATTAATAGATAATAATTGACGTAAATCACTCTAATATATTAGATATTATTAATTATTTGTGGTACAATTTATTATAGGTGATTGATATGCATAATATTAAAGTTGTATTTATGGGAACACCTGAGTTTAGTGTACCTGTATTAGAAGGACTTATAGAAAATTATCGTGTTATTGGAGTGGTAACTCAACCCGATAAAAAAGTAGGAAGAAAACAAGAAATAAAGTTTCCTCCAGTTAAAGAAGTTGCATTAAAACATAATATTAAAGTATTCCAGCCAGAGAAAATTAAAATAGATTATAAAGAAATATTAGAATTAAATCCTGACATAATAATTACTTGCGCATATGGTCAAATAATACCAGAAGAAATATTAAATTATCCTAAATACGGTTGTATAAATGTTCATGCTTCATTGTTACCAAAATTAAGAGGTGGAGCGCCTATCCATAAATCTATAATTTATGGATATGAAAAAACTGGAATAACAATTATGTATATGGATAAAAAAATGGATTCTGGAGATATAATCAGCCAAGAAGAAATTAAAATTGAAGATAGTTTTGATACTGGAATACTCCATGACAAATTATCATTAATAGGTAGAGATTTATTATTAAAAACACTACCACATATAATAAGTGGAAATATAAATCCTATTAAACAAATAGATGATGAAGTGACTTATGCATGGAATGTTAGTAAAGAAGAAGAAATAATTAATTTTAATAAAACAACAAGGGAAGTATTTAATCAAATAAGAGGACTTAGTCCATTTCCTGGTGCTTATAGTATTTTAGATAATAAAGTAATAAAAATATATGAATCTAGAATTGGAAACAAAAAAAATACAATACCAGGTGAAATCATAGAAGTGTATAATGATGGAATAGGTATCAGTACTAATGATGGGGAAATAATAATTACAAAAATTAAACCATTTGGAAAAAAATTAATGAGTGTAAAAGATTATTTAAATGGAATAAAAGATAAAAAAGAATTAATAAGAAAGAGGTTTGATGAATATGAAAGAATTAAAGAAAGTATTTGATTTTGTAAAGGAACAATATAAAAATCCTAGAACACGTGCAGCAGTAATACTAGGAATATATTTTGTGTTTTTTGTATTTCTATTTATTGGATTAAATAGTGCAAATAGTACGTCTACTATAAATGGTGAAAATATACAAAATTACAATAATATTTCTGAAAATTATAATTATGCATATAACATAGAAATTGAAAATAGTGATCACACAGATAAATATTTATTTACAGGTTTATATAATGAAGGAAATACTACTCAAAAAATGACATTATATAATAATGAAACTGGGGAATATGAAGAAATACTTGAATATACTAATATAAATCCTAAATTTTTAGATTTAAAAACTATTATTTCTTATGTAAACAATATTAAAGAAGAATTTTCAACAAATTATAAAGATGGAACTATACAAAAAAACTACTTGGTAGAATTAAATAAGATAGATGAAAATGTTAATTCTGAAAAAACAGTTGAAATTAACGTATACGAAAAAGATAACTTTATTACAAAAATAATTATTGATGGTACCAATTTTGATGTTGAAACAAATGAAGGTGTAGTATCTTCAAAATATACATTGGAATTTGAACCAATAAAAGACCAAGAAAATGCAGAAGAATAATACTAATCATAGTTTTATTCTTTTTTTCATGATATAATGTGAATGGTGGTAAAAATGAAAAAGGTAATACTAATAGACGGTAACAACTTATTATTTAGAAGTTATTATGCAACTGCATACAATGGTAATTTTATGAAAAATTCTAAGAATTTTCCAACCAATGCTTTATTTGGTTTTGTAAATATGATTAATAAAATAATAGAAGAAGAAAATCCAATATATGCTTTAGTTGCATTTGATAAAGGTAAAACATTTAGACATGATAAATATGATTTCTATAAGCAAGGAAGAATAGAAACACCTAATGAATTAAAAGTACAATTTCCTATCGCAAAAGAAATACTTACAAATATGGGAATTAAATATTTAGAAGTTGATAACTATGAAGCAGATGATATTATAGGGACATTTGCTAGAATGTGTGATGAAGATGAGGATTATGATGCAACTATAATAAGTAGTGATAAAGATTTATTACAACTTATTTCTAATGATGTTGATGTAAAACTATTAAAACAAAAAGATTATATTAGAATGAATGAAAATACTTTCTTTGAAACTTATGGAATTAAGCCAATAAATATTATAGATTTAAAGGCATTACAAGGGGATCCTTCAGATAATATTCCAGGAGTAAAAGGAATAGGTGAAAAGACCGCTTTAACATTACTTAAAGAATATGGAACAGTAGAAAATATCTATGAGAATATCGACAACATAAAAGGGAAAGTAAAAGAAAAATTAATTGCAGATAAAGAAATGGCATTTAAAAGTAAAGAAATCGCAACAATATATAAATATGTGCCTCTTGATATTAATTTCGAAGATATTAAATTGCAAAAAGAGAATAATGAGGCATTGATTAGTCAATTTGAAGATTTAGAGTTTTATTCATTTATAAAAAAAAGAGAAAGAGCAAAACAACAAGAATTAGTGTTTGATAGGGAACCAGTAATAATAAGAAATATAAATGATATAAATATTAGTGGTGACTGTGCAATATATTTAGAACTAGATAATGAAAACTATCATACTGCAAACATATATGGTATGGGAGTATATAATAATGATATAAGTTACTATATACCATTTGAAGTATTAAAAGAAAATCCTAAATTTTTAATTGAAAATATAAAATATACATATGATCTAAAAAAGGTAATCACATCTCTTAGATGGCATAATATAAATATATCTAATATCGAATTTGATACAATGATTGCTGCATATTTATTAAACTATAACATAAAAGAAGATATCAGTTACTTGGCAAGTATTAAAGGTTATGAAATATATTTTTATGACAATATAAAAAAGGATAAAGAACTTACAGAAGAAAAACTAGCACGTATAACAACTAATAAAGCTAAATTTATATATGAAACGTATAGTGAATTTAAAGATTCTATGATTAAAGAAAAGGTAAATGATTTATATTACAATATAGAGTTTCCACTTGCCTATGTTCTTTCAGACATGGAATACACAGGAATACATGTAGATAAAAATGTATTAGATGAAATGGGAGTTCAAATTCAAAACAAAATAGATTCTATTCAAAGTGAAATCTATCAATTATGCGGAGTAGAATTTAATATTTCATCACCTAAACAACTTGGAGAAGTATTATTCGAAAAATTAAATTTAAAAGGTGGTAAAAAGACAAAAAGTGGTTATTCAACAAATGTAAGTGTATTACAAAAACTAGTAGATAAACATCCTTCTATAGAAAAAATAATGGAATACAGGACTTTAACTAAATTATATAGTACATATATTGAAGGATTAAAAAATATGATTTTACACGATGGTAAAATTCATACAATATATACTCAAACATTAACTAGAACCGGAAGATTATCAAGTATTGAACCAAATCTTCAAAATATTCCAATTAGATATGAAGAAGGAAGACTTATACGTAAAGCATTTGTCCCTAGTAATGATAGTATATTAATATCTAGTGACTATTCACAAATTGAGTTGCGTATTTTAGCTCATATGTCTAATTCTGATAATCTTATAGATGCATTTAAATCAGGAGTTGATATTCATACTAAGACTGCTTCTGAAATATATGGGGTTTCAACTGATGAAGTAACTAAAAACATGAGAAGAACTGCTAAAGCTGTTAACTTTGGAATTGTATATGGAATTAGTAGTTTTGGATTGGCTGATAACCTAGATATCAATACTAAAGAAGCGAAATCGTTTATAGACAAATATTTAGATACTTTTAAAGGTGTTAAAGAATATATGGATAGTATAGTTCATGATGCTTATTCTAATGGATATGTTAAAACATTAATGAACAGAACACGTGTAATTGATGAATTAAATAATACTAATTACATGATTAGACAACAAGGAGAAAGAATTGCTTTAAATACTCCAATACAAGGAACTAGTGCGGATATAATAAAAAAAGCAATGGTTAATCTTTTTGAAGAGTTCAAAAAACAAAATATTAAGAGTAAAATGATACTTCAAGTACACGATGAACTTATCTTTGATTGTTTAAAAGAAGAAAAAGAAAGAGTATCAAAAATTATAAAAGAAGTTATGGAAAATGTAATAGAACTTAGTGTTCCACTAGAAGTAGAAATAGATAGTGGGGATAATTGGTATGACGCAAAATAATTATGATTTAGAAATTGATCAAGCCCTTAAAATGGCAAATAGCCATACAAAATTTGTTATAAAAAAAGAAGAAAGTTTAAAACATAAGAAAACAAAAAACTTAAAAATTAAAAATTTTAAAAAAGTAATTATAGCAATTGGTACTATATGCATATGTTCTGTATTATTACTTATGAGTGTTTACGTAGATAATGGTATAGTTTTCGCCCCATCACCAGACGATGTTAATATAACAATAGAAAACACTAAAAATGAAAATGATTACGTTAAAGATGAGTTGGATGCAGCCCAAAAGCAACAACAAAGCCATATAAATAATTATTGTAATATATATGGATTAAAAGAAGATGTTGTAACAAAAATATATGAAGAAAATAAAGAGCATTTTAAAACAATAAGTTATCTTAACAATAATAATTTCGACTATTATAATAATGAGATAGAAATATTAACTTTTGTAAGACATCTATATCAAAAGCCTGAAGATTTTAACACTAATATTGAAATAATCAAAGATACTAATAAAATAAATGATGAAATAAACGAAGAACAAACTGTTAAATATTACTCGGATTTATTCCATATTGATCCAGTTTTGGTTCTTGCTATAGAATACCAAGAATCAAGCAGTAATGGCGAAAGATATGCAAGTGATGTGTATATCAATAATAACAACCCTGCTGGTTTGATAAGCCCAGCAACAGGTAATTATTGGGAATTCCCAAGTAAAGAAGCTGGTATTATAGAACACATATACCAATTAAAAAAATATTATATTGATGAAGGTAAAACAACCCCTGAGCAAATCAAAGAAAATTATGCACCAAATGGTGCAAGTAATGATCCAAATAATTATAATTTCTTTTGGGTTAATAATGTTAATAGTTTAATGGAAGAAATTGCAAACAATCCTAATATTTTTTCTGGGGTTGATAATAATAAGAAAATTTAATATAATAATTTTTAAATTTTCAAATATTGAATTTTAGTATATAATTATATTTATGTGGAGGTGTATATTATGAAACTTAAAAATAGTTTTTTCTATACATTAAGAGAAAATGTTAAAGATGAAGATAGTATTAGTGGTAATTTATTAGTAAGAAGTGGAATGATTAAGAAAAGTTCTAGTGGTATTTATATGTTTATGCCATTAGGTTTAAGAGTTCTAAATAAAATTGAAAACATTATAAGAGATGAGATGAATAAAAGTGGTGCGACTGAAGTAGTAATGCCATCTTTAGTTCATAGAGAAATTTACGAAAAATCAGGTAGAACTAAACTTTTTGGTAGTAGTGTATTTACACTTGAAGATAGATTTGATAAACCTTATGTATTAGGTCCTACTCATGAAGAATTATTTGTTGTAGCTGCTAAAGAAAAAATTAGATCTTACAAAGATATGCCATTTAATATTTATCAAATACAAAATAAATTTAGAGATGAACCACGTCCAAGATATGGACTTATTCGTGTTCGTGAATTCAAAATGAAAGATGCTTATTCATTTGACAAAGACTATGAAAGTTTAGATAAATCATATGCATTAATGTATCAAGCATATAAAAATATGTTTGATAGAATGGGTATTGATTACACAATTGTTAAAGCTGATACTGGTGTGATGGGTGGATTATTATCTGAAGAATTTCAAGCAATCACACCTATTGGAGAAGATAGTTTAATCATCTGTGATAAATGTGATTATTCATCTAATATAGAAGTTGCTGAATGTGTTTATGATGATGTAACACTTGAAACTAAAAAAGAAATGGAAATGGTTCATACACCAGGAGCTAAAACTATAGAAGAAGTGTCTAACTATTTAAATATACCTGCATCTAAACTTCTTAAATCAGTGGTAGTTAATGCTGATGGTGAAATTATTTTGTGTCTTCTTAGAGGAGATAGAGAATTAAATGATATTAAATTATCTAAATTAATAGGCGCTAATAATATAGAAATGGCTACTCCAGAAGAAGTAAGCAAAATAACTATCCAAGGTTTTATTGGACCAATTGGTATTAATACAAAAGTAGTAGTTGATAATGAATTAAATACTATGTCTAACTTCGTTACAGGAGCCAATAAAGAAGATTACCATTACATAAATGTTAATCTAAGTGATTTTAAATACGATGTAATGGGTGATATTAGACTAATTAGTGAAGATGACAAATGTCCTAAATGTGGTGGAACTTTAAAAACTGTTAAAGGTATAGAAATAGGTAATACATTTAAACTTGGTACTAAATATTCTGAATGTTTAAATCTTAACTACTTAGATGAGAACAATAAATTAAATCCAGTTGTTATGGGATGTTATGGAATTGGTATTGGTAGATGTATGGCTGCTATAGCAGAACAAAACAATGATGAAAAAGGTCTTATCTGGCCAATGAATATTGCGCCATATAAAGTTTCTATCATCACTATTAACAACAAAGACGTGTCTCAATTAGAATTCGCTAATAAGTTATACGATGAATTAAATAGTTTAGGAATTGATACTTTACTTGATGATAGAGATGAAAGAGCTGGAGTTAAATTTAATGATATGGATTTAATTGGTATTCCAGTTAGAATTGTTGTTGGTAAAGGTTTAATAGATAACAAAGTTGAAGTTAAATTAAGAAAAGATACTGAATCAAAAGATATTAGTGTTGATGAAGTTATAGATTATATTAAAGATATTACAAAATAATTGACTATAATTTTAAAACAATATATAATTAGTTCATAAGTAAAAACGAAAGAAAGATGAGTATTAATATTTTATATTTATAGAGAGTTAATGTTTGGTGGAAATTAACATTGTAAATATTAAGAAGCTACTTTCTAGTGTGGTTAATAACTACCGGGTAAAACCGTTATCTAATTAAGTTAAAACAAGGATGGTACCGTGAAACATTCACTCCTTTTAGGGGTGGATGTTTTTATTTTGAAATTAACACAAAATATTGACTGTCACACATTTGTTCGGTATAATGGATGTGAAAGTTGGTGATTATATAGTGGGAATAGATAGTAATTTGTTTGTTAAAAAGATTGCACTAGATAAGGACAAAGTAACATCATTTGAAAAATATCCATATAATATTGAAATTGTTAAAAATTTTGAAGAATTAAATTTTACATCTCCTGTTACATTTTTTGTGGGTGAAAATGGAATTGGTAAATCAACTTTTATAGAAGCAATAGCGGTTTCTTTAGGTTTACCAGCCGAAGGTGGTAGTCAAAATTTTAGGTATAATACAAAAAATACGACATCAGAATTATCTAATTATTTGAGAGTAGGTACTTTTAATAGACCCAAAACTAAATTTTTTCTGAGAGCAGAAAGTTTTTATAATTTCTCAACAGAAGTCGAAAGGCTTGTGGAAGAGGATGGATTTGTAGGACTATATAACGCCTATGGTGGTAACTTACATGAATGTTCTCATGTAGAATCGTTTATTAAATTAGTTCAAAACAAATTTATAGATCATGGATTATATATATTGGATGAACCAGAAGCAGCATTATCTCCTCAAAGACAATTAACTTTACTATGCTTGATAGATGAATTAGTAAAGGAAGGTAGTCAATTTATAATTGCGACTCATTCTCCTATATTAATTAGCTATCGCGATGGTGTAATATTAGATTTAAATAATAACTTTAAGCAAGTTGATTATAAAGATACTGAAATATATTTAACATATAAAATGTATTTAGATGATTCAGAAGGAATGCAACATAGATTATTTGATTAATGAATAATAGTTTCTTGTTAATGTATGAAAGGTATTTAGAAGAAAGGAGTTAATTATATGGAATTTGAAAATAGAAATCCTAAAATATTTATTGTTTCAGGTAAAGCTAGTAGTGGTAAAGATTTAGTTTCAGATATTATATGTAAAAATCATCAAGATAAAAAGTGCAAAAAATTATCTTATGCTTATTATTTAAAACAATATGTAAAAAATATTACTGGATGGGATGGTAGTGAAGAAACTAAACCACGTGATTTATTACAAAGTATAGGAATTGATTTGTTAAAAAATAAAATTGATAATAAATTCTTAATTAATAGAATGTGTGAAGACATTAAAGTATATTCTTACTTTTATGATGTAATAGTTATTACAGATGCTAGATTATTAGATGAAATAGAAGTTATTAAAAATACATTTTCTAATGTTACAACTATTAGGGTTAATCGTAATATAGAAAATAATTTGACTTCAGAACAAAAAAAGCATATTACTGAAACTAATTTAGATAATTATCAAAACTTTGATTATATAATTGAAAACAACGGAGATTATAATAAACTAGTTATCGATACAAAAAGAATTTTAGAGGAGGTAGACAATGAAGCATAATATTATAGCGATAGTTGGAATGTGTGGTTCTGGTAAATCTGTTGCATCAACTTTACTAGAAGAAAAAGGTTATAAAAAAGTATACTTTGGTGGAGTAACAATGGAAAAGTTAAAAGAAGAAGGGCTAGAAACTACTCCGGAAAATGAAAAAATGATGCAAATTAGATTGAGAGAAGAGCATGGAATGGGTGCATACGCCAAACTGTTACTTCCCCGCATTAAAGAATGTTCAAAACTTGGAGATACAGTATTAGATGGACTTTATTCTTGGGAAGAATTAAAAATATTAAAAGAAGAATTCAATGATGATTTAATTGTTATTGCAGTTATTGCAGATAAAAAACTTCGCTACGATAGACTAACAAAAAGAGAAATTAGACCGTATACAAAAGAACAAGCAATTAGTAGGGATATAAATGAAATAGAAAACATTTCTAAAGCTGGTCCTATTGCGTATGCAGATTATTACATAGAAAATAATGACGATTTAGAATCATATAAGAAAAGTTTAGAACAAACTTTAGAAAAAATAAATCAAATCTAGGTCAAAATAATGGAGGATGATAGTAATGATTGATGTGTTGGTAGAGCTAGGATTTACTGAAGAAGTAAAGGATTTTCAAATACAATATCAAGATTTACTAGATGTTGATATTGAAAATATAAAAAGTAAAATCTTAATATTGGAAAATCTTGATTTTGATTTTGAAGAAATTAAGAATATTATTTTAACAAATCCAATTTATTTAAACAAAAATAATGATGAAATAATTAATTTAATAAATACTTTAAGTGAGTATAACATAAATGATATTAAAAATTTGATAAATATTAATCCGTATATTTTGAGTTTAGATAGAATTGATATAGAGGAATATTTTGTTAATAAACTACATGAAGGTATATCAAAGGAAGATATTATTGATTCCCTAGAAGAAAATCCAACTGAAATTTAATTATAAGTGGTGATGATATGAATGTTACAGAATTATTGGAAAGTTTTAAATTCAAAGAAACTGAAATTAATAAAATTTTAAAATTTTACAAAGATCGTTATAACGAAGAAAGTTGGTTATATCAAAAAGTAGTTGAAACATTTAAAATATTGTATGACTTGGGATTTAATGATAACGAAATCAAAAATATAGTGCTTAAAAATCCAAGCATTTTCTCGTTAACTAAAGAAAAAATCGAAGATAATTTGAATTATTTTATAAATAAAAAATATTCGAAACAGTCAATAATTAAAATGATTAAAATTTTACCTGCAATTTTAAATTATTCGTTAGAAAATTTCGATCAAAAATTTGAATATTTTATTAACAAAGGACTAAGTGAACAAGAAGTAATAAAAATATCTAAGGAGTTGCCAACAATCTTTTCAGTTTCAACAGAACACTTAGAAAATCGTTTTAATTATTTAAATAGCAAAGGATTTACAGAAAAAGATATTGTAATTACTATTAAAAAATTTCCCCCAATTTTAGGATTAAGTGAAAAATATATTGAAGATAGATTCAACTATTTTGAGAATAAAGGTTTTAACGAAAAAGAAACAGTTACTATCGCAAAAATTTTACCTGCAATTTTTAGTTATGGGGAATCTAATCTAGATAGTAAATTTAACTATTTACATAAGAAGGGATTTAATGATGCCGAAATTCACCAAATGATAATATCATTTCCAGGAATTTTGTCATCCACAATTGATAAATTAAATAAAAAAATTGATTTCTATGATAAAATAGGTTTATCAACTATTGTTATTAATGATACTAAACAATTAATACAAAGTTTAGAAGTAAGTATGGCTAGATATAATTTTTTACAGGAAAGTGGTATTGTAATTGATTCAGAAAATTATAGAAAAATGTTTATTGGTAGTAAAAAATTTGAAAAACAATTTAAAATTACTAAAGAAGATTTATTAGATAAATATAGTAATGAAATTAAAAGAAATACGAAATAGGAGATGATATTATGACAAAAAATTTAAAAGATTTATACTTAAACTTTTTTGAATCAAAAGGACACAAAATAATTCCATCAGCGTCAGTTATTCCAGAAAACGATCCAACTTGTTTATTTAATACTGCTGGAATGCAACCATTAATTCCTTATTTGTTAGGAGAAAAACATCCCCTTGGAACAAGACTTACAGATGTTCAAAAATGTTTTAGATTAACAGACTTAGATGAAGTGGGAGATAAAACTCATCATACATTCTTTGAAATGCTAGGGAACTGGAGTTTAGGAGATTACTTTAAAAAAGAATCAATTGCGTGGAGTTTTGAATTCCTAACTAAACAATTAAATATACCAATAGAAAAACTATCTGTAACAGTATTCCGTGGTAATGATTTGGTTGATGCAGATAATGAAAGTGTTGAATATTGGATGGAACAAGGAATACCTAGAGAAAGAATTGCCTTTCTAGGTGAAGAAGATAACTGGTGGGGTGTTGCAACAGGTGGACCATGTGGACCAGACACTGAAATATTCTACTGGAGAAGTGATGAAGAACCACCAAAAGAATTTGATCCAGAAGACAATAGATGGGTAGAAATTTGGAACAATGTATTTATGCAATATAATAAAATTGGTGAAGGAAAATATGAATCATTAGAACAAAAAAATGTAGATACTGGTATGGGTGTTGAAAGAACTACTGCAATATTAGAAAATGTAGATGATAACTATAAAACATCAATTTGGAAAGACATTATTGAAAAAATAGAAGAAATATCAAATAAAAGTTATGAAAATGAAGATGATGCTAGATGTATGAGAATCATCGCAGATCATATTCGTGCAGTTGTAGTAATTACTGCAGATGATGCTAATATAGTTCCATCTAATACTGATCAAGGTTATATCTTAAGAAGATTAATTAGAAGAATGATTAGATATGCTAAAAAATTAGAAATAGATATCAATAGTGATTTTGATATAGAGTTGGCTAAAATGATCTTTAAAAAATATGGTAAATATTATCCTGAAATGGATAGAAATAAAGATAGAATTATAGAAGTATTAACATTAGAAAAAAATAAATTCGCACGTACTTTAGAAAAAGGTATCAAAGAATTCCAAAAAATTACAGAAATACTTAAAAAACAAAATATTAATACTATCAATGGTAAAACAGTATTTAGATTATATGATACATTTGGATTTCCACCAGAAATGACTGGAGAATTCGCTAGCGAAATTGGTATGGAAATAGATATGGAAGGATTTAAAAAACACTTTAATGAACATCAAGAAAAATCTAGAGCAGGAGCTACAGAAAAATTTAAAGGTGGTTTATCTGACCATTCTGAATCTAATATTATGTACCATACTGCGACCCATCTTCTTCATCAAGCGTTAAAAGATGTATTAGGTAGTGACGTTAACCAAAAAGGTTCTAACATAAATTCTGAAAGATTAAGATTTGACTTCTCGTACCCTAGTAAACTTACTGATGAACAAAAACAAAAAGTTGAATCTATTGTAAATGAAAAGATTAGTGAGGCTTTGGATGTTACAGTTGAAGAAATGACTGTAGAAGAAGCTAAACAAAAAGGTGCAGTTGGATTATTCACTAATAAATATGGTGATATAGTTAAAGTATATTCAATTGGAGATTATTCAAAAGAAATTTGTGGTGGACCACATGTTAAAAACACATCTGAATTAGGAATCTTCAAAATTAAAAAAGAAGAAGCAGTTGGTGCAGGCGTAAGAAGAATAAAAGCTACATTAACAAAATAAAAAGTCAAAATTTTTGACTTTTTTCTTTATTTATAATATGTATATAATCCATATTTGTTATTTGGATAATCATAAAAGATTCCAGTTTTAATTGGATAATATGTTAATAATCCAAAAATAGTAAAAATAAGCGGAATACTAATCAATGATACAGTATTTAAAGTATTAAATATATTATCGCTTTTTAATATCCTATGACTAACATATTGACCAATAATAATTGAAATTATATATATTATCATAGTAATAATAATATTGTCCTTCATATCCATTAAGTAATAAATTGGAGTAAAAATGAGTGTGTTAGTAATAATTGTAACTAGTGTACTAACTAATAATGCAGTGGGGAAGTTCTTTTTACCATGATTACTAATAATAAAATATTCTATTAATCCCCATATCATCATAGTAGTGAAAACCATTTTATTATGTTCCCATATACTTTCATTTACAGGAAAAAAGATACTAGTAAAAACATTAGGAACCCATTCATACATAAAATGAGATAAAAAACTAAGTGAAAATATCGCAAAAACTGATATAATTGTAACTTTTTTAATATTCATAAACATTCTCCTTTTAAAATTATTTATAATACCCATAATAATACTGGGTGATTTTATGAAAATAAGACTTGGATATGTAGCTTTATCAAAAGCACTAGATAATATTACAACTTCTAGTACAATAACTTATACTAATTATCAAAAACTTGATGATAATACTAGAAATGATAAATTAGATAATATAATAAAATCTAATTTTATTGATTTAGAAAAAATTATTAATTATAACATTAAAAACAATATTCACTTTTATAGATTAACTTCTAAATTTATCCCACTTGCAACACTTTCCGAAGTAGACTTTGAATATATTAATAGATATAAAAAAGAATATCAGAGTATTGGTAATATAATTAATTCTTCTAATATGAGACTTGATACACATCCAGATCAATTTTGTGTATTAAATAGTACTGATAAAAAAATTGTCGATAACAGTATTAGTATACTTAAATATCACAAAAATATTCTTTCTGCATTTAAAATTAAAAATCCTAAAATTTTAATACATGTGGGTAGTAGTAGCTTCGGAAAAGAAAAAAGTATTAGTAGATTTATTAATAATTTTAAAAAATTAGATACAGAAATTCAAAATATGTTACTTTTAGAAAATGATGATAAGGTGTATAATATAGTTGATACTTTAAATCTATGTAAAAAAATAAATGTACCTATGGTACTTGATTATCATCACTATATGTGTAATAATAATGGTGAAAAAATTACTTCTTATATTTTGGAAATCTTCGACACATGGAATAAAGAGGATTTAGTACCTAAAGTTCATTTTTCTTCTCCTAAAAATAAAACAAAAAAAGATATGAGAAGTCATCATGATTATATTAATTCAGATGATTTTATAAATTTTATAGAACAAATAAAATTTATAAATAGAGATTTTGATATTATGATAGAAGCTAAAATGAAAGATGATGCATTATTTAGATTAGTAAGAGAGTTAAAGTATAAAACTAATTATAAATTTATAGATGAAACTACATTTATTGTAGAGTAGGAGAATTAAAAAGGGGGATATATTATGAGTAAAGATTTGATGATAAGAAGTAGTAGTGCGGAATTTTTGATTTTTGAACTTAAAGATAAGGGAAATGGTATTCAAGTAAGATACGAAAATGAAACGTTATGGATGACTCAAAAAGCAATGTCTGAGTTATTTGATTGTAGTACTGATAATATATCACTACATTTAAAAAATATATTTAAAGAATCAGAACTTGAAAAAAATTCAGTTACCGAGGAATTCTCGGCAACTGCCTCTGATGGAAAAAAATATAAAATGAAATTTTATAATTTAGATGCTATAATTTCTGTAGGATATAGAGTTAATTCGTTACGCGCTACTCAATTTAGAAGATGGGCTACAAATATACTTAAAACATTTACTATTCAGGGATATGCTTTAGATAAAGAAAGAATGAAAAAAGGTACTTTTATTGATAAAGATTATTTTGAAAAATTGTTAGAAGAAATAAGAGAAATAAGATTATCAGAAAGACGTTTTTATCAAAAAGTAACTGATATTTATGCAACTAGCATAGATTATGATGCCAAATCTCCAATAACAATTAATTTCTTTAAAAAAGTACAAAACAAAATGCATTATGCCGTTTCTAATCAAACTGCAGCGGAAATTATATATAATAGGGCAGATTCTAAAAAGAAATATATGGGTCTTACTTCTTGGAGGAATTCACCTAACGGGAAAATAATGGAGTCAGATGTAATTATTGCTAAAAATTATTTGAGTCAAGACGAAATAAAAGATTTAGAGGGAATTGTATCAGCATTTTTAGAACTTGCAGAAAATAGAGCAAGAAGACATATTCCAATGACTATGGAAGATTGGGTAAATAGAATAGATAGATTTTTATTATCCGATGATAGAGATATTTTAAAAGATGCTGGTAAAATATCACATGAAATCGCTTGTGACAAAGCATTAACCGAATTTGAAAAATATAGAGTAAAACAAGATGAATTATATAAATCAGATTTTGATTTATTATTAGAAGAAATAGAACAATAAATTAGAAATATAAAATATTTTAATTTACAATTTACTATAAATGATATAATATAGTTATTAAAAATTAATGGAGGTGATAGGATGATAACAGAAGAACAAATTGAAGAAATTAAGAAAAAAAGTAATATAGTTGAAGTAATATCATCTTATATACCTCTTAATAAAAAAGGACGTAATTACTTTGGACTATGTCCTTTTCATGATGACCATTCACCATCTATGAGTGTTTCACCTGAAAAAGGAATCTATACTTGTTTTGTGTGTGGCGCGACAGGTAACGCAATTAGTTTTGTAATGAACTATGAAAATTTAAACTACGTTGAAGCATTAAAAGTTTTAGGAGATAAATGTGGAGTTAGTTTAAACGTAAATACATATAAAAAGAAAGATAACTTTGAAGAATTCTATAATATATATGAATTTACTAATAAATTTTATCAAAACAACTTAAATACGGCTAATGGACAAGAAGCTAGAGAATACTTAAAAAACAGAGGTATAACTGAAGACATAATTAAAGAATTTAATGTTGGACTAGCCCTAGGTTTTGATAAAAGTGTTACAAAATTATTGATACAAAAAGGTTACAAGGAAAAAGACTTAGTTGATATTGGTATTAGTAATAAAACTGATTATGGATATCAAGATTTATTTATAAATCGTATTATGTTTCCTTTATGGAATTTAGATGGCAAAATAGTAGGTTATAGTGGAAGAATTTATAATCAGGAAGATACTGCCAAATATATAAATACTAAAGAAACAGTAATATTTAAAAAAGGGTTAAATCTTTATAATTATCATAGAGCTAAAAATGAAGTTAGAATGAGTGGCTCTGTAATAATTATGGAAGGATTTATGGACGTTATTAGGGCGCATTCTATAGATGTTAAAAATGCTGTTGCAACAATGGGTACAGCTTTAACAGTTGAGAATGCTAACTTAATAAAGAAAATGAGTAACAATGTAATATTGTGTTTCGATGGCGATAAAGCTGGTAAAAAGGCTACATATGCCTGTGGTAATGAATTAGTTAAAATTGGAGTTAATCCTAAAGTAGTTATATTAGAATCTAATTTGGATCCAGATGAATATATAATTAAATTTGGTGCTAAAAAGTTTAAAGAAAAAATAAATAATTGTATTAGTTTCTTAGATTTTAAGTTAAATTATTTAAAAGAGGGTAAGAATCTAAATAACAATGAAGATTTAACTGAATACATTAATGGAGTAATAAAAGAAGTTAAAACTATAGATGATGAGATTTTAAGAGAACTTACTCTAAAGAAAATTGCAAATGAAATAAGCATTAGTTTTGAAACCTTAATGGGTAAACTATGGAAGGAAATTGAAAGTGATAATAAACAAATAGAACAACCTATTGATGATGGATTTATGGAAATAGCTCCACCAAAAGAAGTACCATATATTCCTAAAGAGGTAAAAAAACATAGAATTTCTACACCATCTACAACAGATAAATATACTAAAGCAGAACGTAAAGTTTTATACTATATGTTACACGATAAAGAGCTAACATATAGATATGAGAAGGTATTTCCATATCTTCCAACGAAAATTTATCGATTTTTAGCATCAGAAATAATGTATTTTGTCAAAAAATATGATACAATTAGCATTAGTGATTTTTTAAATTATCTTTCAAACAAGCAAGAACTAGTAGATTTAGTGGGTGAAATCTTAAATTTTGATTATAATAAAGATTACACGGAAGAAGAAATAACGGATTATTTCAAAGTTCTTAGAGAGTATAATTTTAAAAGCGAAGTTGATAGACTTAGTGAAGAACTAAAACATGAAACGGATTTGGAAAAACAAATCGAACTAGCTAACAAAATCATGAACTTAAAAAAGGGAGTGGAAGAAAATGGAAGCAATTAAAACTTTAGAAGAAAGAATGAAGGATTTACTTGAAATAGGAAAATCAGGTAAGATTACTTATGAACAACTTGCAGAAGTTTTAAAAGGGCTTGACATGGATAGTGACTCTTTGGATTTAGTGTATAACTTACTTACAGATAATCATATCGAAGTAGTGAGTGCGACTGAGGAAGAAGATGAAGAAGATGGTAGTCCATTAATTCTTGATGATGATGCTTTAACAAAAGATATTAATATTAATGACCCAGTTAGAATGTACTTAAAAGAAATTGGTAAAATTTCATTATTATCGTTAGATGAAGAATTAGAATTATCTCATAGAATTGCAGATGGTGATGAAGAAGCTAAAAGACTACTTGCTGAATCAAACTTACGTCTAGTTGTAAGTATCGCAAAACGTTACGTAGGACGTGGAATGTTATTTCTTGACCTAATTCAAGAAGGTAACATTGGACTTATGAAAGCAGTTGAAAAATTTGACTCTTCAAAAGGATACAAATTTAGTACATATGCAACATGGTGGATTAGACAAGCTATTACAAGAGCAATAGCAGACCAAGCAAGAACTATACGTGTTCCTGTTCATATGGTTGAAACAATTAATAGAATGACTAGACATCAAAGACAATTAACTCTAGAATTAAATCGTGAACCAACTGAAGAAGAGATTGCAGCGCGTATGAAAGTTCCAGTAGAAAAAGTTAGAGAAATTATTAAAATAGCTCAAGACCCAGTTTCTTTAGATACACCAATTGGTGAAGAAGAAGATTCTCATTTAGGAGATTTTATTCCAGATGAAAGAAGTATGAGCCCTGAAGAATTCGCTACTAATGAAATCTTAAAAGATCAAATTAGTACAGTATTAATGACTTTAACTGATAGAGAAGAACAAGTATTAAAATTAAGATTTGGACTTATTGATGGAACTTGTAGAACTCTAGAAGAAGTTGGACAAATCTTTGGAGTTACAAGAGAAAGAATTAGACAAATTGAAGCTAAAGCATTGAGAAAATTAAGACACCCATCACGTTCTAAAAAATTAAAGGACTTCATGAGTGAATAAGAAAATAAGTATCTCCAATAGATTAAAAACTATTGGAGATTTCGTTATAGATAATTCTAAAGTGGTGGATGTTGGATGTGACCATGGACTTTTAAGTATTTATGTTTATCAAAACAGAAAAAATGTAAGTATTATTGCGACTGACATAAATGAAGGTCCATTAAATGAAGCTAAGAATAATATTAAAAATTATAAATTAGAAAATAAAATTGAAACTAGAATTTCAGATGGCCTTAAAAATATTAAGAAAAAAGAATTTGATACTGTGGTAATTGCTGGTATGGGAGGAAACACAATAGTTGATATATTAAGTTATGATATAGATAAAACTAGTAATTCTAAAAGAATAATTATTCAAGCAAATAACAATATTGATAGAGTTAGAAAGTTTTTAGTTAATAATAATTTTAAAATTGAAGATGAAAAGTTAGTTAAAGAAAATAATATTATTTCAACTATAATTCTATTTACCAAAAATAAAGAAAACGTAAAATATAGTAAAGATGAAATTCTTTTTGGACCAATTCTAATAAAAGAGAATAGTGAATTATTTAATGAATTATTAAATAATGATTTAAAAAAATATAATATTATTTTAAATAAGATTCCTAAAAAATATATTATAAAGCGATTCAAAATTAAAAAATATATATCAAAAATCAAAAGTTATATTGAATAAAATATAGCTTTTTTTCTTTTTTTGAATAAAAAAGTTAAAAAAAGCATAAAAATATATTGACACAAAATTTATAAATAGATATAATTGGAATGTACTGAAAAAAAGACTGCCTGTTTAGCTCAGTCGGTAGAGCACTCGGCTGTTAACCGATAGGTCGTAGGTTCGAGTCCTACAACAGGCGCCATTTAGTATATTACAGATAACAATTACGTTATCTGTTTTTTAATTTAAGAATATACTTAAACTTCTTGTTATATTAATTAACTTGTAGTATACTATTAATAGGAAATACTAACTGTTGAGTACTTGCCTGCTTTCTTTTGAAAGGAGGCTTGATATTTATGAAGAAAAAGGATTTGTTAATCACATTTCTAATATTAATTATCATTTTATTAATAGTCTCTTTGATGATTCTAATAATAAAAAAATAGTACTCAATCTAGCAAAAGATTAAGTACTTAATCAAAGTAATTTTTGGGCAAGTACTCAACTCAGCCAAGTTGGTATTTCCCTTTTTTATTTTATGCAAGTTTCCTTGACATATTCATATTAACATATTTTATAGTTTTTGTCAAAAAATATTATATATATAAATGATTCATAAGTGCCATTTAATATATTACAGATAACGATTGCGTTATCTGTTTTTTTCAACTATAATATATATTATAGAATAGGTGAAGTAATGGAATTTATAAATAAAATAATTAATTGTGATAATGAAACTGAATTAAAAAATATAGTAGACAATAGACTTAAAGAATTATATGGTGGGGCTATAGAATGTGAACTATTAGGATTAAATGGTGAAGCAAAAAAGATACATAAAGGAGTTATACCTAAGAATACACAGATAATGTTTTCCAATGGTTCAATGAGTTATTACAACATGAATAATATTGACTATTATTATGATTTCGCAAAAGCAATAATGGATTATAATTTAGATAATAAAGGTACTATTGTAAAATATATACAAACCTTTTCTCTAAATTATTTTGGTAAACCATGTGAAAATGATATAAGAGATTCAATATTATATGATTATGCAGAAAAGAATTCTAAAACTGATGAAGAATTGTTTAACATTTTAGATAGTATTGATATTAGTGTCTTTAAAAACAAAAATATTGCGCTATGTACAGAAAGAGCCGCACTTGCTCAAAATCTGTTAGCGTTCATAGGATTTGAAACATATTATTGTATTGGTATGTTAAATAATAGTGGAAATACCCTAGACCACGCTTTTAATGTAGTAGTTAGGCCAAATGATTGTATAGTGTATGATACTAGTGTGCCAGTTACATGCTTTGAAATGGTAAAGTAGAAAATTATATACCATATATAGATTCATTTTCAAAAGAAAAACTAAATGATTTCCTTAGTGGGAAAATCACAATAGATTTAGAAAATTATGAGTATATAAAGGAAAATGGAAAATATGTTAAAAAAGTATTTGGAGATAGAAAATATGTTAGTGGAATTACCAGTAATTTAGCTACAATAGATGAAATGGAGACATTTAAACGAACAAAATAAAAAATTATAATCATCTAGCCTTGACTTAGATGATTTTTAATTCATTAATTATTGCATAAAAATATATTTAGTGTTATCATAATACTCACTTGAATTTTAAGGGGGATTTTTATGACTGAAATGAACTTACAAATATTAGAATTAATTAATAAAAATATTAGTTTGAATGAGTTAATGGAACTTACTGGACTCTCTAACAAACAATTGTATCATAGATTAAATTTGTTAAAAAACCAAGGATTTAACATTGAAAGAAAATATTATTATAATGGTGATATAACATATCAATTAGTAAATAAAATTATTGATGAAACACCGGCCATTTTAACCACAAAAGATGATACAATATTTGAGGCATTACTAATTTCGGATTTACATATATCAGATGAACTTGAAAGAATAGATTTATTAAATAAAGCGTATGAATTTTGTAACAAACAAGGAATAAATATAATAATAAATACTGGTGATTTAATTGATGGGTTGAGAGGTATAGGAGATAAAAAATTTCAATCTATGGAAAAACAAATTGAATATTTGTTAAAAGTTTATCCGTATGATAAAAACATTTTAAATTTTTTATGTTTGGGAAATCATGATTATGATACGATAGAAAATAGTGGCATAGATTTATCAACAATTATTCAAAATAAAAGACACGATATTATTTCTTTAGGTTATGAAATAGGTAAAATAAATATTAAAAATGATACATTGGTAGTTACACACCCATTAAGTGGGCCATGTCGTAAACATAGAAAAAAGTTAAATGATATGTTTAAAAATAGTTTAATATTATGTGGTCATAGACATACAATGAAGTGCTCATTTCATTCTAATAATTCATTTGTTTACATTCCATCATTAAGTGATTTAAAATATGATATGTATTATACATTTCCAAGCGCTATTAAAATGACCTTAACATTTGAAAATGGATTTTTTCATTCAGGAATATTTGAACATTTATTAATTAGTGATAAAGTATACAAACTTAGTGAAACTAAGGCTTATCTAGCTAATGAAAAAGATACAAGTGCTGATTTAGGAAAAAACATTGATGAAAGAAATACAACAATTAGTAAAAATAAAACAAAAACTTTAACTTCTAAAAATAGTAAAAAGCAAAAGTCAAGTTGTAATAGCAGATATGATATTGACTAGAATTGATTTATAATGAATTAATTTCTATTTATTGACAATAATAATAAAAAAGCATATAATTATTTTATCAATTAGTTATTAAAAACTTTGATGAGGAAAAGTAATATATATTTTATTTACAGAAAGTTCGTGGTATGTGGAAACGAATAAAAAATATATATGAAAGAACACCTACTAGTTGTTTATCTGAACTAAGTAAGATAAACCGGATATATTTCGTTAAAATGTTGAGATATCAGTTAATGATAATAAGGGTGGTACCGCGACTATTCGCCCCTTGTCATTAGCTGTTTTTTTATTTATAAAGGAGGAAATAATAATGATAAAAGATTTAAAACAAATTTATGAAAGTTACGAAGAATATCTAGATAAAGATATTGTATTACAAGGGTGGATAAGAAACCAAAGAAAGCAAAAAGAATTTGGATTTATTGATTTTAATGATGGTACTTATTTTAAATCATTACAATTAGTTTATGACAACACGTTAGAAGATTTTAATGAACTTACTAAATTACGTGTGGGTAGTGCGATAACTGTACATGGAAAACTAATTGAGTCGCCAAAAGAAGGACAAAAAATAGAATTACAAGTATCTAAAATAATTCTAGAAGGTGATTGCCCTGAAGATTATCCAATACAACCTAAAAGACATACAAGAGAATTTTTAAGAGAACAAGCATATCTTAGACCTAGATCTAACTTATTTAGTGCGGTATTTAGAGTAAGAAGTTTAGCTGCTTATGCGATTCATAGGTATTTCCAAGATAGAGGATATGTTTATGTACATACACCATTAATAACTGCAAACGATGGTGAAGGTGCAGGAGAAATGTTTAAAGTTACAACACTTGACTTAGATAACTTACCTAGAAATAAAGAAGGAGAAATCGATTATAAAAAAGACTTCTTTGGTAAAAAAGTAGGACTTACAGTTACTGGGCAACTTGAAGGTGAAACTTACGCTATGGCATACAAAAAAATATATACATTTGGACCAACATTTAGAGCAGAAAACTCTAATACAAAAACTCATGCTAGTGAATTCTGGATGATTGAACCAGAAATAGCGTTCTGTGATTTAGAAGGACTTATGGATGTTGAGGAAGATATGCTTAAATATGTAGTTAAATATGTAATGGACAATGCAAAAGAAGAAATGGAATTCTTCAATAACTTTGTAGAAAAAGGACTTATTGATAAATTAAATATATTACTTAATAACAAAGCAGTTAGAATTACACATAAAGAAGCAATTGATATATTACAAAATAGTGGTAAGGATTTTGAATATGAACCAGTTCAAGGTCAGGATATCGCTAAAGAACACGAAAAATATTTAACTGAAGAACACTTTAAAGCACCAGTATTCCTTACTAACTGGCCAAAAGATATTAAAGCATTTTATATGAAACAAAATGACGACAATGAAACAGTTGCAGCAGTAGACTTATTAGTGCCTGGTTCTGGAGAATTGATGGGTGGTAGTCAAAGGGAAGAAGATTACGACAAATTAGTTAATAGAATGAATGAACTAGGAATGTCACATGAGGGATTAGATTGGTATTTAAATTTAAGAAAATACGGGGGATGTACTCATTCGGGATTTGGTATGGGATTTGAAAGATTACTTATTTATCTAACTGGTGTAGAAAATATAAGAGATGTTATCCCTTATCCAAGAACTCCAAACAACTGCGAATTTTAAGGAGGACTCATGGTAACAAAAGAACAATTAAAAAATTATGCAAATAAATTAATGTTTGATATGGAAGATATTGAATACGAAACATTGTTAAAAGAATTCGATGTTATTTTAAAACAAATGGATTTGATAGGAGAAATAGATGAAATTGAAGGATTAGAGCCTATGACCTTTCCATTTGAACTTGATGATGTAGAGTTAAGATGTGATGAAGTTACTAGAACTATTACAACAGATGATGCATTAAAAAATGTTGATTCTAAAGAAGGTATTGAAGTAAAAGTTCCAAAGGTGGTGGAGTAAGTGTATATAGAAAAGACTATTGAGGAAATTAGAAAAGACCTTAATGAAGGTAATGTTACAAGTGAAGAATTAACTAAGGAAGCAATTGAAAAAGCTAAAGCCTATCAAGAAAGTTTAAACTCATTTGTCACCATTACAGAAGATTATGCTAAAAACAAATTGGAAAATTTAGATGGTGTAGAAGATAATATATTAAAAGGTATACCATATGCATTAAAAGATAACTTTTCTACTAAAGATGTACTTACAACTGCTTCATCAAACATATTAAGAGACTATGTACCATTCTTTGATGCTACAAGTGTTAGTAAATTACACAATAATGGTGCTATCATGATTGGTAAAACTGTATTAGATGAACTAGCCATGGGTGGAACAGGTACTACAGGTCATACTGGCGCAGTTAAAAATCCATGGGATCCTAATAGACTAATTGGTGGATCATCAGCAGGTTCAGCAGCTGCAGTTGCTGCTGGTATAGTTCCATACTCAATTGGTAGTGATACAGGTGACTCTATTAGAAAACCGGCTAGTTATGGTGGTATAGTAGGTTATAAACCAACATATGGATTAATTTCTAGATTTGGACTATTTGCTTTTGCATCTAGCATGGACCATGTAGGTTGTTTCACTAGAAGTGTTAAAGATGTAGGAATAGTATTAGATGCAGTAAAAGGTAAAGATGAAAAAGATATGACATCTTTAGATAGTTCTAATATTAATTTTTATGAAAATATTAACGGAGAAGTTAAAGGTAAAAAATTATTCTACATTAAAGAATTAATAGATAGAGAAATTTATGATGATGGAATGGATGAAGAATTAGATGGAATTCTAAATAACTTCGATTTAGTGTTAGAAAAATGTAAAAGTCTTGGTATAGAAGTTGAAGAAGTAAGTATTAATAAAGAAATACTTAAAGCAATATTCCCAACATATATTACAATCAGTTGCGCAGAAGCTACAAGTAATAACTCAAACCTTACTGGTATAATATTTGGACCTAGAGGTGATGGTAATTCAATTAATGAAATAATGTTTAGTGCTAGAACAAAAGGTTTTTCTGAACTTATTAAAAGAAGATTTGTATTAGGAAGTTATATATTACAAAAAGAGAATCAAGAAAAACTATTTTTAAATGCTGGAAGAATTAGAAGATTAATAGTAGAAAAGATAACTGAGTTATTTAAAACTTACGATGGTCTTATTTTACCAGCAACACTAAGTATAGCGCCAACATTTAAATCAGAAACATTAGATAAATTATCAGATAGATATTTATTTGATAACCATCTAGCTATAGCTAACTTTGGGGGATTTCCTAGTATAACTATCCCTTGTGGTTTTGTTAATAATATGCCAATTGGATTATCAATTACTGGAGCAGTAAAAAATGATTTAGATGTACTTAATATTGCATATGCATTAGAAAGTACAATGGAATATAAAGGACAAGTAGCAAGAGGTGATAGTAATGTTAGATAAATATGATGTAACAATTGGACTTGAAGTTCATTGTGAAGTAAATACAACATCAAAAATGTTTTCTGATTCACCTAATAATTATAATGAAATCCCTAATTCAAATATTAATGAAATAGATTTAGCATTTCCTGGTATTTTACCAATAGTAAATTACGAAGGAGTAAGAAAATCAATTATGATGGCTCTAGCGCTTAATTGTAAAACTCCAAAATATATGTATTTTGATAGAAAAAACTATTATTATCCAGATTTACCTAAAGGTTATCAAATTACTCAATCTCATAATCCAGTTGGAACAGATGGATATTTAGATATCTTTGTAGGCGAAGAAGTTAAAAGAGTATTTATACATGATATACATCTAGAAGAAGATACTGCTAGTCTTGACCATTATGATAGTTATTCATTAATAGATTATAATAGAGCTGGTGTTCCACTTTTAGAAACAGTTACTGAACCATGTATGCATAGTGTAGAGGAAGCTTTAGCTTTCCTAGAATCATTAAGAAGAATATTTAGGTATACTAATGTTAGTGAAGCTAGAACTGATATGGGACAAATGAGATGTGATGTAAATGTTTCTATTGCGCCTAAAAATTCAAAAGAGTTAGGAACTAAAGTAGAAATGAAAAATATTAACTCATTTAATAGTGTAAAAGAAGCTATTATTTGTGAAGTAAATAGACAAGTTAAAGCATTAGAAAATAATGAAGAAATACTAATGGAAACAAGAAGATACGATGAGGCTAGTAATACAACTATTAGAATGAGAGATAAAGTGGAAGGTGTAGATTATAAATATTATGTTGAGCCAAATATTCCACCATATAGAATTACTGATACATTAATTAATGAAGTAAAACAAACTATACCAGAATTACAATTTGAAAAAGTTAATAGATATATGAATGAATATGGTTTAAGCTTTGTAGATTCAACTACATTAACTAAAACAGTGGAGGTTGCTAAATATTTTGAAAACGTAATAAAAATGGGAATTGAACCTAAATCAGCAGCTAATTTTATTACAACTAGAATATTAGGAATAGTTAATAAAATGGAAATAAATATTAATGAATTAAGTTTTAAAGAAGTGGATTTAGTAGAGTTACTCGAATTTGTAAATAAAGGTACCATATCTTCAAAACAAGCAAAAGATGTATTTAATAAATGTATAGAAGAAAATAAAAAGCCATCAGTAGTTATTAAAGAAAATAATATGGAACAAATAACTAATACTGATGAAATATTAGCTGTTATTAAAGAAGTAATAGATGAAAATATAGAACTTGCTAAAAGTTATGATCCAGAAAGAGGTAGAACAGTAGACTTCTTTGTAGGACAGGTTATGAAAAAAACAAGAGGAAAAGCTAATCCAAAAGCTGCAATGGATTTAATTAAAGAAGAACTACTAAAGTTAATAAATGGTTAAAATGTATAAAAAACAAATTCTTTCTCATATTAGTAATGAGGAGGAATTTTTTTATGAAAAAAATATTATATATATTTTTAGGATTTTTATTAATTTTTACAACCGCCTGTGATAATGTAGGCAATACTCCAACTAAAAAAGTTGAAGAATTAATGGGTAAATATCAATCAATTGATGAAGATGTGTTAGAAGATTTAAATAATGTTTTAGCTAGTGAAAAAAACTTAACTACCGAACAACAAGATAGATATAGAAAATTATTAGAAAAACAATATAAAAATTTAACCTATGAAATTAAAGAAGAAAAAGTGGATGGAAATAACGCAACTGTAGAAGTAGAAATACAAGTAATAGATTTAGCAAAATCCATCGCTGAATCTGAAGACTATCTAACTAATAATAGAGATGAATTTAATGATGATACAGGAACTTATTCACAAGAAAAATATACTAATTATAAATTAGATAAAATGGAAGATTCAAAGGATAAAGTAACTTATACACTACAATTAACTTTAACAAAAGAAGATGATGAATGGGAATTAGATAATTTAACTGAAACTGAAAGACAAAAAATTCATGGAATTTATAACGGATAAGAGAAAATTTTTCTCTTATTTTTTTGACTATATATTTTAATGAATTTGATGAAGAATATTATTTTTTGATAACAAATATCTTTTTGTATGATACAATGAATATAGATTGTGAGATGTAAATTATGAATCATAAATATATAGATAAAGAAACTTTTGAAATAGTAGATAATGTATTTGAAGTAGATGAAGATATTGCAGAGACAATATCAATATTAAATAAAAAAGGATATCATACAAAATATTGTTGTTCCGGACACGTAAAAGATCCTAGATTATATGAATTATATAACGTTAAAAATGGTGATGAGTTTGAACTAAAAAATCTTGGATATATAGTGAATCAAAAAAAAGATAATTATGATATTATTATGCCATCTACATATACTTCTATTTATATAATGTTTGATGATGATTATAGCTTTAGTAATTTGCCTCAAGGGTTTCATAAAGTTGATAATGATAATATTGATCATTATGTTATTTCAATGGAAATTTGTTTTTATAATGACGAAAAAAGAAAAGACTGGAATGATATATATATAGAAATAAAAGAGGCAAATGATAAATTATTGAAATGGGTAAAGTCTTTACCAAATAATAAACAATACGAAAGGACATGTAAATAATGAATGTAAAGAAAATAAAAAACGAATTAATTAAACAAAAAGAATCTAAGTTTAAAGGTAATATATATCATTATTCACAAGTTAATTTTTCTTATAATTCAAATAAAATTGAAGGTAGTAGATTAACTAGTGATCAAACAGAAGCTATTTTTGATACATCTTCTTTTATTCCTAAAAGTGACGATTTAATTAAATTAGATGATTTAACTGAATCTAAAAATCATTTTAAATTATTTGATTATATGTTGGATATAGTTGATAAACCATTAACTAAAGATATGATAATCGAGATGAATAAGATATTAAAAAGAAACACTAGTGATGAAGAAAATCCTAGATATAATGTTGGTGGATTTAAAATTGTTCCAAACATGATAGGTGTAGTTAATATTATTAATACTACTGCTCCAGAAGATGTAGAAGCAGAAATAGAAAAATTATTAAAAGAATATACTGCTAGAACTAATATTACTTTAGAAGATATAGTCGATTTCCACTTTATGTTTGAAAGAATACACCCTTTTGGAGATGGGAATGGTCGTGTTGGTAGAATTATAATGTTTAAAGAATGTTTAAAAAATAATATTATGCCATTTATCATATTAGATGATGATAAACCTTATTATATGAGAGGGTTAAAAGAATATGAAAATGATAAAATGTTCTTGATTGATACTATTAAACATGAGCAAGATTTATATGAACAAATATGTGAAGAATTATTAAATTATGAAATATAGTAAACAAAGAAATTAGGGGGTCGACATATGACTTCTTTTGTTTTTTTGATTAAAAAGTTGACAAAGTCACAAAAAAAATGTATATAATTAGTAATAGAAAAAAGGAATGGTGTACATGGCGAAAAATTTAGTGATAGTGGAATCTCCATCTAAAAGTAAAACTATTGAAAAATATTTAGGTAGTGATTATAAAGTTGTATCTAGTAAAGGACATATTAGAGATTTAGCAACATCTGGTAAATTTGGTTTAGGAGTAGATATAGAAAATCATTTCAAACCAAACTATATCAATATTACTGGTAAAGCAAAAGTAATTACAGATTTAAAGAAAGACGCTAAAGCAGCAGATAAAGTTTATCTAGCAAGTGACCCTGACCGTGAAGGAGAAGCAATTTCATGGCACTTATATGATGCTTTAGGATTAAAAGAATCTGAATATGAAAGAGTAGTGTTTAATGAAATTACTAAAAATACAGTAACAGAAGCATTCAATCATACTAGAAAAATAGATATGAAAATGGTTAATAGCCAAGAGGCTAGAAGAATTCTAGATAGAATAATCGGATTTAGATTAAGTAAATTAATGCAATCTAAAACAGGTGGTAAATCTGCTGGTAGAGTACAAAGTGTTGCACTTAAACTTATAGTAGATAAAGAAAGAGAAATTGAAAAATTTGTAATAGAAGATTATTATGAAATTGATGCATTCTTTAAAGAATTCGGAGCTAAATTAGAAAAATATAAAGATGAAGAAATTGAAATTAAAACAGAAGAAGAAGCTAATAGAATTTTAGGTGAATTATCTAAAGCGTTTACTATAGAAAATATAGAAACTAAGAAAAAAGCTAAAAAGTCTAAAGCACCTTTTATAACAAGTAGTCTTCAACAAGAAGCTTCATCAAAACTATATTTCAATGCAAGTAAAACTATGAGAATTGCTCAAAAGTTATATGAAGGGGTAGACTTAGCTGATGAAACAGTAGGGTTAATTACATACATGAGAACTGACTCTATTCGTTTATCTGATGAATTTGTTGGTAGTACATTCCATTATATTGAAGAAAACTATGGTAAAGAATATATTGGATATCCTAAACAAAGTAAGAAAAAAGAAAATGTACAAGATGCTCACGAAGCTATTAGACCAACTAGTATCAAAAGAACACCTGAAAGTGTTAAACCTTATTTAAGTGATGATGAATATAAATTATATAAATTGATTTACTTTAGAGCTTTAGCTTCATTAATGAAAGATGCAGCAGTTGAACAAACTACAGTTATACTAGATAACAATGATTATAAATTTAAAACAACAGGTCAAGTGTTAGTATACGACGGGTATTTAAAAGTATATAAAGAATATGAAGATAGTGAAGATAAAATTTTACCACCATTTGATAAATATAATTCAAAAGTAGTAGTAGCAGAAAAAATTGAATCAAGTCTTCATCATACTAAACCACCTGCACGTTATACTGAAGCTAAATTAATTAAAGAATTAGAAGAATTAGGAATTGGTAGACCAAGTACATATGCTAAAATAGTTGAAACATTAAGGGAAAGAAACTATGTGGATATGGTGGATAAAAAATTCCATCCAACTGAAGTGGGATTTGAAATTACTGATAAATTACAAGAATTTTTCTCTAGCATAATAAACGTTAAATATACTGCAAATATGGAAGAAGAATTAGATGAAATTGCAGAAGGAGATTTAGTTTGGTATGAACTTATAGAGGAATTCTTTAATGAGTTTGAACCGTTAGTAGAAAATGCCTTTGATAAAATGGAAAAGAAAGCCCCTGAAGAAACTGGTGAAATGTGTCCAGAATGTGGCAATCCACTAGTAAAAAGAAAAGGTAAATATGGAGAATTTGTAGCATGTAGTAATTATCCTAACTGTAAATATATAAAACAAGATGAAAAAAAGATAATAGAAATTATAGATTGTCCAATATGCGAAGGTAAAATTGTAGAAAAGAAAACTAAAAAAGGAAAACTTTTCTATGGATGTAATAATTATCCAAGCTGTAATTATGCATTGTGGGATAAACCAACTGGTAGTTATTGCCCAGAATGCAATGGAATATTAGTTGCAAAAAGCAAAAAAATAAAATGCGTTAATTGTGATTTTGAAAAAGGCCAATAATTATATTGGTCTTTCTTTGACTAATGTGCAAATTATATGGTAAAATATTATCTTGATTTAGAGGTGGTTCAACATGGCAAAACAAAAATCAGAAAACTTTAATAATATAAAACAACAAATGTTTATTCATATATATAGACAAGATAATAATTTTTATAATGAACTTGAATTTTTTGAAAATTTAGAAAATAATTACGATACAGAAAATTATAAAAAAGCTAAATTAGAAATACAAAATTTAATGGAAAATTATTCATTAAATAATATTATATTAAAAGCAAAAACATTTAAGGCAAACTATCTTCCGTTTTTTAAAGGTATACCAAGTTCTTTCAAATATAAAAACTATGATACAAATGCATATTATTGTTTATTAGAATTTGAAGAACAAAATTTTAAATTTATAAATAGTATTATAAAAGAACAGTTGCTTCACAAACAGTATTATAAAATAGTTAAAGATGTGTTAGAAAATAACGATAATATTGATTCTAATGTGTTATTTAATTCATATATTACATTAAAATCAATTATTATGTTTCAATCACTTATGGATATAAATATTAGTGACTTTGAAAGATATATAGATGATTTTTCAGATTTTTATGATTATAAACCACTAAGTTCTACATATAATTTTAGTTTAGATCAACTGAAACTATACTTTAAAACTATAAATAAGAAAAAAGAAAAAAAGAAAGTTAAATCCCTTCGTTATTAAACTTAGGTATAAAACTTTCTTTTTGTGTTTCTCCTTCTTGGATAAATGCATTTTCTATTCCTATACTAATAGCATAATCAATAACCTCATCATATTCTTTCTTTGTAATAGTTCTATTTAAAATTTTATGATTTCTAACATTTTCAAGTGCTGTATATTGATTCATAATACTTATGAAAATATTATCTTTGTAAGTGTTATATAAGTAATGAATTATCTTTTTAGAATCGTTAACTAATCCAGGTAAAATTAAGTGCCTAACAATAATTCCTTTTTTCATTATGCCATGTTCATCAAACATGGGATTACCAACTTGATTATACATTTCATTAAGTGAATCAGATGCATATTTGAAATAATCTTTTGCTTTTGAATATTCTATAGCATACTTATCATCGTAATACTTCATATCAGTTAAATATATGTCAACATAACCATTTAACATTTTTATAGTTTCTTTTTTTTCATATCCACTTGTATTATAAACTATTGGAATATTTAATCCTTTATTTTGGGCCAACCTAATAGCATCAATTATTTGTGGAACATAATGAGTAGGTGTAACTAGATTAATATTGTTTGCTCGCTTTTCTTGTAGTTCTAACATTATTTCACTTAATCTTTGTATTGTAATTTCTTTACCATAATTATTAGTACTAATATCATAATTCTGACAATAAATACACTTTAAATTACAGTAAGAAAAAAATATAGTACCAGACCCACTTTCACCAGATATACATGGTTCTTCCCAAAAATGTAGAGATGCTCTAGCAATTTTTATTTTGTCATTTGCGCCACAAAAACCTTGTGTTTCATATCTATTTATTCCACATGCTCTTGGACATAACTCACATTTTTTCAACAAATTATTCATAATATCTTCCTCACATATAATTGTAAAGTATTTAATTAATGAATGCAACTTATTACTAATATTTAAATTTATTATGTATAATTTTTTAAAATAATGTTATAATCATATTAACAATAGAAAAGGTGATAACATGAATGAGACTTATTTAGAAAAAGATTTATTAAGAAAAATGGATATGTTTTTTAGAGCAACTAACTATTTATCAGTTGCGCAACTATATTTATTAGACAATCCATTACTAAGAAGAAAATTAACTATCAATGATATTAAACCAAATGTAGTAGGACATTGGGGTACTGCGCCAGGCCAAAATTTTGTATATCTGCATCTTAATCGTATAATTAAAAAATATGATTTAAATATGATATATATTTCCGGACCAGGACATGGTGGACAAGCAATGGTTGCGAATACTTATTTAGAAGGTACTTATAGTGAAGTATATCCCAACATTACAGAAGACGAAGAAGGATTAAAAAAATTATGTAAACAATTTAGCTTCCCAGGTGGAGTATCTAGTCATGTCGCACCTGAAACTCCAGGTTCAATTAACGAAGGTGGAGAACTTGGTTATAGTCTTGTTCATGCATTTGGAGCAGTTCTTGATAACCCTGATTTAATTGCTGCATGTGTTGTAGGTGATGGTGAAGCAGAAACTGGACCACTAGCTGCTTCATGGCACTTAAATAAACTTATAAATCCAACTACTGATGGAGTTGTGTTACCAATATTACATCTAAATGGATATAAAATTGCTAATCCAACAATTTTTTCCAGAATAAGCGATGAAGAAAAAATAAAATATTTTGAAGGATGTGGTTGGAAACCATACATAGTTAAATTACAAGAAAATAGTAACATTCATGATGATATGGCAAAAACATTAGATACTATTATTGAAGAGATAAAAGAAATTAAAAATGGTAAAGACACTAAATATCCAATGATTATTTTAGAGACTCCAAAAGGATGGACAGGTCCTAAAGTAGTAGAAGGAAAAATAATAGAAAATAGTTTCAGAGCTCATCAAGTTCCTGTTGTTTTAAATAAAAATAATCCAAAGAACTTATCATTATTAAATAAATGGTTAAAAAGTTACAATGTTGATGAATTATTTGATAATAATGGTAAACTAATTCCAGAATTAAAAGAATTAGTTCCAACAGGAGATAGAAGGATGGGTGCTAATCCACATGCTAATGGAGGATTATTGCTAAAAGAATTGAGACTTCCTGATTTCAAAAAATATAAAGTTAAAGTTACAAAACCAGGCACAGTTATTGCTCAAGATATGATTGAACTTGGTAAATACGTAAGAGATGTTATTGAGTTAAATAAAGATAATAAAAACTTTAGAGCATTCGCACCGGATGAAACATTATCTAATAGGCTAAATGCAGTATTTGAAAAAACAAATAGACAGTGGAATGCTGAAATTTTAAAAACTGATGAATTCTTAAATAAAAATGGAGCAGTAGTAGATTCAATATTATCTGAACATATATGTGAAGGATTATTAGAAGGCTATCTATTAACTGGTAGACATGGATTCTTTAGTAGTTATGAAGCATTTATTAGAATAATTGATTCAATGACTAGCCAACATGCAAAATGGTTGAAAGTGACTAAAGAATTACCATGGAGAGAAGAAATATCTTCACTAAATTATATTCTAACATCACACGTATGGCAACAAGATCATAATGGTTATACACATCAAGACCCAGGTTTCTTAAATCATCTAGTTACTAAAAAAGCAGATACAATTAGAATATATTTACCACCGGATGCTAACTGTTTATTATCATGTTTTGACCATTGTATTAAAAGTAAAAACTATATAAATGCAATAGTAGCATCAAAACATCCAAGACCACAATGGTTAAATATGGATGAAGCAGTTAAACACTGTACACAAGGTATAGGGGTTTGGAAATGGGCAAGTAATGACGAAATGTCAGAACCTGATATTATCATGGCGTGTGCAGGAGATACACCAACATTAGAAGTTCTTGCAGCAACATCTATATTAAGAAGTAATTTTAAAGATTTAAAAATTAGAGTAGTAAATGTTGTGGACTTGATGAGATTACAATCTAACGTGGAACATCCACATGGACTTAGCGATTTAGATTATGATATGATTTTCACTAAAGATAAACCAATCATATTTGCATTCCATGGATATCCTAATTTAATACATCAATTAACATATAAAAGAACTAATACAAATTTACACGTTAAAGGATATGTTGAAGAAGGTACAATTACAACGCCATTTGATATGAGAGTACAAAATAAAATCGATAGATTTAATCTTGTGCGTGACGCATTAAAATATTTGCCACAATTAGGTAATAGAGGTTCCGCATTAAATCAATGGTGTAAAGATAAATTAGTTGAACATAAACAATATATAAAAGAATATGGTGAAGATTTACCAGAAATTAGAAATTGGATATGGTCTGATTTTAATAAATAACAGGGAGGTAATAAAATGATAAACTATAAAGATAAACATGTAGTTATAACAGGCGCAGCTGGAGGAATAGGAGAAGTTCTATGTGAAAGATTAATACAACAAGGAGCTAAACTTTCTATTTGCTCCAAGAATAGTGAAAAATTAAATTCACTTGTTTCAAAAATTTCTAGTGAAAATATATATCATAAATCTTTCGATATTACAAATGAAAAAGAAGTTGAACTATTTTTAGAAGAATCATATAAACTAAACGGTGAATTTCATGCTCTTGTAAACCTTGCTGGATTATCAATACCAGCTAAAATTCCAGAAACTAGTGTAGAAGATTATGATACTATGATAGATGTAAACGTAAAAGGAACATTCCTTGCATCAAAACACTTTGTTAAACATGCATCAAAACCATCAATTATTATCAACACAGGAAGTATGGCTGCACATACTGCAAATCCTAATGCGCCAATATATTGTACAGCAAAAGCAGCTGTAAATATGTTTTCTAAAGGATTATTATTGCAAGTGGGTAGTGAAGATATAAGAGTAACAACTATTAATCCTGGTGGAATTGATACACCATTTTGGGGTAATAGGCAAGTTGATAAAACTAAATTGATGACGGCAAATGATGTGGCAGATATATTTATGTTTGTTCTTACGTCAAATCCAAAAATTCAAATTCATGATATTAATTTCGAAAGTAAAGCAAGATTTTAGAATTGGAAGACCATCCAATTCTTTTTTACAATTAATTATATTTTATTGTCAAATAAATTTATAATTATTGAAATAAATATTAAACAATGATAAAATTAATAATAGAATAGGTGAGTGTTGATATGGTAGAAGCTAAAATAGATACAGATAAAAAAATATTCTTTGCGTTAGTACTTGCACTTATAGTGTTTGGTGTAGGTAGAACTTATGCGTATTTTAGTGCGAAAAGCGATACGACAACAGAAACTGTTACAACTGCTACATATGATATAGAAGTTGCTAATAATGCAATATTACGTGCTGATAATATTGTTCCAATTCCTAGCACTGAAGTGACAACTAAGGCTGCAGAATTACCATTTACTATAACAAATACTAGTACTGGCCCAATTATTGCAGAAATTAGTCTAACAAATATTACTATGAGTACTGGACTAAATGATTCTAATTTTAAATGGTCATTGTATAGTGATAATGTAAAACTAGTAGAAAGTAGTTTTTATGACGCAACTAATAAAGTTATAAATACTGATAATGTTACTATTAGTGAAATAAAACTTATTAATAATGTTGAGATAGATACATCTAAAAGTTATAAATTATATATATGGATAGAAGAAAGCGGCAATCCACAAAACACATTGCAAAGCAGTACATTTGAAGGAAAAATAACTGTAAATGCAATACAAAAATAAAATAGATAAAAAGGGAAAAGAGGTGATACTATGTATGAACTAGGCAAACAGTTTCGTTTTGATATGAGTAATGGAAAAGCTAATGAGGGAAATGTTCTTCAAGGTAAAAAATATAGATTTACTATTCTTACTGAAAGGCTTATAAGATTTGAATACAGTGAAACAGGAGAGTTTGTAGATAGTATTACATCTTTTGCTTGGAATAGAGATTTTCCAAAGTGTGACTTTAGTGTTAAACAAGATGATAAGTATTTAGAAATAACTACTAAATATTTTAAAGTAGAATATCAAAAAGAAAGACCTTTTCTTGGACCTAAAACATATCCAGGAGCATATTTAAGAGTAACCTTGGAAAATGCAGATAGAGTATGGTATTATGGACATCCTGAAGTTAGAAATTATGGTGGAAGTAATGTATCACTAGATGATTTTGAAGGTAATATAAAATTAGATAACGGACTTTATTCTGCAGATGGATTTGCTTCTATAGATGATTCAAATAGTATGATTTTTGAGGAAACCGGAGATTTAGTATCAAAACCTAACAAATCAATAGATATATATCTATTCGCATATCGTAAAGATTTTGGACAATGTTTAAAAGATTATTATACACTTACTTCAAATCCAACAATGATACCAAGGTATGCATTGGGTAACTGGTGGAGTAAAAATCAAAAATATACTAATAATGATGTAATAACAACAATTGAAAGATTTAAAAAAGAAAGTATTCCTATATCAATATTTCTATTTGATAAACCATGGCATTTTGAAAGAGAATACAACGGAATAAAACTAGATAGTGGTTTTACTTTTAATAATGAATTATTACATAATCCTAAAGAATTAATTAAATACATTCATTCAAATGATATAGTAGTAGGAGTTAATGTTGATCCTAGTGAAGGTATACATAGAGAAGAATTTAACTTTGACAAGGCTAGTAAGTATTTAGGTATTACAGAAGATATTATAGCTTTTAATCCAACTAATCCTAGGTGGGTAGATGTGTATTTAAAGTTATTTATTCATATAATTGAAAATTATGGAGTAGATTTCTTTTGGATAGATTATAAACCTAATAATAGAAATTTAAATAATTTATTCTTACTTAACCATTACCACACAATGGATGTAGAAAGAATTGAACATAAAAGACCTATGATTCTATCTAGAAATTCTAAAATCGCACCTCATAGATATCCTATATGTTATTCAGGCAGAACAATAACTAGCTGGAACACTCTTAAGAATTTGCCATTCTATAACGCCTCTGCAACTAACTCAGGAATTGCATGGTGGAGTCATGATATCGGTGGATTTCATAGAGGTATCGAAGATAGTGAATTATATTTAAGATATATTCAATTTGGAGTTTTTTCTCCAATCCTTAGATTTTCATCACAAGATGGAAGATATTATAAAAAAGAACCTTGGAAACAAGATTATAAGACTATGGAAATAGCTAGAGATTATTTACAACTAAGACATAGATTAATACCGTATATATATTCAGAAGGGTATAAAAATCATAAATCAGGGACTCCATTAATAAAACCTCTTTATTATGATGTTCCAGAAATGTATGATGATGCTAAAGCACGTAATGAGTATTATTTTGGATCAGAACTTTTAGTTGCACCAATAACAATGAAAAAAGAAGCCATTATGAATAGAGTAATTCATAGATTTTACTTGCCAGAAGGAGTTTGGTATGATTTTTCAACCGGTAAAAAATTTCCTGGTGGTAGAGATTATGTTTCGTTCTATAAGGATGAAGATTATCCGGTATTTGCACGTGCAGGTACAATTATTCCAATGGCTTTGAATAATAACATTAACAGTACTAAAGTACCAGAAAATTTAGAAATACAAATTTTCCCTGGTAAAAATAATACTTATTACTTATATGAAGATGATGGTATTACAACTCTTTATAAGGATGGATACTACCTAGTTACTTCTATTGACTATAACTATAGAGAAAGTAATTATACTGTAATTATTAGACCACTTGAAGGTAAAACAGGAATAGTACCTGATAAGAGAAACTATAAAGTACGATTTAGAAATGTTAAACAAGCAAACGATGTAATTGTTTACGTTAATGATAAAGAAGTTGTTCCAAAAAGTTATGTAGAAGATACAGACTTTGTAGTGGAAGTTAATGATGTGCCTACAATAGGACAATTAACAATCAATTGTAAAGGTAAAGATATCGAAATAGATGCAGTTAACTTGATAAATGAAGATATTGACTCAATTATTTCTGATATTCCAATTGAAACCACAGTAAAAGAACAGATAAATGCAATTATGTTTGGTAGTCTGCCAATTAAGAAAAAACGTATTGAAATTAGAAAACTAAAGAAACAGAAGATTGATGACTTATTTATAAGATTATTCTTAAAATTATTAGAATATGTAGAAACAAATATACAAAAATAGTATAAATATTAGACAAATTAAATAATATTTTATATAATAGTGTGCGAGGTGAAATTATGTCAGGACATAGTAAATGGGCAACAATAAAAAGAAAAAAAGGAGAAAATGACGCAGCACGTGGTAAGGTTTTCCAAAGATTAGCAAAAGAAATATATGTAGCAGCTAGTAATGGAGATCCAGATCCAATCAATAATGCCGCACTTAGAATGGTTATAGAAAAAGCAAGAAGCCAAAACATGCCTAAAGATAATATTCAAAAAGCAATAGATAAAGCAAAAGGTGCAGGTAATGGAGAAAACTATGAAGCAATTCGTTATGAAGGTTATGGACCAGGTGGAATTGCATTTATGGTTGATTGTTTAACTGACAATAGAAATAGAACAGCTTCTTTCGTTAGAGCAGCATTCACTAAACGTGGTGGAAACTTAGGAACAGATGGTAGTGTATCATATATGTTTAAAAGAAAAGGTGTAATTGTTATACCTAACTCATATGATGAAGATGAAATGATGATGATCGCACTAGATAATGGTGCATTAGATTTCAGAGTAGAAGAAGATATGTACGAAATAGAAACCGAACCAGAAGATTTCTTAAGTGTTAAAGAAGCTCTAACTAATGCAGGTGTTACTGAATATATAACAAGTGAAGTAACTTATGTTGCTGATAATAATATTGAAGTAACAGATGAAGTAAGAGAAAAAGTTGAAAGATTAATTGAAGCATTAGAAGATATCGATGATGTAGGAGATATCTATCATAATATGGATTAAACGAACTTGCTAAAAGTTCGTTTTTGTGTTAAACTGAATATGTCAAGGAAACTTGCATAAAATAAAAAAGGGAAATACTTAACTTTTCCGTGTTGAGTACTTACCTATAATTAAGTTGTACTTAATCAAGATTTAGTACTTAATCGTTAGATTGAGTACTATTTTTTTATACATAGAATCATCAAAGAGACTATTAATAAAATGATAATTAATATTAGAAATGAGATTAACAATTCCTTTTTCTTCATAATATCAAGCCTCCTTCCTAAGAAGTGGGCAAGTACTCAACAGTTAGTATTTCCATATGTTAATTATATCATAATTATTAGTTTACATCAAGATAACAACAAAAATTTCACAAAAATCAAAAACCTCATGGGTAATTATACCTATGAGGTTTATCTATTATATAATCTATAAAAATTTATTGAAGGTTTATTCATAAATCTAAACGGATATGTTGTCGTTCCAAGTCCAAATGATACATATAACTCTGTGTCATTAATTTTATAATAATCTTCGGAATATTTTTCTGCATCTTTATTTTTTACAATTCCACCAACAAATGGAAGTCTCACTTGTCCTCCATGGGAATGACCAGCAAGAGCTAAATCTACATTTCTATATTCTAATAGTTTATCAATATTATCAGGTTCATGAAGTAACATAATAGAATATACATCTTTATTAACGTTTTCTTGGTTGAAATATTCTAAAGCTTTTTCATAATCAATTTCTGTTTTAATACTACTACTTAATCCCCCTAAATATATATATTCATTTATATCATTATATACTAAGTCATAACTATTTTCTAATATATTAAATTCACTATTTTGCATTATTTCTATAAATGAATCTGATGTATAATCGTGATTTCCTTTAACTGTATATTTACCATGACTAGCATCTATTTTAGATAAAGTTTCGGTTAATTCTTCAATTGTTTTATCAGTAATTTCAATATCTTTATCAATTAAATCACCAGTAAATAAAACCAAATCAGGTTCGATTAAATTAATTCTTTCTACTATCTTTTCTAAGCTCTTTTTGTTTATTGTTTTTCCATAATGCACATCGGAAAAATGCACTATTTTAAATCCATGAAATGATTGGGGTAATCTTTCATCTACTATTTTTATTTCATTAACTCTAAGACCATTAGTACTTATAAATCTAGCCCAAACTAGTATTAATAAGCAAATGAGAAATAAAATCAGCAAAAACTTAAGAAATACCTTTAATTTATTTTTTTTATATTTATCAGATCTCTTTCTCATTTACATCACCGCAATTAATTGTATTGTTACTAGGAAAGTATTATGTATAATGTGTACTAAAATCGGTATCCAAATATTATCAGTTTTAGTATACATATAGGCAAATGTACCACCTAGAATACCATAAGGAATAAAATATAACATTTCTACAAGTGTACTGCCAACTCCAACAACGTGTAATAATCCAAAAACTAAACCAGAGACTATTACAAACAAAACTTTATTATAAATCATATCTCTAAATATTTTTCTAAATAACATTTCCTCTTCAAATGGACCAATAAGACAAGCACTAACTGTCATATAAATAGGTAAAGTTCCAAGTAAATCTCTAACTCCTTGTTCATTTGCCGCAATCCCTTGACTAAAGCCTAATTGAATTACTAAATTTGATACAGCCATAAGTATCATACCTATAGTATAGGCTAAAACAGTAACTTCTATGTATTTTCTATAATTATCTTTGATTTTTTTTAAATCTCCAATTAAATCTTTTCTATATACTATAAACATTATTGTAGGTAATATAAGTGAAATTAGTATAGAAATAATTTGTCTTGGAATAATTGGTAACGATGATAAATTAATTCCTAAATAATTTAATAATAGTGTTACTAAACTATTAAAAACAAAAAATAATACAAAAAATATTGAACCAATAATTATTTTTTTTATCTTTTCATTTATTTTCATTTTCACACCCTCATTCTAATAACAATTATAACACAACAACTAAAAATTTATCATTATAAAGTAAAAATAAGTGAGATTAGTGTAAATAAGGATATTAAATGTGATATTATAATATTGGAGATGATATTAATGGAAAAATCAGATGATAATACAAATAATTTATGTGAAAAGTGTAATTTAAGACACAAACCAAATAAGGAATTATTAGAAGCATTAGATGAAGCAGAAAAAATCGCTTCTGGTGAAGTAAAAACAAAGTGTTATAGAAATATTGATGAATTATTTAGGGATTTAGAAATAGATAATTAATTAATACATATTATTACGTAACTAAGATAAAAATGTAAAAAAAGATATACAAAATAAAGAAATTGTGTTAGAATATATTTGCAACAAGGAGTGGGACAAACCCACTCTTTAAATATTATTTATAGGAGGTAGTCATGAATATAACTGACACAGTAAAAGAATTAGTAACTGAACCATTAAAAAATGAAGAAATCGATGTAGTAGAAGTTACTTACGAAAAAGAAGATGGAAATTATTTTTTAAGAATTATAATTGATACTAACAAAGGAGTAGATTTAGATACTTGTATAAAAGCTACAAATATTATTAATCCAATATTAGATAGTCATAATTTAGAAATAGAAAACTATATTTTAGATGTATGTTCAAAAGGAGGTAATTAAAATGGACGCAAAAGCATTTATAAAAGCATTAGATAATTTAGCAGAAGAAAAACAAATTAGTAAAGATACAATTTATGAAGCTATGGAACTAGCGCTTTCTACAGCTTATAAAAAGAACTTTAATTCATTAACAAACGTTAGAGTAGATATTAATAAAGATACTGGTGATATTAAAGTATTTAGTGTATATACAGTTGTAGAAGATGACTATGATGATTTTGATGAAGATACAGAAATCTTACTATCAGAAGCCAAAGAAAGAGTTAAAGATATTGAAGTTGGAGAAACAATTGAAGAAGAAGTAACACCAAAAGACTTTGGTAGAGTTGCAGCTGCAACAGCAAAACAAGTTATTATTCAAAAAGTAAAAGAAGCTGAAAAAGAAAGTTTGTTAAATGAATATAAAGATAAACAAGATGAATTAGTAGTTGGTATAGTATCAATGGAAGATGAACAAAACTATCTTATCGATTTAGGTAGAACAATGGGAATTTTACCTAAATCAGAATTAATTGGTGATGAAAAAGTAGAAATGGGATCATCAATTAAAGCTTACGTTAGTAAAGTTAACGCAAGCCAAAAATCAATTACTGTGTTACTATCTAGAAAACACTATGGATTTGTAAAAAGATTATTTGAAGTTGAAATTCCAGAACTTTCTGATGGAACAATCATTTTACAAGGTGTAGCTCGTGTTCCGGGTGAAAGAAGTAAAGTAGCAGTATATTCTACTAATGATAAAGTAGACGCAATTGGGGCTTGTATCGGAGAAAGAGGAAGTAGAATTGCTAATATTATTAAAGAATTAAATGGTGAAAAAGTAGATTTAGTATTATATGACAAAGATCCTAGCATATTTATTCAAAATGCTTTAGCGCCTGCTAAAGATATAACAGTAATTATTACTGATGAAAAAAACCGTGAATGTATGGCAATAGCTGATGAAAGTAATCTTTCTCTAGCGATTGGTAAAAAAGGACAAAATGTTGTTCTAGCAAGTCGTCTAACTCATTATAAAATTGATGTTAAAACTAAAGAACAATTAGGAGACGATGTTGGAATTACTATAAAATAAGGGAGTTGGTAAAAATGAAACCAAGAAAAACACCAATGAGAAGTTGTGCGGTTACAAATGAAAAATTTCCTAAAATGGAATTATTAAGAGTAATAAGAACTCCAGAAGGTAATGTTGTAATTGAAACTGATGAAAAGGGTAAAACTAATGGACATGGTGCTTATCTAAAAAAAGATATTGAAGTAATAGATAAAGCAAGAAAAACTAAAATTTTAGAAAAAAAATTAGAAGTAAATATTCCGGATAGTATTTATGATGATTTAAGAAAAATGATATAGTAGGTGTAGTGTGAAAAGAGAAAATTATTTAAGTTGGGATGAATTTTTTATGGGAGTTGCACTCCTAGCAGCTCAAAGAAGTAAAGATCCTTCTACCCAAGTTGGTGCATGCATTGTTAATCAAGATAACAAAATTATTTCTACAGGATATAATGGTGCGCCAAGAGGTTATGACGATGATAGTTGTATGTGTTGGGAAAGAGTTGGGAATTTTTTAGAAACAAAATATGCATATGTATGTCATGCTGAATTAAATGCCATTTTAAATTCACCAGCTATTGTTAAAAATTGCAAAATATATGTGGCACTATTCCCATGTAATGAATGTGCAAAAGCTATTATTCAATCTGGTATTAAAGAAATAATATATGCTTCTGATAAATATAAAGATACAGATAGTGTTATTGCTTCTAAAAAAATGCTTGATGAGTGTGGAGTTAAGTATAGAGAATTTAAAAGTAAAAATAAAGAGATAAAATTAAATATTTAAAGAAAGAGGTGATATCTATGATGAGTGTTTTAGAATATGCTCTAGATGTTAATAAAAGTGTAGGAGAAGTAATCAATAAATTAAATTATTTAGGTTTTGATATTACTAACGAAAATGATGAACTTACTGATGAAATGATTATTGAACTAGATAATGAATTTCAAAATGAAGAAGTAGATGATATGATAGAAGAAGATTTAGAATCTACTGCAACTAAAGTAGCTAATACTTCTAATATCGATATGGACAATACTATCAAAAAACAAAAATTAAAGAAGAAAGACAATAAATCTAATAAAGAAGAATACTCAAAACTTAAAAAAGATATGTATAAACATAAAGAAAAATTAACATCTAACAAAACTGAAAACGAAAACGTTATTCTATTTAAAGAAGGAATGACTGTTAGTGAGTTTGCTGCTGCTTTAAATATTAATCCTACTGAATTAATTAAAAAATTAATTGGACTAGGTATGATGTTAGGAGTTAATAATGTAATTGATTATGATACTGCAGAAATTATTGCCTTAGATTACAAAAAAGAATTAAAAAGTGAAGAAAAAAGTGATATAACAAATTTCGAAGAATACGAAATAACTGATGAAGCAGAAGATTTAACAGAAAGACCTGCAGTTGTAACAATCATGGGACATGTTGACCATGGTAAAACAACATTACTAGATACAATTAGAAATGCAAATGTAGTTAGCGGTGAGGCAGGTGGAATTACACAACATATCGGAGCTTACCAAGTAGAACATAACGGTAAAAAAATTACATTTATAGATACTCCAGGACATGCTGCATTTACTGAAATGAGAGCGCGTGGAGCATCAGTAACTGATATAGTAATCATTATAGTTGCTGCAGATGACGGTGTAATGCCGCAAACTAGGGAAGCTGTTGATCATGCTAAAGCTGCCGGAGTACCAATTATTGTTGCAGTAAATAAAATTGATAAACCAGAAGCAAATCCTGAAAAAGTTATGACAGGTTTAACTGAATGTGGATTAACTCCAGAAGAATGGGGTGGAGATACATTATTCGTTAAAATAAGCGCTAAATCAGGAGAAGGTATTGATGAATTATTAGAAAATATTCTATTAATTAGTGAAATGGAAGAATTAAAAGCAAATCCAAATAGATATGCGATTGGTTCAGTAATTGAATCAAGATTAGATAAAAATGTAGGTAGTGTAGTAACATTACTTATCCAAAATGGAACGCTTCGTATAGGTGACCCTATAGTTGTTGGTACAAAATTTGGTAAGATTAGAACACTTAAAAATGATAGGGACCAAGATCTAGTTGAAGCTGCACCTTCTACTCCAGTTACAATTACAGGACTTAATGGAGTACCTGCTGCTGGAGATAGATTTATGGCTTTCGAAACAGAAAAAGAAGCTAGAACTATCGCAGAAAAAAGAGCTCTTAACGAAAAAGAAAAATCTAATAAAGGTAATGCAATCTCACTAGAAGATTTATTTAGTAAAATTCAAAGTGGTACTAAAGAAATTAATGTAGTACTTAAAACCGATGTTAAAGGTAGTGAAGAAGCAGTTAAAAATTCACTATTAAAAATTGATGTTGAAGGAACTAAAATAAACGTTATAAGAAGTGGTGTTGGTACTATTACTGAAAGTGATGTAGTATTAGCTAATGCTTCACATGCTATTATCATTGGATTCAATGTTAGACCAAGTGCTAAAACTAGCGAAATGGCAAAAGAATACAGTGTAGATATTAGATTACATAACATAATTTATAAAGTAGTAGAAGAAATAGAAGCTGCTATGAAAGGTATGCTTGACCCTGAGTATGAAGAACACATTACAGGTCATGCAGAAATTAGAAAAATATTCAAATTCTCTAAAGTTGGAAATATCGCAGGAAGTTATGTTACTGATGGTGTAATTAAACAAAATAGTGATGCAAGACTTATTCGTGATGGTATAGTTATTTATGAAGGAAAAATCGCTTCTATTCAAAGAGAAAAAGACCAAGCAAAAGAAGTTAAAAATGGTTTTGAATGTGGTATTACTTTAGAAAACTATAGTGATATTAAAGAAAATGACATTATTGAATGTTATGAAAATGTAGAAATAAAAAGATAGGATGATAATATGAGTATAAAATCAGAAAAATTATCTCATACATTTGTAGAAGAAATCAGTTCAATCATTAGAGAAGAAGTTAAAGATAAAAGAATTGGATTTGTGACTATTACAGGTGCAAATGTAACAAGTGATTTAAGTTATGCAAAAATATATTTCACTACTTTAGGAGTAGATATTAAGGATGCAACAAAAGCTTTAAATAAAGCGAGTGGTTTTATAAAAATGGAATTATCTAAAAGAATAGAAATTAGAAAGATGCCAGAAATAGAATTCATCTATGATGAATCTATTGAATATGGTGAGAAAATCGAAAAAATAATCGATGAAATTAATGAGAAAGAAGATAAATAATCTTCTTTTTAATGTGTGCTAGGCATGACATATAACTAAGTGGTGAAAGTCCACTACACGCGTACATATCGACGAAGTGTTAGGGAAACACAAGGTTTCCACCGTGAGGTGTGAGCTGGAGGAAGTGCGAAACAAAATCATGGTC
>JAZQBG010000030.1:0-5331 GCA_045545595.1 Bacilli bacterium
ATTTTTTTATTTGAGCATTTGTAAATAATATTTTTGACATAATTACCACCACTTTCTTATATTATACTTCAAGACATAATAAAAACCTATAAAGTAGGTCTCTCTTTTTTTGAAAGTCCACTTTATAGGTTACATTTTAAAAAGACTTACTTGTTTTCTAATTTCTTAACTAATTGTGCAACATTAAGTACAGTGCCTTCGCTAACTTTATATAGTGATGGATGAGAGATTAAAACATTATATCCATTATAATCTCTTATCATTTCATAATCGTTTTTCCAATCTCCAACAGTATAGATATTATCTTCATCAATATTAAATAATTCATTAATTTCTTTAATCCCATCACTTTTTGTACAATTCTTTCTAACATGAATTCTATAGTTAAATTTATTAACATTTGTATTTTGTAAAAACATTTTTATCTCTTCTGGAATTTTACTTGTATCCTTTAAAAACTTAGGAAGAATAGAAATTTGTATAATATTGTTAGGCTTATCAGTATATCCAAAAGTATCATATAAATCATATCCATGAATTAAATTTTTAGCTGAGTGTTCAAAATAATATAATAAATCTTCAATCTCATATTTTTCAAAAGCTTGGCTGAAAACAACTTGATCCTTATTATTAAAACCAACACTACCATCATTACACACTAATGCATCATACGGACATGAATATTTTACTAATTCATATTTTAATGAATTAAAATCTCTACCACTTGCGAATACTAATTTATTGCCATTATTTCTGAATCTTTTAATAGCTTCAACATTTAAATATGTAATATATCTATTTGTGGTTCTAACTGTATCGTCAAAATCACATACCAACAATTTTTGCATATATATATCCTCCATTCGAGATTTATATTATATATTATATATTATTTTTAATAAATATACAAATAAAATAATTTTTAACATCTATAATTGATATATTTTTTTTAATAACATTGACTTTTGTAAAGCTGATATAATATAATTATTATAAGCTAGGTGATATATAATGGAAGAGAAAAAAGTAAATAAAAAAACAATTTTTTCTATAATAACAATATTAATACCAGTTTTAATAATTGGTGGTGTGACATATGCATATTTTGTGGCATCTGGTAATACGGATATATATACTGTAAAAACAGGAAATTTAACTATGGCTTTTACAGAGGGTGAATTTGTGACTGCTGCAAACCCAATTCCAATAGTGGATTCAGAAATAGAAACTGAGGCAGCTAAGTTACCATTTAGTGTAACAAACACAGGAAGTCAACACATGAACCTAACAATAAGTCTAACAGATATAACAATATCAGATGAATTAAAAGATGAAGACTTTAGATGGGGATTATATAATGCAGATACAGCAGTAATGTTATCAACTGGTACATTTAAAGATATCGGAACTTCAACATCATTAACAATGTATCGTGATACAATAATTGAATCATCAAACCCAGATATCACAAAAAACTACATCTTAAGAATATGGATACATGAAGATAACACAAATCAAAATTATATGCAAGGAAAAACATTAAGTGCAAAAGTAACAGTAGATGGAGATGCAGTAGAATATACTGATGTAAGTTGTTTTACAGTTAATAGCAATGGTGTAATAACAGACTATGATGAGTCATGTGGAAGTAATGTAGTAATACCTAAGAAAATAAATGGTGTTACTGTTACTGGAATTAGAGGAACATATTCATATGATTGGGAAACAGATGATGAAGGTAATGACACAAATTCAATATGTCTATCATACCAAGGTGCATTCCAAAACAAAGGATTAACAAATATAATAATCCCTGATACTGTTACTATGATTGGACATAATGGTGATACTAGTGGTTATTGTAATGAATATGATGAATTTGGTGGTAATAATATAGGTCATATTACAATACCAGAAAGTGTTACTAATATAGGTGATTTTAGTGCTAATTCAATTTTTATCCCTGATACTGTTAAATACATTGACAATGTAGATTTACCGTTAAATATAGTAATACCATGTACATATAATCAACAATCTGTTGGGAACAACTTTATAAGATATGATAGAACATGTAGTGTTGTTGAATCTGGTGGAGATAGCTACTATTAATCAATACAATAATAACTAATGAAACATAAAATGTAAGAAATAGATTTTCTTGCATTTTTTGTATTTAATTTTTAGAATTCAAAATATTGAAATCTTTTTTTCTTTATTTTATAATGATGATAATAGGTGAGATAATATGAGAAAAATAATTTTAATTTTACTAATGTTCTTGATATCAGGTTGTAGTAACCAATTAGAAAAAAATGACGATCGAATTAATCTGCAATTTAATTACACCGTAACTAGTGATACTATTAATTTTAAAATGAATGAACACACTGAGAATTTAAAATTTAAATTGCATATGGATAATATCGAAATTGAAACAGGAAATGTTGATGCAGAAAATATCATTAGTGGACTTGAATCTAACAAAGAATATATTCTAGAAATATATAATGATAGTGATAAAACAACTAAAAAAATAAAAACTGAAAAATTAACCACACTTCGTTTCGGTGGAGATGTAATGATGACTAGTTATTTTGCTAATTATATACAAACTAATGGTGTAGATTATATGTGGGAAGATGTTAGTGATTTAATTAAAAGTGCAGACTACTCGATATTCAATTTAGAAACAAGTGTTAGTGATAGAGGAAGTGATACAAAGCCTGCTGGTTATGGTTTTAGGTCTAAACCAGATACATTACAAGGACTTCAAAATACCGGTATAGACATGGTTAATCTTGCTAATAATCATGTTTTAGACTATGGTAGTGATGCATTTTTAGACACACTAGATAATATTAAAAAGTATAATATTGAATATATTGGTGCTGGAAAGAATTATAATGAGGCTAGTGAAATAAAATATGAAACAATAAATGATATAAAATTTTCATATATTGGAATGACTAGTATTTTGGGATATCAAAGTTGGAAAGCTACCGAAAATAAAGAAGGAGTATTTTACTTAACTAGTGATGACTATGAAAATATTTTTAACAAAGTCAAAGAAGCAAACAATAATTCAGATTATGTAGTAGTTTTTACACACTGGGACAGGGAATACTATAATACTCCAACAAACGATACAATTGATATCGCACACAAATTAATTGATAATGGTGCAGATATAGTAATTGGGACACATCCACATGTATTACAAGGAGTAGAATATTATAATGATGGAATAATTTATTATAGTTTAGGAAATTTTAATTTCTTAATAAAAAATGACAATGCTTCTCAAACTGGATTATTTGAGTTGAATTTAGATAGTACTGGAATAAAATCATCTAAAATCTATCCAGTTAGAATAAATAATTGTAAAGCTAATTTATTAGATAGTAGTGATGCTTTATACAACACAATCATTACTAATTTAAATGAACGTAGTAAAAACTTTAATACTACTGTAACTAGTGATGGGTATATAAAAAAAGCTGAGTAAAACTTTTTACTTAGCTTTTTCTAATTTTTTTATATCATTTTTAGCCTTAATTGAATTTTCAAGAGTTGTAATAGATTCATTATAATATTCACTAGGAATTCTACAAGTAATATTAACACCATTTTTGCCAATTATTCCATAATTAGTTTTAGGACCATTGTTGTCACCATAAATTGGAACTTCGATGTTAGTATTTTCAATATAATATTTAACTATTTCATTAAATACATCGATTCCCATTTTTTCATCATTTAATTTAAAATTAATATCTAAAGGCATTGATTTGTTATCTTTTAGTATTTGAATTTTAAATTTGTAAAAATCTTTTACTGATTCATAATCCATAAATATTTCATATGGTTTATATGAAGTATTGGTGTTATTTAACTCATTTAACATATCTATAACAACAAATACTATTTCCTTTTTCTTCTGTGCCTTTAAAATTTGTGTTTCATCCTTATTATAATCAACAGTATGTACTTTTCTTATATACTTACCATATTTTTGAAAAATCTTATTATTGAATTTTTGTAACTTTTCTTCATCTTTTTTAGTATGAATCATAGAAGTCAATTTAACATGATGATTTGTTTCAATTTGATGCATTGTAAAATTCAATTTATTAACATTATAGTATGGATTTGTTTGAAATCCAGGACATTTTAAGTCGTTTTTCATTACAAAGTATTCTCTAATTGATTTAAATAATGCAAATCCAGTATTTTCATCCTTCAATTTAAAATTAAAGTTATATAATGGTTTATCAACTAACATATTGTGTCTATCTAATCCTTTTGAATTAATCTTAACATTGAATGTAGTAAAATCCTCGTCTTCGTCTTTATTATAATCTAATATAATATTATAATCTTTCATATCTTTATCATTTTCTGTTAAGTTCAAATCTTGCAATACATCAATTATTCTTTTAATTGAACGTAATTTTATTAAGGCTTTAGATATTTGTATTTCATCTTTATTCATAGTTTTTCTCCCCTTTGAGGTCTAATATATTAATATATTTTTTCAATAATGTCAAATTTTAAGAAATAAAAAAGAAGTAGGGTACTACTTCTTCATATTATAAATTATGCAACTTCTTCAGTTTTTTTAAATTTTTTTGCTTCTCTAGCGCTCATTTTTACTTTTTCACCATTAACAGTTACTGTTTGTAAGTTTGGTTTTTGTATTTTTCTTGAAGTTTTTAAAGAAAATGGACGATTATTTCCAAACATAGGTTTTTTAGTTGTTACTTTTTTTGCCACTTCAAATCCTCCTCGCTTTGTTTTGTACTTAATAACTTTAACATATTATACGCAATAAGTCAAATATTTTGTTAATATTTTTCTATATTTAATTGACAAATTGTCTACTTTTATATAGAATTAAATTATAAATAGAATAGGTGATGTTTATGTTAAGATTAAATAAAAAAGGGCAAGCATTAGTTGAATATGTTCTTATTATTGCACTTATATCTTTAATTGCAATTGCAGCAGTTAAACTTTTAGGTGGTAGTATCAAAGATGCGATTACTAAAACATCGTGTTCTATAATGAATCAAGAGTACGTTCCCGGAGAAAATTCTGGTGAAGGTAAATGTGAAATGAAAGAATTAGAATAATTTAATCTGCTTATATGCAGATTTTTGTTTTTGTGTTAAAATATATGTTAGGTGGTAACCTGAAAATAAAATACTAAATTTATTTAGGTTAAATTCCAAAAAAAGGGCAGACTTCCCCTTACCCCAAGTTAAAGTTAAAATTTAACTATTCTAAAATGGCATTCTGATTTATTATTTCTAATAATTCTTCTGATGT
>JAZQBG010000031.1:0-2171 GCA_045545595.1 Bacilli bacterium
TAAAAGAGGTTACCATCATAAATATAATAAATAAATTTCTTTTACTTTTTTATCTCAAATTCATAGTTATATGAATTTCTTTGGTGTGGTCTTAACGTCCACTCCTTTTTGTTCTTTATTTGGAGCAAATTCCTTATAAAATAAATAAGAAAAAAAGTATCAATTTAATTAGATACTTCTTTGTCAAGAGCTACTTTAGCAGCCATTTGTTCAGCTTCTTTTTTTGTTTTTGCTTTTGCTGTACCATAAACAATATCATCTACTTTAACAGCCATTTCAAATGTTTTATTATGAGCTGGTCCACTTTCACTTATAAGTTCATACTCAACAGACTTTTTATTTGTTTGAACTTTTTCTTGTAATTCAGATTTATAATCTCTTAAAAAGTCATTTTCTTCATTATTTTCTATGTGAGGAAACACTACTTCTTCTATAAATTGTTTTGCTTTATTGTATCCTAAATCTAAATATATCGCACCAATTAAAGATTCAAAAATGTCTGCCATAATTGCCTTTTTTTCTTGTCCGCCTGATTGTTTTTCACCGTTACCAACCTTTATAAACTTACTTAAATCTATTTCTTTAGCGTATTTATATAATGCATTTTCACACACATAATTAGCTCTTAATCTAGACATTTCTCCTTCTTTAACGTCTAGTTTTTTAAATAAATAATCGGTTACAGCTAATTCTAAAACTGCATCACCTAAGAATTCTAATCTTTCATAATTATAATCCAAATTATTTTCATGAGAATAAGAACTATGTGTAAATGCTATATTGTAATATTTAATACTTTTAGGAATTATATTATATTTTTTCAAAAAATTCATGTCAACCACCTAATACAATTATATATTAAAACAACTTTTTTTTCAAATTTTCTTTTCTAATTTGTAAAAAGATAGTAAAATATATAATAGGTGGTTACATGAAAGGTATATTAATTGGTTGTATCAAATTATATCAAAAAACTCCATTTAGTTCTCATAAGACATGTAGATACACACCTACTTGTTCTAATTATGCCATTGAGGCATTAGAAAAGTATGGAACATTTAAAGGAAGTTATTTAACTATCAAAAGAATACTAAGATGTAATCCATGGGGAAGTTTTGGATATGATCCAGTACCAAATTTAAGGAGGAAAAAATGAAAAATAAATTATTTATATTAATTGCAGGGGCTTGTTTAACTCTAACTGGTTGTGTTAGTGATAATAATATGGAAAATATAAAAATAAAAACTACTTCTTATCCAATAGAATATATTACTACTAGTCTTTATTCAGAACATGCATATACAATTGGAAGTATATACCCAGATGATATTGATATCAATAGTTATGAACTTACAAAAAAACAAATAAAAGATTTTAGTAATAATGACTTATTTATTTATAATGGTGCTTCTAATGAACCAAACTATGCTATCGAACTATTAAATACTAATAAAAATATAAAAATAATTGATGCTGCAAAAGGTATGGAATATACTAATAATATTGAAGAATTATGGTTGGATCCATTTAATTTCCTAATGTTAGCGCAAAATATCAAAAGTGGTTTTGCTGAATATATTAGTGATCCATATCTAAATGAAGAGATTCAAGAAAAATACGATAAATTAAATATCAAAGTTTCTGAATTAGATGTAGAATTTAAGACTTCTGCTGAAAATGCAGTTAATAAAACAATTGTTGTTTCTGATGATTTATTTGAGTTTCTAGAAAAATATGGATTTAATGTTATTTCGTTAGAAGAAAATGATAATTTAACAACAAAAACTATATCAGACGTCAAAAACTTAATTAATGCTGGTACTATTGAATACATATTTATTAAAAATGGCGAGGAAACAAACAACACAATAAATACTATGGTTAATGAAACTGGTGTTAAAACTGAAAGTTTACATACTCTATCTAATTTAACCGAAAAAGAAAGAGATGAAAATCAAGACTATTTAACAATCATGACTAGTAATATTGAAAAATTAAGAAAAGAGTTATATAAATAAAGAACACATCTTGAAATGCACCCCTTAGAGTAGACAACAAAAAAAGAACAGATTTACTAAGATGTGATAAAATACACTTTCGAAAGGAGGTGTGTTTTTATTATGAAACATTTTTCAGTTGAGTTTAAACAAAAAGTTATAGATGATTATAA
>JAZQBG010000032.1:0-15640 GCA_045545595.1 Bacilli bacterium
TGTATTTGTTACACTAAATGGTAGTGATGTTGCTTTTGTTTTGATTTCAGAATCTGCTATTGGTGTTATATTTGTTGCTCTTACTATGTCACCATTAGTAAATCCCATTGTTAATGTTCCTGTTGTCACTGTTTGTACTTCTGTTTGTGCTTGTGCACTAAAGTATGCTACTGTAGCCCCTAATACTACTACAACTAATAGAATTACTGCTACAATTGAAAACACAATATTCTTATTGATTTTCTTTTCTTGTTTTTGTTCTTGTTCCATTTTTCTACTCCTCCTCTATTATTGTGAATGTTTTATTTATAAAAATCTTATCCACAATTCTATAGTAAGAGTACCATATTACCCCCCCCTTGTCAAGAAAAGTTTTCCACAGTTTACACTTTATAGATTTGCGAAATAAAAAAGTTGTAGAAATAAAAAAATTTGCGAATTAATTTGACTTTGAAACACAAAAAGTATAAAATAATTCGCAAATTTTTATGAAAGGAAAAAAGGCATTAACGATGAAAGAGGAAGCGCCAACTTCCTCTTTCGATAATCCTAAATGCCTTTCGGCAGTAATTATGATAATCCTAAATAGTCAAAAAAGCAAGATAAAATTAAAAAAAACTGTTGATTCTATTAATAATTATAAAAATATTGTAAACTTTGGATATATTAAATGTACATGTGGTTCTTCTAATATTATTAGGTGGGGATTTTATTATCGTAACGTTAAATATTCTCTAAATAATATTCTTTTCCATGAAATTATTTGTATTCAAAGAATTAAATGTAACGATTGTAATTGTACTCGTGCATTACTTCCAGAAGGTATCGTTCCTTATAAAATTCATTCTATTGATGTTATTCTGTTGTCTCTTTTAGATAGTAATACTTTTATTGATATTAGTATTGATACAATCAATAAATGGAATTACGAGTTCAACAAATATTTCTTTTCTTATCTTTGTACTATGTTTATAGATAAGAATAAATTTAATATAATTTCTAAATTTTTATCGGATGTTTTACATTTCTTTAAATTGTTTTTTGACTACAATAGTTTTATTTTGATGCTTATGCGTGTTTCAAAAATAAACTGGGCCTGTTTTTAAAAACAGGCCACCAACATAACCGTACATTTTATAATCAATATTTTTATCGTATTATATCCTGCGAAAGGAGATGTATATGAAAAATATTGATTATTACAATGATGTAGGTCTTTTTCGCTTTTCTCTAATCGCTCCTGTGATTAATAATACTCATTCTTTTAATTCCAATGAAGAATACTTTAGAAGTACTGCTTCTAAAAAACATTCTTTCAATGGTAATGAAATCTCTTTATCTACTTCGTGTTTGAAAAATTGGTATTTTAAATACAAGAAATACGGTTTTTCTTCTTTATATAATAAATCTAGAAAAGACTCTAATTCTTCTAGAAAATTAAATAATGAAGCTATTCAAAGAATCATTACTTTGCGTCAATGTTATCCTAATATGACTGGTACTTCTATTTATAAAAAGTTAGTTGATGAACAATATATTAGTTCAAATACTTCTATTCATACTATCTTTCGTTTTCTAAAAAACAACAATTTAAAGGCTAACCAAATATGTAATATTGAAAGAAGAATGTTTGAAATGGACAATGTTAATGATTGTTGGCAAGCTGACACTTCTGTTGGTCCTTATATTACTATTGATAATCAAAAATACAGAACTAATTTAATTATGTTTATTGATGATAAATCTAGAATGATTATGGGTTATGATTTCTTTTTAAATGATAATGCCATCAATATGCAGAAAGTATTTAAAAATGCCATTAAAACATACGGAAAACCTAAAAGATTATTTGTTGATAATGGTGGACCTTATGATAATAAACAGTTATCTTTGATTTGTGCATCTTTAGGTATAGAACTAATACATGCCAAACCTTATACGCCAGAAGCTAAAGCTAAGATAGAAAGAAGTTTTAGAACTATTAAAGATGGTTGGTTGCGTTGTACCGACTGGAACAATTTCGTTTCATTGGAAGATGTAAGAAAAAGCTTATCTAATTTTATATATAACGATTATATTAATAAAGTTCATTCTTCTACTAATGAAACACCTAATGAAAGATGGCATAATGAATTTGATAAAGTAACTTTCTTTGATGAGAAAACTATTGATGAGGCTTTCCTTCATCGTATTAATAGAAAAGTTAGACTTGATCGTACAGTAAAAATAGAAAATGAATATTATGAAGTGCCTTTTAAATATGTTAATCAAACTATTGAATTAAGATATGATCCTAATGATAAAGATATTATATATGTATTTAATAATAATCAAAAGTATGAAGAATGTAAGTTAGTTGATAAAGTTTCTAATTCTAAATCAAAAAGAAAAAATAATATAGATTACTCTAAAATCATCAATGATGAAAGAGACGTTATAGAAATACAAGAATAATTATGTTCTATACTTCTTATTATGGAATGAGTTGTAATCCTTTTAGTAAGGATGAAAGTATAAACTGTCCTTTTATAAGTGATGATTTTAATGAGGTTATGACTAGATTCAACTATTTAAAAGAAACACTTGGAATTGGAGTGTTTCTTGGAACAAGTGGACTTGGAAAAACATATGTAGTTAGAAATTTTATTAATAGTTTAAATACTGATTTATATAAAGTAATTTATATAAATGCCTCTCATAATATGTCAGTATTTGATTTTAACAAATTAATTTGTAATGCATTAAATTTAGATATTGGTGCATGTTACAAAGTTGACTTATATCAAAATATACAAAATGAAATTATAAGATTAGTTAAACATGATAAAGTAAAACCTATTGTTATAATAGATGATGCACATTTATTATCAAGAGAAATATTATTTAACTTTAAGGTATTATATGACTTTGAAATGGATTCAAAAGATTATGTAACATTAATTTTAATTGGTTATCCAGAATTAAAGACAGAATTATCAAAAAATATTCATGAAACTTTAAACCAAAGAATTATAGTAAATTATAAATTAAAAGGTTTATCGAGAAACGAAGTAAAAGATTATATTAAAACAAGAATGGAGTACGCAAATCTAAAAAATGATATCTTTACTCCTGAAGCGTTAAATGCTTTATATTCATGTAGTAAATCTTCTCCAAGAAGACTTAATACTTTAGTTACAAATTGTTTAATGCTTGCTTCTCAAAACAAAACATCTATAATTGATTCTGATACAGTAATGAATGCGAAAAGTGAAATGGATTTAAACTAATAAAAGAGAACTTCCGTTCTCTTTTATTGTACCATGTTTTATATCTTTATTGACGCCAAATTAATTCGCAATTTTTCCATTTTTTTATTTCGCAACTACCTGGTTATTTTATTTCGCAAATTTATATACACTTTTTCAAATTTGTGATAGAATTTATACAGGATGTGATTAATTATGAAAACTATTTTAACTGGAATTAGACCTACAGGTAATCTTCACTTAGGGCATTATTATGGTGCGGTTAAAAATTGGGTAGAACTTCAAGATAAATATAATACATTTATAGAAATTGCTGACGTTCAAGCACTTACTGATAATTTTGATAATCCAGATAAAGTTAGAAAAAATGTAAGAGAACTAGCGATTGATCTTTTATCAGCTGGAATTGACCCCGAAAAGTCTACTCTATTTATTCAGTCAATGATTCCAGAAATTGCAGAACTTACTATTTATTTCTCAAATTTAGTAACTGTATCAAGATTGCAAAGAAATCCTACTATTAAAACTGAAATAAAACAAAAGAAAGAGTTATTTGGAAATTCTGGAGAAAGTGTTACATATGGATTTTTAGGATATCCTGTAAGCCAAGCTGCTGATATTACATTATTTGGTGGAGAAGTTATTCCGGTTGGTGAAGACCAATTACCTCTTATTGAACAAACTAGAGAAATAGTTAGAAAGTTTAATAGTATTTATGGTGAAACTTTTGCTGAACCTGAACCATTACTTAGTAATGTTACTAGACTTAAAGGTTTAGATGGTAATGAAAAGATGGGTAAAAGTTTAGGAAATGCAATTAATTTAAATGATACAGAAGATGATATTAGAAAAAAAGTAATGGGAGCAGTTACTGACCCAAATAAAATTAAAAAAGATGATCCTGCTAATCCTAATGTATGTATGGTTTATTACTATCATAAATTAGTTAGTGACAAGAATCTCAATACAATTCATGATGAATGTGAAAATGGTACTAGAGGCTGTGTATCTTGCAAAAAAGAATTAATCGAAAATATGGTTGAGTTTTTAAAACCAATGCAAGAGAAAAGAAAATATTATGAAGAACATCCTGAAGTTGTAGATAAGATACTAATAGAAGGTACTAAAAAAGCAAGAGAAAAAGCCGTTGCGACAATGAACATTATTAGAAATAAAATGAAAATCGATTACTTTGATTAGAGTAATCGATTTTTTATAGCTGTTTTTTCATATTAGATAAATTAATTAGTTCTAAAAAAGAAACGTGTTTTTTAGAAAATTCTTCGTTAGTTATATTACTTAAATTAGTTATAATGCTATCCATATCACTATCTTTTTTGTTAAACCATTCATAATATAAATATTTAAGTTTTTTATAATTTTTATTTTCAATTAATTTTTTTATTTCTGATTCAATTTCAGTTTTGATTTTATCTTCAAATCTAGTTACAAATCTTTTGATTTTATTTTCTTTATTTATAACAGTATATTTAATATTTTCTACATCTAATAAATCACTTTCATCTAAAGTATCTTCCATTTCATCTAGAAGCATACTACTTTTAAGAATATATTCACCGTCTTTATCAAACTCCATAACTACTAAATCCATTCCATCAGTTATAATTGTACAGTATTCTATATAATCAATTGAGGTATTACAAAATATTTCAGTCTTATTTCTTATTTTATTTAAGAATGTTTGATCAACTTTAATTTTGTTATATTTGAAATTCATAAAATCTTCTGGTTTAACTTTAAATATTGGAATTCTTCTTATATGTTCAATATTATCATCTTTTTCCCATTCAAAAAATTCATAAATGTCCTTATCATTAAAATTAACTAAAATATCATAAATGTAATTCATTTTTCTTTCCTCCTGGCACTATAGTAGTAAGTATTGTAATAATCATTCCAATCATGAAATAATAAAATTCTGGTCGTCTAATTATAAAATTACCATATTCTTTAAAAGTATACCCAATTGTTAGCAAATTTAAATACAAAACTAAAAATGATGAACCTATAACCATCATTCCAAATCCAAATAGAAAGGTAAAAATACGCGCAAACATAATACCACCTATTAAAGTTTATTTGACTATAAAAAAAATATTAGAAAATTTCTAATATTTATAAAAACATTTTATAAGGTTTTAGTTTAGTTTTATTTTTTTCGTATGTTTGATATATCGCAATTATTTTATTATCTAATTCAAACATTACTATATCATTATTAAAATTATTTTCTATTAATGCACCATTTTTAATTTGAAATTCTAGTGTTTCATTATTTATTTTAATTATTGGATAGTCTAATACATCGTTAATATCTAAAATATTGTAATTATTATTTTCTATATCTTCCATTGTATTACAATTCTCAATTTTAAAATTACCTTGCATAGTTCTATGTAATTCTTTCATACACATAGGTGTATCTAATTTCTTACCTATATCACTAATCAAACTTCTAATATATGTTCCTTTTGAAACTCTAACTCTAAAAGTAAATTCATTATCACAAATATTAAGTAATTCAATATTTTGAACTTCTACTTCTCTTTTTGGTAAGTCAATTACTTCATTATTTCTAGCGTATTCATATAGTTTTTTACCATTTATTTTTACAGCAGAATATATTGGTACTTCTTGCATATATTTACCTTTAAATGATTCTAATACTCGCTTTAATCTATCTTCTTCTAACATAACATCAACTTTATTTAACACATTACCAGTTACATCTAAAGTATCAGTTTCCGTACCTACTAACACTGTCGCAATATACTCTTTTTCATAACTAGTAATTAAATCTACAAGTTTGGTACATTTTCCTACACATAAAACTAATACACCAGTTGCGATTGGATCTAACGTACCAGTATGACCTATTTTTTTAGTTTTTAATATCTTGCCTACTTGATTAACTACATCTCTACTAGTTACATTTTTAGGTTTATTAATTAATATAATTCCATCCATATAAGTCACCATCTAATTAAATAAATCTTTAATCATTAAATCACGTGATTTAAGTTCATTATTTGTTCCTAAAATTAAGTTTTCATAAAATTTAATTAAATATTCATCAGTACTGGAAATATTTTTTAAAGGATTATTATAATTACTTCTTACTAACGCATTTCTAAAATATACAGAATTTTCTTTAAATAAATTATTATTAACATCAAAACCTAAACTTCTTAGATATTTAACAATAAGTACTGCAGTAGTTCTAGTATTACCTTCTCCAAATGGATGAACTTCCCAAATTCTAGAAGTAAAATTTGCTATATGTTTTATGATTTCTTCTTTTGTTAAATTAGAATAATTAAATTCTTTTTCTTCCTTAAAATCATAATCTAAAGTATCTTCAATTTGAATATATGGAAAATATCTCACTGTGTCGCCATTAAGTATAATCTCTTCTTTAGATATATTATAATTTCTATATTTACCTGCAAATTCATAGATACCATCAAATAAATATTTATGTATTGTTTTTAATGATGTTGGATGTAATGAAAAATTATCATCACTAACTAGATTAACTATTCTTGAAGAAACTAAATCACATTCATATTCCTCACTAATTTCTTTATCATTTAAGTTCTTGTCTGAATAATACTTTTTTAACATTATTTCAAACTCTTCATCACTAATTTTTCCGTTAATATTATTTTCTAAATTTTCTAACAAATATTTTGATGGTGTAAGTCCATCAACTTTTTGAAGGCCTAGTGCTAGATTCCAATATAATTGTTTTATATATCCAACTTTTTTTTCATCAGTTTTTTTGTATTCATTTAACTCACTATTAAATAGTTCTTCACTCATAATTTAACCTCCCTTAGAAGCAAATTCCATATTGATATTATACCATATTTTGCTATAAAACTAAAGTAATTAAGATATCTTTTGATTGTTGTAAAAAGAAAAAAATTCCAGTAATATCTGGAATTTCATATTATTTAAATTCTTGCTTTTTTAGAAAGCACTACTACACCAACACTAGATATTAATAATAATGAAATGTATACTAATCCTAAATCACCAGTTTTTGGTGAATTTTCTATAGTATTATTTGTAGTAGTATCATATACATAATTTGCGTTTTCATCAATAGTAGTATAAACTGTATAAGAAGAATCAGCTTTAACCTTCATTACAAATGGACTAAGTAACATACTAACCAAGCTATTAGATGATTTTTCCTTTATTGTAATTTTATATATAATTTTATCATCAAACGTATCATCAGTTTTTTCAACTATAACAGTTTGATTATCTTTTAAAAGATGTTTTTCAACAAATTCTTTAAGAGCTTCTACTTTATTACCAGATAATGTAGGAGTTTCCAATACTTGATAAAAAACTACTTTATCAATTGCGCCATAATATACATTATTTTTACCTAAAACAAGCATTCCGCCTCTAACAGCTTTACCTGGTTCATCATCACCCATTCTAAAGTCTGACTTAATCATAATATCGGAACCTAAATCTTTTTGAATACTTGAATTATTAAATATTAGTTCATCACTAAATTCACCATCTGAGATAAAGTCATTAATATAAACGTTATAATTTTCTTTTACCTTATCTAAAGCTGTTTCTACAGTTCTTTTATCTTCTTCGTTACCTGCTGCATAATTTACTGTAACAAGTTTTTGGTTAGAAGAATATACTGGTTCAAAATAATGTCCTAAATTCCAAAAACCTTTAGATGATTTAACATTAACACTATTATTTTCAAAATTCTCAATACTTATTTCTATATCATCGGTACTATAATTTTCATATAAATAATTATAGATATAATCACTTATATAGTCATATCCTTCTGGAAATCTTTTCAATTTCATATTTTCTACTACGTCAAGATTAATAGAATTTGGTACAGTATCAAGTATAGCATTTAATGATGGAATTAAAGTGTTAAATGCTGTTACAGTAATTGTAACTTCTTCAACTTCATCTCCAACTGTAGCTGTAATCACACATACTCCATCTCCAATTGGAGTAATTGTTCCATCACTAGTTACAGTTGCTACACTTACATCAGATGATTTCCACTCAATTGTGTCACTATATTCACCAATTTCATATCCATCAACAATTTTAATTGCTCCTACTTTTTTTGGAGTAGTATCAATAAATTTATGTTGCCAAGTATCTAATCTAAAATTATTAACCGTTTCCGCACTAACAAATGATGGTACAAACATAAAACATAAAGTAATAAACATCATGAATAAATTCTTTTTCATATTCTCACCTTCCTATTATAAATACTAACATAAATTTATATAAAAAACAAGAGACAAAAATTATTTGTCCCTTAGTTCTGCGTTAAGTTTAGTTTCAACTTCTTTAATAATTTTATGGAATACTTCCATTACTTCTTCATCAGTTAAAGTTCTAGTAGGATCTTGGAATTTTAAACTTAAAGCAATTGATTTTTTATCATTAGCTACTTTCTCACCAGTATAAACGTCAAATATTTCAATATCAGTTAAAATTCTTCCGCCTAATCTTTGAATTTCTTTAATTAATTCTCCCGCACTTATATCTTTATCAAGAATAAACGCTAAATCTTTAGTAATTGCTGGATATTTAGAAGCTTCTTTAAATTTGATAGGTTTAATTTTCTTGTCATATAATTTAGACATAGATAATTCAGCCACAAAAATATCATCTTTTTTATAACTTGGATGAACACGTCCAATTATACCGATTGTTTCTCTATCTAATTTTATAACTGCGCTCATTCCTGGATGAAGTTCATTTATTTCTGCAACCTCAAATGTATATCTATTTTTAAATCCTAAATAATCCAATAAGTTTTCAACTATACCTTTTACACAATAGAAATCACATTTTAAAGTTGTTCCTTGCCACTCGTTTATTATATAATTACCTTTCATTAAAATGGCTATTTTACTTTCTTCATTATAATTAATATCATATGTTTTAGCAATTTCATATAAAAGAATATCCTTAATATTACGAGCTTTATTGTATTCATATACATTAATTAACGAAGGTAATAAACTAGTTCTAACAACTGATTTATCAACACTCATAGGATTCGGTAAAACGACTTGTTCCTTATTATCATAATTAAATTTAGAAGCCATTTCACTACTTATTAATGTGTAGTTTTTAGTTTCATTTAATCCTAAAGTTCTTAATCTTTTTGATATTTGTTTACGAATACCTACATCTCCAACATAAACACCACGTTTAGATGTAACTACTGGTAATGTTGAAACTAAGTTATGATATCCATATAATCTACCAATTTCTTCAGCAATATCATTAATATTAGGATCTATATCTAATCTTCTTCTTGGAATTGTAACAGTAAATTTTTCGTCTCTTAATTCATAAGGAAAATCTAATCTATCTAATTCTGTTTCAACATCTTTATCAGTTAGTGTTATTCCTAGTAGTGTGTTTATTTGTGTTGTTACAAATGTAACTTTTTTAGGAGTCTTATCTACTTTGTCATGAATTAATTTACCAGTTAATACTTTAGCATCAGCATATTTTTCAAGTAAGTAACAAGCTCTATCTAGAGCAGCATCAGTATATTCATAGTTTAATCCTTTACCATATCTAATAGATGCTTCGCTTTTTAAATTTAAATTAGCTGCAGTATATCTAATACTTACTGCATCAAATATCGCACTCTCTATTAATATATTTTTAGTATTAGAATCTACATCAGTGTTATGTCCGCCCATTACACCAGCAATACATACTGGTTTGTTACCATCTGTAATAACGATATCAGATTCTTTTAATATTCTAGTTTGACCATCTAAAGTTACAATTTCTTCGTTTTCTTTTGCATCCCTAACTAAGATTTTATCCCCTAATTTATCTTTATCAAAGAAATGTAATGGTTGACCATATTCTAACATAACATAGTTAGAAATATCTACAACATTATTAATTGGTCTCATACCAGCTGCAATTAATCTTTTTTGTATAAATTCAGGTGATTCTTTGATTACAACATCTTTAACCATTTTAGCAGTATAGTATGGACATTTATCAGTTTCAACACTTACTTTTGCATAATCTTTAACATCATCATTAATTTCACTATAATTGCTTTCTGGTAGTGTTACTTTTTTATTTAAAATACTAGCAATTTCATAAGCAAATCCAATATGATAATAACAGTCATTATTACGATGTTTATGTACATCTAATTCATATAATGTATCATTAGTACCTAAATATATATTAGCGTCTGTTCCAGGTTCTAAGTCAGTATCTAATTCTTCAATTCCCTTAGCATAGTTTTCTTCAGTTTTTTCTTCTACTCCAAGTTCAAATAAGGCACAAATCATACCATTAGATTCTTCTCCACGAATTTTACCCGCTTTTATAGTGAAATCACCAGGTAAAATACAACCAGGAAGCGCAACTATTACTTTAATTCCAGTTCTAACATTATGCGCACCACATACAATTTGTGTAATTTCATTTCCTATATCTACTTTACATACATGTAAATGATCACTATCGGGATGATCAACACATTCTAATACTTTACCTATTACTAAATTTTCAATACGTTTACTAACAACAGCTTCAACATTAACTCCTGCTTTAGTAATTTTTACTGCTAATTCTTTTAAATCTTCATTTTCTATATCTACATAATCTTCAACCCAATTTAAACTAATCATTATTACACATCCCTTCTATCGAAGACACAAGATTCTCTTAAATCAGTTTGGTAGAATGCTCTAATATCGTTGATACCATATTTTAACATTGCTAATCTTTCAGCACCAAATCCGAAAGCAAATCCTGACCAAACATCTGGATCATAACCACAGTTTCTTAAAACGTTAGGATGCACCATACCAGCGCCACTTACTGTAATCCAACCAGTTTGTTTACATAGTGGACATCCTTCACCTTTGCATACAAAGCAACTAATATCAGTTTCTACCGATGGTTCAGTAAATTGATAATAACTTGGTCTAAATCTTGTCTTGCAATCATCGCCAAATAATTTTTTAGCAAGTGTATCGAATGTTCCTTTTAAATCTGATAAACTAATATTTTTATCTACTAATAATCCCTCTATTTGCATGAATTGATGAGAATGCGTTGCATCATCCGCATCTCTTCTATATGTTTTACCAGGACAAATCATACGTATTGGAGTATTTCCATCAGTTGAAAGCATAGTACGGGCTTGTACTGGTGAAGTTTGACTTCTTAAAAGAATAGTTTCATCTTCTATATAGAAAGTATCTTGTGCATCTCTTGCTGGATGTCCTTTAGGTATATTTAATAGTTCGAAGTTATATCTATCCTCTTCTATTTCTGGTCCATCTACTACATCATATCCCATAGACATAAATAGTTCTTCAACTTCTTCTATTATATTTTCTAATATATTAGGAGCTCCTACTTTAATACTAGTAGCAGGTAGAGTTATATCTATTTTTTCACTAGCTAGTTTTTCATTTAATGCTTTTTGTTCAACTTCTTCTCTTTTACTATCTAATAATTCATTACATTTGTTTTTTAGTTCATTTAAACTTTTACCAAACTCTTTCTTTTCTTCTACAGGTAATTCTCTCATTAAACTTGATAATTCTGTTATTATCCCTTTTTTACCTAAGTATTCTACCTTTAAATCATTTAATGCTTTGGCATCATCTGCATTACTAACTTTATTAGTTAATTCTTCAATAATATTTTTTATTTTTGTATTTGTATCCATTTTAATCCTCCCTTAATTATTAAATCGGCTTATTTTCGGCTTATTTTCGGCTTATTTAAATTTTTCTAAATATTTTTCAGTTAATATATAATCAACATTTCTTATTTGAGAAGTATCATATCTAGTTAGAAATTCTTTTTCTATCCATTTTTTAATCCAATTGTTGGCAGTATCCAAATTAATTTTAAAATGATTAGCAATATCTTTAGCTTTTATTTTTCCATTGTTAATTAAATAATTTGCAATCCATCTTTCTCTTTTATCTAAAGTATCAATAATACTTATATTCTCTTTACTACTTGTATATATATCTTTAACCCTATCACCAACAGCTTCAAATGTACTAGCCATTGTAGAAATAAAATATTCTAACCACTCTGTTATATCAGCAGAATTTCTACCAAAATAAAAATTATGATGCAATCCCATTTGTAATGAATTATAATATTGATTAATATCCTTATCATAAAATTCTTCCATAACATAAAATCCTTTTAAATCATAATTAAAAGCTTTTAAAATATATGTTGCAAGTAATCTTGCACAACGTCCATTACCATCCCAAAAGGGATGTATAGTAACAAACTCATATACTAAAATTCCTACTTTTATCGGTATAGGGATATCGTTGTTATTTTTATTGTTAATATTTTTTATCATCTGACAAATTAAATATTTAACATCTTTTGCTTCTGGTGGCATATATACAATCTTACCAGATATAGAGTCTTCTACAATATTTTGACCATCTCTATACATATTCTTATATGTTAAATTTTTACCTATTATTAAATTATGTACTTTAAAAATCAAATCTTCTGTAATGGAATTGTTATTTTCTGCATATTTATTTAAATATATTAAAGCATTATAATAGTTTCTAACTTCAAGTACATTTCTTTCATGAGAATTCACTTGATTTTCAATTGCTTCTTTTACTTCATTTAAATTTAGTCTATTACCTTCAATTTTTGTTGAAAAATGAACTCTTTTTACAATTGTCTCTTTCTTTATTTCTTCCTCAATTGAAATTGGAATTTCTAATAAATCTACAATTTCTTTTGCTCTATTTATTTTTAGTAAATCGTTAACAATTTTATTAGTATAATTCCATGTTATATTCATTTTTTCCATTTTAAGATTAATCCCTCTCTTATAAATTTATAAATACATAAACTAATTTCTTCTTTTTTATCACCTAAAAATACTCTATGCCTAACTCCAGGAAACAATTTCAAATATTTTCTATTAGTACTAATATTATTAAGTACGTATTCACTTGAATCGGTTTTAACTATTTCATCATCTGTACCATGTATTACTAAAGTTGGGCACTTTATATTTTTTACACAGCCTTTATACTCTTTTACAAGTTTTCTAAATTCATTAAGAACAAATGGTGAGTATCTTAATAATTTAGTTGCGAAATCTTTATAGATTGTATTGTCTCTTTCTTTTACAACGCTTTTTATATCTTTTATATCATCAATATTTTGACTAAAATTAAAATAATCAAAAGCAGGTGCGATTAATACTAATTTTCTTATTTTGTATTTAGTTGCTAAATATGAAGCAATTACTCCACCCATTGAATGCCCTATCAATATAACTCTATTATATTTATTAATTAATTCTTGCAAGTGTTTTTCGCTATCATTAATCCACTCATTATAATCAATTTTAGCCAAAAAGTCTTTTTCGTGACCTGGTAATGTATGGGCATAAACATCTAAGTTTCTATATTGTTGTAAGTAATTAACTAAATATTCATTTTCCCATAAACCACCACAAAAGCCATGTATTACTAATACTGCAGTTCTAAACATAAATATTCCTCCAAGAACAAAGCTCAAAATAAATTTTGAGTATCTTACCTCACGGTAAGATGTTTCTGCTTCGCAGGAACTTGTGCTCCTCCACAGACCAGTTTTGGATAGTCGCTACCCTAATTATTTGTTTTATATTGTTTTAATTTATTTTAAACTAATTGTTCTATTCCATATTTCATTAATCCTTCATACATTATATTTATACTTGCATTTATATCTCTATCATGTTTTGAACCACATTTACTACATGTCCATTCTCTTATGGCTAAATCTTTAACTTTTTCTTCCTTTTCTCCACATCTATTACATATCTTACTACTTGCATAATATGTATCTACTTGATAAAACTTCTTATTTTGCCATTTGCTTTTATATTCTAATTGTCTTATTAGTTCGTGCCATGAACAGTCTGTTATTGATTTAGCTAAATTGTGGTTCTTTGTCATGTTTTGGATTTTTAAATGTTCTGTTATTATAATGTCATTTTCTTTTACTATTTCTCTACTTATTTTGTGTAATAAATATTTTCTCGCATTTCTTAATTTTTGATATACTCTTTGTAATTTTAATTGTACTTTATATCTATTCTTACTTCCTTTTTTTGTTCTACTTAACCATCTTTGTAAGCCTTTGATTTTCTTTTCATATTTTTTGATGTTTTGTTCGTTTTTATATTTAACTCCATCACTTGTTACTACTATATCTTTTATTCCTAAATCTATTCCTACTACATATCTTGGCTGGAATTCTGGTAGTATTACGTTTTCTTCTACACATAAGCTTACATAGTATTTATTTCCTTCTCTTGTTATTGTAGCATTGTATATTTTGTCAGGGAATGTTTTTAAATTTCTATATCCTCTTATTTTGATTTCCTCTTTTATAGTTAGGGTATCCACCTTGCTTTTTATAAAATCTAAGATATTCTTTATCTAAATCATCTAGTGTTGTTCTTAGGATAGATCCATCTCCATCATTTAATCATGAATATTCTTGTTGTAAATTCTTTAAATCTTTTTTCATTTCACTTAGTAGATACGTTTTATTCTCTTTTTTATACATTTGTTCTTTCTCATATAAATAATGATTATAGATAAATTTTGATGTTCCTATAAACTGATTTAGTATTTGTTTTTGTTCAACACTTGGATACATTCTAAACTTATAAGCTTTTATCATGACTACACCTCCTCTGAATGTTGTGTATCTATTGTAGCGAACAAATGTATTTGTATCAATGTATTTTTTCAAAATTAACGCACTTTCCTTATAAATAAAAAAATAGCAAAGTGCTATTTTTAAGGTCTAAATATAATATTAACATCTTCAGGTAAATAACTCTCTGTTGTTAATCCTGTAGCATCTTTAAAATCAGCCAAGCTTGTTTTACCACGTACTATTATTTCTGTTAATGGATTACCTTTGAACGCACCACTATACACATAAGTAACACTCTCAGGGATAACAACACTTGTTAATTGGTTGTCCTCGAATGCATTATCATAAATATTAGTAACACTATCAGGGATAACAACACTTGTTAATTGATTGTAAGCGAATGCAAAATCAACAATATCAGTAGCACCATCAGGGATAACAACACTTGTTAATTGGTTGTAATCGAATCCTCCAATAGCAGTAGAACTATCAGGGATAATAACACTTGTTAATTGGTTTTTCTGGAATCCATCAATCGAAGTAACACTCTCAGGGATAACAACACTTGTTAATTGGTTGACCCCGAATGCATAAGGTTGAATATAAGTAACACTATCAGGGATAACAACACTTGTTAAACC
>JAZQBG010000033.1:0-6937 GCA_045545595.1 Bacilli bacterium
GACCATGATTTTGTTTCGCACTTCCTCCAGCTCACACCTCACGGTGGAAACCTTGTGTTTCCCTAACACTTCGTCGATATGTACGCGTGTAGTGGACTTTCACCACTTAGTTATATGTCATGCCTAGCACACATTAAAAAGTATAGAAAATCTTCTATACTTCTACATTTGATTATATATTCTCTTTTTCACAATATTGTTTTAAAAAATCATTCATTGAATAATTTATATTTAAAATAGTTATTAATGTATTGATGCTCATTTTCTTTAGTAACTCTATTATCGATTAAACATATATTTTTAAAATAAATATCACTTCTTATTTAATTTTAGCGCAAATTCTAATGCTAACAACATTACTTCTTTTTTCTTATCAATGTTAACTAACCCATTTAAACTTCTTTCATCCCATTTAGCACTATCCAAGTTATCTCCTGCATAATAAAAAGTAAAATAATCTAATTTTTTTCTTTTGCATACTGCTGCTATTACTGAACCTTCCATTTCTACAGTAATAGCGCCTTTGTTTTTAAAGTAATTTATTTTATCTTTAGTTTCTCTATAGAATGCATCTGTTGTCCATGTATATCCTTTTATATAATCAAAATTCATTTTATTAAGCAAATCAATAAAATCATCTACGTATTTAGGATTCATATCTATAGTTTCACTGTCCTCTATATAATGATAACTAGTACCCTCATCTCTGAATGCTTTGGTTGGTATTATTATAGAACAATCTTCTATTTTGGAATCCAGTACACCACAGTTGCCAAATATAATAAATTTTTCTACTCCTTGTGCACTTAATTCTTCAATATCGGCACTTATCCATGGGCCACTAACTCCTGCCATAAAGAAAGTAAATTCAACATCTTTGTAAGTTAATATGTAAACATTTCTTTCCATATTTGCACATGATATATGGCCAACTTCTCTACAATTAAATTTTTCGATTACATCTTTAAAAAGATATCTTGAAAAAACTCCAACTGCTACCTTTGGTAATATTATGTTTTTATCCTGATTATCTTTAAATTTTATACCTCTAGCTTTTATAAAACCTTCTTCATTACTATATTTTATCATTTTCACATCTCAAATCTATCCAGTATCTACATGTTATTTTGTCATCATTTTTAATTTTATTTTCTAATATTCCACCATTATTTTCAATTACTCTAATTGAACCAATATTATTTTCTGAACAAGTAACTAGTACATTATCTATGTTTTTATCTTTTGCTTTTTCTAGTATTAGACTCAAAATTTTTGTTCCATAACCTTTTTTTCTTTCAGATGGTACAACACTGTATCCTATATGACCACCTGATTTCATTAAATTATCATTTAAATAATGTCTTAATGCACCAACTCCAACTATTTTACCTTCACTATTTATCGCAACATAACATGTATTTGGTACCCAAGCAGGATTATCTACTATTCCATTAGCAGATTTATCTAAACTATTGATTACTTCAGCATAGTTATCTATACTTTTTATAAAAGATGCACCATTATAATCTTCATTGTTTTTGTCGTATTCTTTCTTTATTCTTATGATTTCTTTTTCATGTTTTAATGAAATTTGCTCTAAATATATTACATTTGTACTTAATAATTCTTTCAATGGTTTATAGTTGTTATTTTCTTCTAACTTCACCTCATAATATTTATCTTCTTTCCAATAAGATTTTAAAACATATCCCTTTTCAAAATTTCTATCATTGCTACTACTTGATATTATTTTGTATTTATCATCAACAATCTCAATTGCAGAGCAATTAGATAACATAATACCTAACATTTTATTTTCTTTTAATTGAGCTTTAGTAGATTCATATCTTCCAATTTCGTCACAATGTGGAGTTAAAAAAGCATTAAACCAATTTAAACATTTAACTGTTTCAAATTTTGATTCTTCACAATCTGAATTGCAAAAATTAAACCAACAAACTGCGCCAGCAGAAATACCACAAATAACTTTGCCTTTATTCCAAGCTTCTTTTAATATAATATCAAATCCTGTTTTTTTCCAAAGTTCAATCATTTCGTGAGTATCCCCACCACCTTCATATATGATATCTGCCCAATCGACTAACTCTTTTACCAAATCATTATTATATAAATCATCAGCACGTAAATGTTTACAATTGCATCCGAATTTATCCCCATATATTTTTCTCATAGTTTCATAATAACTATCTTGTATTTCATTAGAAAAACACATTGCATGTGCAATAAATAAATAATTTGGTTTTGTTTTATTAGTTAATCTAATAATTTCTTCATCCATTGGTTCTGTTTCATATAAAGTTTGACTTCCGTCTTCAAGAAATCTGCCATTTTCTCCACCACCAATTGCTATTATTTTTTTTGACATTTTAACATCCCTCTTCTTTTTAATAATACAAAAATTTTATTTATGAAGTATTTTTAATTATTATTTTCTACAATTTAAGTTTTTTACATTTAGTTCTAGGAAATGCACTAACATCTCTAATATTTTCTATTCCAGTAGTATACATCATAAGCCTTTCCAATCCAATGCCGAATCCGCTATGTGGAACAGTTCCATATTTTCTTAAATCTAAATACCAGTAATAATCTTCTTCTGTCATATTTAAATCTTTGATTCTTTGTTCTAATAATTCTAGGTTATCTTCCTTTTGACAAGCACCTATTATATCACCAATTCCTGGAAAATATAAATCAGCAGATGCTACGGTTTTACCATCATTATTAGTCTTTATATAAAATGGTTTTAAATCTCTTGGATAATTCATTATATAAACCGGTTTTTTGAATTCTTCGTCTGTTAAATAACGAACATGTTCATTTTTCAAATCACAACCCCAATAAACTGGAAATTCAAAATCAACATTTGAATTTTGTAATATTTCAATTGCATTTGAATAATCTAGATTAATAAAATCATTTTCTATAACATTTATTAATCTATCATAAAGTCCATTATCATAAAATTTGGTAAAAAACTTTATTTCTTCTGAGCATTCAATTAATACCTTTTTAAACACATATTTTACTAAATCATTAATCATCCTCATAACATCATTTAAATCAGCAAATGCAATTTCTGGTTCTATTAACCAAAATTCAGCAGCATGTCTTTTTGTATTAGAATTTTCCGCTCTAAAACTAGGGCCAAAAGTATAAACTTTCCCCAAACTACAAGCCATTGCTTCGGCTTCTAATTGACCAGATACTGTTAAACTCACTTTTTTACCAAAAAAGTCATCCTTGTCAATATGATCATTATAAGTTTTTTTAGAAATCTCCTGTAAATTGTGAGTGGTAACTCTAAACATCTCTCCAGCACCTTCACAATTACTTCCGGTGATTATAGGGGTGTTAACATAAGTAAAATTATGTTCTTGAAAATAATCATGTATTGTTTTTGCTAAAACACTTCTTACTCTAAATATAGCATTAAATGTGTTAGTTCTTGTTCTTAAATGTGGATAATCCCTCAAATATTCCATGTTTTGCTTTTTTCTTTGAATCGGATAGTCACTAGGACAATCCCCTAATAATTGAGCGTTTTTAACATTTAATTCTACTTTTTGATTTTGATTCATTGATTTAACAATTGTTCCATTAACTGCAATAGAAGAACCTACATTTAAATTATTAAAAAATTCAGCATTTTCAGGATCATTAAAATCTACTACCAATTGTAAATTTTTTAATGATGTACCATCATTAATTTCAGCAAAACACATATTTTTTGATTTTCTAATTGTCCTAACCCATCCGCAAACTGTTATTTCTTTTTCTATATATTCATCTCTATTCAATAATAGTTTTATGTCTTCATGTTTCATCTTTTACCTCCTCGTATAATGTAGTTAAGATATTTTTTAACTACATTTTGTTTTTATTTAGATTTTTGTTAAGAGATATCTATAAACTCATTATTTTGTAGATTATTAATTCTATATTATAATGTCTGTAGAGATAGAGTGGTTTTAGCAACCTCCTTGAACATTTGGTTCTTTAAATAGACTAAAGCCTCTTCTTTACAAATTGGATATTAATAAGTTGGATAAGGACTTGCTTGTTAGCTTTTGCCTTTTATTTGCGAGGTTATATCTTTGTAAAGGTACTGAGGGAATGCCTCTATCTTATATATCAAGAATTGGAGTTGTTTTTTTATGAATTATTATTTAGGCATTGATATTACCAAAACAAATCATGTCGCTTCACTTATTAACAACAACGGAGATGTTGTTATTCGTGCTATTAAGTTTACTAATAGTAATGAAGGTCTTAATAAACTTTTATCTACTATTCAAGCCAAACTTGGAGATTTAAGTAATATTGAAATTTCTATGGAAGCTACAGGCCACTACTGGTTAAGTTTATATTCTGCATTAACTGATAATTGTTTTAGCGTATCTGTTTATAATCCTTACCAAATCAAATCTTATCGTGGAGCTTATAATAACAGAAAGCAAAAAAACGATGTTATTGATTCTATTATTATAGCTGATTACTTAAGAGTTTTTGGTTCAAATGATTCTAAATTACCCCAAGACAATTTATTATCTTTAAAACAATTAACTCGTTTTAGAAGCAACATTGTTGATAATGTTTCATCTTTAAAAGTACAAGTTATAGGATTGTTAGATAAGGTTTTTCCGGAATATAAAAAATTATTTTGTGATACCTTTGGTACTACCTCTAGACAATTATTACTTAATTGTCCAACTCCTGATGACATCATCAAGATTTCAACTACAAAACTATCTAATCTTTTATCCAAACATTCTAGAGGTAAATTTAATAAAGATACTGCTCTTCATATTAAACAAGTAGCTAAAGAATCTTTTGGCATTAAATTTACTACTGATGCTTGTTCATTTGAAATCAAACAACTTATCAATCAAATTATCTTTTTAGAAAAACAAATTGATGAAGTTAGTAAGAAAATTAAAGAAATTTACAATAAATTAGATAATCATCTTTTATCAGTTCCTGGTGTTGGGATTAATTTAGCTCCAGTTATTTTAGCTGAAATTGGAGACATTAATAACTTTGACAAACCAAGTAAACTCATTGCTTTTGCTGGTACTGATCCTTCTGAAAATCAATCTGGTAATAAGTTATCATCAAACGATAAAACTTCTAAAAGAGGTTCCCCTTATTTAAGACATGCCATTTATATAGCAAGCCTAGTCGCCATATCAAATGAACCTGAATTAAGAGCTTATTACGATAAGAAAATATCTGAAGGTAAGCACCATTTTGTTGCCTTAGCAGGCATTAGTCGTAAATTATTAACTATAATCTACTATATTTTAAAAGAAGATAGAGACTATATAAAATACGACAATATCAAAGACTAACTTGACTAAATTTTCAAAAAACTGAAGTCTTTAGTTGTTTTTGTCATGCCATAATTTAATAAATTTATATTTTCAAACTTTTTCATAAAATTTATCATTTTTGACTTGACTTATATATAGTTGGTCTATTACAAGTTGCTTGCAAATACCATTCCAATCTTTAGAATCATTAATATTACCAATAATTTTTCTATCTTCTAAAGGTTTTTCATATGAATTAAAAACTTCTTGATCGTACACTGGCACCCATGCATTTCCAGAATTGTCGATTAACATATACGCTTTATTTCTTACGTCAAATCCTTTAAATTCTACAATATCTTTTCTATCAAATGATTCCAAAATAGCCACTTTATATTCTTCGAATTCTTTTGTAGATATTTCAAATAAATCTCTATTAATAATTCCATATTTACCCATAGGTGCATATTGAAACAATTGCCATTTTTTTATAAAATTAATTCTTTTTATAGTTTCACATAATTTACTGGCGTCACTTATATTTCCTTTATGTACAACAGTATTAATGCAAATATTAGCATTATATTTATTTAATTCTTCACAAATCCTGAATTGATCAGATAATATATCAGTATCTGTCTGTCTAAATAATCTAAATATTTCATTATTAGAACCATCAATAGGTAATCCTATTTCATCAACAAGCTCCGCTAACAATTTAGCATCAGTTTTTTCTACAATAATATTATCATTAAGTTTAATATTTCTAATAATAGATGTTCCTACAGTATCAAGCGAGATATAATAACCTATTTGTTTTAATTTTTGCAACAAATCAATAATATCTTTTCTAACTAAAGGATCTCCTCCACATAGTGTGACTGTTTTTGAACCATAATCATATGCATACCTCAAAAAGTCAACTATTTTTTGTGTTTTAACTAGTTGTCCATGTTTTTCTGTTCTAGAAAAACTATAACACCCTTTGCAATATAAAAAACATTTTTGACTAACAAACATATTTAAATGCATGTATTCACCTCACAATTCTAGATTCCTTAAACCACTTCTTTATTTTTTTTGTTTTCTAATACTGCACACAAATTATTGTCTTGAGCAATTAAATCAATTTTTTCAAAGTATTCCCTGAGTTTATTATTATAGAAAATAATTTTATCTATTTCTTTTTTTGGAACAAAACTGTTTAGATATGATTTGACATCAAAATCCAATAAATCTGGTGATGTAATACCATTAACTGGCAATAACCAAAAATGAACATTAACATGCGGATCGGATTTTTCATTTGACAACAAATGAGCATAATTTATTCCTAATGCTTTTCTCATCCCTTCTTTTGCTTTTTTTAATATAAAAGCAAATCTCAAAAATGTAATATCATCAATCAAATCAAATGCTCTATATGTTTTACTTAACGATAAGATATAAAAACCAGGACAAGGAAATAAAATGTAACCTATAAAGTGGACTTTCAAAAAAAGAGAGACCTACTTTATAGGTTTTTATTATGTCTTGAAGTATAATATAAGAAAGTGGTGGTAATTATGTCAAAAATATTATTTACAAATGCTCAAATAAAAAAA
>JAZQBG010000034.1:0-15891 GCA_045545595.1 Bacilli bacterium
AAATTATGATAATTACCAATTATTAGGTGATTACTATGAAGAAGATAACAAAGTAATACTTAATTATCAAAAAAAATATAATGACAATAAAAATGAAATTGTTAACTTAATGCTTTCTAAAGGTAATAAAGAAGACAACAAATATACTAATAATATTTCTATCGCATATCAAAATACAAATAATAGTAATGTTATTAGTAAAAATATAACTGTTACAAATGTTTTAGAAACAGGTACTACAATACCACAATTAAATTTAGATAATAATGTTAAATTAATGGATAATAATTTAAGAAATGAACTAAAAGAAAATTTTTCTGTATTTATCAAATAAAAAGACAAAATAATACTTGTCTTTTTTTTATACTATTTTTGGTGATTATAATGAAATTATACTTAGACCTCATTTTCTTTTTAAATTTTGCTTTTGATTTTCTGCTCTTGATGAGTGTTTCATTAATCCTTAGAAGAAACGTTAAGATAATAAGAATATTATTAGGCAGTTTAGTAGGTGCGATAAGTATATTTTTGTTGTTTTTAAAAATCAATTCATTTGAATTGTTTATGTATAAATTAGTTATGAGTATTTTGATGGTACTTGTAACTTTTAAATTTAAAAGTATTACCTATACTTTAAAAAATATTTTTTACCTTTATATAGTAAGTATAGTATTAGGAGGATTTCTATATTTATTAAACATAGAATTTAGTTATAAACAAGTGGGATTAGTTTTCTATCATAATGGACTCAGTATTAACTTTATAATCTTACTTATAGCGTCACCAATCATTTTATTTATATATGTTAAACAAGCATTAAATCTTAAAAATAACTATTCTAATTATTACAAAGTGGACATATATTTGAAAGATGGGACAATTAGAAAAGTTAGTGCTTTTTTAGATACTGGAAACAAACTTAAAGATCCATATAAAAAAAGACCTATTATTTTAGTTGATAGAAAAGCTTTAAATTTTAACTATGAAGAAACAAATACACTACTAGTTCCATATGATGGTATAAATAGTCATGGACTTTTAAAATGTATCGTACCAGACCAAATTTATATTTATGGAGTAGGAGTAAAAACAAATTTATTAATTGGAATATCTAATGAAGAAATAGATATTGATGGTGTAGATTGTATATTACACACAAAATTATTGGAGGGATAACATGTTAAAAAAAGTACTAGAATTTATTAGAAGTTTATTTAGAAAAAAAAATCATATATTCTTTTTAGGTAGTAGCGATGCCTTACCACCACCTTTATCAAAGGAAGAAGAATATAACTTACTAACACTAAAAGAAGAAGGAAATACTAAAGCTAAAGAAACTCTTATAGAACACAACCTTCGCTTAGTAGTATTTCTTGCTAAAAAGTATGAAAATACTAACATAGATTTAGAAGATTTAGTAAGTATTGGAACTATTGGTTTAATAAAAGGAATAGATACTTATAAAACAGATAAAAACATTAAACTTGCGACATATGCATCTAGATGTATTGATAATGAAATATTAATGTTCTTAAGAAAAAATAAAAGAAAAAGAACAGAAGTTAGTTTTGAAGATTCTCTTAGTTTTGATGCAGAAGGTAATGAACTACATCTAGAGGATGTATTAGGTACTGAACCTGATATAGTAACTAAGCCATTAGATGAAGAAGTTAATAAGACCTTATTAAATCAAGAATTAGAAAAATTAAATGACAGAGATAAACAAATAATGATATTAAGATATGGATTAATGGGACATGAAGAAATGACACAAAAAGAAGTCGCAGAATTCTTAGGAATTAGTCAGTCATACATATCTAGAATAGAAAAGAAAGTTATTAGGAAACTTAAAAATGTAGTCAAAATATAGGAGGCAAAACATGAAAGTAGGAATACCTAACGCACTTTTTTATCACAAATATGGTTATCTATGGAAGAAGTTTTTTGATTATCTAGGAATAGAGTATATAGTTAGTCCAAATACAAATAAAAAAATATTAGAAAGAGGTAAAAGACTTTCTACAGATGAGACATGTATCCCATGTAAAATTTATCTAGGGCACATTGATTACTTAAAAGATAAATGTGATATGGTTTTAGTACCTAGATTTTTAGGAATAGAAAAACAAAAGATAGAGTGTATTAAGTTTAATTCGATTTATGATGTGGTTAAAAATACTTTTAATAATTTAGAGTTACTTGAATATGATATAGACTACACTAAAAATAAATTTGAGAAATTAGAATTTATTAAACTAGGCAATAAATTAAATCAAAAAAGTAAAGACTCATTAATTGCGTATATGAATGCATTAACTGATTATAAAAGATATAAAATTAAAAAATATTTAGACCAGGAATCAAAACTTAATAATGATAAAACTAAAGTATTAATATTATCACATCCATATAATAGTTATGATGAACTTATTGGCAAACAAGTTACTAAAATATTAGCTAGTTACAATATTGATTTAATATATTCTGATAGATATGTAAGTAATGAAGATAAATCTTATAAATATAGTGAAACTTTATATTGGAATTCTAACAAAGAAATATTAAATGCTTTAGATTACTACATTAATAAAGTAAATGGAATAATACTTCTAACTGCTTTTCCATGCGGGAATGACTGTTTAGTAAACGAACTTATTTTAAGAAAAGTTAAAGATAAGCCAATAGTAAATATTGTAGTTGATGAAGTTAATAGTGAAGTAGGATTAATTACTAGATTAGAAAGCTTTATAGATATAATTAACGAGGGTGAGAATATATATGAAAAAAATTATTAGTTTTCCTAACTTTGGAAATTATCATATTCCTTTAAAAATGTTTTTAAATAAACTTACTAAATGTAAAGTTATGACCGCACCTAAAAATACTAGAAAAACATTAGAAATAGGGAGTAAATATGCACCAGATTTTGTCTGTTTACCATTCAAATATACACTTGGTAATTATATTGAATCTATTAGTCGTGGTGCGAATGTCTTAGTTCAAGCAGGTGGTGGTTGCAGATATGGTTATTATGGTGAAGTACAAGAACAAATATTAAAAGATTTAGGACATGATATCAAATTTATTAATTTGATGGACAAAGGTAGTTTTTCATTAATGAAGTTTTACAAGCAAGCTAAAGAGATAAATCCTAATCTAAAATTTATTGTTTTTTTATATTATGTAGTAGTTACAATGCTTACTATGATGTATATGGATAGTATTGATAAGTATATTAGAAAAAATATGAAGTATGAAATCAACAAAGGAAGTCTAGATAAATTAAAAGATAGATTTTTAAAATTTATGCCTAGTAACTTTAGCATTATTAAAATGACTAGATTATATTTAAGAAATAAAAGAGAAATGAAATATTGCATAGATAAAAGATATGATAATTCTAAATTAAAAATAGGACTTTTAGGAGAACTATTTTCTATGATTGAACATAGTAGTAGTTACAATATAGAGGAGTATTTAATGAGTAAAGGAATAGAAGTTAGAAGATATACTGATATTACATATTTACTTATTACTAAAAAGTTTAATGAAAGAAGTATATTGAGAAAAGCAAGAGTTTTTTCTAAATACAAATTAGGAGCAGATTCATCAGATAATATCGCACACGCAATTGATATGGCAAAAGAAGGATTTGATGGAATAATTCATATGAAACCATTTAGTTGTTCGCCAGAGATAAATACTGTTCCAATATTACAAAAAGTTAGTGAAGAATACGATATTCCAGTTTTATTTTTAACTTTTGATTCACAATACGCAAAAGGTGCGATAGAAACTAGAATTGAAGCATTTATAGATATGTTAGAAATGAGAAAGGACGCTAATACTAATGAAGAAAAAATACTATCTAGGAGTTGATATAGGTTCTATTTCTACTAAGGGAGTTATAATTGATGAAGCTGAAAACATAGTTGCGGATGATTATTTATGGACTGAAGGTAATCCTATAGATGCAGTTAAAAGATTAATTACCTCCTTATATAGACAAGTAGGAGATGTAAATATTGTAGGAGTTGGAACAACAGGTTCAGCACGTTATCTTATCGGTAAAATATTAGGTGCGACTACTATAAAAAATGAAATTACCGCACATGCGATAGGAACAATGAATAATGTGCCTAATGTTAAAACAATTATAGAAATTGGTGGGCAAGATTCTAAAATTATATTAATAGATAAACATATAGTAACAGATTATGCAATGAATACAATTTGTGCGGCAGGGACAGGGGCATTCTTATCATCACAAGCTAAAAGGCTAGGAGTTAATATAGAAGATTTTGGTTCTATTGCTTTAAAGAGTAAAAACTGTCCTAAGCTTTCTGCAAGGTGTAGTGTGTTTGCAGAATCTGACTTAGTTCATAAACTTCAAATGGGTTATAAAAAAGAAGATGTAATTAGAGGATTATGTAATGCGATTGTATCAAACTATTTAAATAATGTCGCAAAAGGTAAAAGAATAAAAACTCCAATTGTATTTCAAGGTGGAGTTAGTAAAAATATAGGAGTTAAGAAGGCTTTTGAAGAACAGTTAGGCGAAGAAATAATAGTTATCGATAAAGGACATTTAATGGGTGCATTAGGTATAGCATTGATAGCTAAAAAAAGTGGTGTAGAAACTGAATTCAGTTTTGATATAAAAGATAACGATTATAAAACTATAGGTAGAGAGTGTAGTGGATGTGCGAACAATTGTGAGATAGTTAGTGTTTATAAAAATGATGAAATAATAGACCAATATGGAAATAAATGTGAAAAAGGTGTATACACAAGATAATTGAATTTAATTTAGATTGACTTAAAAATAAATGATATTATATAATCTTATTATAAGAATAGGTGATTATAATATGTTTAAGAAAAAAGATGGATTCACATTAGTAGAATTACTAGCGATAATAGTTATACTGGGAATAATTGGAACCCTAGGAATTCTTTTAGCAACAGGTGCCTTATCAGGGTCTAAAAAAGACGTGGCAGCAGTTCAAGAAAAGAATGTTACATCAGCTGCCAAAGCTTATTTTAATGAACATTTGAGTGAATTTTCAAGTAAAACAACACCAGAAAATTGTGGGGATGAACACACCGATGAGGAAAATGTTATAAAAAGAACATGTATTATGAATTCAGATGCGTTAGTAAGTGAAGATTATATAGATCAACCCATAGATGTAAAAACAAGAGAAAATATTACATATGATATAACAATTACTTTTGATTTAGAAAAGATTATGGTTAAAAACTTGAAGATAGAAATAAAAGTATCAGAACTTCCAACCGATGAAGGAGGAAATACAATTCCTATATTTACTGATACAAGCGGTGCGAATAAACCGGTGTTGGCAGATGGTATGATACCAGTAGTGTATGATGAAGAAAATGATGTGTGGCTTAAAGCATCTGTAAGAGATGGTTATTATGCATATCAAGATCAAATATGGGCAAATGCAGTAACAGTAACAAGTACAAATAGAGAAGAATATATGAGTGCTGATCCAGGAATTGAAATACCTATGGAAGAAATAAATAGTATGTGGGTATGGATACCTAGATATAGTTATAATATTCCTATTCAAAGTGGTGTAGAAGGTACATCAATCTCAGAAATAAATGTACAATTTGAAACTGGAACTAGTACATCTGAAGTAACAGAAACTACATACAGAAATGATTTGTATAATAACACAAACTCTAATTATTATACTCACCCAGCATTTAGAAATGTAAATAATATTACATATGATAGTACAACAAATTCAAGAGGAGCATGGGATGAAGAAATAACAGGATTTTGGGTAGGTAAGTTTGTAACAGGAGGTACAGCAAGTGAACCTATAATAACTTCAAATCCTGATGAACCTTATCTTGTAAGTCAAAATGTGTATAATCAGTTTATTTCTTCTTTAAAATTTGCAGGTGGAACCATGAACACTAGCACTGGTGTTGTAACTTTCTCTGGAAGTGATACATATGGATTAACAAATGAAGTAGACACACATATGATGAAAAGTACAGAGCGTGGGGCTGTTATTTATCTAACTCAAAGTGAATTTGGTAAAATTGGTAATGATAATTATATTGGAACAGATAAAGAAGTAACTGAATATAACCGAGAGACATGTACACCAGAAAGTTGTGTATCAGCATCTACAACAGGAACAATATATGGAGTTTATATGAATACAACAACACCTTTAAGATTTATGGGAAATTATAATAATAACATTGAAAATTCTGGATTTAGTGTATTACCTGAAGCTAAGTATTTTGATTACTATGCCTTTGGAAGAAGATTGAAAACTATGGCAATATTAGGGGACTCATCTTTAGAAACAGAAGTTTGGTTTGGTCAATATGATTTGGTAAATAATATTGTAGATAGAATTCTTAGTGATGATGAAATATGGGTACACCATGATAATTCTCTAATATACTATGGATCTTCGGGAGGAGCCTATCCAAACCTTTCATTTATTTCAGTCTTAATACCATAACTAAAGCAAGATTTATTTCTTGCTTTTTTTCAAAACATATTTAAAAACTTTGTCAATTATGATACAATAATGTCGTAAAATAGTGTGAGGTGTGAATTTATGGAAAATGAAAATTTAAATGTGGCAAAACAAAGCAACACAAAAAATATTATTGCAGTAACAGCAATCATAGTTTTATTTTTAGGATTGTTATTTGTAACCTTTTCTTACTTCAATAGTCCAAAGAAAAGATTTGTAGATGGTATTAATAAAGTTTTTAGTGTCTTAACAGAGAAAGAATCTAATCAAAAACTTAATAATATTTTAAGCAACAACATAGTTGGTTTAGAAGGTGAAACAACAATAAAATTAAACGGTAGTGTTGTAGATGATACACTTAAATTATTTGATAATACTGTAATTAAATATAACTATATAGAGGATAAGAAAAATAAAGAAGCAAGTTTAGATTTCGATTCTTCAATTAATAATGAAAAATTAATTACTATGTATGGTTTAATGAAAGATAATAAATTATATTTTAATCTTAAAAATTTAATTAATAAATATTACCATACTGAATACGATTTCACTGAATTGTTGGCAATCGCAAATACTGAAAATGCTGAATATGTAATTAATATATTAAAGGATACATTAGTAGAGAGTTTAGACAATGATGCTTTCACAAAATCTAAAGATACAATAAAAATAAATGGTGAAAGTAAAAAAGTTGAAAAAATGAGCTTTAAATTCACTGATAAATTTATTTTTGATGTTGTTGGTGAGTTTGCAAAAAAAGTAAAAGAAGATGATAAAGCTCTTAAAATATTAGTAGAATATAACAATCTTACAAAAGAAGAAATATTAGAAACGTTAAATACGGCTATTGACGGTGTAAAAGAAGTTACAACACCAAGTCAAGATTTTACATTTAATATGTATGTTAAAGATTATATTAATACAGTTAAATATGAATTGGTAATTGATACTACTGAAATAGAATACTATGATTACAAAGAAGTAAAAGAATTTAGTGTTTCAGAAAGTGGAATGAAATATTTAGACGTTAAAATTAAAAATAACAAAGATATAAGTGGAACATTAGCTATGATGATACCGTTTAAAGGAACTTATAAGGCTGGTAAATTAGATTTAACTCTTACATATTTAACTATGAATTGTAATTTAGTTGTTAGTGTGGATGAAGAATATAAAACTGATTCAGCTGAAATAAACTCTAAAATTGAGCTTAAGGTTACAGAATCGGACACAGAATATCTAAATTTAGTTGTTGATTCTAAAAATACAATTTCTAAACTGGATAAAATTAATGAATTAAATATACAATCAAGTACTAGTGTTGATGAAATGTCAGAAAGTGATCAAACAACAATAATGAATAAATTATCAGAAATGACAATATTCAAAGAAATAATGAGTATCTATGAAGAAAGTCAAATACCAGATGAAGATCCTGGATATGAAATATGGGGGAACGAAGAACAATTATCATTTTAGATAATGTAAAGAAAAAAAGAAATTAAAAATATATATTTCTTTTTTGTTTGTTCTATGATAAAATAAATATTAGAATAAGATATGGAGGAATTATCATGGCTCTAAATGGGATTAAAAAATTCTTTAATGGTGAAGAAGAAAACGAAAATTTAACAACAGAAGATGAATTTTATAATGTTGCTACTGAAGATGCAATTAAAAATATAGCTGGGAATGGAAACAAAATGGTATTGCTTGAACCACGTGCGTATTCAGAATCACAACAAATAGCAGATCATTTAAAATGTAGAAATTCTGTAGTTGTAAACCTAAAAAGAGTAACACCAGATCAAGGGAAAAGAATAGTAGACTTTTTAAGTGGTACAGTATACGCAATAGGTGGAGACTTACAAAAACTTGGAACAGGTATATTTTTATGTACTCCAAAGAACATAAATGTTGAAGGAAAAATCACAGAAGAAAGTGATGCAGAAGAAAAAACTGAAAAGAAAACTAAAAAACAAGAAAAAGATTTTGATTTTGAATGGTAAAAAATAGTTGATTTTGTCGTATTTACGTGTTAGAATATACGATGTAGTCGGGGTGAATATATGAAAAAATTTAGAAAAGCACTTCGTGGCTATAATGTAAAGGAAGTTAATGCATTTATTAATGAGGTTATTAGCCAAGTTGAAAAAATGGTTGCGGAAGATAATAGAAAAAATACAGTTATTCAAAGTTTAAATAGTGAATTAACTAAGTATAAAAAAATGGAAGCGACTTTAAACAAATCTATTGTAATGGCAGAAGAGACTGCTAATCAAATGAGAAAAATGGCTCGCATTGAAGGTGAATCAATTATTAATGATGCAAAGAAAAATGCGAATAAAATTATTAATGAAGCATTACTTAGATCACAAAAAATCGAATCAGAATCAGCTATACTAAAGAAAAATATTTCTATATTCAAAAGCAGACTTAAAAATATTATCGAGCAACAATTACAAATGGTTGATGATATCGATGATATAAGATTATAAAAACAAATGATGGAGACGGTATTTTATTAAGTATTTTAGCGAGTGGGGATTTGGTGAAAGCCCATAATATATATAAAATACAAATCACTCCTAATGTTTCTTCAGGATAAGTGAAGAACCCTATTAGGGTTAAAATAATGAGTGTATAACAAATGTTATAAACTAAGGTGGTAACACGGAAATTTCGTCCTTAATTATTTAAGGACGTTTTTTTATATGAAAATAGGAGGGTTTTATTATGGGAAAGAAAAAAAATAGAAAAGAATTTCCATCAATAGATAAATTAAACGCATTAGGATTTAGAGATGGATATAATGGTAACAACAACAAGGAAGACGAATTAATAACTAGCTTTTGCAAAAGGGGTATTAGTACAGAACAAATAACACCAAGAATTTTAGCATACAGTTTAGGATACAAAAAAGGAAATTTAATATATTTAAATGGACTTGATAATTGCAAACTTATTGATGGTGAAGTTGTTATTAATAACAAAGCAGTTAAACTTGATAATGTAAAAGAAAATGAAATAAATGAAAAAATCAAATCATTAGTTAGACCAAAGAAAAAGAAAGGAAGATAGTAATGAAAAATTTTAAAGAACTTGATAAAAGAAAAATTAGTGAAGTAGAATCATCTATTTCAGAATCTTGGGAAAGTATTAACAAGATGCATGATGCTCAAGTAAAATTGAATGAGGATAATGAAACATTTGTATTTTATGACGGGCCTGCTTTCGCAAATGGATTTCCAGGATTACATCATATGGTATCAAAAAATTTAAAAGATACAGTTACTAAATATCATGTAATGAATGGTAAAAAAGTAATAAGAAAAATAGGATGGGATACGCATGGTCTTCCTATTGAAAACCATGTAGAAAAAAAACTGGGCATTTCATCTAAAAAGGAAATAGAAGCATTAGGAATTGAAAAATTCAATGAAGAATGTAGAAAAAGTGTTAGAGCAAACGAAGATGCATTTACTGATCTTACTTCAAAAATGGGTCAATTCTTTGATGTAGAACATCCATATTTAACATATAAAAATGAATATATTGAAACTGAATGGTGGATATTAAAAGAAATGTTTAATAAAGGTATGTTCTATGAAGGAACAAGAGTAGTACCTTATTGTCCTCATTGTGGGACTGGTTTAGCAACACATGAAGTTGCGCAAAACTATCAAACAGATACAGCAATTACAGTTTACGTACCATTTAAGAAAAAAGATGAAGATGTATATTTCTTAGTTTGGACAACAACTCCTTGGACATTAATTGCCAATGTCGCACTATGTGTAAATCCTAATGAAGAATATTCATTAGTTGAATCAAAAGGTACAAAGTTTATACTTGCTAGTGCTTTAGTAGAAAAAGTATTAGGTGAAGAAGTAACAGTACTTGAAACATATAAAGGTAAAGACTTAGAATACCAAGAATATGAACAATTATTACCTAGTCTTGAAGTAGATAAAAAAGCATTCTTTGTTACATGTGATAATTATGTAACAATGGAAGATGGTACTGGTATAGTACATATCGCACCAGCATTTGGTGAAGATGATGCTAATATTGGTAAAAATTATGATTTACCTTGTTTAAATCCAGTAGGAAAAGATGGATGTTATACTGATGGATTATGGAAAGGTAAATTTGTACACGATGTAAATGAAGAAATAGTTAATTACTTAAAAGAAAATGATAAATTATTTAAAAGACAAAAATTAGCGCATGAATATCCACATTGTTGGAGATGTGATACAGCTTTAATTTACTATTCAATGCCAAGTTATTACATTAAAGTTAGTAAAATGACTGACAAATTAGTTGAGGCAAATTCAAAGGTTAATTGGTATCCAGCTTATGTTGGGGAAAAAAGATTCGCTAACTGGTTAGCAAATGCAAGAGACTGGAATGTTTCTCGTAGTAGATATTGGGGTAGTCCAATTCCATACTTCAAATGTGAATGTGGTCATAATCACATGTTAGGGTCTATTGAAGAACTTAAAAATATGGCAATAGAAGAAATTGGAGACGACTTTGATTTACATAAACCATATATTGATAACGTTCACTTAAAATGTGAAAAATGTGGTGGTGAAATGACTCGTATTCCAGATGTATTAGACTGTTGGTTTGACTCTGGTGCGATGCCTTTCGCACAATATCATTATCCATTTGAAAATAAAGAATTGTTTGAATCACAATTTCCTGCAGATTTCATCTGTGAAGGAATTGATCAAACTCGTGGTTGGTTCTATACATTAATGGTAATATCAACATTTGTTAAAGGATGTTCACCATTTAAAAATGTATTAGTAAATGACTTATTACTAGATGCGAATGGTAAAAAGATGAGTAAAAGCCGTGGTAATATCGTTGAACCATTTACTACAATTGAAGAGTATGGTGCAGATACAGTAAGATTCTATCTTCCATATGTATCACCAGTATGGACACCATTAAAATTTGATATGGATGGTTTAAAAGAAGTATATTCTAAATTCTTTAATCCATTAAAAAATACTTATAGTTTTTTTGAGATGTATGCGAATATCGATGGAATAGACACTGATGAATGTTATGTAGAATATGAAAACAGGGAAGAAATTGATAAATGGATTTTATCTAAATATAATAAATTAGTTAAAAATGTTCGTGAAGCATTTGATGAATACGATTTAAATAAAGTAGTTCGTTACTTATCTTCATTCGTATCAGAAGATTTATCTAATTGGTACATTAGAAGAAACAGAAATCGTTTCTGGGGTAGTGAACTAAATGAATCTAAGAAAAGTGTTTATATTACAACATATGAAGTATTAGTTGGTTTATCTAAATTAATCGCACCAATAACTCCATTTGTATCTGAAGAACTTTATCGTAATTTAACTGGCAAAGAGTCTGTTCACTTAACAAGCTATCCAACATATAATGAAAGTTATATAAATGAAGAAATTGAAGTAAGAATGGATTTAGTAAGAGATTTAATAAGTCTAGGTAGATTTGCTCGTGAAGAGTCTAAAATCAAAGTTAGACAACCAATTAGTGAAGTAATATTAGATGGTAAATATAAAAATATAATTGGTGACTTGACTGTATTAATTGAAGAAGAATTAAATGTTAAAAGTGTATGTTATAAAAAAGATTTATCAGAATTTATGAACTATGAAGTAAAACCAAACTTTAAAGAAGTAGGTAAAATTTTTGGACCTAAAATCAAATTATATACTGAAGCATTAAAAACATTAGAATATAAAGATATTCAAACACTAGAAAACAATGAATCACTTCACATAAATATTGATGGAACTGATTATGAAGTTACATATAATATGGTAGATATTAGAACAAATTCTAAAGAAGGATTCAATGTTCAAATGGAAAACAATAAATTCATAATTCTTAATACTGAATTAACTAAAGAATTAATTGAAGAAGGTATTGCTCGTGAATTTGTTTCTAAAGTTCAAAATTTAAGAAAAACAAATGATTTTGATATTATGGATAGAATTAATATTTACTATAGTTCAGATAGTGAAGTAGAAAGTGCTTTAAATAATTTTTATGAATTTATTAAAAAAGAAACACTTGCGAATACTATTACTAAATCAGAAGAAATCTATGAAACATTTAATATAAATGATCATGATACTAAAATAAAAGTTGAAAGAATATAAATTAGAGTTCTTTCAACTTTTTTTCACAAGTCTATAACACAGTTAACAAAAAGTAAACCTCAAAAATTGTGGAAAACATTTATTGACACGGGGGGATATGGTACATTTATTATAGAATTGTGGATAAAGTTTTTATAAATAAAATATTTCACAATAAATAATAGGAGGAGTAGAAATATGGAAGAAATGAAAGAAAAAAAGAAAATCAATAAGAATATTGTGTTTTCAGTAGTAGCAGTAATACTATTAGTTGTAGTAGTATTAGGGGCTACAGTAGCATATTTTAGTGCACAAGCACAAACGGAAGTACAAGCAGTAACAACAGGGTCATTAATAATGGGATTTACAAGTGGTAACATAGTAAATGCTGATTGGATAGAACCAATAGCAGACACTGATATAGAAACAAAAGCAACAACATTACCATTTAGTGTCACAAATAAAGGTGACCAACATATGAACCTAACAATAAGTCTAACAGATATAAGAATATCAGATGAGTTAAAAGATGTAGACTTTAGATGGGGATTATACAATGCAGATACAGGAAATGGATTAAGTTTTGGTATATTCAGCGATTTAGGTGATGCTAAAGAAATGGTAATCTATAGAGATACAATAATAGATGCAGCAGATCCAGATATAACAAACAATTATATCTTAAGAGTATGGATACATGATGATGGGGCAAATCAAAACTACATGCAAGGAAAAAGCTTCAGTGCAAAAGTAACTGTAGATGGAGAAGCTATAGACTATACACCTGAATCATGTTTTACAGTTAAAGGTAGCTCAATAACAGATTATGATGTTGATACATGTGGTACAGATGTAGTTATACCTAAAACAATAGGTGGTGTTACTATTGATAAAATTGGTGATTATCAAATTTCGGCATTTTATGACAAAGGTTTAACTAGTGTAATAATTCCAAATACTATTATTCATATAGACGGTGATTTAGATGGTTCTTTTAAAGAAAACAATTTAACACACATAACAATTCCTGAAAGTGTAACTCTAGTGAGTTGGAGTGCTTTTGCAAGTAACCAATTAGAGACTGTGTTCATACCAGATACATATTACTCTGATGGTGAAGAAGCGTTTGCGTATAACAATTTAAAAAGTGTCGTTATTCATAATAGTTTATACGGATATGATTTTTACAATAATAAAAACTTGACAAATATAGTACTTATGGATAGTTTCAATGGTATAGGTTCGGATCCTGTTGGAGGTACCAATTTAACGAGTATAGAAATACCAAGTAGTGTTACTTGGATTGAATATGCAGCTTTCATGGAAAGTAATAATTTAAAAGAAATAATAATACGTGGTAAAAACAGAATAGAAGATTTTTACAATTATGAAGGGTTAACAACAGAAGGTGGACTTCCTGAAGGAGTTAATATCATATTTAGACCATAATAATAAAAGTTGAAAGAATATAGGAATGTCTATATTCTTTTAATTTTTATAAAATAGTATTTACAAAATGTTCCAAAAAAAGTTATAATTCATAATATAAACTATGGAGGAAAAAATATGCAAATAGAAGATTACAACAATAGTATGAAAGTTTCATACATTAGTATTATTATAAATTTTATATTGTCAGGATTTAAATTTATTGCAGGGATAGTAGGTAAATCAAGTGCAATGATAAGTGATGCAGTGCATTCTTTATCTGATGTATTAAGTACCATATTTGTTATTATAGGAATTAAATTTTCTAATAGACAAAGTGATACTACTCATCAATATGGTCATGAAAGATTTGAAAGTATAGCAACACTCTTTCTTAGCATAATTTTATTAGTTACTGCTTTAGGCATTGGTTATACTGGAATAATTCAAATAATTGAAGGAGTAAATGGTGATATTAAAGTACCAACCATATTAGCTTTAATTGCATCAATTATCTCGATTATAGTAAAAGAATGGATGTATCAATTTACTAAAAAAGTAGCAAAAGAGGTTAATTCATCCGCCCTTTTAGCAGATGCTTGGCATCATAGAAGTGATGCATTATCATCTATTGGAAGTTTAATAGGAATTGCTGGAGCTAAACTTGGATTACCTATATTAGATCCAATTATGAGTATAGTTATTTGTATTTTTATACTAAAAGTTGCGATAGAAATATTAATAGATTCCATATATAAATTAGTTGATAAGTCATGTGACGAAAGTACCATTGAAGAAATGACTATATTAATAAATAATATTGATGGGGTATTAGAATTAGATTTATTACAAACTAGATTGTTTGGTTCTAAAATCTATGTTGATGTAGAAGTAAGTGCAGACAAAAATAAAACATTAGAAGAATCACATAGAATTGCACATGAAATTCATGATGAAATAGAAGAAAAATTTAAAGATGTTAAACACTGTATGGTACATGTAAATCCTAAATAAATTATTGTTTAAAAAACATTGTAATTGTGATATTATAATAGTGGAGGATTAATGGTATGAAAAGGATAGGAAAAAAAGGTTTTACATTAATAGAATTATTAGCAGTTATCGTAGTTTTAGCGATTATTTTAGTAATTACTGTACCAATGATATTAAATTCAATATCAACAACAAGGCAAGATGCGTTGCAGACTAGTGCAGACACTGCTGCAAAATATTATAGTGACCAATTAGGTATGACATTTTTGGGAGTCAAACAAAATGGATTTGTAATAGATGCGACTTTAGATTCAACAACAAGCAAGTTAAAACCACAATCATACAGATGTATATCAAAAGAAGAAGTAAGTATACTAGGTCTTAACACAGAAGATTATTCAATAAATGAATCATGTACAGGAACTAATACATTAACTGATACATGTTATAACAATACATTAAACTATTCAACAGTCAAATGGGATGAAGATGGAAATGCAACAGTAAGACTAGTAGGTAAAGAAGGTGGGAAATTTGTTAGTGGCTCAAAAGTATTGATAGCCACTTCTAATTCATCATCAACCAATTCAACAAACTTTGCAATGTCAGAAAACGTAACATTAGAAAATACAACTTCTGGTAAAACCATACAAAATTTAAAAATATATGGTAATACAGTAGATGGAGTTAGTGTTGGTGAGGAGGCAAAAAATTTATTAGATACAATATCTTTTGAACAGGGCAGTTTGACTATTACTGGTGGTGATTTTTCTACC
>JAZQBG010000035.1:0-2091 GCA_045545595.1 Bacilli bacterium
TCAATACTGTTGCCGGCATCATTAATTTCTGTCTGAAGACTTGAAAAGTTTCCATCAGCGTAAACTGCACTAACAGAAATAAAAAGCACCAGAAAAATAAATAAAATTCTAAATTTTTTCATAATATCAACCATATATTACTAATATTTTATAGAATATTCTTAAAAAAATTATCGAAACTGTATGATTAATATTCACTATGAAGTACTGTTTTCATCAAAGTAATAAAAAATGTTAAAATAGAGTGTTGGCAGAAATTATTTGATTTTGAACATTTTTCATTTTCTCCTTTTTTTATAAAATTTTTTTAATTTAATGCTATGAATCTTATTGAACTAATAACTGAAAATAAATCCATTTTATTCTCTTTAATTAGACTAAATAATCTTATTAAATTGTAGGATGCTACAATAGTGAACATTAAGTTTTGTACTCTTTTTAATCCAGTTATTGGGATATCATCATAATGATAAATTCTTTTAAAAGTTCCATTATGTGCTTCTACGGTCTTAGAACGTAATTTATATTCTTTTATTCCTTCTTCACTGGCCATTAATCGTTCAGTTTTGTATGCAACTTCATGAACATATCTAGTTATTGTTCTATGATTACTAGAAAAACATATTCCATTATATTTGCAATCTCTGCAAGCAGAATAGTTGGAATAGACTAGTTTGAGTTTATTGCCTCCACCTTTTTCAGGTGGAGCATCATATTTTCCATCGAGTGTTAATTCATGTTTTTCTGGACAAATAACAACATTTTTATATTCATCAAAATCAAAATAATCTATAGCAAATTGGTTTTCTGGCAGATTGCCAGAATTTTCTCGATTTTGCTGTGATGTGGGAATTAAAGCAGATATGTTAAGATTATCTAAATAATTCAAATTTGCTAATGTTAAATATATTGTATCTGCACTAATTTTGCTTGGTTTGGAATTTAAATTAGTGAGGATTTGATTCATTAATGCTGGAATTTGATAATGATCTGTTGGATTTTGAACGGCATTCACACCGCAAATCAATTTAGATTTCGTATCTGTTCCCAATTGAATGTTTAATGAAAATTTAGGATATTTTTGGCCTTTATCCTTTGTTTTCATTAATCTAGCATCATGATCATTCAATGCCAACGATATTTGGCCAGACCAATCAAGCAAACGCCACCAATGAAAAAGAATATTAACTTTTTCTTCATCTGATTTAGATTTATCATTTAAAAATTTCCTTGCTGTTTTTCTAAGCTGTTTAATTTCATCTTTAGTTAATTCTTGTACCATATAATGTCTTATTAATAAACTAATGTCTTTTTCTTTAATTATATTGAAAGAAGAGTTATATGCTTTTTTTATTGTTCCATCAATTGCAATATGTTCATAATCTGTTAAACCGATTCTATTGGCCACAATTAAAATAAAACTTATAATTAATTGGTAAATTGGTTGAAAGTACTTACAATAATCACGTATTGTCCTATCGCTTGGTTCTAAGGAATGTGAAATTAAATTATACAGATTATTGTACTTTGCATTATAAGCCAATTGCACTGTGCTTGTTATTTTATTAATATATCCATAAAAAATTAGTTTTATCATATCTTTTAGATTAAATGGTGGTTTTCCAACATTAGATGTCTTTCGTTCAATTTTAAAGTATTTAAAAGTTCCATCAACGATTTCAGAAGCAAGATACATAAGTTGATATTCTTCCTCCATTTCATCAATTTCCCTAGTGAAATCTCTTAGAATATTACAATTCAATATCATAATAACTAAAACTCCATATATTGATTTAAAAAATTATAAAATAACTTATAATTAATTATATATTTGTAATATCTAATATAAATAGATTTTAATAACTTATAGTAAGAATAAAAAGTTTATAATTAATATTTTTTAATATAAATAAATATTATTAAAATATAGATAAATTCCCGTCCAATATGACGAATACTTTAAAAAAACATGCGAAAAAATAATATTTAAAAAAGCAAATATTAAAAATGAACAAAATTTAGTAAAAAAAGAAAAATTAGTTAAAAAAATGAACAGTGATTAAAAACAAATAATTTCTGCCAACACTCAAA
>JAZQBG010000036.1:0-13909 GCA_045545595.1 Bacilli bacterium
TATATTGAATACTATAATAATTATAGATATCAATGGAATTTAAAAAAGATGACTCCGGTACAATACCGAAATCATCTGTTTGAATCCATTGTCTAAACTCTCTCTTTTTTATTTAGTCCTTGACATTGGGTACATTTTAAATTTAGGATCCGCTCTTAAAATAATACCTTTATTCTCATAAACAGGGATATTTTGTTCTGGTATATATTCGGGATATTGTTCCATAAAATCTGCTCTTGATAAATCTGCAGGTGCCAAATATCCTCTATAATTCTTTGTTCCGCCATAAAAATGAACAAATCTCATACCTTTAGGTTCTTGAGGGAAATCTTCCCTTCTATCAACATCAACGTATTCTAATTCTTTTTTCATACTTTTTTCCTTTTCTGTTTTATTAATAATAAATAATATTTTATTCCAATTATCAACTCTCATAAAATTTGTTTTGAAATTTTTATTATAATTAGTTGAATACATCATCACAAAAATCGTTGAGTTTTCAGATATATTTTTACAAGTAATATAATTATCATCCACAAAAATTTCAATTTGTTTTTCTTTGCATGCCAGAAGTTTATCACTACAGTTAACTATTAACTCATCAAAATAGATACCGTTTTTATTTAACCATTTTTTAGTGAATTCATACATGTTAGGTATTTCATTATCATTTCTGGCTGTTATTAAATATATTCTATGTCCATTATTTTTTATTTCATTGATAGTTTCCAAGACATGGCTATTGGGAATTGTTTCAGTTAATATTCGTTCTAAATATAACTCTCGAAATTCTTTTTTATTTTCATCATTCCATCCAAAAGCTAAAGTTTGATCCAATTCGTTTGTGTTAATTGAATAAGAAATGTTTTTTTTAATATTATATTCTTTTGCATATTTAATGAAGACTGCACTAGAATTGGTTATTGTATCATCTATATCAAATCCTATATTCATACATATCTTCTGCTACCTCCTATTAAACTCTTTTATTTTTCTTTTGGCATGTGTTGTATATGCCATATCTATCCATTCTGCTCTCGGGCCAAAAGATAAAGCTTCAGTAATAATTTTTACTCTATCTTTATTTTGTAGAGTATAGTTAATTGGCACATATTCATCATTTACTTTAACTGCCACCATAGTATTTCCTACATCGGTATGAATCTTATATGCAAAATCTATTGGTGTGGCTCCCTTAGGTAATTCTATGATATCTCCCTTAGATGAATACACATAAACTTTGTCTGAAAATAATTCACATTTAACTTGGTTAACGAAATCGTTGTTATCACCAAACATCGCGTTTATTTCTGTTAATGATTTAAAGAATTGGTATTTTTCTTTTAAATCTTTCTGCATTATGTTTCTAGCTTGTCCTTTATTCATATCCCAATATGTACATAAACCAAACGAAGCTATTTTATCCATATCAAATGTTCTTATTTGAGTCTGTACTAATTTGTCATCTGGACCAAATACAGTTGTGTGTAGTGATCTATACATATTAGTTTTAGGATTACAAATATAGTCTTTAAATTTATCATTAATTGGTGGATACTCTTTATGTACCATTCCTAGTGTTAAGTAACAATTTTCAATACTGTCAACCATTACTTTTAATGCTAATAAATCATGTATATCAGATAATCTGTGTCCATCATTTAATCTTTTATATATACCATAAATGTTTTTAGTTCTAACCTTTATTTCGTTCGGTATATTTTTATCTTCTAACATTGATTTTATTTTAAATAATATTTCTTGAAGTGATTGTTCGTTATCATTTTCTAAAGTTAATTTTCTTTCCTCTATTTGTTTATAAGTATCAGGTTTTAAGTATCTCAGCGATAAATCTTCTAACTCACTTTTGATTCTATAAGCACCTATGTAATATGCGAGTGGTACAAAAATTTCCATAGTTTCTAATGAATTTTCTTTTTGCTTAAATTCACTTTTATATTGTAATGTTCTCATGTTATGAAGTCTATCTGCTAGTTTAATAATTATTATTCTTACATCTTCTGTTATTCCAGTAATAATTTTTCTTGTATTTGCTAGATTTTGTGCCTGTTTAGTTGAAAAATTTAATTTTCTAATTTTTGTAACGCCGTCAACTAAATTTGCCACATCTTTATTAAAATTCTCTGCTATATCTTCTTTTGTAATATTTGTGTCTTCTAACGTATCATGTAACAATCCTGCACATACCGTATCGCTATCTGCATGCATTTCTGCTAAAATGTAAGCGACACTCAATGGATGTGTTATGTACTCTTCTCCACTTTGTCTTACCTGCCCTTTATGTAAATCTTTAGCAAACTCATAAGCTTTTTCAATGATTGAAATATCTTCTTCATTATAACTTCTAATCATATTTTTTAAATCTTCAATACTAACCATATTACCTCACTCCAATATAACAAAAGTGCGCTAACTATTTTAGACGGCAAAACATCTTAATAGTTAACGCACTTAATAAATAAAGACACAATGAAAAGGCAGCATAAAGATCCAGAGAAAAGTATGCTAGTAAGGAAAAATTTATTAGTATTTGTATTACAATAATTAATATTTTTCATAATACGCTGTCCTTTCTTTGTGTAATTTAAAACAAATATTACAATTTTTGACAAAATTTGTCAATACATTTTTTTAAAATTGTCAAAAAATAATAAAAGTATAGAAAAATCATTCTATACTTACCTAATACTATCTAATATTTCATCAAAATAGGCATTAGCTTCAAACTTACCATTGTTATATAATTCTTTAATACATTCAAGACTTGCCCACATAACATCATTTACTTCTTCTTCCTGAATTGTTACATCATCTATTTTAACGTTACTTTCGAATATCCAAACATCGAGTATATCTGGACAATTAGGATAATATCTTAATGTACTACCAATAAATTTTCCAGTTGTTTTATCAATATCTATTCCTAATTCTTCTTTAATTTCTCTAATTGCAGCTTCAATAGAAGTTTCACCTTTTAACGCTGAACCACCAGTACATTCCCACATAAGAGGATGTGCTTTGTTTTCACTTCTTTGAGTTACTAAAAATTCATTGTTACTGTTTTTAATCCAAGCATTGACCACCAAATGATATTCATCATCATTAAGTTTATCTCCACGTGCAACAACTTTATCTAATTTGTTTCTATCTTTATCATATAAATCCCAGTATTCTTTCATAAAAATCCCTACCTTATAATAACAGATTCAAAAAATCTTTCTTGAAATTCTGTTACAGCTCTAATTGCATCGTCAGAATAATTAAGTCCTTTAGGTGCAACAACAAGCTTGTCATCATCATCATTTGTTCTATGAATAACTGCAATAACTTCACCAACAAACTCTTCTACTGGTTCATATACACCTACTAAATATGCATCTAATTCTTCGCCATCACCACTTATTGTATTAGGTATATAACCATAATTTAACATATACATAAATCCATGTTTTGGATGTCTTGAGTCAAGTTGTCTATCAATTTTAACATTAACCTTTTTCCCTAAAAAATCTTTTAAATTTAATTTTTAGATTTAAAAATTTTCGTCCCCTATATTCAAATATAATTTTTTATAATATAAATTTCTAAAATTCATTATATCATAATTTCCCCATCATTAAAAATTTTATAATACATATACTACCATGTTTTTACATTATTTTCAATTTACAATTTTTATATTTTAATATTTATTCACCAATTTTCATAAATACAGGTTTGCCATCAATAAAAGTTAAATATCTATTGTAATAATTATCATAGTATTGTTTAAATATGCTATATCCGGTATCACTAGCCATTCCATCATTTATTAATTGTTCAAATTGACTAATTTTCATCCATTTCACATCTTGAACTTCATCTTGTTGTAACTTTAATTCAGATATTTTTATATTACTCTTTAATAAAAACACCTCAACATAATCATTTACTCTAGCATAGGTACCGATATATTTTAAATCTTCTTTTTTTACTTTAATACCAAGTTCTTCATCTAATTCTCTTATTACACCAGTAATTGGTGTATCACCACTAATCGCACCACCAGAAGTAGTTTCCCACATATTAGGACAAGTTTTAGCTGTTTCTAAACGTTGTTGAATTAGTAATTCATCATTATCGTTAATAATCCATACAAAACATGATAATCTAAACTCACCATCTTTTAACTCTTTTCTTCCTTTTGTATATCCTAATTTCTCATGTTTATCATTATAAACATCTACTAATTCCACTATATCCATCTCCATTATATAAACTTAAATTACTTGTATATTAACACTAAACCCTATCGTAGTCAATAATAAAAAGATATTAACTTTTGCTTAATATCTTGTCTATTACATATTTTGCACATAATATACCCGCACTATTTGGTACGAATGCCATTGATGCTAAAATTTTATCTTCAGTTTTAATTACTTCTTCAGTTGATGATACTACCATAACTTTATAATTTATCTTTTCATCAATTATCCATTTTCTTAGTATTTTCGCAAGTTTATCATACGATGTTTTTCTAATGTCTGTAACAACTAATTTAGTTGGATCTAACTTTTTAGCTGTACCCATACATGAAATTAAATCTATATCCTTATCATGTGACATTTTTATCAATAGTTTTTTAGTCTCAACTGTATCACAAGCATCAATTATATAATCGAAATCATATTCAAACAACTCAGCAATATTGCTACTATCAATTTTTTTATTAATCTTAACTACATTACAATTAGGATTAATATCTTTAATTCTACTCTCGAATACATCAGTTTTATATTCACCAATAGTTGAATGAAGTGCGATGAGTTGTCTATTTATATTAGTGATATCAACTTTGTCATAATCAACTAATATAATATTTTCTACGCCACTACGAGCAAGTGTTTCAACCGCACTACTCCCAACTCCTCCTAGTCCAATAACTAGTACTTTTGAATTTTTAATTTTGTTTAAATTGTCAGCTCCAATTAAACTTTCAGTTCTTGAAAATTCGTTCATATATATTCACCACTTTAAGACATAATAAAACCCAAAAGGACGCTGCCATGAGTATAAAACCTGCACTTGTACAGGTGGGCATCACAGTATAACTTTTAGGATCCCTACTTAGAAGCAGGTATTCAACACCAGTTATCCATTAGATTCCCTTATAAACTCAATTAGTCGGTTTTAAATGAATGACTTACGTACCCTTCAGGTATTTTAATTATAACATAAATTATTTAATTTGTATATTTTATTGTGAAATTTTTTCAATAATTTTTCCTTCACACTTATTATCAATTACTTTTTCTATTCTAATACTAATCATTTTATTTCTAATATCCACATCGCTATCAACTTCTACTTCAAGATAGTTTTCAGTATGACCTTGATATTTATCATTCTTATTAGTTTCAAATAAAACATCTAATATTCTACCCTCAAACTTACTATAGTATTCATGTTCTAAATATTTAGATAAATTAAGAAGTATATGCGCTCTTTGTTTTTTTATTCTTTCGTCAACTTGATTTTCCATACTAGCTGCTTTTGTTCCATTTCTTTTTGAATATGGAAATACATGTAATTTAGAAAATTTAATTTTATTAATAAACTCTACTGTATTGTCAAAATCTTCATCTGTTTCATTAGGAAACCCCACTATTACATCAGTTGTAATAGACATATCTGGTCTAATACTTCTAATCTTATTAATTTTTTCTTCAAAATATTTAGTATCATATTTTCTATTCATTTCTTTTAATGTTTTATCACAACCACTTTGTAATGGTATATGCATATGATCTACTATAAGTTTATTGTTTTCCAATTCATTTAAGAAATTATCATCTAACTCAGTTATTTCAATAGAAGATATTCTAATTCTTTCTAGTCCATCTATTTTACTAATATTTTTTAATAGTTCAGTTAAACTACTATTAATATCACTACCATAATGGCCAGTATGAATCCCAGTTAAAACTACTTCTTTATGACCATTATTAACTAGATTAGTAATCTCTTCAATAACTGTCTCTATTTTTTTACTTCTAACATTACCCCTAACATAAGGAATAATACAATAAGAACAGAAATTATTACATCCATCTTGTATTTTAACAAATGCACGAGTTTTGCTATTAAACTCTTTAATTTCCATATCTTCAAATTCTTGTCTTCTTAAATCGTATATAGTATTTATCTTGTTTCTATCTTTTAAATACTGTTCAACATAATCTACTATTTTACTTTTATCTTTATTACCGATAATGATATCTACATCATTAATATTCTCTATTTCACCTTTTTTATATTGTATATAGCATCCACATACAATTATTATTGCATTAGGATTATTTTTTCTAGTGTGTCTTATCATCTTTTTAGATTTATTATCTGCACTATTTGTAACAGTACATGTATTTATAATACAAATATCTGCATTATCATCATAATCAACCAATTTGTACCCTTTTGAAGTAAATAAGTGAGTCATAAACTCACTTTCATATGCATTTACTTTGCACCCTAATGTATATATACTAAATGTCATTATTGTAAGCTGTCTCTCAATTCTTTAAGGGCACTTAAAAATTCATTACTGTTATATATTGGTTGATCTAAATCTTCTATATCTAATATACTTTTGATATCTGTATTTTTAATCATTTCAGTTGATGGACTTTCTATTCCATTAACTGGTGAAATAAATTCAGATGCTTTAAATTCAGATGTTTTAGCTAATATATCAGAAAAATCTAAAACTTCAGTGTCAAAAGTAAATTCTTCTTCTACTTCAGGTAATGTATAACCTCTATCATCTAAATCTACTGTTTGAACATTAACATTAGTTAAATTATCTTGATTAACTTTATTAATTAATTCTTTATAACTAATAATAGCTTTTTCTTCTTGTTCTATTTCAAAGTCAGTTAAATCAATATTATTCTTTCCAATATCTTGTTCCATTTGATTTGAAATAGATTCTAAATCCATTTTAGGTTTAGGTTCACTTTCGATTTTCACTGCAAGTGCTTTTTCTTCTTTAACTTCTTCTTTTTCATCACCAACAAAAACACTTTTGGTATTGTCATTGTCTTTTTTTAATTCATCAAAGAAATCCAAACTTGCTTCTACATCAGTAACTGCACTTTTTCTAGTACATGCAAATATAATTACCATAATAATTAATAATAATACTAGTCCTATTAAAACAACTAATAATGCTTTATCTGCAACACTTAATCCATTTAATATGTTGAATAACTTATCCATTATATCACTCCATATATTCATAATTTAACATACTACCTATAACTATAGGTGTGGTTTCAGTTCTAAGAACTCTTTTTCCTAATGATGTTCTAATGAAATTATTTTCTTCAAGAAACTTTTCTTCTTCATTAGATATTCCACCTTCAGGTCCTATTACAAATATAATTTTATCACAATTTGCATTATTATGTAATACATTCTTTATATTTATTACATCTTGGTTTACACTACATACTACTTTTAAATCGTAATCTAAGTTAATTAAGTCCTTTAATATATGGATTTTATTAACTTTTGGGATAATATTTCTTTTAGATTGTTCAGCTGCCTCTTTACATATACTATTCCATCTGTCTATCTTTTTATCTACTTTATTCTTGTCTATCTTAATATTACATCTACTCATTTCTACTGGAATAAATTCTTTAATTCCTAATTCAGTACATTTTTGTAATATCAAATCTATTTTATCTTCTTTAGTTATGGAAAACGCTATAGTGATATGTTTAGCTAGTTCATTATTATCTTCTTTTTCTTCTACAACACTAATATTTACATTATCTTTGTTTAATTCATCAATTCTACAAATATGTAATTTTTCATTATAGATTACTTCAATTAAATCTCCAATATTCATTCGCATTACAGTTTTAATATGATGAATATCATTTTGATTCAATTTAAAATCTTTATTATCTACAAAATATCTTTGCATAAACTTCACCTATTTTTTTCTAGCTTCTAATCTATTTATAGTTATATCTTTATTTCTAAACTTTTCTTCATATTCAGTTGTAATATTATCTTCTTCATCTTGTAAATCTAAAGTAACATTTTCTAAAACATATCCATACTTACTTAATGATTCAATTGAATAAGCAAAAAGTCCTTTATTATCTGTTTTCATAATTATTTCTCTATCACCAACAAATACTTTATCATATAACTTTAAGAATATTTCACTAGTTAATCTTCTATGTGCATGTCTTTTTTTTGGCCATGGATCAGAGAAATTTAAATATATTCTAGTAATCTCTTTATCAAATATTTCATCAATTTTACCAGCATCAAATACTATTAATTTTAAATTATCTAATTTTTTATCTTCTATCTTTTCTATTGCCCTAACCATAACACTATCATATTTTTCTATACCAATAAAGTTAATATTTGGATACCTAATTGCATTTTCAATAATAAACTTACCCTTACCCATTCCAATTTCAATATAAATATCGTTTTTGTTACCAAAAAGCTCTTTCCATTTACCTTTATATTCACTTGGATTTTTTACTATATACTCTGAATTATCAATTATTTCTTCTTTTCCTTTTACGTTTCTAAGTCTCATTATCTTTCACCCATCAAAATTATACTATAGCCCACAATTTTTGTAAACTTTTGTCATATAATTAAATGAGTATGAAGGGAGTTTTACTTAATGAAGAAAGATAGAGATATGTATTTTGAAAATCAAGGATATTTTGGCAATCCTATGTTTGGTCAACCAAATTTTCAAAATTCACAAATGTTTTCCACTAATGGTTTTCAAATGAATCCGTATATGAATATGCCTATGCAAAATCAGGGATGTCCAAATATGTATAATCAAAATAATGAATTATCAAATATTGAACAAAGATTAAATCGTATGGAAAGGCAAATAAGAAGACTAGATTCTAGAGTTTCAAGATTAGAAAACAAATTAAATATCGATTCATTTGATTATAAAAGTTCATCAGATAATTATAATATAAGTGATTCAAATATGTATATGATGTAAAAAAAGGAATGATTAATTTCATTCCTTTAATTATTTAATACTGTGTGCAAATTTAGAAACTAATAATTTTTTATCTGTTTTTACCTCAATTATATAGATAATAGAATAAATTATTGAACCAATAAACGCCATTATCATATCTATCATAGTATCATTTACTCCAGTCTTAGCTACTTTTTGAGCATCCTTACCAAAAATATTATCATTGATAAATTCAAAGAATTCCCAGAATGCCGCTATTGATAAAGTTACACATATAATAAATAAAATATTTACCCATAAGGGATTCTTGTCATAACACCTACTTTTAACTAGTATTACTATTGCCAAAATAGAAGTCATAACGCCTGATAATCCATGTATTATTTTATCGTATATTCCTATTTTGTAATAGAAATTTAAAATTGATCCAAGAAAATATCCGAAGAAAATAAATATTAAATAAACTAATTCAATTTCAGGATTAATATTTACTTTGAATAATTTATTTAGTAATGTTGGTATCAACATTACTGGTATTATAGATATAATAATTAAGTTTTTATATAGACCATGTTCATGATTACCAAAAAATAAATAAAATACCGAAAATATTGAAACTCCTATAATTATTATCCAATTAATTAATTTTGTTTTTTTCATAAATATCGCCTTCTTAATATACATTCTAACAGAATACCACATTTAATTCAATGATGTCACAAATTTGTTTACAAACCAATTCTTTTTAAATTTAACTTCAATGTAATAAGATACTGATAATAAAACAGTAGATATAAAGGTGTATATTAAATCTAACATTGTATCAGTAATACCTGTTTCTAATCTTTGATTATTACAGAGTGCTATATTATCAGCAAAAAATTCTAAAAATTCCCATATAGCTGATGTACCTAAAGTAATAGAAATACAAAATACAATATTAAAAATTATACTTTTGTTATTATATGTAGTAAATTTTACTAATATAAATATACTAACAAAATATGATAATATTCCATAAATTGCATGTATTATTTTATCGTACAATGGTATTGTTTGGAAATAAAAGTTGTCACTACCTAAAAATTTGGACACAAATATATAAATTACATAAAATATTTTTAATGAATAAGGGACATCTATTTTAAACATTCTTTCTATAACAATTGGAATAGAAAATGTTAGTATTGTAGTAATAACTGGAATAAAATTCTCATAATTTTGAAGTAATATAGAACGAATTAAAAGGATTAATAATATAGTTATAAGAATGGTTAGTGTAAAATAATATAGTTTTTTACTCACTTGATTATCAGTCCTAAAAGTTTAGATAAAGATAATGCTTGAAATTCTGTAACTATCGCATCTTTTAATTCTGTACCAACGAGTTTTATTCCTTCAATAGAACAAGTTCTAAAATCAATATCTTTAAGTGGAGTTTTAGCTAGCTCTACTTCAGTAAAATTACATTCTTTTAATTCTAAATCTTTTAACTTACATTCATTCATAAAACCTAATTCAAAATTAGTATTATCAAATATAGAATTACTTATTTTAGCTGAAGATAAATTTATGTATTTAGCATTACAATTTTCTAGTTTTACATCTTTCATTGTAGAACTTGCTAAATCGGTCCCAACTAATCTACAGTTTATAAACTCTACTCTATATATAATATTTTCTGTCATATCGTTATTTGAAAAATCACAATTTATAAATTTAGAATCCATTATTGTTACTTTAGATAAATTAGTATTGATAAATTTAACATTATTAAATATACAGTTATCAAACTCTACATTTCTAAAATTAATGTCACTAATTTCAATATTGCTAAATGACTTACCGTATATTCTATCTTCATCATAAATTATATTAGTAATATCACTACATTCTTCTAATTCAATATTAATTTTAGGTTCTTTTATTTTCATATCATCACATCCTAATAATTATTCTAACCATACCTAAAATTATAACACGTTTATTTTTAATTTTCATTATAATTGTTGTATTGGTGATGTGGATGTGTTACAATTTTGTTATGCCACAATAGTATAATGGTATTACGAGGCCATGGTAAGGCTTTAACGTAGGTCCGATTCCTACTTGTGGCACCAGATTGATTATTACTCTACTTTTTAAAGATTAAATATAAAAACTACTCTCAAATTAAATTGAAAGTAGTTTTGTTTTGTATATTATTTTTTTATAAATGATTCGTTGTTTTACTTTTTGTTTTCTTTTTAGTATCATGTTTTTCTTGTGGAAATAAATCATTAATTCTTGTTTCCACAAGTCTATATTCAACATTAAATGTACGAGCAAGGCACGCTTTTTTAGCACGGTCTGATTTTACAGTTTCTATTCCACCTAAAAATTCAATTATTTGCAAGAAAAATTCTTTTGGAAGAAGTAGGCACATCGCAAAGTAACTACCTTCCCATTCTAATTTATCTTTTTTAGTTATTATTTTTTTCTCTCCAGACATAATTTTATAAAAGTTTTCTATATTTGATAATGTTGTTTTGTGAGCGAATTGACTATTATTTTTTTGTTTCATCTAATGCACCTTCTTCAAACAAATTTATTGTAACACATAATTAATAAATTTTACAATACTAATTTACAAGTGGTTTGTACTTCTATCCTATCTATGTTCATTTCTTCAATAACTAATATACCTACAACATTATATCTCTTATCACATTAAATATTATAGATTCAAAGCAAAATTTTAAATATCTATGTTTGAACAAGCGCATTTACTATAAAGAAACATATTATATAGTAAGAATCTCATTTATGAAAGGGAGGAATAAAATGAAGAAATCATATTCATCTTATAATAACAATAATGGCAATTATAGAAATAAAATTCAAACAAATTCTGATTGTAAAGATAATTGCAACTGTTATAGATATGTAGTGGGTACACCAGGTCCAACTGGTCCAACCGGTCCAATGGGTCCTGCTGGAGGACCTACCGGTCCTACTGGAGCAACAGGTGCCACTGGACCTGCTGGAGCAACGGGTGCACAAGGAGATGCTGGTGGAGTGTTAAATTTTGCAGACTTTTATGCATTGATGCCACCTGATAATGCTGCAACAGTAGCACCAGGTACAGATGTTAGTTTTCCGCAAGATGGACCTAATAGTGGCTCAGCTATTGCAAGAATTGATGCAGATTCATTTAACCTTGCAGATATTGGAACATACCAAGTTTTCTTTCAAGTAAGTGTTACTGAAGCGGGACAATTACAATTAACTTTAAATGGGGATGCCCTAGCAAGCACAGTTGTAGGTCGTGCGACAGGTACTAGTCAAATTGTAGCAATGTCTATTTTAACAACCACAACTATTAACTCTGTTTTAACTGTACGAAACCCTGCGAATAATTCAACCGCACTTACCATTACACCATTAGCTGGAGGAACTCAACCGGTTTCCGCGCACTTAGTTATTATACAAATTCAATAACAAAGACATCAGAGTAGTTCTGATGTCTTTCAATAAACTCGAAAAATCGAGTGTTAATCAATCTGGCGTCCCTGATTGGAATCGAACCAACGACCTATCGCTTAGGAGGCGATTGCTCTATCCTACTGAGCTACAGGGACACAATACTAATATAACATAAAAAGGTTACATTTGTAACCTTTATTTTTTTAAATTAATAAATAATATTAACCAAATATTTAATGCTGTGTTTAATTTATAACTAAACTTTTTAGTAAATTCATAAGAACTTATCGCAGTATCAACTAAGTTTACAACCCAACCTTCTAAGTATTTAGGAATCCTAAAATCAAACGGGAACATATGGGTTTTAATAATATCTTGTTCCTTATCAGATAAAATAAAATAATTGTTTGCATTTTCTAGTGCATCACATGGATGTCCTGTTGTATATAATTTCACTTTTTCTTTGATTTCCTTATGATTTATTGTTCTATCAAAATAGAAATCATGAAGTAACCCAGCACGCGCTGTTTGTCTATAATCTAATCTTAAAAACTTTGAAATCTTATATGAAACATAAGAAACTTTAAGTGAATGATCAAGTCTTGTTTCCCCATGATGTGGGATGTTCGATAATTTACTAAACTCTTCATTATTTATTATATCATTAACTAAATATTTATAGTCTATGTCTTTTTTAAAAAAGTCCATAATACACCTCGTAACTACTATATTATATACGTATTTGAAAAAACAAAAATTATATTAGCCAATTTGGCAATATTAAAGGGAGCGTGTAAAATAACAAACTCCCTGTAATTACTATCTGGTGACCCGTACGAGATTTGAACTCGTGAATGCATGCGTGAAAGGCATGTGTGTTGAACCACTTCACCAACGGGCCATTAACAAAATAAATGGTGGACCTGAATGGACTTGAACCATCGACCTCACGCTTATCAGGCGTGCGCTCTAACCGGCTGAGCTATAAGCCCAAAAGCTCTATTTTACTATTGCTTTCTTTCGGCACTTTCGTACCTAATGGAGATGGTGAGATTCGAACTCATGACCCCCTGCTTGCAAGGCAGGTGCTCTCCCAACTGAGCTATACCCCCATGTCTCGTAGATGAACTACGAAAACTAAACAGCGTACCGTATCTGTGAGTAGATACTACCTAATTACTTAGGTCACATGCTTTCTTCGTCTTGCTCTAGGATTTCGCTCCGCTTACTCCAACTTTCGTCTTCCTCATAAGCTTCTGCATTTTCTCCTTAGAAAGGAGGTGATCCAGCCGCACCTTCCGATACGGCTACCTTGTTACGACTTAACCCCAATCATCAACCCCACCTTCGGCAGCGCGCTCCTTGCGGTTACGCTACTGACTTCGGGTGTTGCTGACT
>JAZQBG010000037.1:0-28214 GCA_045545595.1 Bacilli bacterium
ATAGAATTACTGCTACAATTGAAAACACAATATTCTTATTGATTTTCTTTTCTTTTTTTATTTCTTCCATCTTTTCTACTCCTCCTCTATTATTGTGAAATATTTCTAAAGTATTATCCACAATTCTAATAAAATTATATAGAATTTCCCCTCGAAAGTCAATTGGTTTTCAACAGATTTTCATAGAGAGTTATACTTTTTATTAGACAACTACGTTAGGTATAAATTTGCGAAATAAAAAAGTTATACTTAAAAGTTTACATTTTTTAATTTTGAAAAGAAAAAACAACAAAAAAATCCCATATTACTATGAGATTTAATATTATCTAAAATCCTCTTTTACTTCTTAAGAATGGAGGTATATCCAAATCTGAATCATCATCATTATCGTCATCTAACGATAATGCACTTCTTGTAGTTCTTACTTCTTCTCTTTTTTGATTAGTATATGATTGATATAATGGTTCAGTTGGTTCTTCAAATCCTGTTGCAATAACTGTAACTATAACTTCATCAGTTAAGTTTTCGTTAATTACTGCACCAAATATTGTATTGATTTCAGTATTAGCGGCTTCCCTAACAATTTGTGCAGCATCTTCTGCTTCAAATAATGTTAAGTTTCCACCACCTGTAATATTTATAATTGCATCAGTAGCGCCACTTATAGATGTTTCTAATAGTGGACTAGATACCGCTTGTTTAGCAGCTTCAATAGCTCTATTTTCACCTACACCAATACCGATACCAATAACTGCATTTCCTCTATCTTTCATAACTGATTTAACATCTGCAAAGTCAAGGTTAACTAACCCAGCTACTGCAATTAAGTCAGAGATAGATTGTACACCACGTCTTAATACGTTATCTACTTCTCTAAATGCTTCAAGCATTGGAGTTGATCTATCTATTATTTCTCTTAATCTATCATTTGGAATAACAATCAAAGTGTCTACGTGTTTTTTTAATTCTTCTAGACCACCCATTGCGTGTTCCATTCTTTTTCTTCCTTCAAAGCTAAACGGTTTTGTAACAATACCAACAGTTAATGCACCTAGGTCTTGTGCTATTTCAGCAACAACAGGAGCAGCTCCAGTACCAGTTCCACCACCCATACCACAAGCAACAAATACCATGTCAGCACCTTTTAATATTTCTTCAATTTCTTTTTTTGATTCTAATGCTGCTTCTCTACCGACTTCAGGATTTGAACCAGCACCTAACCCATCAGTTAAGTTAGCACCTAATTGAATTTTAATTGGAGCTTTTGAAGCATTTAATACTTGTAAGTCAGTATTCGCAACAATGAACTCTACACCTTTAACGCCTTCTTCTATCATTCGGTTTACGGCATTATTACCTCCACCACCAACACCTATTACCTTTATTTTTGCTAATTGATCCATTTCTAATCCAAACATAATGTGCCTCCCTAATTATCTAAAAAATGACCGAATACTTTTCCAATTATTGAACTACCAGAAAAGTTGTTTTTCTTTTTAGTCGATACTAATTCTTCTTGTTTTTCTTCATCTAGCATAGAATAATCTCTACCTCTAAGTTTCATTTTATCATTGAAATATTTTATCATTCCTACACATGACGAAAATCTATTTTTTCGTACGCCAATAGTATTCATATCAGCTATCGTAATATTTTTATTAATAAACTCATTTAATAATGTGTTAAAACCAGAGAACTCACTAGTTCCTCCTGTAATAATTATATAACTTATTTCTTTGTTTGTTAAGTCTTTTATTTCATTTTTTACAATTTTTATAATTTCCATTAACCTATCCATACAAATTTCAGAGATTTCATATTGATTGATTTTAAGAGCTTCTCCTTCGTTATTAACAATTTCAAATGTCTCATTAACTTTAGAAAATCTCTTATGCGCTACTGCAAAACTTTCTTTTAATTTTCTACTATCTCTTAAGTTTAATCTATATACATAAGTAATATCTTTATCTATATTTTTACCACCGATATTTATTACTTTAGTATTCATTAGTATTCCTTTATTAAATACTGATGCAGTAGTTGTTTCTGCTCCAATATTTATTATTCCTGAAACACATGAATTTAAATTTTCATTTCTAAATTGATAGTAGTCACCTATTGAATTAAATACTACATCTACTACTTCTAAGCCAATGTTTTCTAATACACTAATTACTGAATATATATTCTTTTTAGGAGTAGTTATCATTATTGCTTTTACTCCTAATCTTTCACCAGGAAGACCTTTAGGATCTTTGATTCCAGTTTCACCATCTAGTGCGAATTCTATTGGAAGCACAGTAAGTAGTTCTCTATCTTCTCTTATTTTATTATATACACAAGCTTGTAAACATCTAATAATGTCATTGCCTGTTACCTTTTTTTCTTCATTGGTAATAGTTGAATATCCATCTACTAAAGCAAATTCTGCTCCATTTGACGGAACTGACGCTATTACTTTAGTTATTTTGATACCTAACATATTTTCTATACTTGTTAACGCTTCTTTAATTGATATTATTGCTTTAGTTGCATCAACAATTAACCCTTTTTTAATTCCTTCAGATTTAACAGAAGTTGATGCTAAAACATTTACTCTACCTTTATATATTTCAGCAGTTACCATCTTGATACTATCAGAACCAATATCTATACTTGTATATATTTTCTTCATAGATAGACCAACTCTCCTTATTTATAACATTTATTATACAATAATTTTTTAAAAATAAAAATAGAACATTTATGCGAACATTATTCCTATAAACTATATTATAACAAAACTACTGTAACTTGTACAGTAGTTTAATTTTATTTATTTTTAACAAAGTATGCATAATACTCTTCATAAGTTATATCATGTTCTTTAATATACTTAGCCACATCTATTCCTACATATCTATAGTGCCATGGTTCAAATTTATAACCTGTTATATATTCTTTTCCTTGTGGATATCTTAAGATAAATCCATATTTGTATGAATTATTTATTAACCATTCATATTCTTTTGTATTCTCAAAATGGTCTGATGAATTTGCTGTATTTATATCTGTCGCAAGTCCAGTTTGATGTTCTGAATATCCAGGTCGTGCTGAAAAAGTATCTGCTGCTTCTTTACCACTTCTATTTACATAGTTATTATATAAATAATTTTGAGTATTGTAACTTCTATATGATGAAATGTTATATAATTTTATTCCGTCATTTCTAGATGCATCTACCATTTGTTTAAAATATTCATAAGCAGTAGATTCCATTTGCATATTATCATATGAATAAGTACTACTCATTGTCACTAAATTAGGTGTATAATTTTCATCTAGCTTAGTATATTTATTTACTAAAACTAGATAACCATCACTCATATCTGTTTCAGTTACATTAGTATAAAATTCATAATCAATATTTGAATTGACACATCTTACTACTTCATCAATATCCTTATCAGGATTAGCATTTAAATAACTTAAATACCTATCTATATTTTCATCTATATAATAAGTAGCAGATTTGAATTGTGCTATTTTTGGTTCTTCTTGTTCTATTTTCTCTTCCTTGGTGTTTTCTTCTATTTTTGTTTCATCATTATTTTCTTCTATATTATTTTTTTCTTTTGTCTCTTCTTTAGGTATAGTATCTTTAAAAATTTTTGAATTAAACAGAGTAAATCCTACTGTTAAAACTATTATTAAAACAACAAAAATTAATTTTATTATCTTTCTTAATCTTCTTTTTTTCATTTACTTCACCATACTTATTTAATTTAATATTTCAAAGTAGTTACCTGAATCAAGATATAGTATACCTTTTTTATTTTCTAAAGTGCTTAAAATATCTAAATATTTATTAACTTCTTTTATTTTAGTTAAAGTAATATAAACATAATTCCCATCTTTCATTGAAAATAAAAATCTTTCTTTATCTACTTCGTTAGGCATATAACTTATTTCTGATATTTTTTGTTTAATATCACCATCTATTTTAACAAACTTTTTAATTAGATTTTCGTATACACTATCATCAGCAACAGGATTAATTAATGTAGGAATATCATCTATCATTTTCTCTAATACTAATTCTTTATTAGATTCTAAAATTAGTTTTTGATTATTTCTATCATAAAATAATGGCTTATACTCTGTAATATAAATATACACTTGATTACCTAATCTCTTTTTTACATCTACATCTTTAATAAATGGATTAGTTTTAATTCTTCTTTCCATTTCGTTTGAAGTAATAGAAAGAAACCTAGGATAATTATCTATTTTAGCTAATTTCATTACTTCGTAATCTTTTATATTTTCATTACCAATTACATATATATTTTTGATTTTATCATCAATAGTATTTTCAAAAATATAGTATCCTAAATATGTTATTAGTCCTAATATTATCAATACTAAAAATACTATTCCAATTCTTAATCTTTTTCTTTTAACTTTAACTGTAGCCATTATTATCTACTCCCAATTAACAAATTCTTGTTCTTGTCTAAGTTCTACCCCCGTTTGTTTTTTTATTTCATTTTTTACATAATGAATTAATTCATATACATCTTCACTAGTTGCATTATCATAATTTATTATAAAGTTAGCGTGTTTTTCACTAACCATTGCACCACCTATCGTTTTACCTTTTAGACCTGCGTCTTCGATTAACTTTCCTGCTGGAATATCTTCTGGATTTCTAAATACACTTCCAGCAGATGGATATTCTAAAGGTTGTGTTGCCATTCTTTTTTCTTTTCTTTTGTTTATTTTTTCTTTTATTTCTTCAACATTAGCTTCTACTAAATTTAAAGTAACTTCTAGACATATATAATTCTTATGTTCTTGTAAGAAAGAATGTCTATAACTAAAATCTAACTCTTCTTTTTTCATTTCAATAACATTTAAATTATCATCTATTACTTTAATACTTTCAATTAACTCACCAATATCATTTTTATATGCTCCCGCATTCATAAATACAGAACCACCAACTGTACCTGGAATACCAGCTGCAAACTCTAAACCTGAAAGACCCATTTTAGCAGTCTCTAATGATAGTTTTACTAAACTATATCCTGCACCAACTACTATTTTAGTTCCATCAATTTCAAGTTTATCTAAATTATCTAATTTTATTATAATTCCATCAAATTCTTTAGATGAAAATATTAAATTTGAGCCTTTACCTATTACTTTATATTTAATATTATTATCTTTTATTATGTGTAATAGTTCTACTAATTTTTCAACACTGTCTGGAAAAACTACTAATCTAGCTGTTCCTCCAATTTTATACGTGTTGTATTTTTTTAAGGACTCATTTTCTAAAACTTTACCTATTTTTTTCTCGTCAAGTAAATTTACTATATTCTTCATGTTACTTCTCCTCTACAAGTTCTTTCAAAACTTTATAAATTTTCTCTGAACTCCCTTTAATTCCTATGCCCTTTAAATTGTCTTTAAGTTTATTATATTTTAACTTATTCCTAAATAACTCATCAATAGTTCTAACTAAGATATCACCTTTTAGATTTTCTTCTTCAATTAAAATAGCCGCACCTTTTTTAACTAAGTCATTAGCATTTTTATATTGATGATTATCAGTTACATATGGACTAGGAATAAATATTGTAGGTACTTCTAATGACATAATTTCGCTCATTGTAGAAGCTCCCGCTCTTGAAACCATTAAATCAGTAGCTTTCATTACTCTAGTCATGTTATCTATATATGGAACAATTTTAACATTGTTGGGTGCTTTAACTTTATCAGTTATTTTTTCATAATAATCTTTTCCTGTAACAAATAAGATTTCATAATCACGCTCATTAAACATTGGTAACATAGTTGTAATTATATCATTTATTTTAGATGAGCCAAGTGACCCCATTACTATTAAAACTAATTTTTTAGAAGGTGTTAGTCCTAATTCTTTTTTATCTATTTTTTTAGCTTGTAATGCATCTTCTCCACAAGGATTTCCTGTATATACTATTTTTGATTGTTCTTTAAAATAAATTTTTGAACTTTCGAAAGAAATAGCTATCTTATCAGAAAATTTTTCTAAGTGTCTATTTGATAAACCAGGAATACTATTTTGTTCATGAATAAATGTTTTATATCCTAGTTTTTTAGCTGTAGAAATAACTGGCGCAGTAATGTATCCACCTACTCCAATTACAATATCTGGATTAAATTCCTTGATTACCTTTTTACACTTTTTAAAAGCATTCATATAACAATATAAAGTTTTTACATTAGATAAAGATAATTTTCTTTTTAATCCATACATTTCTATTCCAACATAATCTATATTATATTTTGGTATTATATCTTTTTCCATTCTATTATGAGTACCTATATATAAAAATTCACTATTAGGTTCTTTTTCTTTTATCTTGTTGATTATTGCTAAGGCTGGATAGATATGTCCTCCAGTACCTCCACCACATACTATTGCTCTCAATAGAATCACATCCTCACTAGTATTATATCATATAATGCCCAATTTGGTGAAAAAAGAAATAATTGTTAATTTTACAACAAAAAATGACAAGTTTTAAAACTCGTCATTATTATCTAACACATATTTAGTCTCTATTTGAATAGTATTTTTGATTTCTAGCATTTATATTATTTTTATTTGTATATTCTAAAATATTATCTTTTATTAATGGTCTGATTATATTTTCTCTAACATATCTTTTTGATTTGATGCCCAAAAATTCTCTTATTTCTGATGCCATTTTGGGTGTTTTACAAAATTCTATTATTTTTGTTGTTAAATTATTATTATATATTTGTGCACCACTTTGTGCACCACTTACTTTGGTTTGTGCACCACTTTGTGCACCACTTTGTGATTTCCCTGAAGTGTTATTCCTAAAAATCACTTTAAAAGAGCCTCTTTCCTCAATAAACTCAGGTTCTGGTAAATTCATCTTTTTCATTTCGCGTTTCATTGTTGGTATTCCAGAATGCCTGTTTTCAATTACAGAACCTTTTTCTTCTAATACTCTGACAATTGTAGGATTACGTGCTTCCATTATTGTATCTGTTCCCAATTTTTCCATTTTGTTCATTCCATAAAGTGTACCAGGATTCTGAATTACTATCCTATCGCTATACATATATACTTGAATATACGCACCTTCAGTTTGTGAACTATAATCTCTATGAATTAGTGCATTCGCAATTGCTTCTCTGAGCGCTAATATTGGATACTCAGGAATATTTTTTCTTTTGCCTGTATTTGGATCAATTATTACTCTGTTTTTCATATTTTTTATTAAAAAGTTTAAGGCTCCTTCAAGCATTTCTTCGATTGTTCCTTCCACTCGTTTGTTGTCATCAAACCGTTGACCAAATTCTCCTACATCACCTAATTCTGTTCCAGGAATAACGCAACAAGCAATAAATAATTGTGGATAATAACCTTGTGGATATTCACCAAATACTAATATCCCAGTTAAAGTTGGAAATATATGCCCATTTCTACTATTTGTTAAACCTGATAATTTTAATATTTTTTCATTACTACTTTCAGCAAAATTTGGTTTATCAATCTTTATCTTTTTAATATATTTATTGAGTTCTTTACAATTTAAATCACCTAATGACCCTCTTATATTTATTCTTAAATCCTCCTTAACTCCACTGTTATAGCTTTGTAATGTATATATTTCATAATCAGTCATAATTTCATCACTATCACCAACTCTAGTATATGAACCCTTAATTAATCCTTTCGGACGGTAGTAACAAGGCTTTTTTGTATGAATTATTTCATTTATTTTTACAGCCAATATTTTTTTGCCTTCAAATTCCATTGGTAAAAACTCAGGTCTAATTGATGGCACCATCGAATCTCTACAGAGTGATGTTATTTGTTTTTGTAAATCGTTTACGTCGTAGACATTTTCTACTCTAAAATTATTATTTTCATCTATTCCAAAAATAATAATTCCTCCAGATTTATTAGAAAAACTTGAAATAGTATCATAACATTTTTTAGGAAATCCTTCTTTCGCACTTTTTGCCTCTATTTTATTTGTTTCAGTTTTAAATTTTCTTAAAGTTTGTATTGCATTAATTACTTCTTCTTTTTTCATATTATTTACTTCCTCCTAAACTAATTACAAATTTTTAAAACTTTCACTAATAATATAGATAATTTTTTAGTAAAAGACTTCTTTTCAAACAAAAAATGACGAGTTTTTTTTACTCGTCATTAAATATTAAATAAAATTATATTCTCTTGATAAAATTCTATCATCACTATAATATTCCATTACAAAGTGATTATCTTTTTAAATTATTTTTATTATAAATTTTATTTTCTTTTTCTATTTGTTTTAAACTTTTCTTAGGTGTTGGTAAATCTTCAGGCAAAACGCCACCTAAATCTTTTATAGTGTCTCTTATTTTACTTCCAACTTTGTAATGAGTCATATTAGCATTTTTCTCTGTTTTAACTTTATCTTTTTTTAACTTTTGCTCAGTTTGAGAAATTCTAAACAAGTTAATAATTAATTCATCACTTCCCATATTATCTAAAATATCTTCTCTATATCTTAAGCCTTTTCTTTTTGCAATGTCATCTGCTGTAAGTTCATTATATAATCCTTTATATCCATAATTATGAAATTTATCAAAATTTTTAACTCCTGATTTTTTTGCGATTTGATTTAATGAATAATTTCCTTTTCTTGTTAAATTTCTCTGATATAGTCTTTTTTCATCTTCTGTTAGTTTAGAATATTCTTTTTCACTAATTTCCATTTTTCTTGTTTGTATAGCAAAATATGTTTGAGCAAGTGCAATAGTTTTCTTTCTTGAATCTCCATTTTGGGCAATTAAATAACAAGCATATCTACTTAATTTATAATCTAGTATTTTTCTTTTTGTTTTTGAACCTACTTCCACCATTTTCCCGACCTCAGGAAAATGGTCACAAATAACACAACCACTATTTTCACAAGCTATCATTGCGCTCTTTATGACCTTTTGAAAATTTTCCCATTTATTATATTCTAATAGTGGCATTAGTTCTCTCGCTTTCCAATATTCAAAACCAAATTCATCAATATGTTTAATCTTTTCAAATACATCATAATTAATTATTAAATCATTCATTTTTTAAACTCCAATCTTTTTCTTATACTATTTATATAGACATTTTTTTATTAAAAGACTTTTTTTCAAACAAAAAAATGACAAGTTGTAAAACTTATCATTAAATATTAAATAAAATTATATTCTCTAGCTAAAATTCTATCATCACTACAATATTCCATTACAAAATGATTATCTTTCCTACATATTATTATACCAATAGTATTATCTTGATCTAATCGCTTTAAATTTCGATCCACATAATTCATATACATTTTTATTTGGCCTATATGTTCCTTCTTTAATTCTATTACTTTTAATTCAACCACCACATAACAATTGTATTTTATATTATATAATAATAAATCTATATAATTATATCTGTCACCTATTTTTATTTTGTATTCATTTCCTATGTAACAAAAACCATTACCTAGTTCTTTCATAAAATCATCTAAATCTTCAAGTATTAATTGTTTCAATATTTTTTCTGATATTTTAGTATAATTATAATTATTTTTGATTAATATGGGATTCTTTATAAAATCCGATACTTTAGTTTCTTGCTGATTAATTAATTTGTTTTTTGTTTCTTCGTCTATTCTTTCATATTCTTTATTTTTAATCTTTTCTTGTAATTGTCTTTTACTTAGATTATATTTTATACATTGGTTTATATAATAAAACATTTTATTCTTCTCTTTTAATGGCATTATTGTTAAAAAATTGGTCCAAGATAATTTGGAAACCAATGGTTTCCAAAAGTCATCGTTAAAAGTAACATAAAATTGACGCATGCTTCTTAGCGTTCTTTCGTTATATTTTTTACCGACATCTACCATTAACTTATCTGAATATTTTTGTATAACTGACTCCCCATACTTACTGCCAGCTTCATAAAGTAATTTACCTATCTCAAAATAAGTAATTACAGTATTTCTTTCTTTTGAATAATCCTTAACTTTAGAATATACTTCATTATCAATGATTTTTTGTTTTATTTCATTATAATAATTCATATCTTTAATCTACTCCTTTATTAAAAATTGGTATATTACCTACTAATAATATAGATAATTTTATAGCGAAAGACTTTTTTTCAAACAAAAAAATGACAAGTTTTTTACTCGCCATTATTATCTAATATAATTTTAATTTTTTCTTTAATACTATTAAAATCAAATTCCATATATTTTAATACATCACACATCTTACCACTAACACCAAATTTATCTAGTAAGATATATTTCACTTCTCCTTTGATTCTATCATCAATATTTTTATCATTTGAACTTTCAATTAATATCTTTGGAACATTTTTATCAAATATTTCATCTATGTATTCATTACTTTGTTCTAAAAGTAATTCCTTAGAAGGCATACTAATTACTCTAATTCCATAGTTATCATTTTCTAATTCATTTGAGACATCAATAACAGTATCTAAATCTGAACCACATGAAATTAAAATGCAATTGAGTTTATTCTTTTCCTTTTTTATTATATAAGCACCAAGCTCTACTTTTTTATTGTTAGAGTTTTTTTGTAATTTAACTTTATTTCTTGCTAAAACAATACATGATGGATTTTTGGATTTACAAATCATGTTATAGCATCCAACTATTTCTTTAGCATCACATGGTCTATAAACAGTTAAATTAGGAATACTTCTGAGCATTGAAAGCTGTTCAATAGGTTGATGTGTTGGCCCATCTTCACCGATGTTAATTGAGTCATGTGTGAAAATATAAGTTACAGGAAGATTCATTAACGCACTCATTCTAATGGCTGGTTTTAAGTAGTCTACAAAACTTAAGAAAGTTGAAGCAAATGTTCTAATATTATAAGTTGAAATACCATTTACTACTGCGCCCATTGTATGTTCTCTTACACCAAACCAAATATTCTTACCTTTATAATTATCTTTAGAGAAGTCTCCTTGATTATTTAAATATGTTTTAGTTGAACTGGATAAATCTGCACTTCCGCCTATAAATAAATTTGTATTAGAACAAAGTAAATTTAATATATTACCATTTGTTACTCTTAACGGTTCTTCTAGATTTTCATCAAAGTTTTTAGGTAAAATACTTGTATCAATATTAGTTTCACCTTTTAGGATATTGAAATCTCTTTTAACATCATTATCAGAATTATCGATAAACTCATTATACATATCATTCCATCTATCATATTCTAATCCTACTCTAGTTTTAATCATAGTTCTAAAACTTTCAACTGCATCATTAGAAGGTGAAAATGGAACATTTCTAAGTTCGAACTTTTTAGATAATTGTTCTACATCTTCATCTGTTAAAGCTACACCATGAACCTTGTTTGAGGAAGCAAGTAATGAACCATTTCCAAGGATAGTTTTAACTTCTATAATAGTTGGTTTATCACTTTTTTTAGCATTACAAATAGCTTTATCAATCGTATCTATATCTTCACCATTTTTAACTAATATATAATTCCAATTTTGTGATTCAAATCTTTTTGCAATATCATCATTAAAAGTCATATTAGTTTTACCGTCTAGTGATGTATCATTTGAATCATATAATACAATTAAATTATCTAATTTTAGAGTTCCTGCCAAAGAACTAGCTTCATAACTAATTCCTTCCATTAAATCCCCATCACCACATAAAACATATATGTTATGATTGAATATTTCATATTTTTTATCTATATTATAATTAGCTTTTAAATATTTTTCTGCAATTGCCATACCAACAGCTGAAGCAAATCCTTGCCCTAATGGACCTGTTGAAAAATCTACTCCTGGAGTAACATTTAATTCTGGATGTCCTGGAGTAATTGAATTAAGTTGTCTAAATCTTTTTAAATCTTCTAATGTGATGTCATACCCTGCCATATAAAGTGTTGAGTAAAGGAGTGCAGAACCATGACCTGCTGACATTACAAATCTATCCCTATTTATCCAATTAGGATCACTAGGATTAACATTTAAATGTTTTGCATACAAAGTATATAAAATGGGTGCAGCACTAAGGACAATTCCTGAATGTCCACTATTCGCATTTCGAATCATGTTTATACCTAATATTTTAATATTATCTATAATTTTTTTATCAATAGGAGTCATATTATAACCTCACATTCCATAATAATTATACAATATATAAAACAAAATAAAAAGTATAAGAATTTATCCTATACTACTTTTGTTTACTGTCTTTCATTTCTTTGATTTTTTCTACAACAGCTTTTGAATACACAGGTATGTATGTCTCAGGTGAAGTTGATTTTCTAACATTTGCTTTATAGTCATCACTATACATAGAAAATGCATTCATTATTTTTAAAATGTCACCATAACTAGACATATACAACTGCATTCTTTTTTCTACATCTTCTATAGACATATTATTAAGAAATGCAACATTATCTATTATTGTAGATATATTTTTTATATCTGTTGTACAATATTCAATTATACTATCTTTTACTAATTTATAACCCACTAATTTATTTGGATCATCAATTGAATATTCTTCTGTTGGATAATCAAGACTATTAAATAAAGCATCAACTGTTGTATCAAACATTTTTAGAGTATTATTATTTAAATTTCTATTTGTATATTGTTCCAATAACGAAGAAAGAACTATATTTGTTGGTTGATAATTTTTAACAATTTCATTAAACTTTGATAATTCCTTTCTTGATATATTGTTTTCTTTTATTAATTGTTCTATATTTTTAAAATTATCCACACTAGATCACTCCTCTATTCTATTTTTATTATACATTAAATATAGAAAAAGTAATCATTAAATTTCAAATTTTACAATTATTTGTCACAATTTTAGAAAAAAAGTAATTGAATTTAATCAACTACTTTCTTTTTTTTGTATTTTTCTTTTTGGTATTATTTGGTTTATTTGGTGTCGGTTTATTTTTATTTACTTTTGGTTGTTCAAAAGCTTTTTCTATTTTTTGATCTTCCTTATCTCCAAATAATTTATAAATACCATATCCTACAAGTGCGATTCCAGCTACTATAAGGAATACTGTAAGAGCACTTAATCCTTCTTTTTCTTCGATTTCTTCATCGTACTTTTCAGCACTATCACTTGTATTTTTATGTTCTTCTTCAATAGTTTCATTTGAAGTATTATTAGTTAATGGTGTTACTACTACTTCTTCTTTATTATCTGTTTCTGTAGTTGCAACTACTGGTGTAGCTTCTGCTCTAATAACTTCAATTGTATATTGTCTTACATCACCATTTTCAGCTGTAACAATAACAATAACTTCATTAGCTCCAACTTTTAAATTTTCTGAATTTAGTATTTCTACTTTTGCATTTTCATTTGATTTTGCAAATACTACTTTTAATTCAGTAACATCATTACCAACATATACTTTATATGTTTCTTCTTTAACATCCATTTCAATACCATTAATTGTTAGGCTAGTTAAATTGTTGTCGGCTGATTTGCTATAGTATTCTCTTAATTCTTCAATTTTTTCAGTGATTGGAGTTAATAAATCAGGACTATTTTGTAATAACTCTTCTGCAAAGTATTCAATTAAATCTAATTTATTTAATGTTTGTAATCTTTCTTCATCAGTTTTTGAAACCCTACCTATGTTATTTAATTCATTAAGAAATGCATTACTTTCAAATTTTTCTTCAATATATCCCATTAATTCAGGATCAGTATTAAAATCATTATCTAAGGAAACAATTATAGTAAACATATCAACATAATTGTTAACTGCATTAACATATGCTTCTAAAACTTCATAACTTAATTCACCAGTAATTAATTTTTCTGTTAGTTCATTATCATCAATATTTTCCACTAAATTTTCAATTGTTAATGGAATATCAAATGATGGATTATCACCTATTAAACTATCAATTAATTCCATTTGTTCTCTAGTAATTTTTAAGTTAAATGTATCTGCGAACAATTTATTGACCTTATTTATTTCTGAATCAATATATTTTTTAGGATCGCTACTTTTTGATATTAAATTATTATATTTACTTAATTGCGTTTCATAGTCATTTGATAATAATAAATCATATGTATCATTATTTAATGAATCAATTGCATCTGATGTAGCAGTTATTATTTCATTCATTCCATAAATAGAATTATTTGTATTAGATAAATCCTTTAATTCAGTATATTTATCTAATAAATTATCTTTTAATATTTGTTTAAGTCCAGTATTATTAATATCATCATCAAGATATTTATTCATATTTTCTAATAATTCTAATGCACTTTGAAAATTTGTAACATTATTTTCAGCACTTCTTAAACTATTTAATTGTTCAATATATGTGTTGTATAAACTAATAGTGTTTATTTCAATACCTAATGTTTCTAATTTTTCAATGTATCTATCAATTTGTTCTTTATAAGAATCTAATTTAATAATATGTTGAAAATATTCACCAGCTTGTGCATCTTTTATGAACTGAGTCATACCCTCAAGCTCATTATTTATGGCTTGTAATTTTGCATGTGTATCTTGTATAACTTGATTTCTCATTAATTTATTATTTAATGTTATACCTAAATCTATTGCAGAAGATTTAAAATCTACCACTACAGTAATTACATCATATTCAGTTGTTTTAACTTCTAATGTTTCACGCATATCAGGGTCTGATGAAGTATTATTGAATAAAATATCTAAATCTTCTAAATATTTTATTGCTTTTGATTTTGCAATACCTAATCCTGAATCTGAAGTTGGTATTGGATTTAAATTATTAATGTTGTCTATCTCTTGTTGTAATAAAACTCTATTATCATTAACTAAATCATATTCACTTTCTATTTGTTCTATTGTTGGTGTTTCATTATCTTCTGGTAGTGCTGCAAATACTGGAAACACATAACTACCAAACGATATTGCAAATGTTAGTATAAGACTTATAAATCTTTTTAATATCTTCTGAGTTTTTTCCATAAAAAAACATCCCCCTATCTAATAATAATTTTTCCTTACTAACAGATAAATTTACACTCATTGACACACTGTTGTAAACTTACAATTTAAATATAGCACAATTAATTTGTTTGTGTCAATTTTTTCTACAATTTTTGCAAAATTTCCCAAAAAAAGAAGATAAAATTAATTATCTCCTACTGTAATTAATCATTTTCTAATAGCCAATCTATAATGTTTTTATGTATTACTCCATTTTGTGAAAAATCAAATTTATCCATCGTAATTACGTATTTAGGGTAATTGTCATCAATACCAGAATAAGCCCCAAATTCTCTATCAATCGTAGATTGTTCTGCTAAAATATAAGCAACTTGAACATATATTTTTTCTTCAAACCTTGTTGCAACAAAATCTATTTCTTTACCATTGTTATTACCAACACTAACATCGTATCCACGATTTATAAGCTCATTATAAACTATATTTTCTAAGTAAGAACCTAATTGCAGTTTTTTATTTGTATTTAAAATTTGTCCAATCCCTAAATCAGTTAAATAATATTTATCTTTTCTAGATAGTATTCTTTTCCCTCTAACATCATATACAGATGATTTTGACATTAATAATGATGATTCAACATAATTTAGGCACTCATATATTGTTTTACTAGATATTGAGATTCCTTCTTTTTTAAATTCATTTAACATGTTTGTTGGAGAAAATACTTGGGATGGATTCGTAACAAAGTATTCAATTATTCTTTCCAAAATAACTATATTTGATACATTATATCTTTTAACAATGTCTTTTATAACAATTGAATCAAAAACATCTGATAAATAATTTTTAACCTTATCAATTGTATCAAATTCAAATCTTTGCGGAAGACCTCCCCATAATAAGTAATCTTTGAATGCATTTTCTATATCTTCTCTTGTTTTGATGTTTTTAAATTTCACTATTTCACTGAATGAAAAAGGATTTATTTTAAACGAAACATATCTTCCAGATAACAATGTCGCGAGCTCCCCAGAAAGCAATTTAGAATTTGAACCAGTTATAAATATTGAAACATTTAATGTCGCTTTAAAGGAATTTATTACTTTTTCCCACTCATCAACTAATTGAATTTCGTCAAACAATAAATAATATTTATTACTATCCTTAATATAATTTTTAATATATGTGTTCAGATCTTTGTAATTTTTAATATCAGAAAATTCCACATCTTCAAAATTTATATAAATTATGTGTTCATCATCTATATTTTTTTCTTTTAATTCATCAATTATTTGCCTTAACAAAATTGATTTTCCTGTTCTTCTTATTCCAATAATAACTTTTATTAAATCCGAATCATAAAAACCTCTAATTTTAGATAAATATTTTTCTCTTTTTAACATTATCGATCACCTATATCAATTATATAATACCAATTCAAAAAAGTCAATTAATTTTCCTAAAAGAAAATTAATTGTCGAAATTTAGAGTTTGTTTTCCAAAAAAAGAAGATAAAATTAATTATCTCCTATTTTAACAAACCAATTTTCCATGATATCACAACTAGTTGATTGTGGCATTGGATCTGGTAATTCAAATTTAACAATTAAAGGAATTTTAAATGAAGAACCAAAGCCGATACATGTTCCTTGTTGAAGGGTTTTAAGCTTTTTTGCTATTTCACTAGTAATATTTGGAACCATTGTTTCAATATATTCCAAATCCTTTGGATGTAACATCCTAAATATCAAAAAGTTCGCACATTGGCTCATTGCAGTTTCACTTAATTCTGAAGGCCTTTGAGATATCAATCCTAAAATAACACCATACTTTCTACCTTCTTTTGCAATTCTATCAAAAATATTATAACCAAGTAAATATATATCAGAATCATTTTGTATATATCTATGAGCTTCTTCTATTACGATATGAAATGGGAATGTAGCTCTGTATTTTAATTTTGTAGCAAAATCAAACAACATTTTTGAATAAATCTTAACTATTACTTTTGCCATTCTATCATCTATATAATTCATATTAAAGTTTATTATTTGAGCTTTTTTACCGTCTCTTGTAGTTAATAATTCTTTAATATAATTTTCTTTAGTAATATATTGTTTAGCAGAGAAAAATTTAGCTGTATCACTATTTATTAATTCTTCCATACGAACCCTTAATAAATTAGTTTGATCATAGATTTTATCACTTTTTAAAATACCTTCCGATATAAGCGCGAAGTCTAAAGCTTCTCTAAAATTTTCTAAGCTATAAGCATATGATGATTCAGGAAATGAATAATCTAATTCATCATTAATAAAACTTTTGATAAATTCACTTACTAATTCCATTTCATTAATTTTTCCGGATGAATCTATTAATAAACATTGCTTTAAAGTTCTAATATAACCGGGTTGTACTATCTTACTTTCACTGTTCAATTCTCTAGTATTAAAACTTGATAAAACAGCTAATATTTGGTCTCTTATTTGGGAAGGACTTTTACCGCTATATAATATTTGTTGTAATGCTTTAGCGATTATATTGTTTTTGTGTTTGATTACTTCCTCTTCTTTTCTGCCAAATATTTGAACTAATTTTAATGCTTTTTGTAATATTGGTAACTGTATTGGATTTGTTGCCCCAAGAAGTAATGCGATATCATCAAGTCCTAATAACCAAAATGGAATATTTATAATACTATGTTCAGTTTGATTTAAATTTGTGGTATATATTTTAGAATTAATATTAGGATATTTTTGATTTATATTTTCAAACGCACTATTATATTCACCATATACATCAAATACAAATATATTAGCTTTATATGCAATTGGATTTCTCTTGTCAAATATATTTTGAATTATCTTAGCGACTGAACAGGATTTACCACTTCCAGTATTACCAAATATTGCGAAATGATTACTAAAAAAGTCATTATATTTAACGTTAATAGGATGATTATCATAAATGTAAGTTTTACCTAAATAAAAATATTCTTCTTTCTTTGTTTCATCTATTCCAATAACTAAATTTAATTCTTCTTCTGTAATTTTTCTAACCACAGCATCAAGTTCTGGTTTTTTAATTGCACCTGGTAAAAATATATTGTCAATGATTTCACCTACCAATAAAATTTTAGCAATTCCTTTATTAATAGATAACATTTCTCCTACGAGTTTGTTATTTTTGCTTTCCAATATAATATGATTATTAATAAGACTACTTTGTTCTTCGGAAGTTATTTCTAATTTTACACTAATTCTTTCTTCATCTATACCTATTATTTTTCCTATCAAGATAGTCCCCTCCTTATTATCAAATATATTATAACACAGATTACGTAAATCTAATTACATAATTTATTATTTTTGTGATGCGATATTGTTAAATATTCAATTTTGAGATATAATTATAAATATAAAAATTTTGGAGGTATTTTATGTTAAAAAAATTTAAAATATTTATAAAAACAATAAAAGAAAAGAAAAATAAAACTTGGACATATATATTAGGGATTTTAACCTTATTGAATTTTGTGGCAGCGGCCTACTTCATTTATTCGTTACTATTGCTTAGTGGTATAGAAACAATAATAAGATATGGAATAATGGCTTTTACCGTTGTAATGGCTATTATATTCTTAAACTTATGGATGAGTGTGGTAATAAAGAATAAGAATTTATGGAATATAGTATTTTTAGTCTTCATCATAATAAGCGTTGGAGCTCAAGCTTTTGTAGGATATAACATCATTAGAATTTATAATCCTATTAGTTCAATAAATAAATCAAATATTACATATACATCAAGCTTAATTACACTTACAGATAGTGAAATAGCTAGTGCTAAAGATATAGAAGATATGAAAATAGGTATAATTAGTAAAAGTGAAGGATACGAAGATTATACAATCGCTAAAATTATAATAAAAGAAAACAAATTAAAAGATGATAATGATATAAAAGAATATTCAGACTATGTTGAAATGTTAAATGCTTTATATGCTAAAGAAATAGACGCAGTTATAATTTCATCAAATTACAAGGTAATGTTTAATACTATTGAGAAATTTGCAAATATTGAAAATGATACTAAAGTAATAACATCTAAATCAAAAGGTTTTGAAAAAGAAAGTACTACTGGTGTTTCAAAGAAAAATATTATAAAAGAACCATTTACTGTATTACTTATGGGTGTTGACTCTGAACATGATGGATTGGATAAAGATGCAGCATTTAATGGGGACTCATTAATGTTAATAACATTTAATCCAAATACATTAAATACAACAGTACTAAGTATTCCTAGAGATACTTATGTACCTATTGCTTGTTTTAGAAATCAAAAGAAAAATAAAATAACACATGCTGCATGGCAAGGTGTTGACTGTATGGAAAGAACAATAGAAAACTTTACTGGAATAGAAATTGATTATTATGTAAAAATGAACTTTAAAGGTGTTGTTGATTTAGTTGACGCTCTTGGTGGAATACAAGTTGATGTTCCTATAGAATTCTGTGAACAAAACAGTGATAGAGCTTGGGGAAGCAGTACTATTTGTTTAAGTAAAGGTGTTCAAACTTTAAATGGTGAACAAGCACTTGCTCTTGCAAGACACAGAAAGACACTTACTCTTGGTGATATTCAAAGAGGTCAACATCAACAATTAGTTGTACAAGGTATGTTAAATAGATTATCTACAATAAATAGTTTAGATAAAGTTAATAGTATATTAAATACAATATCTAATAATATGGATACTAATATTAGTACAAATCAAATTTTATCATTCTACAATGTTGGTAAAGATGTATTATTAAAAGGTGTTCATACTACTACTGATGATTTAATTAGTATGGAAAAATTATATTTAGATGGTTATACAAAAATGATTTATGATGAAGGCTTTCAAGCAAATTTATCAAATTATGTTTACTATAAATCAAGCTTAGAAGCTGTTACAGATGCCATGAAAGTTAACTTAGGACTTCAAGAAGCTAAGATGGTTAAAACATTTGACTTTTCTATTAACGAAACTTATGAAGCAAAAACCATTGGTCAAGGTGAAAGAGATAGTAGTTCTAATATAACTACTCTACCAAGTTTCATAGGTGATTCAAAAAGTTATGTTACAAGTTGGGTTAATGCTAGAGGAATAAAAGTAAGTTTTACAGAAGTAAAAAAAGGTGATACATATTATAAAGACTCATATATTGATGGTCAAGTAGCTTCACAAAGTGTACCTTCTGGAACAGAAATGGATAAAGTTAAATCTATAACATTTGGAATTATTGTAAAAGATTCAGAAGAAGAAAAAGAAGAAGTTACAACTAGTATTTGTGAAAAAGGAACAACAAATACTAAGTGTTATATTCCAAGTGATATTAAGAGTTGGACTTATAGTGAAGTTAGTAAATGGACTGAAACGTTAATTGTTAGCGTAAATGTAATATTAAAAAATGAAACTTATAAGGAAGATGCGATTGTATCAACTATTAGTAATACACCAGGATCATTATTAGTTGAAGGTTCAACAATTACAATTACATTTAAGGCTAATGAAACATCTGATGAAAAACCAGAAACTGAAAAAAGTGAAGAAGAAAAAACAGATAATAATCAAACAAATGAATCAGTAACTCCAGGTGAAGGAAGTACAGATCCTGATAGTGTTCCAATGGATCCTAATACCGGAATTGGTGATAATAGTAATGGTACTACTGATGATGATACACAACTTGGAGGTTAAGAAAACTGCAAAATTGTAATTTTGCAGTTTTTTCATTAATTCTTATAAAAAACATTTTATTCCCCTATTTCACAAGTATCAATGCCTGTTGCACCTTCATATAACGTAATAACAAGATTCATTATAACTGGTAATAATATTATTATAGCAGCTACTATAATTCTTTTTATAAATGTACTTTGAGCTTTTTTCATGGCATCATTATCACTTGCTACCATTGCCTTTGTAAAATCCAACACTCCAAATATAACTACCATTATTGGTGCTGCTATTTGTATCCAAAAAAAAATTTTATTTATTATTTTATAGGTTTTAGTATTTTTTAATGAATTACAACCATCAGCTAAAGCGTCATTAATGTCATCAGTGGGAGTAATTATTTTATCAACATCAACATATTCATCGCCAGATAAGTTTGTATCCTTGTATATGATTTTAAAATATCTATTTACACAATATGTATTAGCAGCACTAGGATCCTCACTAGTCGATACATTAATGCTATTCAAGCTACCTGCTACTTTGTATGGATAACATACCCATAATTCAGCAGGACATGTTGAATTATTAAATTTTGAATCGTCAAATTGATATTTGCTATATGTATATTCCGAACTAAATCCATCTACAGTTACTTCTCCTGAAGGATTAACATCGGCCACGACTGCTAGTTTATCATCTAAATAATATGAACAGGAATAACCACTATTAGGATCGTCTGGGGGTGCCGTTTCCACATTTTTTATATCTGAATCGTATAATTTAAAAGTTTTTATTTCTTTGTTTGAATCTAAATCATTTTTATATATTGAAACATAGTATTTTTGGAGACCAGAGGAGGTTGATAATTGATTATAATATAAGTTTGGACACATAAATTTTCCATCGCTGGAAATCATCCCCTCATATGGAACAGCTTTTAAATCTTCTATAGTCCAATATTTTCCACTATATCCTCCACCTGCTTGCATAGTATATTCTTCATGTGTTACAGTTACTTTATTGTTTACAACTTCAATATAAAAGGTGACAGGATTTTGAGTGTTTAACGAAGTATCTCCTGTTATAGAATACCAACATTTAGCATAACTATCTGATGCATAAACTTCCCTGTCAAAACATATAAAAAAACTTAATGCAATTACTAAGATATACCATATTTTTTTCATATTCTACTCCTCTAATTATTGTGAATGGCTTATAAAAATGCTATCCACAACTCTGATAAAATTATATAAAATCCCACCCCGAAAGTCAATTACTTTTCAACAGTTAGTATAAATTTGAACAGTAAATTATTTATTTAACGTTCCGTTTTTTTATTAACAAGATTTTATTTTGTTATAACTAAAGTATCAAATCCCTTTTTAGATATTTTTAATATTGTATATTCATTATTATTGATAGTATACAGTTCTGTCCAGTTATCATATATTAATTCTTGTGTTTTTATAGGAAGTGAATTATTTTCATTTTGGAAGATTACTTCTGGTTTTCCAATTAAATTTTTTAATATACCACTTTTAAATTTAACCATATATAAAAATTTACAAGATTTTAAATTTGGTTCATTTTGATATTCTTCTAGATAAATACAAAAGTTGTTATTGTAATAATTTAACTTTATTAAATTATTTTCCGTCCTATAATATTCACTTTTAACTCCAAATAAGTTAAGTACTACAGGTGTAATTGTGTATAGGTTATCTATTTTAGTTATTCTGTTCTCTTTTAGACTTTTTTCTATATTTTCTTCAGTTTTGTAGTCTAATACGATCAAAGAATTAACACTATTATCCTGTATATAAAGTGCGTTGACTTCATTATTAAAAATAAAATTAATTAATGCCTCATCTTTTTTTAAATCAATTTCGAGTTTATTTACTTCTTCTGCTTTAGGTCTAAGAAATAATAAACTAACAAAAATAATTATTAATATATATTTTAAGTAACTCATACAAAAAAACACACCCCTAAAAAAGAGTATGTTTATTTGTATTTTTTTATAATATATTCAACGATATTATCTTCAGTATTTTTAACTTTTTTATAAATAATTTGTTTTTCTATATCCTTTATAACTTCACTAACCCATTTACCAGGTTCTCTATCTAACACTTGAATTATTTTATCTCCCGTAATGTTAATTTCAGATCTATTATATATATCTAAATTTTCACATATAGAACTAATCTTATCAACTTTTAACCCTTTTATTTTAGCAACAATAGTACTTATATATCCAGTATATTTATATATTATATAAGCATCTGTACAATCTAGTTTGTTGTATAATAACTTTTCTATTTGACTAATAATTTCAGTTTCCCTTTTATTAAATTGATATTTATCTAATACATCTAATTGAGCCCATATTCCTAATACATCGTCAACAATTTTTACTTTCTTAATATTTTTAAGTTCTAGCGATTTATCTAAGCCATACTTTTTAATTAGATTTAGTCCATATTTAGCATTTTTACTAACAAAGATCATATCTAATTCATCTTTTCTTCTCTTAGTTGATAATTCTTGTAATAAGTGTCTATTCCTTTTTATTGCTTGTGAAGTTTTATGATCAATTTTAAAATTTAACTTAGTAGCAAATCTAATACATCTTAAAATTCTTAATGAATCTTCTTCTAATTTTTTATTAGGATCCCCTACTACTTTTATTACTCTATTTTTTAAATCTGACATTACTCCTAAAACATCTATTATTTCTCTTTCACTATTCATGCATAAAGTATTGATTGTAATATCCCTTCTAAGTAAATCTTGTTTTAAATCATCTATATATTCAATTTCTAACGGTTTTCTATGACCCACATATTTAGCTTCTTTTCTAAAAGTAGTTATTTCAAATGTCACTTTCTTATACACTAACCTAACACTACCATATTCTTCATTTGGAATAGCAGTATCAAATATTTCTAATAACTCTTTAGGTGTTGCATTAGTACATATATCTACATCAATAGAAGGTATATTTAAAATATAGTCCCTAACAAAACCACCTACTATATAGGCTTTAAAAGAATGTTCTTCAATTTTTTTTAATACTTCAATACTTGTATCAAGCATTAACATCACCACTTTAATTATATCATTTATTTAAATTAAAATACATATTAAAAGAGCAAATAAAATTTGCTCTTCAATTATATTAGTTTAAAGCGTCTTTTAATTTACTTCCAGCTTTGAAAGATGGAACAACTTTTGCAGGAATTTGAACTGTAGCACCAGTTAATGGATTTCTTCCTTCTCTAGCTTCTCTTTTTTTAGCTTCGAAAGTTCCGAATCCTACTAAAGCAACTTTACCTTCTTTTTTTAATCCTTCTTTAATTCCTTCCATTGTAGCATCTAATGCACGAGCAGCATCAGCTTTTGTTAATCCAGCTTTTTCAGCGATAACTTCGATTAATTCTTGTTTTGACATATCTTTCTACCTCCTATAAATTGTCATGTTAAAATAAGCACACTATGCTTACATTTATAAAATATCATGTTTTCCCTTTTAAATCAATGATTTAATGGTATTTTATTAAAAAAATAACGTTTTTTTATAAATTTATTAAAGGAAGGGTTATTTTAACTAATGTTCCCTCGTTTTCTTTTGATAAATACTCTATTTTACCATTGTGTCCTTCTATAATTTCTTTTGATAGACTTACTCCTAACCCAGTCCCACATTTTTTTGTTGTATAGAACGCATCAAAGATTTTGACTATAGTTTCTTCATCCATACCTATACCGTTATCTTTAATGTTAATTAGTAAATTATTATTATCTATTTTATAGTTAACATTAATTTTACCATCATCTATACCCTCTAATGCTTCTATACTATTTTTAATAATATTAATTAGGACTTGTTTTAACCTATTATAATCGCCATTAACGAATATTTCTTCGTCTTTTAACTCATAAGTTAGTTTTATATTTTTCTCGTCTAATAAGTTATAAAAAGTATCTAAAACCTCTGTTAAAAGTAATTCTATGTCCATTATATCAAGATCAAGTTTAATTTTAGAAAACTCCATAAAGTCATTCATTATAGTAAGAGTTCTGTTTATTTCAGATTTAATAATTGGAATAAACTTATCAATATGTTTAGTATTAGTTTTATCAAACATATCTAAATAACCTTTGCATACAGCGATAGGATTTTTAATTTCATGAGTTATTTTAAATAAAGAATTTCTAATTTGTTTTTCCTTTTCTATTTCTTTTAAACTCATATGAATGCTAGCAATATTCTCTGCCTTTTGTAGTAAATATAATATTGTTACAGAAATAATCATAAATAAACTTCCATTAATTATACATAATTCAAGTTTTTGATAATTGTATATAAAATTCATAATTACTTTAAGTAATAAAAATAACATTATAAAATATCTTTTAGGTAAACTTCTATTTTTATAAATTAAATATATAAAGTAATAGAAAATATATTCTGTTATTACTAAGATAAAATTATATTTTAGAACTATTGTATAATAACCTACTATTAATAGTTCTAATACTATACTACAAATACTTCTTTTCTTTATAAAACAAATTATTAACGGAATATTTATAAGCAATACTGACTTATTTCCCATTTTCATACATAAATATACTGATGAAAAAAGTGCAATTTCTAAAAATAACTCATTATTTTTCTTCGAAAAGTTTTCATTGTGTGAAACATAAAACAAATAACATAATACTGGAAATGTTATATAAATAATATTTACAATTAAAGTATCGATAAAACTCATTGCCAATTCTTCCTTTCATATTTTGTATTATACTCTCACAATAAGTTGTATTTTGTCGACAAATGTCGAAAAAAATAAGAAGTAACAAAAAATTACTTCTTATTATCTAAAATATATTCATCTATATATTTTTTTAGGGTTCTAGCTTCACTACCTAGAATGATTTTTAGTTGATTATCAATTTCAACTATTCCTCTAGCCCCTAATTTTTGGATTGCTTCTTTATTTACTTTAGAAACATCATTTAGTGTTACTTTACATCTTGACTTATTAACTTCTACATTTAAGATATTATCTTTACCACCAAGGAAATTAACAAGTTTGTTCATTTCAATTCTAACATCTTTTCTGTTAAGTCTAACAATAGCCAAAGCAACAATTAGTAGTACTACTACTATAATAATATATTGATAATTCATATAATCACCATACTCATTATACTATAAATTTATGAAAATGCAAAATATTTTATAAATGAATACTAGTGATTAAGATTTGATATTTCATCTATGTTTAATCCAGTTATTTCAGATATAGTATTAATATCAAATTTTTTTTCAATCATTTGAAGTGCAATTTTCTTTTTTTCATCTAAATGTCCTAGATCAATACCTTCTTTAATTCCCTGTTGAATTCCTTGTTCATGTCCTTCTTTATATCCTTCTTCTTTACTGTGCTCTCTGATTGCATTTTTCATTATTTCATCCTCTATCTCAGCATTGTATAATCCTATTATGTGTTCATCACTACTTAATCTTTCTACTTCACTGATAAATGTTTCTCTCATATCATCATCCATGAATTCACTTCTCATTTTTAATTCCTCCATAGTTTTACTTTTTATTAGTTTTATCCATTTTACCATTTCACTGTCTGTGAACTCATTATAACACATACTATCCATATATTCCATATTTAAATAGTGTATTTCTAAATTTTTTGTTAGTTCATTGCATCCGCTTTCATTTCTTAACATAAACACTGCTTTACCATCATTTTCTCCATCTATTCCAAAGTTATTAAAGTTTATTTGAATGCATTTCTTTGTTTTATTATATTTGTCACCACTTCTGTATTGTTCAGAAAATATTTTGCAAATATATGCGGTATTCCTTTCTATCGTTGTTGGCCTTTCATTTCCCCTATTCGCGTTCATTTCTATATTCAAAATCTCGTTATCATTTATTTCTACTATAATATCTACACATTTCTTCTTATCTTTCTTGTCGTTTTTTAATAACTCACTATTCATTATTCTAACTTTACCTTTTATTTCATTAATATCTATTTTAAAATAATTACTTATAAGTAGTGTTAGTGCTTTCATATTAGTTTCATTTCCAAATACTGCTTTAAACATAAAGTCATATGTCAAGTCCATCAATTTTATCTGTGTCTTTTCATTAATCATGTTATTCCTTCTTTCTAACTAGAGAATATCATAGATAATATTAGGAGTAAAATTACCGTTTTTTTATTTCTGGTATAAAATTAATTACAATATAAAAAAAGCTTACACATAATTTTCATTATCTGTAACCTTTATATTATAACTTCTATAAAATCTATACTTTTTTAAATTTTTAATATAATTTTAATCAATGTTAAATATTTGAATGTGTGTTGTTATTTCCATATCATTATCTAAAGCGTAATTTATAATACTTATTATTGTTTCATCATTGTTTAAAATATATTTGTTAAGTCATCATTAGTTATAATTTTCAGCTTTAATTGTATCATTATACATTATTAAATTTCCTTTAAAAATTTATCCACACTTTCATAGAAAACTATGTACAAATTATTATTTAAATAGTTGTTAAATTAACTAAATCTAGGTTTTAGCAATACACTCTTTATAATAATTAGAATATCTTAATATTGAAAATAGAAGAAGGGGTGGAATATATGTGTTGTAATAACAACAATTCAAACAACAACAGAAGTACAAATTGTATTGCTGAAATCTTACAAGTGATTTTAGTATTACAACAAAGTGCTTGTGGTCCAGATACTTGCTTAGACTCTTGTGATAGACCAATGTTAGGATGTGGTACTCCAATCAACTGCAATACTAGACCTGTAACACTTTATACTTGTTGTGGTAATGGTACTCCATGCCTTTGTACATAAAAGTGATAAATTTAATAATACACATATATTAACACTAAACAGCAACTGCTGTTTTTTTATTTATAATATTATTTAATATTTTTTAATACTACCAAATAAAATAAATTAAATGGTGATATTTTAAGGCCTTATTATTAATTGATAATAAAAGATAAAAAGTAACATTGTAGTAAAAATATTAATTTATGCTATTACGCTTTAAAAAAGATAAATAAAAAACAAGATTTTTAATAGATATAAGAAAAAAGGCAATAAAACCCCCTTTCCCCATGAATATACATGTTGAGTAGCTAAGTTAAAAGTTGTTTTCTTGTATAAAGAAGTATACTAGAAATAATATTTCTACCATTAGTTGTTAGGTAATACTTATCCTTTCTGGGCACTTTTTTAATTATTCCATGAGCTTTGAGTTTTGATAAAGTTCTAGTAACCTTATTTATAACTTTATTATCTTCAGAATTTAAATAAAGATTTTTTCTAATCATTTTATTATTAAAACCATTAATTAAATA
>JAZQBG010000038.1:0-17311 GCA_045545595.1 Bacilli bacterium
TTTTCTAATACGAAGTCATAATCGATCTCGAAGTATTCACTAATTAAGTACGCAAGCATCTCTTTATTTTCTTCTTTACCAAACACTTCTTCAAACATTGCATTAGTTATAAGTGGTATTATTTTTGTGTTTTCTTTTAACGTTTTAATCACCTCACCAAGAATATAACACCACTAAAACTATTATTCAAATGAGTGATTTTACTTATCTGAACTACTATTACATACCAATATTTAAAAAGATACAGAACGTTTTTTTTATTCTGTATCTTTATTACTTCAATTATTTTAATTCTATACTTTTTTATTTTTTTATAAAAGAAAACAAGACACTTATAATAGTGCCTTATTTACATTCATATCCATCAGTTTCAAAATCTTCTTTTACTGATTCGAAGTCTTTATCTGCATCAATATCGAAATCTAATTCTTCAGTACTTTCTACTTTTCCAAAATCAACGTTCATTTGAACTTTAATCGCATCATCTGTTTTTTCAGTATTAACAGTTAAACCATCTTGTTCATAATCTTCGAAAGTTGATTCTAACATACTGTAAAACATATCAATATAAGTTTTATTTTCTTCGTCAAGAATCATTTCCATACTCATTTCTGCAGTTGCAGGTTTATCATTTTTAAAATTAACCTTAATATTTTCTTTTGATTCCATTCCATCTTCAGTACTAGTTTTAGTACATGTTAATGTTTTAGTACCACATCCTGTTAAAACTAATGCAAACAAACAACAACCTAAAACACAAATAAACTTTTTCATTCTCTCACTCCTCCTACTTTAATAATATATTAAAATTTTAAAAACGTAAATAAAAAAACAACAAATATTAATTGTCGTTTATGTTAATTTTTTCTTTTTTAATTTCCTTATATCAGTACGATAATATTTGTATGTTTGAGATAGAATTATTGTTACAGGAAGAGCAATAATAATACCAGTTACACCAAATAAAGCTCCACCAGCAAACACTCCAAATATACTTAAAACAGGATGTATATTATTTGTCTTTCCGTAAATTCTTGGAGACCAGAAATAACCATCTATATTTGGTAATACTAGCGCTACAATAAGAGTTAAAACAAATAGTTTAGGACTAACTACAAGCGCAGTAATAAGTGCGATGATATTTGTAAATATTCCACCAAAATATGGAATTATTGTTGTGAATGCTGCTAAAATACCTAAAATTAAGAAGTATGGATGACCAATCAAATAAAACACTATAATATATTCTATTAACTGAACAAAAATGTATTTAGCAAGACCAACACAATAATTTTTCATTTCAATATCCAATGCTTTTATATAATTGTAAGTTTTTTTGTTTCTTCTTTTAAAGAAATCTTTTATTTCTTCTCTTATTTGATCCATATCAACTAGGAAATATATTCCTGTGAAAAATGCAATAATTGCGATTGTAGCAATTCCGATAGAATCACTAATAATATGAAAAGCACTATCAGAAATAAATTTCCCAAAATCAACAAGTATTGTATTTAAGTTCGAAAAACTACTTTGAATATAATTTAAATCAATTTCATACTTAATAGATATATCTTGAATAAATTTAATTGCATTAGATAACAAACTAATAGTTTGGTCATAAACTAAAGGAATTAATAAAGCAATTATCAGACTTACAAAACCAATTAAAAGTCCAATAATTATTCCTACACCCAACCATTTTGGAATACCTTTTTTCTCCATCGTTTTTAAAAATGGATATGCAATATAAGCAAGAGCAAAAGCTATAACAAATGGAACTAAAATTTCTATAATTTTATCTATCGCCCACAACCAGAATTCACCAGTTGCGACTAATATCCATATTAATATCGCAATCAAAACTAAGTTGATTAATTTAATATTTATATTTTTTCCCAACACAAAACTCACTCCTTACTATCAATTATTATAGTAACAGGACCATCATTAGTGAGAGTTACTTTCATTTCACTACCAAATATTCCAGTTTCAACATTGACTTTTTCTCTTAATAATTCGTTAAATTTATCATATAAAACTGTTGATAGTTCTCCTTTCATAGCGTTTATATAGCTAGGTCTATTACCTTTTTTAGTATCTGCATATAGTGTGAACTGAGAAATTGATAATATACTACCATTTACATCTAATATACTTTTATTCATAACCCCATTTTCATCATCGAAAACTCTTAAATTAACTACTTTTCTTACTATATATTCTATGTCATTAATATCATCGTCATGTGTAAACCCTACTAGTAACATAAAACCTTTATCAACTTTACCAACTACTTTACCACTAACACTAACTTTAGCATTATCAACTCTTTGTACTACTACTTTCATTATTTTATAATTCTCTCTATCTTTTTAATAAAATCCAAAGAATATAAATCATTAGTAAACTTATCTAACGCTTCAGTATCAGCTACTAAAACTGTTACTTCATATACTATAACTTGTGATTTACTAACTGTATTTATTGTTTCAATATTTACACCATTATTTGCAGCTTTAGTAATTATATCTAATAAAGGATTTTTAACTAAGTTAGCTTCAATTGTAATTGTAGTTGGATATTTTTTAGAGACATTTGAATTCCAATATACTGGTAGTAATCTTTCTTCATACTCAATTATGTTATGACAGTTTTTTCTATGAATACTTATACCATTACCTTTTGTTATAAATCCTATAATTTCATCATTTTTAATTGGTTTACAACAACTAGCAAGATTTACCATAATGTCATCTATACCTTCAACTAATATGTCATTTTTAACATTAAGTTTTTTAATATCTTTTGACATTACTTTATCCATAACATATTCTTCTTTAGATTTTTCTTCAGAATTAATTACATTGATAATATGAGTTACGGTATATTTTCCTGAACCCACACTAAAATACAAATCCTCTATGTCTTTAAGTTTTAATTCATTTATAATTTTATTTATATTATCATCTGTCCAAGTTTCACTAAAACTTAATTTTCTTTTTCGAAGTTCTTTTTTTACTGCTTCTTCTCCTATTTCTATATATTCATTTTTATCTTTTTTGAAGAAGAAAGCTTTAATTTTAGTTTTTGCCTGATTTGTCTTAGCAATATCTATCCATTCTTTACTAGGCCCTAAAGAAGTTTTATTAGTATTAATTTTAACTATATCATTGCTTTTTAATTCATAATCTAGTGGTACTATTGAATTGTTTACAATTGCACCAACCATTTTATTTCCAACTTCTGTATGAACTTTGTAAGCAAAGTCTATTGGTGTCGCACCATTGGGAAGTTCTACTACATCTCCTTTAGGTGTGAATACATAGATATTAGCTTTTAATATATCACTTTTTACAGTGTTTACAAATTCTTCATCTGTTGCGCCTTCATCTTGTAGTTCTATTATACTTCTAAAGAATTGTAATTTGTGTTCCATATCATTTTGCATATTTTTAGAAGCATTAGAATTATTAGAACCAGCATTTTCTTTATATGACCAGTGTGATGCGATACCATATTCTGCTATTTGATCCATATCATGAGTTCTAATTTGTATTTCAAATTGGAATCCATCTATTCCAAAAACTGTTGTATGTAATGATTGATACATGTTAGTTTTTGGTCTTGAAACATAGTCTTTAAATCTTTTAGGTATCGGTCTATATTTAGAATGAATTAATCCAAGCGCAATATAACATTCTTGTTCAGTATTAACCAAAATGCGTAGTGCGAGTAAATCAAATATATCATCCCAACTTCTACCCTTATTTAACTTATTATAAATACTATATATAGATTTAGCTCTACCTTTTATTTCATGTTTAATATCGTGATCATTTAATAATTGTGAAACTTCTTTTAACATATCTTGAACTGTCATATCGCGTTCTAATTTAGTTTGATTTAATCTCTCAACTATTGAATAGAAAACATCTGGTTTTAAATATCTTAAAGATAAGTCTTCTAATTCACTTTTAATTTTATGGATACCAAGTCTATGAGCAATTGGTGTTAAAATTTCTAGTGTTTCTTTAGCATTTTTCTTTTGTCTTTCTTCTGATAATGCCCATAGTGTTCTCATATTATGAAGTCTATCGGCAAGTTTTAATATGATAACTCTTACGTCTTCTGATAATCCTACAAATATTTTTCTTTGATTAGCAATCACTGCTTCACTTTCTGTCGAGAAATTTATTTTATTTATCTTTGTAACACCATCTACAAGCAAAGCAACTTCGTTTCCAAATTTTTCTTCTATTTCCTCAATTGTAACAGTTGTATCTTCTACAGTATCATGTAAAAGAGCAGCACAGATTGTTTGATAATCTGCATATATATCAGTTAGAATCATCGCAACACTTATTGGATGTTGAATATATGGTTCTCCACTTTTTCTAACATCTCCAAGATGAGCTTCAGAGGCAAAAGTATATGCCTTTTTAATCATATCAAGTTCATCTTCAAAGACAATATACTTTTTTACTGCACTTTCTAAATCTTCATATTTATACGCTATGTTTTTAGCCATAAAAACACCTCTATTCTTTTTTTTACTTATTTAATCCAATAATCACTTTTTCATCCAATTCATCATCTTCAACATCAAAAAATCTTTTCTTTTCTTTTTGATTTTTACCAATATATCTTTTTTCTATTTCATACCAGATTTGAGCAGCTATAAATAATGATGAATAGGTACCAACTAATAATCCTATAAACATAGCTATGTTAAATTCAAATATACTATGTGAACCAAAGAATAATAACATGATAACAGGTAGTAGTGTTGTTAATGTTGTCATTAAACTTCTAAAGAATGTTTGTCTTAAACTTAAGTTAATTACATCAAATAATTCTTCTTTAGATTTAATTTTATCTTCATAAACATCTTTGATATTTTCTCTAATTCTATCAAATACTACAATTGTATTGTTTATTGAGTAACCTATAATTGCTAGAATAGCTGCTATGAATATTGTTGAAACTTCAAATCTAAATATACTAAATAGCGCAACTACAAATAATGCATCATGTAATAATGCGATAATAGCAGAAATAGCATAACTAAATGTATATCTTATACCAATGTATATAACCATACCTATTGCAGCAAATACTATTGATAATATTGCATTTTTTGTAAGTTCTTTTTTAACAATATTAGATACTACTCCAATATCAGTTTTAATTGATTGACTTGTATCTAAATTATCAACTTCTTTTTGAACTGTTTTAATTTCATCTTGATTTAGAGTTTCATCAAGTTTTAGATAAATACCTTTTTCTTCATTAATATAACTAATATCACTTACTGTATATTCTTTTTCTTCAAAATACTTTTCTATTTGTTTTTTATCTAACTCTTTTTCACCAGAAATTGTAACTGAAGATCCACCTTTATAATCTATACTTAAATTAAATCCAGAAACAAGTGTGAAAACTGCTCCAACAACTATTACTAGTGATGAGAATATAAATACTTTTTTTCTTGGTTTAACAAAATCTATTTTTACTTTTGTATCAAATGTTTTCTTGTTTTTAGATTTTGAAATATCCTTTATTTTATTATTTTTAATACCTAACAATAAATTAACTTTATTGTCGAATTTATCTGTATCAATAAATTTCTTTAAAATCCATTTTGTAATAAATACCATTGATAATATTGTTACTATGATACTTATTATTAACATTGTAGCAAACCCTTTAACACTACTTTCTCCAAAGATAAATAGTATTACTGCAACTAAAAGTGTTGTTAAGTTTGAATCAAGTATTGTTGTAAAACTTCTTTTGCTTCCTTCTTGGAAAGCTGATTTTAAATTTCTTCCAGTACTAAGTTCTTCTTTTATTCTCTCAAATGTTAATACATTAGAGTCCACTGCCATACCAATACCTAATACTAGTGCGGCAATTCCAGGTAAAGTTAAAACTCCACCAATCAAATAAAATGTTAAGAATACTAAGAATGTATACACAAGCATACTTATACTTGAAATAATACCTGATACTCTATATACAACTGTCATTAATACCATTATTAATAAAATTCCTACCACACCTGCAGTTAGTGTAGCAAATAATGAACCTTCACCAAATGAAGCATCAACTGTTCTTGATGAAATTTCTGTAAGTTTTGTAGGCATACTACCACTGTTAATTAAATCAACAAGTGTTGTTACTTCATCAGCAGTAAAATTCCCTTCAATTATTACATCTGATGCAAATCCTTGACTAACTGTTGCAGCAGATAAACATTTAGATTTACCATCCCCACATTTATTTTGTTCGCTAACAAAACTATCTGTTTCTTCATCAAAGTCTAACCATATTACAATTCTATTATCTTGTTGTTTACTTATCTTTAAAGTTTGTTCATAGAATTCATCTTTATCTTTAACACTAAGACTAACTACTGGTAATCCATTTTCATTTCTTCCTGTTTTAGCTCCACCACTTTTTAATACACTTGAATTCATAAGTAAATTATCAGATGTATCTCTAAAAGTTAAATTAGCAGCTTTTCCTAATATTTCTCTTGCATCATCAGGATTTTTAACCCCTGCTAATTTAACTCTAATTTTATCATTACCCTCAATAACTATTTCAGGTTCTGAAACTCCTAAAACATCTACTCTTCTAGATAGTGTTTTATATGTGGCATTAGACATATCATTAGTTACCTTATCACCATCTAGACTCTCTAATTGATATAATACTTCAAAACCGCCTTGTAAATCTAATCCAAAATTAATACTACTAAATATAGGTATAATTAACCCAATTATTCCAATTACAACAATTATTAATGTAGCTATTAATAAACTAAGTTTAGTCTTCTTATTTTTTTTCTTACTCATAATATGTTCCTCCTAATCTGTTTTTTTAATATATTTACTAACTTTATAACCATCAACATTCATAATATCATCGATAATTGAAGATATATCTAAATCATCTTCCATAATCCATTTTCTTTCTAATAAATAGTTCCAAATACTATCTTTAGATATCATTACAAATTTTTCTCTATGTAATTCTTGTTCTCTTGCATTTAATGCTGGTAAAACTGTATTATATAAATCTTTTAAGTCACGAAACTTCTGCATACTACCACATTTTTCCTTTCATATACTATATTATATATTATTATCAAGTATTTTTAAAGAAATAAGAATAAGAAAATAATAAATTTATCACTTATTCTTTATTTATCAAATCCTTATCATATATTAATAAATAAATCACATATATTTTATATAGATTAGGTGATCACATGGTTAGGAAAAATACTAAAAATATATTTATTAAATCAACGCTAATTTTAATATTAGGTGGAGCAATTACAAAAGTATTAGGTATGATTATTAAAATATTTACAACTAGAATTGTAGGAACAGAAGGTATAGGTCTTTATATGATGATAATGCCTACATTTAATTTATTTATTACCCTATCTCAACTAGGTTTTCCAATAGCGATAAGTAAACTAGTTAGTGAGGATAAAAAAAATAATAGAAAAATAATATTTTCAACTATTTTCTTTTCATTATCATTCAACACAATCCTAATTTTTCTTGTTTTTCTATTGGCTCCTATTTTTTCAAATATACTTCTTAAAAATCCTAATACATATTTACCTATTATCTGTATTGGGTTTACTTTACCATTCATTGGAATTTCCAGTATCACTAGGGGCTATTTTTTTGGAAAGCAAAACATGATGCCTCATGTTATTTCTAATACATTTGAACAAATTGTAAGACTAATAATAATTATTATAATTACCCCTAAACTATTAAATTATGGCATAGATGTCGCAGTTGCAGGATTAGTAATTTATAATGTTGCTAGTGAATTATTATCTATTATTATTTTATATTTTTTCTTACCAAAAAACTTTAAGATAAAAAAAGAAGAAATTAAACCAGATAAAACATTATTAAAAGAAGTAATGGCTATTTCAATACCTACTACATCCTCTAGATTAATAGGTTCAATTGGATATTTTTTTGAACCTATAATTTTAACACAAACATTAATGTATGTTGGATATACTAGTAATTTTATAACTACAGAATATGGTATAGTTAGTGGATACGCTATGCAAATGTTACTTATGCCATCGTTTTTTACAATGGCTATTTCACAAGCTTTAATTCCTGTGATTAGTAAAAACTACTCTAATAATAATATTGAATATATAAAATTGAAAATTAAACAGGCCTGTACAATATCCTTTTCAATAGGATTCGTTATAACCTTAATAATTTTTCTTTTTCCAGAATTCTTTTTAAAATTTTTCTTTAATACACATGAAGGAGTTAATTATATTAGAATTCTTGCTCCATTCTTTTTGGTTTTTTATCTTGAAGGTCCTCTAACATCATCACTTCAAGCAATGAATAAAGCTAAAGAAGCATTTAAAGTATCTTTTAGTGGTATTATATTAAAAAGCATTATCTTATTTTTATGTTGTTTATTTAAAATTGGAATGTATCCTTTAATAATTGCTAATATATTTAATATTATTTATGTAACCTATAATCAATATAAAATTGTTAGAAAAAGCTTAAAAGAAAAAACGCATTAGATTAATAATACGTTTTTTCTAATAATTTAGCTTTATCACATTTATATACCTCATCAAACATCTTATTTCGTTTTTCTTCAATATTTATAAATTTTGGTCTATTGTATTTAATAGATATAAATTTTATATTTAACATATCAAGAATTTGTTTAACTTGTAGATTAAGATTTTTATTTTTCTCTAATAATATAATTTCATCACCTATCATTATTATTCCTTCAAAAGAAAATTTATTTATTCTTAATTCTCTATCACTATTATTAGAATATGACAATTTAATATTTGAACTTATTAGAGGATAGAATGAAACTTCTTTTTTAATTAACATTTTTTTCAACAAAGATATTAATGTTTCTTCATTATTTACTACCCATATTTCTTTTGTGTTTTTATCATAACTATGTAAAGAATTAGGGTATCTATTTATAATATCTTCTTTCTCATTTTTAAAAGAAATTTCATGATATTGTATATTATTTTGATTTAAGTAATGTCTTGTGTAATTTATCTTTTCTAAATTATCTTTCATAAAAATTATATATGTATTACTATCTTGACAATGTAAAAATGAATTAAAATTTTTAGTATTCATAACAACATCATCAAAATTAAAATGAGAGATACAATTTGTATAAAGAAAATTATTAGGACTGGTTTTATCAATGGTAGAAAGTGCTATTTGTAGTTTTTCTAAATCATTTTGAATAATCCAAACATTAGGACTTCTCATATTATTCCCCCCTTAATTTCGTTTTATTCTATCATAATTAAAATATAAAATCAAATAACGTATATATGTTATTTGATTTTCAAGTTTAATATATTATTAAATTGTCATTTTTTACATCAATATTTATTGTTTGTCCAAATTTAATATTACCCATTATTATTTCTTTGGCTAGTAATGTTTCTATATTTCTACTTACAAATCTTTTTAAAGGTCTTGCACCATAAACATCATCACTACCATTTTCGATTATATAATCTTTAGCGTTATCTGTTAAACATAGTTTGATATTTTTATCTTTAAGTCTTACTTCTATTTCACTAATTAACTTATCTAGTATTTTATACATAACATTATTGTCTAATGAATTAAAAGTAATTATTTCATCTATTCTATTTATAAACTCAGGTCTAAATGTTCTTTTTAATTCACTCATAACTAGTTCATCACTATTTTCATCATTATTAAGAATATATTCACTACCTAAATTAGATGTCATAATTATAATTGTATTTTTAAAATCAACTGTTCTACCTTGTCCATCAGTAATTCTACCATCATCTAATATTTGAAGTAAAATATTGAATACATCTCTATGTGCTTTTTCTATTTCATCAAATAATACAATACTATATGGATTTCTTCTTACTGCTTCTGTTAATTGTCCACCATCATCATAACCTACATAACCCGGAGGAGACCCAATTAAACGAGCTACTGAATGAGATTCCATATATTCTGACATGTCTATTCTTATAATGTGTTTTTCATCATCAAATAGTTCATAAGCTAAAGTACGAGCTACTTCTGTTTTACCTACACCTGTTGGTCCAAGGAAAATAAATGAACCAATTGGTCTATTAGGATCTTTTATTCCTGCACGTGCTCTAATAATTGCTTCTGATACTAAATGTAATGCATTGTCTTGACCTATTACTCTTTTTCTCATGTTGTCTTCTAAGTGAAGTAACTTTTCTTTTTCGCCTTCGACTAGTTTTGTTACTGGAACTTTAGTCCAACGAGAAATTATTCCTGCAACATCTTCTTCTGTTACTGTATCACTTAACATTTTATTATCATTTTTGCTTTGTAATTCTTGTAATTCTTGTTCTAATTTAGGAATAGTACCATGTCTAAGTCTAGCTGCACTTTCTAAATCATAATTGTTTTCTGCAGTATCTAGTTTAAATTTAGCGTCTTCTAATTCCTTTTTCTTAGAACTAATTTTCTCTTTTACCCCTTTTTCTTCTTCCCATCTTTTACGTATATCTGATTCTTTTTCTTTTAATTTATCTAATTCTTGATTTATTGTTTCTACTCTTTTTTTACTTAATTCATCTTTTTCTTTTTTTAATGCTTGCTTTTCAATTTCTAACTGCATTATTTTTCTAGTTAAAGTATCTAGTTCAACAGGTACTGAGTCCATTTGAACTTTAATTGTCGCACAAGCTTCATCTATTAAGTCAATAGCTTTATCTGGTAAAAATCTATCAGTTATATATCTATTAGACATATTTGCAGCAGCAATTAGTGCTTTATCAGAAATAGTAACCCCATGATGCACTTCAAATCTTTGTTTTAATCCACGTAAAATTGTAATTGTATCTAATACTGTAGGTTCAGTTACTATAACTTTTTGGAAACGACGTTCTAATGCACCATCTTTTTCAATATATTTTCTATATTCATTTAAAGTTGTTGCACCTATTGTATGAATTTCTCCACGTGCTAACATTGGTTTTAACATATTACCAGCATCCATAGCACCTTCTGTAGCGCCTGCTCCAACTATCATGTGAATTTCATCTATGAAAAGAATTATCTTTCCATCACTTTCTTTAATTTCTTTTAGAACAGCTTTAAGTCTTTCTTCAAATTCACCACGATATTTCGCACCAGCAATTAGTGAACCCATATCAAGTTCCCAAATACTTTTATCTTTTAAACTATTTGGCACATCACCTTTAACAATACGCCAAGCAAGACCTTCTACAATAGCGGTTTTACCAACACCAGGTTCACCAATTAATACCGGATTGTTTTTTGTCTTTCTTGACAAAATACGTGTAATATTACGTACTTCTTCATCTCTTCCTATTACTGGATCAATTTTACCCTTCTTTACATCTTCTACTATATCTCTACCATATTTTTCAAGAGGTTTCTCTATTGATTCAGCAAATGGATTTATTCCATTATTCATATATATACCTCCTTAATTTAGTTTATCAAAAAAGTGAATGGAATAACCATTCACTTCATATTATATCACTATTTTAGCACTTGTCAAGAGTGAGTGCTAAAAACGCTTTTTAATAAGTTCTATTGAACTATTTAAATAATATAATTGTTCATCAACCATATTTAAATTATAACTAATCCATTGGTTCCATGCTTCATTATTTTGTTCTATAGCTAAATGATTTATTAACTTTCTATATTTGCCTCTGGTAATTAAATAATTTTTAGATAAATATATTAATGGTGCTTTAAAATCCTTTGCATACAAATGATTTGTATTTTTCCAGATTTTAGCATGTTGAACTAATCTCGATAATCTTGTGTTTCCATCATCAAACGGTTGCATTGCAGCAATCACCCCATGAAAAACAATTGGATTAATAAATACATTATCTATTTTATTATTATTTAAAAAAGCTAATGCTTTATCCATATTTTCAGGTATTTCTTTATAATCAACTGGAATGTAATCTATTCTTTTTGAGCCATCTGGATTAATTGTACCTACAAATTTGTTATTATCACTTCTAAAATTATATCCATTCGCTTCACTAGTTGTACCAGCCATTAAAGTTTTATGAAGACATTGTAAATTCTCTTTAGTTAAATTATCTTGTTCTGATAAAAGTTTTATTATTTTATCTATAGAATTAACCCTATGCATGTTTTTGTACAAAGATATTAACAAAGAACTTTCTACTTCAGATTGTTGATTATTTAATATTTCTGATTGCTTAATAGTATTTAAATAATAACTAAGTAATTTCTCATCAAATTGTGCTATTTCACTAATATAATTAGAATATTTTTCGTTTATATCTTCTAAAGACCATTTGTTTCTATCATTAAGTTTTATTTCACTTATTCTTTCAATTAATTCCATAATTACCCCTTCTTTTGAGGTAATATTATACACTTTTTTAAAATTTTGTCAAATTCACGTATTCTATCACTTGGTCTAAGTGGTCTATTACATAAAATCCTTTACCATTTAATTTTTCAGAAAATCTTATTCCTATACCTCCTGCACTTTCCCATTCTCTTAAATTACCAGAATAATCATCTATAAGGATTGAACCTTCTGTATGAACCATTTTTGTTTTTGATATCTTCTTTGGTACTGGAATAAATGTAATGTCTTTAAAATGTTTTCTAATGTATTTTATTTTTTCAACTGCTTCATCTAATGAAACAACATGGGATAATATATTAACATTAAATAAATTACTATCTATTATTTTTTGAATACATTCTATAGAGTTATTAATAGGTTTACATTTCCTATTAAGGAATTCTTTCCAATCTAGATTTGAATAATAATTGTTACATGATTCATTATTTATTTCAAGACCTGATTTTTTTATTTCATCATACCCTACTTCAATGGTATTCATTATTACCCCATCGAAATCAATATATAAATTTATCATACTACACATCCTTACTAAGTTTAAGCGCTAAATCTTTTATCTTCCTAAATCTATGATTTAAACCTGATTTTGTTACTTTATGATTAGTTTCAAGTGTAATTATTTCACTTAACTCTAACAGTGAAGATTCAGGATATTTTTTTCTATATTGTATTACTTCCTTGTCTTTCTCATCAAGTAATGTAATCGCATCATTTTCCTCTAATATTTTTATATATTCTAATTGTTTATTAGCTGTATTTATGATTTTTTCAACATTTGCTTGTTCACAGTTATTAAGTCTATTAGTCATATTTACATGGTCTCTATATATTCTTATATCTTCAAAATATAAAACGGCTGAATATGCTCTCATCATTTTTAAAAAATCACTAATACGTTCAGACTCTTTAATATAGACCATATATCCCTTAGTACGATGTAATATTTTACTCTTTAATTCCAGTTGATTTAACATATCATTTATTAATGTAGCTTGTCCTTCATTTTTGATTAGAAATTCCAAGTGGTATCTAGCTGTTTTAGGATCATTAACGCTACCACTTGAAATGAAACATCCTCTTAAGTATGATTTAATTTCTTCATCCCCACTTATTATGTATCGAGAAGGATATTTATTGATTTTACCGTCTTTTATCAAAGATAAGTCTTCTAACAATTCTACAACATTACTATATTCTAAAATGTATGCCTGACTTCTATTAAAATTATATTGTCTACGAACAGTAATTTTAGGAACTATATTATACAGGTTTTTAATTAATGAAAAGTATCTACGTGCTATACTTGCATTTTCTGTAATAATCTTTAAATAATTATTATCAAATTCCGCACTATTAATTAAAAATCCACATAGTTCAGCCATATATTCTGATTTTTCACATTCTAATTTTGACACTTCATTTTTAACTATACTTGTAAAAGACATAGCGATTCACCACCATTTTATAGTAAATTTGAGAATATATGAAATGCTATTTTTATTGTATTATGTCTTATTACATCATCTACTATATCCACAAAATTATCTTGAACTAATTTTACACCCAATTTTTTTGTTTCTTCGGGATCTACAACAACTGGATCTTTTTGTTCTTCTATCGAATATTTCTCTATTAATCTTGGATCGATATATCCATTATTTGCTAAGACGATATCTACTTTTTTATTTCCTAAATAACGATTTAATGTTTTAATATGATCACTAACTTTATAGTTTTCTGTTTCACCAGGTTGAGTCATCATATTACATACGTACATTATTTTTGCATTACTTTTTTCGATTTCACTAACCATTTCTTTACATATTAAATTTGGAATTATACTAGTATATAAACTTCCCATGCTCAAGATTATTAAATCTGCTTCTTTTATTGCTTGTAACGCTTCTTTAGTTACTTCTGGTTCTTCTTTATAGTAAACTGTTTTTACAGCTCTATTATCTTCAGTAATTTTATGTTCACTTTCAATTATAGTTCCATCTTCCATTTCACCAACAAGAGTTACAACATCTTCTGTCAAAGGTACTACTTTTCCTTTTAATTTTAAAACTTTACCTAATGCTTCTATACCATCTGATATATTTCCTGTTATGTTTTTAGTTGCAGCAAGTAAAATATTACCAACTTTGTGGCCATTTAAACTACTATCCTCATTAAATTGATAACTAAGTAATTTTTCAACTAGTGGTTCAGTTTCCGATAAAGAAATTAATACTTTTCTTATATCACCTACTGCAGGTATATTAAATTCGTCTCTTAATTTTCCAGTAGTTCTTCCACTGTCACAAACTGAAACTATTGCAGTAATATCAAGTGGAAATTGTTTTAACCCACTAAGAAGAATAGACATTCCTGTTCCTCCACCTATTATTACAACTTTTTTACTCATTTTTACACCAGCTTTCAGTATTAATTATACTATATATATGTTAAATTAAGAAGTTTTATCTAAAATATTATTCAAAATTTCATCTATGTTTATATTACTGAAACCTTTTTGATATAGTTTTTGTTTTAATTTTAATTTGAGTTCTGAATCCTCATATTTTCGTGATAATTTTTTATATTCTTTCATTACTTCTTTATTTAAAATATCATTTTCATTATCAATACTAATCTCTTCTAATGAAGTTTGATATAAAAGTTTTGGATAACCTAATGTATTTAGCTGCTCTTGAATTTTATTTTTTAAAATATACTTAGAATATTTATGATTTGTCTTAATATATTTATTGATTATTTTGTTAACCTTTTCATTTAACAATTCATCATCTATACTTGAAATATGTTTGTCTATTAGAGACTCATCAATTTTATGTTTTAAAAGTTCATTTTTGATTTTATATGGTCCATAATTTGTCATTAATAATTTGTCATTAATAAATGATTTGACAAACTGCTCTTCATTTAATAATCCCATTTTAAATAACTTACTAATTACCTCATCAATAAGTTTTCTTTCATAATTATTTTTTAACAAATACTCTTCTATTTCATTCCTACTTCTCATTCTAATACTTATATATTTAACACATTTAATATATATTTCAGAACTATTATTTTGTTTTCTTATTTCTTCTAACTTTTCATCATCTATATTTTTGTCTATAAGTAGTCCATTATTAACAATAACATCTTCATATAGTTCTAAAGTTGTCCCGTTTTCAAAAAACAGTTCATACTTATCTTTACCCTTTTTCTTGAATTTTTCTATTTTCATGTATATCACCATATACATTGTAACATACGTTTGTTCGAAAAAGAAAGTCTTTTTTATAAATAAATGTAGTTTATGTGATTATTCATTTCTTGATATTATTTATATAATATACTGTAACAAGAGAAAAAGCACACAATATCCCCATATTCTAAGAGATGAGTTATTCATCTCTTTTTGTGTGCTTATACTTTATTATATGTAAAGAAAGAAAAAAGGATTAATCCTTAATAGTAATTAATCCTTGAGATAATTCCTCTAATGCTCTTCCAATTGGTTTATCACATATATATTCATTTTCTTTCATTTGGAAAAAAGCATCCTTTTCAATTTGATGAGCACGTCTTGCAGCAATATGCACTAAGGCATATTTTGAATCTACAATATTTAATAACTTATCAATAGATGGATATATCATTTGTATCACACACTCCCTCTATATTAATAATATTATTATATAAATTTTTTTACAAGAGATTTTACAAAAGTTTACATTTTTTATTAAAAAAAGAAGTATTATCTACATACTTCTTGTTACTTCTTTTCCTTCTAATGACAACTTATTAGCAGATTCAAGCCCTTTTATTACGGACTTAAATGCTTCTAAGTTTCTATTAACATTCTTGTAGCCAAACTTTTCTGTTGTACCAAAAGCTCCTCTTACTGTTTGTGGATTAACAATATGATTTTCAAAATCTTCTTTTCCTTCAGTATTTCTATTTCGAGCTGATTTTTTTGTATATGCATCTAATATTCTATTAAAAATTTCTGTTTCTAAAGTATCTTCCTCAGATTTCTTAGAATGTTGCATATTATAATTTATACTTGTTAGAGTATCCATTTGTCTAGCAAGATTTTGAAATTCAGAACCATATTCTTCGAACTTTGTTTCTAACATCATATAATCAGAATTAAAAAACGAATTCATAATTGTTTCTAATCCAACGACATTTTGAATTAATCCTAGATGGTGTCTTTCTATTATATAGTTTCTAAATGCATCTTCATCAATATTTTCGTTACCTAGCAATGTATTTGTAGTATTTTCTATTATTGCTTGGTTTAATGAATAATTGTAATTCATATTATTACTAGATATAGAAACTCCACTTAAAACTTTATCTTGTTCAACCTTTGTTGAAATGTGTTCTAACATTCTTTTAGTAAAATGATATTCTAGTTGTGGTGCCTTTGTAAAAGATTCATGGATGTAAATTGTTTTTGTGTATGGCGAATATGCAGTTTTAACATTTTCTAAAATAACATTTTCCATTTGTTCTTCAGTTATGTCATCTGTTACTTCAATATGAAAATTTGATATTTCAGGAATTATGATATTAATATCATTTGCTTTTAAACAGTTTACAACATCACTAAATCTATCCTGAAATTTAATAACTTGAAATTCTTTTAATACATCATACTTTTTTTCCATTTTATCACCTATACATCTATTATACAAAAAAATCTCTTAAATGATAAGAGATTTTTAAAAATTATTTAAAACAGCAACAAGAGCCTTCATTTATTTGACAAACTTCATTTTCTTCACAACATGAATAACATGGTGAATATGTATGTCTGTATACATGATGGTTTATT
>JAZQBG010000039.1:0-15701 GCA_045545595.1 Bacilli bacterium
ATAGAATTACTGCTACAATTGAAAACACAATATTCTTATTGATTTTCTTTTCTTTTTTTATTTCTTCCATCTTTTCTACTCCTCCTCTATTATTGTGAAATATTTCTAAAGTATTATCCACAATTCTAATAAAATTATATAAAATTCCCCCCCGAAAGTCAATTGGTTTTCAACAGATTTTCATTTTTATATATAGTTATCTTTTATAATTCCTAAACTTCTTAATTTTCTATTTTTTACTTCTTCATTAACACCACTTTTCCAAAAGTTTTGCAAATGAACTTGCAAAACTTCTTTTTTTGACATTTTTTGCAAATGGAGAAAAAAAGAAAAAACAAATAGTTTCCTATCTGTTTTATAACCATACTCCAAAGAATATTCCTGCCATACATAGTATTAATCCTATAGTCCAAAACAATTTTACTATATCTACTTCACTCCATCCTAGTTTTTCAAAGTGATGATGAAGTGGTGTCATCAAGAATAATCTCTTATGGAATAATTTAACCCATATTATTTGAATGATAACTGTTAAAGTTTCAATTATAAATACTCCTGCTACTATAACAAGTGTCAGTTCTCTTCTAACTAGAATTGCGATAGTTGCTAGTGTTGCACCAAGTGCTAGAGAACCGGTATCTCCCATGAATATTTTTGCGGGGTGAATATTGAAAATCAAGAAACCAACAAGCGCTCCACAAAGAACAAAGCAGAATATTCCAATATCTTCATAACCACAATTTAATGCAATTAAACCAAATGCAATAAATGCAATAGCAGATAATCCTCCTGCAAGTCCATCTAATCCATCTGTAATATTTACTGCGTTACTAGCACCCACCAATAAGAATAATATAAATAGTCCATATAACCAGCCCATTTGTATATCAATTCCTAAAGTGGAAATGACTAGTGAAGTTTCTCCACCAGTTTTTAAAAACATGAAGAAGAAAATAATTGCAATTATTACTTGTCCTAATAATTTTTGGACTTCAGTAAGTCCTTTATTATTATGTCTTCTAATTATTAAATAGTCATCTATAAAACCTATTAATGCATAGGCAACAAGTACAAATAATACCATTAATAAGTTTGTTGTAATTTCTATTTTATCCATAAAGTATAGAATAAATATAGTTGCGACAGTTGGAATTAGAAATATTAATCCCCCCATCGTAGGAGTACCACTCTTTTTTCTGTGAGCTTCTTCCATATATATACTAAGACTTTGTTTTACATTTAATTTTTTTAATAGTGGTATTAATATTAGTCCTAATGATGTCGCTAAAAGAAAACCAATCATTACAGATAATACTGTTTTAGTAAGTAATAACATTTTACATCACCTTATCTATATACTCTATTACACACTCTTTATCATCATGATGATGTTTAACATCACCAATTATTTGATAATCTTCATGACCTTTACCTAAAATAAGTAATACATCATCTTTATTTAACATATCAATTCCTTTATGAATTGCTTCTACTCTATCTTCACATATTTCATAATTAGTATTATCTAATCCAGCAGTCATATTTTTAATGATTTCTTTTGGATCTTCAAATCTAGGATTATCGTTTGTAATTATAACATAATCAGATAAATCTGTAGCTCCTTTAGCCATTAAAGGTCTTTTTGTTTTTTCTCTATTACCACCACAACCAATTATTGTATATATTTTACCTTTACTATATTCCTTAACACAACTTATAACATTTTCGACTGCATCTGGTGTATGAGCATAATCTACAATAATTAATGAATCATTATATTTTACTGTGTCCATTCTACCAGGTGGATAGTTTATTTCACTAACTATTCTCTTAATTTCTTCGATATTTATTTTTAAATCATTTAATACTAATATAACACCCATCATATTATGAATATTATATTTCCCTAGTAATTTGGTAATAAATTTTTCCTCTTTACCATTAATCATTAGGTTAAAATGTGTTTGGTAATCCATATATTTATAATCTAAAATTTTATATTCTGAATCATTAAATCCAAAGAATAAATTTCTTGAGTCTTTATTAACTATTTTATCATAGTTGGGATCATCTACATTGATAATTGATGCCCCATTTTGTTTAACCATTGTAAATAATTTTTTCTTAGATTCTGTATAGTGTTCAAAAGTTTTATGAAAGTCTAAATGGTCATCTGTAAGATTTGAAAATATTGCATAGTCAAAAGTTAAAGTATCAACTCTACCTAATGCTAAAGCATGACTACTAACTTCCATTACTACATATTCACAATTGTTTTGTGCACACTCTAATAACATTTCATAGACATCTTGTATTTCTGGTGTTGTATTATCTAAATCACGTACTTTATCATCAATATAAAATCCTATTGTACCAATATATCCACATTTTTTATTTAACTTTTTAAATGCTTGGTATAAAAGATAACAACTTGTAGTCTTTCCATTTGTTCCCGTCATACCAATTATATTTATATTTTTAATTTTATCATAATAATTAGTGTATAAATATTCTCTCAAAAATTTATAAGTATCAGGAACTACTACTGTATTAACACTGTAACTTCCATGTTCACATATAATAGTAGTTGCGCCATTTTCTATTGCCGATTCTATATAATCATGGCCATCTCTATTTAATCCCTTGATTGCTATAAAAGTATCTCCCGGTTTAACTAATTTTGAATTGGTTTTTATGTTTATCATATTGTTTCACCACCTATTAATTTATATGTACAAACTATAAAAAGTAGTAACAAAAATTAAACTTCTACATATATATTATAACACTCTTTAAAATACACGGTTAGGTTTTAATTGTGATTATACACTTAGTTTACATAAATTTTCCCAAAATAAAAAAAGTGTATTTTTATACACTTTAATTAGTAACTATATACATATCCTGAATAAGTAGTGGTATTGTTATCAAGTGATTCAATATATCCAGCGTATAGTCCTACCCAAGTTCTAGTAACTTGTTTAGTTTGACCAACATTATTACAATATCCTAAATCACTAGCTAATTTACTTTCAGAATCTTTTAAATAGAAACTTGTTTTATTTAAAACTCCTACATATCCATTTTCTTCATAGAAAATAGTTGGATGATTGTCAGCATTAGCAACAGTTTGTCCATTTGATTTATCAGTTGAAACTAATGTCCATCCAGATGTACCATATTGTCCGGCAACATCACATCTGTAAGTATATGTAACTCTGTTAGTCCATTCAATATTACTTACATATTTACTACTTTGATTATTAGAATAATCTTCTTCTAAATATCCCTTATATGTACCATCATCATAATATCTAGAATGATAATTACTTATATATTTACGTTTTGTTGTATTAGATGATGAATTATTTAAAAGATAATTTTTTTCTATTGTTACCATTTTAGAAACAGTACCTGTTACACCACTTCTTGTTTCAGCACTATAGATTAATGCATATGTTCCTGGTGTATTTATATCAACATATCCATCAACTAATTCTACATCTAATTCTCTATTTGTAACTGGATCAGTTGCGGTTGGGTTAGATATGTTATTTGTTCTACAACTTGTTGAACCTTGTGAACAACTTACTCCTTTTTTATTACTCCAAATTGGTCCTTGATTATAAATATTACTTTCATCACCAACTTCAAAATCCGGCTCTCTTACTGTTACCTTTCTTGAAACACTTCTACAATAAATTGAACCTGGATAATTACAAGCTTTATATACTGTTGTATATACTCCTGGAACACTAGTATTTACATCATTGTATGTTATTTCAATTAAATCTGTAACATCACCAAATTCTGAATGATATGCACTAATATCTTCCATAGGATCATAATAATCATATTGTTCTATTATTTTACTTATCACATTTTTTACTGCTGGCGCTTTAGTGTCACTATAATCATAATATTGATTATAATTATTGTAATTGTTATTCATATAGTCATAATTATAATCATTTTCATAGTAATAATCATCGTTATAGTAGTAATCATCGTTGTAATAATATTCATCATAATAATACTCTTCATCATAATAATCATCATAATAATTTTGGAAATTATAACCAGCTAGATTATTATTGTTAGAATCAGATTTTATACTTGTACTAACTTTAAAATCTTTTTGGAAATAAACCATATAGCCTGCGAAAACAACAAGAACTGCAAGCAAAATTATGCCAATACCTTCAGCTGAATTAATTTTTTTGAAAAACTTATTCATACAAACACTCCCTTACTGATTCTATTGTAACAGTTTCGTAAAAAAAAGCAATTTTTTTCATTAAAAAATTACTTTTTTTTGATAAAAATTATTTTTTTATCGCTGAATCAATATAGTTAGTAATATTTTTTTTGATTTTTATTAAATTTTTTTATTTTCTTTTAATTCTAACAAAGTCAAGCACTCAACATGGTGAGTCATTGGAAATAAATCATAAGGAGTTATTTCTTTAATATCATAGTTATCTTGTAAAATGTTTAAATCCCTAGCTAGAGTTACTGGATTACAAGAAACATATATTATTTTCTTTGGTAATAATTCATTAATAACATTAATACTATCTTTATCTATACCACTTCTTGGTGGGTCAAGTATTATGACATCTAATTTTTTATTAGTTCTTTTTATAACAGGTAATACATTTTTAACATTAGAAGCAACAAATTCAATATTATTGCAACCATTAATTTCTTTATTTATATTGGCAGCTTCTATAGCTTCTTTAACTATTTCAACACCTAATATTTTTCTTTTTTCGTTCGCTACTAAAATACTAATTACACCAGTTCCACAATATAAATCTAAAATATTAATATCATTTTTAGTGATATATTTTTGAAGATGAGAAAATATTTTTTCAATTTGCTTAGTATTTACTTGAAAAAATGACTTAGGAGTTATTCTAAATGTTTTATCCAATAGTTTTTCGCTTATATATTCACTTCCATAAACTAATTTATGTTTGTTTTTATTTGATACATAAATACTTTTTAAAACCTTTATTTTAGATTTTAATTCATCTACTAATTTAGTGTCTAGATTTTTATCGGTTTCAAAAATAAGCATTAATTCTTTAGTATGTTCTCCATATTTCATAACTACTGTTTTAATGTTACTATTTTTTAAATATTTTTTAATTATTTTTAATGCGATATTAAAAATAGGATTTATTATTATACATTCATTTATTTCCACAAGTTCATTAGTTTCTTCTTTATAAAAGCCAATTTTTTCGTTTTCAATGTGAAATGTTACTTTATTTCTATAATAAAAGTTATCTTCTGCTTTTACCACATTGTTTAATTTTATTAAATTAGAATTTAACTTAGCGAATTTATATAATAATTCAATTAAATTTTTCTTTTTAAATTCTAAACTCGAGTCATAATCTTGGTGCATCAAATCACACCCACCACATTTATAATAATATGGACATGGTGGTTTAACTCTATCTTTAGAGTTAGTTATATTATTTAAAATTTCTCCTTTAGCAAAACTCTTTTTTGTTTTTGTTATCTTAACCTCAACCAATTCACCTGGTAATCCGTATGGTATAAACACTGGAAACTTATTGTATTTCGCAACTCCACTTCCTGTTGTTTCTTGTCTAATTATACTTAATTTATACTTTTTTCCTTCTTCAAACATAATTTTTATCCTTCCGATTATTGACTGTATATATAGTATAACATGAATTCATTTAAAACCAAAAGAAAAAAGTATCAAAATTGATACCAATAATTACTATTTATTTAAAATATAATTGTTAATCTAGCAAATCACTTCTTTTAATTATAAAAGTTTTCGTTCCTTTGTAAAAAGCATAGAAAACGTTTTCTAATTCTATTCCTTTTTTATCTAATATATTATGTATCCATTCCCTATCTCTATTAAGTTCTTTTAATATATCATCTTGTATTCTACCATCAACTATTATAGCAAAAGGATAACTTGTTGGAATTTTTAAAAAGTTTTTTCTAAATAGTGATAGGTTCCCGCTAGTTTCAAGTATTGCATACTCTACATCTTCTAAATTTCTTACCCCATTTTCTCTTAACTGCATTAATAAATCATCTAAATTATATTTTTGTTTACACATTTCTTTAAAGTTTATTCTACCATGTTTAATTAGTACTGATGGTTTACCATCTAAAAAGTCTCTAGTTTTAGGAACTTTTAACGCTAGATATGCAAGACCTAATTGTAGGAAAGTTAAAAGAACAATTGGAATTAATGACATTAATATTGTCTCATCATAATTTTCTATACTAATCGCAACTAATTGTGAAATAAGTATAGATACTATTAAATCTACAATTCCAAGTTGTCCCACTTCTCTTTTACCCATAATTCTATATAATATTAAAACTACAAAATAGAAAAATATTGTTCTTAAAATCACTGCCATATAATCCATATATATCACCTAGTATAGTTATGGGCTCTGGAATATAAATTTATTCAATAACATAACATTTATTAGGTGATTTGTATGTTAAAAGTTTATTTAAAAGATCTCATGTATGTTTTTGCATCTATTCTTATAGGTATATTTTTATTTACTATATTAAATTATTTTAATATTATTGGTGATAATATTCTTAATATATTAAATATGATTCTTATAATTGGCACATTTATATTTAGTGGTTTTTATCTTTCCAAAAGAAGTAAAGGTAGAGGAATTTTAGAAGGATTAAAAATTGGAAGTATTATTAGTATATTCTTTTTATTAGTCGCTTTGTTAGCATTTAATACTCCATTTAAATGGCAAAATTTAATTTATTATTTAATTTTAATTATTTCATCTATGACCGGTGGAATTATAGCGAAACAAGGCAAAGAACAAAGCTCAAAATAAATTTTGAGTATCTTACCTCACGGTAAGATGTTTCTGCTTCGCAGGAACTTGTGCTCCTCCACAGACCAGTTTCGGATAGTCGCTACCCTACTATTTTTATTAATTTAATCTATCTTAAATTAATTGTTCTATTCCATATTTCATTAATCATTCATACATTATATTTATACTTGCATTTATATCTCTATCATGAATTGTCCCACATTTACTACATATCCAACTTCTTACACTTAAATCTTTAACTTTTTCTTCTCTTGCTCCACATCTATTACATATTTTACTACTTGCATAATATGTATCTACTTGATAAAACTTCTTGTTCTTCCACTTGCTTTTGTATTCTAGTTGTCTTATTAAACAATCTGTTATTGATTTAGATAAGTTATGATTCTTTGTCATGTTTTGAATTTTTAAATGCTCTGTTATTATAATGTCATTTTCTTTTACTATTTGACTACTTATTTTATGCAATAAGTACTTTCTTGCATTTCTTAGTTTTTGATATACTCTTTGTAACTTTAATTGTATTTTATATCTATTGTTACTTCCTTTTTGTGTTCTTGATAACCATCTTTGTAAGCCTTTTATTTTCTTTTCATATTTTTTGATGTTTTGTTCATTCTTATATTTAACTCCATCACTTGTTACTACTATATCTTTTATTCCTAAGTCTATTCCTACTACATATCTTGGCTGGAATTCTGGTAGTATTACATTTTCTTCTACACATAAGCTTGCATAGTATTTATTTCCTTCTCTTGTTATTGTTGCGTTGTATATTTTGTCAGGGAATGTTTTTAAATTTCTATATCCTCTTATTCTAATTTCTTCTTTTATTTTTGGTAGTTTTATTGTTCTATTTAATAAATCTACTTTTATATTTTGATATTTCTTACCTTTGTAATTACCTACTATACATGGTGTTCTATAACTACCATTTATACTTTTTCTTTTGTAATTAGGGTATCCATCTTGCTTTTTGTAAAATCTATCAAATGCTTTATCCAAATCATCTAGTATTGTTCTTAGGATTGAGCCATCTACTTCACTTAGCCATGGATATTCTTGTTGTAATTTTTTTAAATCCTGTTTCATTTCACATAGTAAATATGTTTTATTTTCTTTTTTATACATTTGTTCCTTCTCATACAAATAATGATTATAGATAAATCTTGATGTGCCTATGAATTGATTTAGTATTTGTTTTTGTTCAATACTTGGATACATTCTAAACTTATATGCTTTTATCATCGTTATACCTCCCCTGAATATTGTATAATCATTATAACGAACAAATGTACCTATGTCAATGCGTTTTGCAAAATTAACGAACTTTCCTTATAGATAAAAAAATCTCTCATCCATCTAAGGACGAAAGATTTCCGTGGTACCACCTTAATTCATAGTTAAACTATGCACTTAATTTCTATTATCGCTAGAATCACGGTATATTTCTATACTGCTAAAAGGTGAATTCATAAAATGTTATTACTAGTTTCCACTAACCACTAGCTTTCTATAAATAACTTATTTTATTACTAGTCCTTTATTATCGCTTTACACGATTTATTATATCACATTATTCCTATTCAAAGAAAGAAATTTGATTAGGAATATCAATTTTTTTAGTTTTTACTTTCTTCTTTACACTTTGTAATTTAGAAGAATTTGCTACTTCCTCAGATATATCAAATATTGTATTTTGTTGTTCAATAAACTTTTCATATTGGATACCATTAACTCTTAAACCTTCAGTAGCATTAACACCATATTCTATTTCTTCTTCTAATTCATATGGTTTTTCAATATTACTAACTATAAGTCGTCTTTCTGGTAATCCTTTATCGAAGTAATATGTAGTAAAATACATATCACGGTCTGTAGTATAACTATATTTTTTATCAGTCATTGCGTTTTCTAAATCTTCTGCATTTGTAAATTTTTTATTACCTAAATTGGATTTTACTCTTTTATACATTAAAGAATGATATAAAGAATCAAATGCTTTGAAATTAAAATTATGTATATAATCCATTGCGGTATAATAAATTGGAGTTTTCTTGTCCATAGGTATAAATTTATTAATATATTTTCTGTCGAAATATTTTTTAAACATTTTATCTTTTTTTAATTTTTGGAATATAAAGTCAGCTTTAGTATCACATTTTTTAAAAACGACTAATTCATCCTTAAAAATTAATGGTTTTGTTTTTATTTCTCCATTATATTTATATTCAATAGCGAATTCTAAAATATCATTACTTAGTTTTTCGTTTATGTTATCTTTTATGTGTTCATACAATTGTTCCACATTACAAATATTATTATCAATTAAAAAGTCGTCTACTTCTTTTAATTTTCCAGATGTTATTGTTAAAATTGGATTATCATTCAACATTACGTTCAAATAGTACTTTGCCACGCTAAACACCCCATTTATTGCCATATATTATAGCAAATAAATTAACTTTTGTCAAAATTAGCGCTTTTGATTGTCTTTTTATTAGTAGTATGTTAATATAGAAACAACATTTGTATTTTAGGAGGGATAATATGTTAGAATTTACTTATGTTATGATTAAACCAGATGTTATGAAAAGACCAATAGAAGAAAGAAATGCTATAGTAGAAGATATAATAGATACTATGAACTCTAATGGATTAGACATTGTTGCAATGAAAAAGGATAAATTAACTAAACAAATAGCAGAAGAACACTATGCTCATTTAAAGGATAAACCTTTCTATGGGGAATTGACTGATTTTATGACATCGGATGAAGTATTAGAAATGATTGTATTAGGAGAAGATGCAGTTAGTAGAGTTAGAACGATAATTGGACCTACAAATGTAGCAAAAGCTATAGAAGAAGCTCCTAGTTCAATAAGGGCTAAATATGGTAATCCTGAATGCGGTTCAGAAAATGCTATACACGCTTCTGATTCAAGAGATAATGCACTTGTTGAGATTAAACGTTTCTTTGATATAGATCTTAGTCAACCAAAACATATTAATAATAAAGGATTAAATAAAACGTTATCAAAGTAACATTCAAACATGAAAGATTAAAATTTCATGTTTTTTTCATATATTCCAAATTATTACATACATTTAAATGAAAAGACTAAGAAAGTAGGGAAAATATGAATAAGAATGAAATTATCAAGAGTATTGCTGAAAGAACAAACGGAGATATTTATTTAGGTGTTGTTGGTGCTGTTAGAACTGGTAAGTCTACTTTTATAAAGAAATTCATGGAAAATATGGTTATACCTAATATTACTGATGAATTTGAGAAAAAAAGAGTTATTGATGAACTTCCACAAAGTGGTGCTGGTAAACAAATTATGACTACTGAACCTAAATTTGTTCCAAGCAATGCTGTAAATATTTCTATTGATGAAATTGATGTTAATGTAAGACTAATTGACTGTGTTGGTTATATCGTTAAAAATGCTAAGGGATATGAGGATGAAAACGGTCCTAGAATGGTAAAGACTCCTTGGTATGATGAAGAAATACCTTTTGTTGAAGCCGCAGAAATTGGTACTGAAAAAGTTATTAAAGACCACTCCTCTATTGGTATTGTAGTTACTTCTGATGGATCATTTGGAGAATTATCTAGAAGTGATTATTTAGAAGCAGAAAAAGAAGTTATGGAAGAATTAAAAGAGTTAAATAAACCTTTTATAGTTGTACTTAACTCTATTCATCCAATGATGCCAGAAACTCTTAAAATTGCTGAAAAATTAAGAAATGAATATAATGTTCCAGTTATTCCTATTAACGTTGATACTATGAGCGAAAAAGATGTAGTTGAAATACTTAGAGAAGCTTTATATGAATTTCCAGTATTAGAAGTCAGCGTTAATATTCCAGAATGGATTTCTATTTTAAATCCAGATAATTGGTTGAAAAAGGTATACATTGATAAGATAAAAGAAAGTGTTACTAATATAGATAAACTTAGAGATGTAGATACTATTACTACACATTTTGGTAATTGTGAACATATTTCTAAAGCATATTTATCTGATGTTAATACTTCTACTGGTGAAGTTATAATAAATTTACATGCACCTAATGAATTATTTGATGAAATATTAAAAGATAGTATTGGCATTAATGTTAATTCTAAAGCTGAATTATTAAAGTTATTCCAAGATTACAATGAGGCTAAAATGGAATATGACCAAATTAAGGGAGCTCTAAAACAAGTTAAACAAAGTGGATATGGTATTGCCGCACCTTCTCTAAAAGATATGAAATTAGATACTCCTGAAATAATTAAACAAGGCAGTAGATTTGGAGTTAAACTAAAAGCAGTCGCACCATCTATTCATATGATTAGAGTTGATGTAGAAAGTAGTTTTGAACCTATTATTGGTAGTGAATTACAAAGCAAGGAACTTATTAATTCTTTAACCCAAAACATGGAAAATGAACCTGATAACATTTGGAAAAGCGAAATATTTGGTAGAAGCTTAGATGTTATTGTACAAGAAGGAATTCAAGCTAAATTGTTAATGATGCCAGATAACATAAGATATAAATTACAAGGTACTCTTACCAAAATTATAAACAAAGGATCAAGCAATATGATTGCGATAGTATTATAAAAAAGACCGTTAGGTCTTTTTAATTGTTTTTTTGAATCATATTAAATACTGTTAAAAATATGATTTTTATATCTAATCTAAAAGAATAAGTTTTTGTGTATTCAACATCGTATTTTAATTTATCCTTGTGTGATAACTTTCTTTTTCCATGAATTTATGCATACCCTGTCATACCTGGTCTTACACTATATCTTATTTTATCTATACGGTCTTTAGGTAATGGTTCACCAACAATAAAAGGTCTTGGTCCGATTATGGACATATCTCCTTTTAAAACATTAAATAATTGAGGTAATTCATCTATGCTTAAATTTCTTAATACTCTACCAAATTTTGTAATTCTATCTCTATCTGGAATACTAGTATCATTTATCATTGTTCTAAATTTATACATTGTAAACGGTTTCTTATTTTTACCTTCTCTTAATTGTTTATATATTATTTGTTTTTTTAAAGTGACTAATAATATTACTGATATTAAAATTAATATTGGGGAAAATATTATAATAAACATTAACGATAAAATAATATCCAAAAATCTTTTTACATACTTATACATCTTCTCAACTCCTACTAAATAAGTATATCATAAAAATAATAAGTATTTTATTCTTTTGTTATAAATAAAATACTTATTATTAAGATTAAAATTAAAAATAGTATAAATGATATTATAGAATTCATAATTTTTGGATTATATTGATTATTTGTTATACTTTCTAGCAAATCAAAAAATTTCATCTGAGTTAACTCCTTTACTTATAAAGTATAACATAAATTAATCAAATAACATTATTAATTCTCGTCTAACATTTAGATTTTACATTAATTATACAAATTTATCCATGTTGTTAGGGATTTTATCATTTACTATCGCACTAATGATTTTATCTTCCTTTTCTTTAGATACTGGTTTACCAGCAATATTACTTATTTCCTTTATTAAATCCCTAAGATTATTTTCATCTTTCATATTAGAATTTTGTACTTTTTTGGCAAGACCTAAAATAGTTTCTTTATTAACATTGGTTTTCTTTTCAACTTTATTAAAAAATTCATCACTAAATTTCAAAAAAATTACCTCCTATAATAATATATGTAGGAGATAATTTTGTGTTATCTTAAAACTTTAATTATTTCTTCTTTTGGATCTTTTCCTTTATAAAAAATGTTATATACTGCTTTGGTTATAGGTAAATCTATTTTATGTGATTTAGAAAATTTATACATAACTTTCGCACACTCTACTCCCTCCACAACAGTCTTTGTAGTATCAATGGCTTCACTAACTTTCATTCCTCTACCAACTTTTTCTCCTGTTGAATAGTTTCTACTTGTTTTACTAGAAGCAGTTAATACTAAGTCCCCTATTCCTGATACTGATAAAATTGTATTAGTATCGATGTCGTAGAAAGGAGATAATTTTAACATTTCTCTTATTCCTTCTGTAATAATTATTGCGTGAGTGTTATCTTCATAACCTAGACCATGAACAATACCAGCTGCCAAAGCGATAATGTTTTTAACTGAAGATAAAATTTCTATTCCCCTCATATCTTTAGAAGAATTTATTAAAATATAATCATTTTGGAATATATTTTTAATATCATCTAAATTAATACCAGAATGGCTTGCTAACATAAATTTTGTTACTTTTCTTTCAATAACTTCCTTCGCAAAGCTAGGACCTGTCATTGAACAAACTTTATTGATATATTTTTTATCAATGTTTTCTTCAATGATATCAGAAATAGTTGTTAAATTTTTATAATCCATCCCTTTAGACATATTTATAAAAGTTTTTTTTATATTTCTAACTTTTAAAATTTTATTGATTTGCTTCATTGTATCTTTAATGAATTTTGATGGAATTGCGATTACAATATAATCAGAGTAATCAACTAATTCTTCAAGATTAGTAGTAGCACTAACACTATCACTAAATTTAAAATTTTCATAATAATATTTATTAGTTCTTTTAGTATTAATTTCGTCTACGTTTTTACTATCAACTGTCCACATTAATAATTCATGATTATTATCAGTTAGTATTTGTGCGATCGCTGTAGCAAAACTTCCTGTACCTAAAATACTTATTTTCATTATTCTTCCCCTTTATTCTTGAATTGTAATATTATTGGAGTTCCAGTTAAGTCAAAGTTTTCTCTTATTTTATTTTCAAGGTATCTTTCATACGAGAAATGTACTAAACCTTTATTATTGACGTTAAAAGTAAACTTAGGTGGTTTAGTTCCTGTTTGACTAACAAAGTAAATTTTTAATCTTTTTCCTTTATATGAAGGTGGTGGATTAAGCGCAACTGCATCCATTATTACATTGTTTAGTAAATTGGTTTTAATTTGTTTTGTAGTATTTTCATATGCTTTTAATACCTCAGGCATTAATGTATGTATTCTTTTTTTTGTTAGCGCTGATAAAAATACTATACTAGCATATGGTGTAAATTGAAAATTATTTCTAATTTGTTTTTTAAATGAGTTAATATCATTTTGATCATCAACTGTATCCCATTTATTTACAACTAATACAACTGCTTTTCCCATTTCAATTGCATATCCAGCAATATGTTTATCGTGTTCGATAATTCCTTCTTCAGCATTGATAACTATAAGACATACATCACTTCTATCAATTGCCTTCATACTTCTAATTAGACTATATTTTTCTGTACTTTCATATACTTTACCTTTTTTTCTCATACCAGCTGTATCAATAAGTACATATTCATTTTTATCATAAGTAAATAATGTATCTACTGCATCTCTAGTTGTACCTGCAACATCAGACACTATTACTCTATCTTCATTTAGTAATGCATTAACTAAACTACTTTTACCTACATTTGGTCTACCAATGACACAGAATTTTAGTTTGTCTTCGTATTCTTCTGGTATCTCATAAAAGTCTGTCACAACTTCTTCCATCAGTTCACTTATATTTTTGCTATGTTCTGCACTTATTGGTATATAGATATCAAATCCTAATTCATAGAAATCATATATATTTTCTTCTCTTTGTTTATTATCAACTTTATTTATCGCAACTATTACTTTTTTATTTGATTTTCTAAGCATATCTCTAACAACTAAGTCATTGGCAGTGATTCCATCTTTACCATCAACAATAAAGATTACTACATCTGCCTCATCAATTGCGATTTCAGCTTGAGTTTTAATTTCATTATTAAAGCTTTCTTTTGCAATGTCGATTCCACCTGTGTCTATTAGGTGAAATTTATAATTTTTATATTCTGCATCTGCATAAATTCTATCCCTAGTTATCCCAGGTATATCTTCGATAATTGATATTTTTTTACCAGCTATTTTATTAAATAAAGTTGATTTACCTACGTTAGGTCTTCCTACTAACGCTACTGTTGGTTTTTTCATAGGTATTCCTCCTTTGCTAGTTACATTATACCAAATATTGAAATTTAAATAAAGAAAATAATAAAAGATATATCTTAGTAGACATATCTTCTAATTATTATAAATCATTTTCTTTAATTTTAGAAATTTCTTCAATGCTAAGACCTGTATATTTAGAAATTGTATTAATATCTAAATTATCATTAAGCATATTAATAACCACTTGTTTTTGTGTTTGGATAGTACCTTTTTGTATACCTTCTTGAATACCTTCTTCTTTGCCAGCTAAGTGTATACCATATTCTCTTGCTTCTGCTAACTCTTCTTTATTGTATAATCCCACTAGTCTTTCATCATTACTTAATTCCATCACTTTATCTAATATACTTTTCATTCCTTCACCTACTACTTTTTCCATCTCTTTTATATCAGTAGTCATTAAACATCTTACTATTTTCTCTATTGGTTTTAACTCTTCTTCAGTTTTATTATAGCAATTTTTCCTAATTACTTCAAGGTTAACATGATGTATTTCTATTAAATCTGTTAATTCTTCATTTGTTTCTATATCTTTTAATCTGCTTATTGACATTCCTCTATCTTTTGGATAATTGTAGTTATTGAAATTTATCTGTATATGTTTCTTACTTGTTTTAAACTGTTCTTTTCCTTTCCCACTTACATATTGTGATGAAAATATTTTAGTGATGTACGCTAGATTTCTATTTTGTAGACCTAACCAAAATTTCTTATTCATTTCTATGTTTATTATTACTTCATTATTTAGGTTTAATATTATGTCAACATCATATTTA
>JAZQBG010000040.1:0-34134 GCA_045545595.1 Bacilli bacterium
TATTATTTCTAATAATTCTTCTGATGTAAGTCCTAAAGAAAATAATTGTTTAGCAGATTGCTTGAAATTGTTTTTAGTATATTTAATTCTATCTTTATCAGATGTTTCATTTGAAGCAAGGTCAGTTGGATTCCAAATCTCACCAGTCGATAACATGTGATAAATAGCAACTAAAATTTTTCTCGCAATCGCAATAGTTGTACGTTTTTTACCGCGACGTTTAGAAATTTTGTTAAACTTATTGGCGTAGTAAGTGTTAGTTTTATCCTTAATAGCACAATGAGCAATCTCAACAAGACAAGGCTTAAGATAAACACCCGCACGAGAAATTTTAACAGATTTCTTTTTACCAGCTGATTCATTACATCCAGGAGCGAGACCAGCCCAAGAAGTTAATCTGTAATGATTTTTGAATTGTGACATATCAGTACCAATTTTGGAAATAATTGTAATTGCAGAATTTCTATCAACGCCAGGAATAGTACAAAGAAGGGTAATATATTCTTCATAAGGTACAACTAAATTATCAATTATATTTCTTAAAATATTAATTTGATTATTTAAATAATCAATATGATCTTCGACAATTTTAATTCTTAGTTTTTGTTCAATAGTAAAAGTGACACCATCAACAGAAGAAAGTATGTCTTCATGAGTTGATTTGCAATTTTTTCTAAGACAACTTATAATATCTTCATCTGAGAAATTATCATTATTTAGAATGATATCAATAATAGATTTGCTTGATTTACCAAATATATCAGAGAAAACCAAATCCAACTTACAGTTACCAACTGTGAGGGCATTAGTAAATCTATTTTTCTCAGAGGATTTAATACAGGTAAGTTTGTAGAGATAACGAGTAAGTTCTCTGAGAACTCTGAAGTCTTTAGATGGAATAAAACTACTACGAACAATGCCTAATTTAAACAAGTCTGCAATCCATTTTGCATCCTTGTTATCGTCTTTCTCACCTTTGATAACAGCAACCCATTTAGGATTAGCAACGACGACATTAGAAATATAACCTTCTAATGCATTGTATACTGGAATGTAATAATTGCCGGTAGATTCCATACATACATTTTGACAGTCGTTATCAAGTAACCAATTTCTAAATTCAATGAGTGAATTATTAAAGGTAGAAAAACGTTTTCTTGTGTATTTTGGTGTGATGGAAGTTGAGTCACAAATAACAGCAACTATAAAAGATTTGTGCACATCAACACCACATGCTTTTGAATAAATAACTTCCATAAATAAAATCCTTTCAAATATATTATTGAAGGAGTAAGTTGTCTATGCAGTTAACACTAAGAATTAACTAAAGTCAATGATTAACCTACAGCCTCAAAGGGACTACTTATGTGTGCTTGAAACAACTGCATCTGCACTTCTTTATATGCTGGTTTAATCCTAAGAGTTACAGGAAGTCTGCAACTCACCTCCACGTGCTTTGTAGTACATACTCCTTCAAGGTTGTTATTATATAGAAAAATAAATTTAGTTCAAGGTTTTTCGTTCCTATGTGTGCCTTGAACGTAGTGAAAGGAATGGAACTTTATATGAATTATTTTAAATATACTTTAGATAATAAAAGATATCATACACTAAATTATGAATATAAAAAAGTATTTAACAGTAAAGTTTTTAAAGTTAGTTTAAATGGTGGCTTTACTTGTCCTAATATAGATGGTAAATATGGATATGGTGGTTGTATATATTGCTCAAAAAATGGTAGTGGTGAGTTTGCCGGCGATAAGGGAAAAGATTTAATTACTCAGTTTAACGAGGTTAAAACTATATTAGAAAAGAAATGGCCTAATAGCAAGTATATTGCATACTTTCAAGCTAATACTAATACCTATGCACCTCTTCATGTTTTAAAAGAAAAATATGAAACTGTTTTAAAACTAGATAATGTTGTAGGTTTATCTATTTCTACTAGACCAGATTCTATTAGTGATGAAGTATTAGAATATTTAACTGAATTAAATACAAGAACATATTTAACAGTTGAATTAGGTCTTCAAACTATCCATGAAAAAACATCTAAATTAATTAATAGATGTCATACTCTAGAGTGTTTTGATGAAATGGTTAAAAAATTACATAAAAGAAAAATTAAGGTTGTTGCGCACATCATAAATGGACTTCCATATGAGACAAAAGACATGATGTTAGAAACAGTTAAACATATAAATAGTTTACCTATTGATGGAGTTAAAATACATATGTTACATATCTTGAAAGATACACCACTTGAAACACTTTATAAAAAAGAAAAGTTTCATGTATTAACTAAGGAAGAATATGTTGATATAGTATGTGACCAATTAGAGATATTAAAGGATACTATTGTTATTAATAGAATTACAGGAGATCCTAAAAGTGATGAATTAGTTGAACCAAGTTGGTTAACTAAAAAATTTGGCGTTTTAAATGATATTGATAAGGAACTTGAAAGAAGAAATACTTATCAAGGATTTAAAACAAGTGTTTTAAATAAAACAAGACAACTAGCTGATTATGTTATTAAACCAAATGATATTGTTGTTGATGCAACTACTGGTAATGGTAAAGATACTTTATTTTTATCTAAGTTAGTACCTAACGGTCATGTATTTGGATTTGATATACAAGATATTGCGATTAATAATACTAAAAAATTATTAGACGAAAATAATATTAATAATTATACCCTATTTAATTGTTCACATGATTTAATATTAGAAAAGCTAAATGATTATCAAGGTAAAATAAGTTTTATAATTTATAATCTTGGATATTTACCTAATGGTGATGAGAGTATTACTACTAATTATGAAAGTACAATATCTTCGATTAAACAATCTTTAAAATTATTAAATAAAAAAGGGATGATTGTCATCACAGTGTATCCTGGTCATGAAGAAGGAAAAATAGAAAGTGAAAAGTTACAAGAATTTTTAAATACAATAAACAATACTTATGATATAAACGAGTATCATAATACTGACAAAGAATATTCGCCTTATGTTATATATATAAAAACCAAAGAAACATAAAATTTCTTTGGTTTTTTTTCTTAGTTTAATTTACTTTTAATTAGCTCATTAACAACAGACATATCTGCCTTACCTTTTAACTTAGGCATAATGTCTTTCATTAATAATCCTATTTGTTTTTGTGTAGTAATTTCAAGTCTATTCATTGCTTCTGTAATAATAGATTCTATTTCATCACTATCTAATTGTTCAGGCATGTATCTATTTAATATAGAAATTTCAGCATTATTTTTATCAATTAAATCTTGTCTATTACCTTTTTCAAACTCACTATTTGCATCTTTTCTAGTTTTAATTTGTTTTGAAATAACTGCAATAACATCATCATCTTCTAATTCTTTTTTCTTGTTTATCTCTTCTAATTGAATACTACCTTTTACCATTCTAAGTACTGATAAAGTTTCTTTATCTTTACTTTTCATAGCACTAACCATATCATCATATATTTTTTTTCTTAAACTCATATTATCACCTTTCCTATACGTCAAAATCTTCTAAAAAGTCATCTATTGTCATCATTTTATCATCGATATCTTTTAATGATACTTTTTTAGATTCTTCTTTCTTTTTAACCTCTTTAACAGGTTTATCTTCAGTAACTACATCTGTTTTAGTTGTTAAACTAACTACTTCAAATGAATCATCAATACCTGATTTATGTATTAAAGAACCAATACTATATCTTTCCATAATTGGTATTTCTGTTAATTTAATATTTTTAATATCTTCATCTTTTTTGATTCCAATATGTTTTTTTGCATCCATTACAAAAGCTTTAATTATATGTTGAGGATTACTTTTAACTTCTTTTAAAACTAATAATCCACGAGAAGCTCTTCTACCCTTTTCTAACTCACTAAGCTTAATTCTCTTAGAGTTCCCTTTATTAGTTAAAATAGTTAAGTATTCAGAGTTTTCAAAGCATATACCACTTACTACATATCCGTCTTTTAGATTAATTGATTTAACTCCAGCAGCCTTAACACCAACTACTGGTACACTATCCATATCATACCATAAGCCATATCCATTATTTGTAACTATAAATATATCTTCGTTACCATTTACTTCATATACATTAGTTACTAAATCATCGCCTTTAAGTTTCATTGTTGAAATAGGCTTAGAATATCTTTGTACTTGATAATCAGATAACTTACTACGTTTAACCATACCATCCTTAGTGAATATTGTTATATAACTATTTTTATTAAAATCATACACAGGAATACTTCCTATTATGTTTTCATCTGATTTAATACTTATAATATTACTAACATGTTTTCCAAGTTCTTTCCATTTCACATCTGGAAGTTCATGAACTGGTATATGTAAATAATTACCTAGATCAGTGAATAACAACAATGTATCTAATGTATTCATTTCATATAGACCGATTACGTAGTCACCTTTTTTAACTACAGTTTCATCTTCAGAAGATGCAGCGTAACTTTTCTTAGATACTTTTTTAACGTATCCTTCTTTAGTTACTACGACTATTACATCTTCTTTAGTGATTAATGATGTAGTATCTATCTTAATTTCAGTAATTTCAGCTTTAATTTCCGTTTTTCTTTCTACACCATATTCTTTTCTAATGATTCTCATTTCTTGTTTAATAACATCTAATAATGTCTTTTCATCACTAAGAATTCTATTTAAAATTTCTATAGTTTTCATTAAGTTTTCTTTTTCTTGTTCAAGTAATGTAACATCTGTATTAGTTAATTTATAAAGTTGTAACATTACTATAGCTTCTGCTTGAGTTTCAGTAAAATCATATTCTATCACTAAGTTATTTTTAGCATCGCTTTTATTTTTACTAGCACGAATTGTCTCAATGACTTGATCTAAAATAGATAAAGCTTTCATAAGTCCATCTACTATATGAAGTCTAGCTTTAGCATGCGTTAAATCAAATTCACTTCTTCTAGTAACTATTTCTCTTTGGTGCGCAATATATGCATCTAATATTTTTAATATTCCTAATAGCTTAGGTCTTTTATTTACTATTGCGACCATATTATAGTTGTAAGTGATTTGTAAATCAGTATTTTTTAATAAATAATTTAATACTAATTCTTTGTCGCAACCTTTTTTAAGATCTATCGCAATTCTTACACCATCTCTGTCAGTTTCATCTCTAACTTCAGATATGCCATCTATTTTTTTATCTACTCTTATTTCATCTATTTTTCTAACAAGAAGTGCCTTATTAACTTCAAAAGGTATTTCAGTAACTATTATTTGATCTTTTTCAATTTTAGCATTACTTTTTAGCACTATTTTACCTCTACCAGATTCAAATGCATCTTTAATTCCTTTTAATCCCTCAACTATTCCACCTGTAGGAAAGTCTGGACCTTTTACTATATTCATGATTGTATCTAATCTACAATTAGGATTATCAATCCTGTATATTGTAGCATCTATTACTTCTTGTAAGTTATGAGGTGGTATATTTGTAGCGTATCCAGCACTTATCCCATTTGCCCCATTTACAAGTAAATTCGGAAACTTTGCAGGTAATACTGTAGGTTCTAATTCACTATCATCATAGTTAGGAGCAAATTCAACAGTATTTCTATCAATATCTTTTAATAGTTCATTACTTATTTTAGCAAGTCTTGCTTCTGTGTAACGCATTGCAGCAGGACTATCACCATCCATTGAACCATTATTACCATGCATATCTATATATACAGCATTTTGTTTCCACCACTGACTCATACGAACCATTGCTTCATAAATACTTGAGTCCCCATGAGGGTGAAATTGTCCCATAACATTACCAACAGTTTTCGCACTCTTTTTATATGGCTTATCATGAGTATTTCTGTCTTTATACATTGAATACAATATTCTTCTCTGTACAGGCTTTAAACCATCCCTAACATCAGGTATTGCCCTATCTTGTATTATAGTTTTAGCATATCTACCAAATCTGTCACCCATAATTTCTTCTAATGAGTATTCAAATATTTTGTCTATTATGTTTGCCATTTTTATCACCTATTAACATTATAACATAAAAAAAGCAAGTTTTAAAACTTGCTTTTAAAAATTCGTTTATTATTTTGTACCTACTAATTTATATCCGTCATTTAATAAACTTGTATCATTATTTGACGTAGAATATTTAGTATCAGTTGATTTACTAGTTTTTAAATATTCGTATTTATATTGTTTAACGTCCTCTGATTGTTCTTCTTCCCATTTAACAGTAAATTTAATTGGAATTATGTATTGTTGATCTGGCACAAAATAGTTTGTTGCATTAGCACGAACGCTAACTTTCCATTGACTACCTGATTTATATATATTTAAATTATAATTGAATGACGCAATTGGTGTAGATGTTAAGTTTCTGTTTTGAATAATTCCTTCATCATTTCTAGTAGGACATCCATAACCTTCCATTCTAATATCACAAGAATATCTGTTATTGATATATCTGTTTAATTCAGTAATAGTAGTCATTCTAGAACTTGAAGAAATCTTAACATTTTTGGCATTTCTTGGAATAGTACCTGAATTAAGAATTAAAGTATAATCTTCTGTTCTGTGAGAATTTTGTACCCATGATACAGTTCTATATGTATAACTTTTAGTAACATATTCTGTTTCACCTTCAACAATTCTCGTATCATATAATCTTACATCATTACCAGTTTTCTTTGTAGATGTCCAAGTATTATTAAGTTCCCAAGTTTCGTTTACTATTTCTTTTTCGTAAATATATGTTTTTGTTTCAGGTGTTGGTTCTGGTTTTTCATTGTTGTTATTTGTATTATTATTGTTTGTATTAGTTGTTGGTTTTACAGGTGTTGGTTGATAAACAACTGTATTTGTTGGTGTTGTAACTTTTGGAGTAGTAGTTGTAGATGCTGGAGTAGCTACACATCCAGGACAAACACTAGTACATCCAATAGTCTCAATAATATAATCAGTTTTATCACTACATACTAAATTAACTTTCATAGTATATTCTGTAGCAGAAATTCTAGTTACTTCTACATATGAAGATGATGCATTACATGATTTACCATTAGCATCAACAAATGGTGCTACCATTTTCTTATTTAACATTTCTTGTAATGTCATTTTAGTTGATTCACCATTGGTTTTTGGTAAACGATCAACTGTATAATATGATTTAGCAGATTCCTTCATTGCATTAATGTTATCATTAAACACTCCAGCAAATAATGGTTGTAATTCTTCTTTGTCTACTTTAGCTTTAACTTCAACATCACTTAAATCTACTTTAGGTGCTGGATAAAGCCACATAAACAAGAATAAAAATAAGAACATATAAAGTAACTTGATGATAAAATCCTTTATAAACGAATTTTTCTTTTCTTCTTCGTACATAAATAACTCCCCCTCTTTTTATGTCAAGTATTATAGCACAATAGTCCCTATTTGTCAAATTTTAGCCAAACAATTGTACTTCCCCTGTTGAAATAAGATGTTTTGTATTCTAACACTCTTTTATCTTTTTGTAAAGTATTTTCTGTCACTTTTCTTAAAATACCAGTTCCAATACCATGAATAATCTCTATTTTTTCGTTTTTCATTGCAATATTATCATTAATAAAGTCTTTAATTTTAACCCTGGCAGTATCCCTATCGTCACCGTGAAGATCTATCGAAGGTATATTATATAAGAATGGATCTATTATATTATTTTTCATATAATTTCATTACTTCTTTTAATGAAGGTACCGAATTTCTAACACCTATTTTAGTTGTAGAAAGGGTTCCTGCAATATTTCCTAGTTTAACGCATTCTTCTAAAGTATATCCATTTGCGATACCATAAGTAAATGCTCCATGAAATATATCCCCTGCTCCAGTTGTATCCTTTACTTTCATTTTGTATGTAGGCATTACTTTAACATATTCACCATCTAAGAATATACTGCCTTTATCTTCTAAAGTGATAACATACTTTTTATTTGGAAATAGCTCTATTAATTTTATAAATATTTGATTAAAAGTATTAGGATCTCTATAATTTATTTTAACTCTTGTTACTTCCTCTGCAAACTCTTTTGAACAAACGATATAATTAACATTTTTACATAATTCAACAATTTCATCTGTAACTCTACCAGCATCTAAGATACTTATCATATTTGGATTATCCTTGATAATACTCATTGATAATTCATATTCTTGTCCATCAATTAATAATATGTCAGGATTAATATCTATATTCCCTTTTTCCAGTTTCATTTTTGGATTTTTGTATTCTAAAGATGTTCTACTAGATTCTGAAGTTATAATGGTACTTAATGTTGTTCCATATTTTTTTGTTTCCTCCATATAATCTATATTAACATTGACACTCTTCAATTCCTCTTTTATTTTTTGTCCGTAGATATCATTGCCTACAACACCAATAAAATATGGTTTTTGACCCCATTTTCCAAGTAAATATGCAGCATTAGCCGCTTGACCACCACCACATTCAACTACTTTCTTAACTCTATTCTTCGTATTTTCTACTGGGAATTTTTTCATTGGAAATGTAATATCATATGTTGAATTTCCAATACATACTATTTTTTTATTCATATTTTACAACTCCTTCAATTCATTTTTATCTATTACATACAATATATATTATATAGTATATCATATATATTTCACTTTAGAAAAATTTTTTTAAAATATTTTTACTAATGTTCTTGCACTAAAAAAAATAATATGATATTATATAGAAGCAATGACAAATTATTGCAATTATGAAGTGGACCTTTAGCTCAGTTGGTTAGAGCATCCGGCTCATAACCGGGCGGTCGCAGGTTCGAGTCCTGCAAGGTCCACCACTAAGCATTTAAAATGAGCGATATATGCTCATTTTTATTATATATGGAGGGTTTTATATGACAATAGCTGAAGCTAAAAATTTTTATAATCAAGACAAAAAAGAATATGTAATAAAAAATAATAAAGAGTTTTTAAAATGGTTTAATAATGAAATCAAAAATGGATATAGTGCTTTTACAGAAATTAATGAATTACAACATATCATCGATACAATAACATATTGGTATGAATTTAAGTTTCCAGAACGTCAATTAGAATATTTTGAAGGTGTTTTAGATCTTAGGTTTGAACAAATAAAAACAATAACTAAAAGTATGGATTTCAAACAGTTAATGTATAGACTACCCCATAATGAATTAGAACTTATAAATTGTGGTTATAGATCTTGTGGTTGGGGTGGTGATGGAATTTTTATGAGTATTAAAAATAAGATACCAAATATAAATTATGACTTAAATTATATTGATAGATTTTTATTAAATGCAAATCCAGATAATGGACAAGTAGAAATTGATTATTATATAAAAAAGATTACTGATAAAACTGATATAACATTAGATGAATTATTAAAAATATTTGAAAAAGAACAAAAAGAAAATTGGGATTATAGAGAATTAAAAGAATCGGTATATAATCATAATGTTGATTTAGAGTTAAGAAAAAGAATATTAGAACTTGCATCACTTAAATTATTATATTCAAAAAATACTATTCCTGAAAGAGGTTATTTAAGAGCTAAAAATTTTAATATTGAATTTAATAGAAATATTACTAATCTTAATTTATCAACCAAAAAGATTGATGAAATAATGAAAAGAGATTACAACAACTCTAAAAAATATATATTAAAGCCTTAATTAGAACAGACTTGAATAAAGTCTGTTTTTATGTTAATTTATAAGCACGGAGCTGATTTTATGAATATTATAGGAATAGTTGCTGAATATAATCCATTTCACAATGGACATTTATATCAAATTAAAAAAATCAAGGAAATGTATCCTGACTCTTTAATTATAGTTGTATTGGGTGGAAACTATTTACAACGTGGAGAAGTAAGTATTTTAGACAAATATGAAAAAACTAAAATGGCTTTAGAACACGATATAGATATAATATTAGAATTACCTTTTATGTTTGCGACTCAAAGTGCAGATAAATTTTCTTATGCTTCTATTAAAATACTTAGTGAATTTAAAATTGATACACTAGTGTTTGGTAGTGAATCAAACGATGTAGATTCTTTTATAGAACTTGCTAATATTCAACTTACCGATAAAAATTATAATAAAATAGTTAAAGATTTACTAAACAAAGGAATTAACTACCCTACTGCATTATCAACTGCATTAAAACAAATTACTAAAAAAGAGATTACAACACCAAATGATATATTAGGTCTTTCCTATGTTAGAGAAATAATTAAAAATAATTATAATATTACTCCGGTTTCAATAAAAAGAACTAATGATTATCATGATTTAAATAGTAATGAAAATATAATAAGTGCTTCTAATATAAGAAATAAGTTACTTAGTAAAAATGATTGTATAGATTATGTACCAGAGATTACATATCAGTATATCAATAATAAAACAATATACTCAATGAATGACTATTTTCCATATTTAAAATACAAAATCATTTCTGATTTAGATCACTTAGATAAATATATGACTGTAGATGAAGGTATTGAAAATAGAATTTTTAAAAGCATATATAAAGCTAATAGTTATGAAGAATTAATTGAATCTGTTAAGACTAAAAGATATACATATAATAAATTGTCTAGAATGTTCTGTCATATACTAACTGGTTTTAAAAAAGAAGATAATACTGATGAAATAAAAAGTATTAGGATTTTAGGACTAAGTAATGATGGCAAGAAATATTTGAATAAAATAAAAAAAGAAATCACTATTCCCCTTATTACTAAGTTTAGTGATTTTAGTGAAAAAGAAAGAGAATTTGAATTAAAATTAGCATATATATATTCACTACCATTTACACATAAAGAAAAAGAAGAATATATTAAAACAGTCATTAATTCAAAAGTTATTATTAAAAACAAAAATGATTAATTAGCAAAATACAAATTCCAATTATTATCGAAATAATTGTGACTTTGTATTTTTTATTACTTAAAGCTTCTGGTAGTAATTTAAATAACGATAAATAACTCATCATACCTGCTACAAATAGTAAGATAATATTTAAAATAAAGTCATTAATATAATTATGAAATGCAAGATATATTAATAGACCACCTATTGGTTCTGATATACCTGATATAAATGTATATAATAATGCCCTAAATTTAGAATGAGTACTATAATAAATTGGTAAAGATACTGATATACCTTCTGGAATATTATGTAAAGCAATAGCTATAGTTAATGAAATACCTAATGATATGTCTTCATATGATGATATAAATGTTATAATTCCTTCAGGTATATTATGAAGACAGATTGCTAACATGGAGAATAGTCCTATTTTATATAATTTACTATTATTGGTTTTGCTTTCTGGAATATACTGATCAATTAGAAATGTAAAACTCATACCAATCAATAATACTAAAATAATAACAGGTAGATTATAATATTTAATTAAGAATGAATATGCAGTAGGAATCAAATCTGTAATACTAATTCCAATCATTATTGTTGCTGCAAAACTAAGAGAAAATACTAATAATTTTTTATTTTCTTTTTTTGTAAGAAATATAATTATCGCACCTATCATAGTTGATAGACCCGATATTGTAGTAAGTATTAATGGTAGTAAAATATTGTGCATAACATCACCAATAAATTATATATTAAAAAGTCAATAGATATTACTTACTAAATATTATTTATCCAATCTAATAACTCTTTAAGACATTTCTTATTTTCTATTTCAGTTATCGCAAAACACTTTTTACCCAAATCTTTTAATGATGCACCAGAATGATATAATTTATTATTATCAATTATTATAAATCTATCATGAATACTATTATCTATTTTTAACTTAATATTCTTATATTGTGCTTTATATTTGTTATAATCTTCGTTATTATATTTATTTGTTACTATCAATATTTCTTTATTAATTTTTCTTTTAAAACATAAAATTGTTTTTCATCTATTAATTTTAAATTTAATAATTTTGATATTATTGATACATTAATTGACTCATCAATAATATTATCTATTTCTAATTGTGTTAATGTTTTAGTATCTATAATAGTCCCCCTTTCATTTTATTTTTAATAATAATTCCTCATAGCTAATCTCATTCCTTTCCGTTATTTAAAAACTTTTAACATAAACTAAATTCAAGTTTTAATAATTCTAATTCATTATTCAATTAATCACCCAATTAAGGTACATAATAATGTACCTTAATTTCTAAAATATTTAATATTAAATTCAACTTTTTATGTACCAAGTCGCGTGTGATTTTTCAGCAGGATAAGCGTGGCAGACAAACAACTACCCAGTGGGTAGTTTGCCCCATAAAATAAGGGATTGTGTGAATTTAAAACGTCAGACATTTCTCAAAATGACTGACATTTGGAATACAATTGTTTAACAAATGTCAGACAGTTGTCAGCTGATTGTCTGCCATTTTCAATGATTTTTCAAAAAATTATTTAAAATTATGGTAATTGTTATACCATTTGTCATACAAAATTTATTAGATTTGTACCTTAATTTAAAGATTTTAACTTTTTTCGAGTACATCATTTGAGTACAAAAACTATAATTTGTTACATCAATGATATCCATAAATCCAATACATTTTAAACCTCCTTTCAAAAAATATATATAAAAAGAGCATAAAATCATATATCTATTTTATTGCTCTTCTTATATCAAAAACTATTAAATGAGAATTTTTATCTCATCGAGTAATGGGTCAATTATCATTACTCTATAGCACTATCGCTATTATAACTATTATACCACTTGACATTCTTTTTTCAATCAGAAAAAATCCAGAAGTTTATTCTTATTTTTTTCTTAGATTATTCTTAAATTTTTCTTGATTTATAATTTTTAGTTCTCTTAAATCCCACCAGATTGATAGAGATTTCGGACTTTAATTAATTCGAGTTTTAGAATACAAAAAAGTCTACTGCCAATTTCATTGAAACTTCGTATCAACAAAACTTGCAACGACTTTTTTAATTATTATAAATTTATTTGAAATCACCATTTCTTTTTCCGTTTTTAAATTCTTCTAAATGTCTATCATAATTAACAGAAGAAGTAGCTGCTAAATATGAACCATCATCTGATACTATTAGAGATATACCACCACGAGATGAATTCCAATAATAAGTAGCATTTTCATTTTCTATTCTTTTACTATTATTTAAAATTTCATTTTTATTCATATTTAATTTTTCTTCTAATTTAGACATATAAATGTGTGTAGGATTACTTTGTAATTTATCTTGTTCTAATTCAAATATTTTATCATCAATCTTGTTAACCATTTTTTCAATTTCTGAATGATTAGCATTTTTTGTAAGTTTTTTTGCCATATCAACAATAATAAGTTTTTCATAAGTTACTTTCATAGATTCTAAATCTACCCATTTATCTTGGTCATTATTAATAATATTTTGTTTTTTTAAACAATCATTATATTCTTCAATTGAAATCATCTCTTTATATTTTGAAGTCAAAGTATAATATTTTAGAGATATATTTCTTAAAAGCCATCTACAATTTCCAATTAATATGCCATATTTCTCTTTTTCAGTTTCATCAAGATTAATACCATCAAGTTTATTTTTTAATAAATTCATTTTTTCATTAATTGTTTTTCTTAATTCTTTTAAATCATTTTGAGAGTTATTTTTATTATTAACATTTATAAAATTAAATTCCAAATATTTTTCATCCTTATCTGATAATTTCCAGTTAACTAATTGTACTTTATAGGGAGAATTAGCATCTATTGTATTACTAATATCTTTATAAGAATCAAAAATTGATTCTCCAGCATATTCGTTATTGTTACAAACTAGTTTATATTTTAAACTTACTCTTATATGCCCTGCAGGAACAAAACTAGACCCTCTTTTTATTGCTGATACAAATTCTTCAACATTTAATAATATTAACTTAGTGTTCTCTTCAACTTGCAATGTATTTTCTTTTTCTATATATATTTTCATGATCCACTACCTTTCACATTCATTTTACCACATAATTTTATATATTTATTAAAAATTTACATTTAATTTTCAAATTTTTACACAAAAATTAAAAATATAATATAATTAAATCAGTTAGTAAGTTTATTACTATTAACTTTTTTGCTCTTAAATGTTATTGAACGTCTATTTTTACTTTCAAAAAAGATATGTCGCTAAACATATCTTGTATTATTTCAAAAAAATCTCTATGAAATATCATAGAGATTTGACGACTTATGGCTTCGAAAGTTTCATAAGTACCAATCAGTATTATTATATACTTTTATAAGTTAATTATTCTTATAAAAACCCATTATATTTAAAATATTATCTATTTTAATTGATTTAAGTTTACTATCTAAAATCTTTATTTCATTATTAATTAATTCAACAAATTCTTTTTTCTTTTCTTTTGGTAATAAACTTTCCATACATTTCATTACCATATAAATATTAACTGATTTTTCATTATAATTTTTCTGAATATATTTAAATGATATTCTAAATTTACTATGAAATGAAAATAATCTATCATTATGAGCACATATATTTCTAACCATTGTCATATTTATAATTATTTGTTTTAACACTTTATCAGATAATTTAAAGTTTTTACTTATACTTTGTCTATCTGATTGTTTTAACATTGCATATAATCTACTTAGTTCTCCTAATGTTAGAATTTTAGTTAATACAAATGGTGGAACAAATCCATACTCATTAATATAATGTGTAACTGCTTCATGTTTTCCATTTTGTTTATTTATTTCTTCTTCAATAATATTAATGGATTCAGTAACTGTTGTTTCATTAACTGTATGATCAAAATTTTCTTTAACTAAATAATATTTAATTCCGTATCTTGAAGATAATGTTTCTGCTAATAAAGATTTTAAAATCATTTCAATCTCTAATGAATATTTTAAGAAAATACTTCTTAAATTCTTATCAAACTCAAACAAAGCATATATTTCATCAAAAGAAACATTCTTCTTATATTCATTATTTGTACTTTTAAAAACATCTTTATATGTATTTATGATTGAATAATAGGAATAAGTTTTAATTTTATTTGAAGCATCTTCTTTATCATTAACAAATACACCTTTTGATATTATATAATCTAATAATTCATCTATATTCTTATATTCTTTCATAACTCACATCCTTTAATAAAAAAACGACTCAGGGCTTCGAAAGTTTCCTGAGTACCAATCGATATAAATCATATCATAAATTATGCCCATGGTCAATAATTTGAACAAAACTTTCTAAATTTCCAGAAAGGGATATGTATTATAACATATCCGACTGTTAATCAAATATTTTAATACTTACTTAATAACTTTTAATATATTTTTATTTCTAATAAGAGAACGCTATATAAATCAATTTATAATTGATAATTTTATATTAGCTTTATTAATACTATCAAAAGAAATTAAGTCTAATATTCTTTGTCGTGTCATTTGGTTGCTGATATTTCACTATCGATCATTACCTGCTTTTCTCTGATTTAATATATCATATTTTTTATTTCAATTTCATCTTTTCTTAAAACTTCATTCATTAATATTACCTCCTGAATTTTAATTAGTGTACCTATTATACCGAACATACGTACTTATGTCAATGTTTTTTCCAAAACTTAGTGCATTTTCATTTATATAGAAAAAATCAATAGATTTTACTCTATTGATTTTGTTTTAGTAATGCATTGGTATTGCGAATTCTTCCATTAACCATTTATTATTTTTTTATAATTTATTTGGATCATTATCTATTTCTACACTAACGTCTTTATCTGTTTTATAGTGTTCTATAATTTTTTTAAGACACTTATTTAAATTATCATCTTTTCTATACTTTACAATACACTGATATCTATATACATTATTTATTTTATACATTATAGATGTTGTTGGTCCTAAAACTATACTTTCTTTATCAAGCGATTTAGTTAAATAATCTTTTATCTTTTTACTAGCATCCATTCCCTTTTTAAAATCTTTAGAAAGTATTCTTACTAGTGTTATAAAGTAATATGGTGGATACTTCATTTGTTTTCTAATATTCATTTCTTTCATATAAAACGATTCATAATCATGTGTTTTAGTTAAATAAATACTATAATGTTCAGGGTTATAAGTTTGAATTATAACTTCACCTGGAAGTTCATTTCTACCTGCCCTACCAGCAACCTGACTTAACAATTGAAAAGTTCTTTCTCCACTTCTAAAGTCAGGAATATTTAACGATGTATCAGCATTTATTACTCCAACTAAAGTTACTTTTGGAAAATCTAATCCTTTCGCAATCATTTGCGTACCAAGTAAAATGTCATATTTTTCTTGTTTGAAATCATTAATAATTCTTTCATGACTTCCTTTTTTAGAAGTAGTATCTACATCCATTCTAACTATTCTAGATTCAGGAAACATACTGTTTAATTCTTCTTCGATTCTTTGTGTACCTGTTCCCAAATCTTTTATTTCATTACTACCACATTCAGGACAAACAATTAATTTTCTATCTGCATACCCACAATAATGACATCTCATCATTCCATTAGTTTTATGGTATGTTAATGATATATCACAGTTAGGACATTTATGAGTAAAACCACAGTCTTTACAAGTAATAAAAGTTGAATATCCCCTTCTATTTAAAAGAAGTATTATTTGTTCTTTATTATCTAATCTAGTTTTAATACTATTAATTAAATCTCTAGAAAATGTTGAGTTTCCTCTTTTTATTTCATCTTTCATATCAATAATATTGACCTTAGGTAATCTACTTTTTCCTACCCTAGTTTTAAGTTCTAATAAACGATATACACCTTTTTTTGCTCTAGCGTAACTTTCTAGTGAAGGTGTCGCACTTCCTAGAATTAATGGACAATTGTGATTTTTACTCCTTTCTTTCGCAATATCTATCGCATTATATCTAGGGTGATTATCTTGTTTATAACTTGATGTGTGCTCTTCATCAATTATTATCACACCAATATTCTTAAATGGCGCAAAAATCGCACTTCTCGCACCTATAACAATTTTTACATCACCATTTAATATTTTTCTATATTCATCATATTTTTCTCCTAAGCTTAATCCACTATGTAATACCGCAATATTACTTCCAAATACACTTGTGAATCTATTTAACATTTGAGGGGTTAAACTTATTTCTGGAACTAACATTATTGCTTGTTTATTATTTTTTAAGACTTCCTTGATTACTTCAATATATACTTCTGTTTTACCACTACCAGTCACACCATATAATAAGTATGTTAAACTATTATTTAAATTAGAAATTATTTCATCACTAACTTCTTGTTGTTTTTCAGTTAAAGTCACTTTTTTATTTTCTGTAATAACATTATTATCTAATCTATATACTTCTTCTTTAATTATTTTAATTAATTCTTTTTTTTCTAATGCTTTAACTACTGCATTATCATAACTTAATTTTTCTAATTTTTCATTTTTTAGTAATTCAGTTAATAATATATTTTGTTTTTCACTTCTTTTATTGTTTTTAATATATTCGTTAATTTCCTCAATAGATTTATTTTTGATTATATAACTTTTTTCTTTTATATTTACTTTTGTTTTTTGTTTTGCCTTTAAAGCTGTTGGTAACATAACTTGGTATGCACTAATCATTGTACATAATGTTTTATCACTAATATATTTTCCAAGTTCTAATAACTCATTATTAAGTACTGGAAATTCATCAATTACATCGATTATATTTTTTAGTTTATATTCGTAATCGTTTTCATTATATTCTTTTATATTTAAGACAAACCCTTCAAGTTTTTGTCTACCAAAAGGAATTAATACTCTCATTCCTATTTGTATACTATCTATTAGTTCATTAGGTATTAAATATGTAAAAGTTTTGTTTAAAGATTCAATTCCAATCTCTGTAAGTATTTCTGCTACCATGTATATCACCTATAGATAATTATATCACAAAAAAAGTAAGAACATATGTTACTTACTTTAAAATTTATTTATTATTTTTTAAATATTTGTTATATTTTTTAAATTCATCATTATTATCTAAATCTGTTTTTTGTAATTGTTCTAATAATTTCTTTTGATCTCTACTTAATTTAGTTGGAATAACTACTTTAAGAATAATATACATATCACCTTTTCTTCTAGTAGTTGAACTATCTACACCTTTGCCACGTAATCTATGTTTATCACCATTTTGACTACCAGCAGGAATTACTAAATTAATATTTCCATAAAGTGTTGGTACTTCTTTTTTAGTTCCTAATATTGCTTCAGCTATAGTAATCGGAACTTCTAAATATATATCTTCTTCATCTCTTTCATATAACTCGTGAGATTGAACAGTAAATTCAATATATAAGTCGCCATTAGGTCCACCATTAGTACCCGCTTCACCTTTACCACTCATTCTAAGTTGATTCCCAGTATCTACACCAGCTGGTACTTTAACATCATATTCTTTTGTAACCTTAACTTTTCCTTTACCCCTACATTTGTTACAAACATCTTTATAAGAGTGACCACTCCCATTACATTTTGGGCAAGTAGTTTTAGAAATAAATGCACCTAGAATTGTACGTTGTTGTTCTTCAATTACACCTCTACCATTACATCTATCACAGGTTTCTTCACCCTTACCACCTTTACCATCACATTCATCACAATTATCCATTAAATCTATTTTAATGGATTTAGTAGTTCCAAATACTGCTTCTTCAAAGGTTAATTTCATACCCATGATTTGGTCTCTACCTTTAGTAGCTCTATTTCTAGTATTTCTTCCTCCACCAAAGTTAAATCCAAATCCACCACCGAATATATCTCCAAATATATCTGAAAAATCAAAATCTGAAAAATCAAAGCCTGCGCCATTAAATCCACCCGCACCTCCACCTTGGAATGCTTGATGTCCAAATTGGTCATATTGTTTTCTTTTATTTGGATCAGATAATACTGCATAAGCTTCTTGTACTTCTTTAAACTTTTCTTCTGCATTTTCTTCTTTACAAACATCAGGGTGATATTGTTTAGCAAGTTTTCTAAATGCACTCTTTATTTCTTGGTCAGTAGCTGTTTTACTAACACCTAAAATCTCATAATAATCTCTTTTATTCATGATGACTTACCTCCTAACTATTGTAAATACTCTCAAATTCTGATATTTTACTATCGAAGAACTTAATAGTATCTATTAATATTTCTTTATTACACATATCAATTCCTAATACTTTTAAAGCATCAGTTGGATATACTGAGTCACCTAATTTTAAGAATTTGATGTATTTATCCAAAATATCTTTATCTCCATTTAGTATTTTATTTGCTACAAATGTTGCACAACTTATTCCAAATGCATATTTGTAATAATAAAAACTACTATAAAAATGATTAATTCTAGACCATCCATATTTTTGCAATTTATGTTCTTTAACAATACCTCCAGAATATTTATTCATTAATTCATTATATGTATTGTTTAATATATCTTTAGTTAATGGTTTATTATTATCACTTTTTTCATGAACTATACGTTCAAATTCCGCTCCCTTTAAACTCCCAAAAAAGTTTGCAGAATATAAATTTATTAAATTGTTAAGAATTGCTAATTTTTCATCTTTACTATCACTATTCTTAATCATATATTGGGATAATAAAATTTCGTTTGTAAGACTTGCTACTTCAGCAATAATTATTTTGTAATCAGCATCATGATACGAATTATTTCGATCTGCTATATACGAGTGAACAGAGTGTCCTAATTCATGAGCTAAGGCAGATACACTATCAAAATCACCTTTATAATTTAATGAGATCACAGGATTACACATGTATGTTTCCCATGAATACACATTATCTACTTTACCCTTATTACTATAAACATCTACCCATTTTTCATTAAATGCTTTTTGTAATACTTCATTGTATTTTTTACCTAATATACTTAATCCATCTAAAATTATTTTTTGTGCATCTTCATATGAAAACTCTTTATCATAATTCTTAGATAGCGGTGCTGATGTATCATATGGATGTAAAGTATTAACTCCTAATACTTTTTTAATTAATTTATAATATCTTTTTAATGAATCTAAATTATCATTAACTACACTAATTAAATTATTATAAATTGTATCATTTATATTATCAGGAAACAAATACATTTCTAATGTACTATTATATTTTTTTTCTTTTGAAATCATACTATCTACATTTAAATGACCTATGAAGTTTGAAGATATAGTCCCATTAAACTTTTCAAAGCCTCTATATAGTTTTGTATAAGTTTCTTTTCTTACACTTCTATTATTAGACATAAGATATTTAGAAGCATTACCATTAGTCAATACTACTTTTTTAGCTTCTTCATCAGTTATTGTTCCAAATTTTATTTCAGAATTTTTCATAACTTGATATGTAGATTTAAATCTATTATTTAAATCTTTAAGATAAGTAATTATTTTTTCTTCGCTTTCATTTAAAGTATGTTCTTGATATCTATATATTTTTTCTAAATAAAATTCATATTCTTTTAATTCACGATTTTCTTCTATATATTTTTTAATAACAGAAAAATCAGTTTTTAATAGTTCTGAGTCTACAAACGAAAAAGTGGTTGTTACTTCTTTTGTAAGAATTTCTATTCTATTTTTCATTTCATTATACTTTTCATTAGTAACATCTTCATAATATCTTAAATGAGTATATACATATAATCTTACATAAATTCTATCTATGTCTAAATAGTATTTTAAAAAACTCAATAATGTATCACTAGATGAAGTTAGTTTATTTTTATAATTATCAACTAGGGTAAGGTTATTTTTAACATAACTATAATCTCTATCCCACGCTTCATCATCAACATACATTGTACTTAAATCCCATTTATATTTATCATCTATTTCACTTCTTAGCTTTTCCTTAACAATCATATATTCTCCTTAATATTTACTTTTTATTAAAATCTTTTTATTTGTTACTTATTAATTTATTCCCGATTTCTTTTTCTATTTGTTTTAAGCTTTTGTCTGGTGTGGGCAAATTTTCTGGCATTATTCCACCGTTTTTAGCAATAACTTCTCTAATATTTTTTCCAATATTATAATGTGTTTCATTAGCGTCCTCTTCACTAGATATATTTTCTCTTTTTAATTTTGATTCAGTTTGAGTAATACGGAAAAGATTTGCTGCTAATTCTTCACTTCCCATATTGTCTAAAATATCTTCTCGATATCTTAGTTTTTTTCTTTTTGCGATATCATTAGCTGTTTCACCATTATATAATCCTTTATATCCTGCATTATGAAATTTATCAAAATTTTTAACTCCACACTTTTTAGCGACTTGATTTAAAGAGTAATTGCCTTTTTTAGTTAAACTTCTTTGATAAAATCTTTTTTCATCTTCGGTTAACACAGAATATTCTTTTTCAGTTAGTTCTTGCTTTCTAGTCTGAACTGCAAAGTAAGTTTGCCCTAAAGCAACAACCTCTTTTCTAGGATCTGAATTTTGTACTATCAAGTAGCAAGCATATCTTGATAACTTATAATCTACAATCCTTCTTGAAGTTTTAGAACCAATATCTACCATTTTGCCAACCTTGGCAAAATGGTCATTAATTTCTAATTTACTATTATCACAAGAAATTATAGCTCTGTTGATTACTTCATTGAATCTTCGCCATTGAGAATATTCTAAAGCAATTTGCAATTCTCTAGCTAACCAATACTCATTACCATATTCATCAAAGTGTTTGATACTTTCAAAGATATTATTATTAATTTCTAGTTCATTCATTTTAACCCACCCCAATCATATAATCTCTCATTTATATATAAATAGCGCAATACCCATAAAGGGTATTGCTTAACTATTTAATTATTTTTCTTCATATTCTGCATCTATTGCATCGTCTTTATCATCTTTTTTATCTTCTTTATTTGATTCAGTTGATGTTTCCGCTTGTGCTTGTTTAGCAGCTTCTTCGTAAACTTTAGTTGCGAATTCCATTGCTTTTTCATTTAATTTTTCAGTTTTCTTTTTAATATCTTCAACATCATCTTTTTCTAGAGCTTTTTTAAGATCTTCAATTAGTTCTTCAGCTTTCTTTTTATCTTTATCACTAACTTTATCTCCTAAATCTTTAATAGCTTTTTCTGTTGCGAAGATTGTTTGTTCAGCTTCATTTCTAGTATCTGCTTCTTCTTTACGTTTTTTATCTGCTTCTTTATTAGCTTCTGCTTCTTTCATCATTTTATCGATTTCTTCATCACTAAGGTTAGTAGATGCAGTAATAGTAATTGATTGTTCTTTATTAGTTCCTAAGTCTTTAGCCTTAACATTAACGATACCGTTAGCGTCTATATCAAATGTAACTTCAATTTGAGGTACACCACGTGGCGCTGGTGGGATATTTCCTAATTGGAATCTTCCTAATGTTTTGTTATCGGAAGCCATACTTCTTTCACCTTGTAAGATGTGAATATCTACTGCTGGTTGGTTATCAGCTGCAGTTGAGAATACTTGACTACGTGATGTAGGAATTGTAGTATTTCTTTCAATTAATGGTGTCATAACTCCACCTAATGTTTCAATACCAAGTGTTAATGGTGTAACATCAAGTAAAACAACATCGTTAACTTCTCCAGTTAAAACTCCACCTTGAATAGCTGCTCCCATACTAACTACTTCGTCTGGGTTAACACCTTTAGATGGTTCTTGTCCTAATTCTTTTTTGATTAATTCTTGAACCATAGGAATTCTTGTAGAACCACCTACAAAGATTACTTTATTAATATCTTTAGCAGTCATTTTAGCATCCTTTAATGCTTTTCTTACTGGTTCCATAGTTGATTCAATTAAGTCTCTAATTAAATCTTCAAATTTAGCTCTTGATAAAGATAATTCTAAGTGTAGTGGACCAGCTTCCCCTTGAGAAATAAATGGAAGTGAAATTTGTGTAGTTGTTACTCCACTTAAATCTTTTTTAGCTTTTTCAGCAGCATCTTTTAAACGTTGCATAGCCATTTTATCTTTAGATAAATCTATACCATTTTCTTTTTTGAATTCTTCTACTAGGTAATCAATAATTCTTTCATCGAAATCATCTCCACCTAATTTATTATTACCACTAGTTGATAATACTTCGAATACACCATCACCTAATTCCATGATAGATACGTCGAATGTACCACCACCAAGGTCGTATACTAAGATTGTATGTGCATCATCTTGTTTATCAAGACCATATGCAAGTGCAGCAGCAGTTGGTTCGTTTATAATACGTTCGACCTCAAGTCCTGCAATTTTACCTGCATCTTTAGTTGCTTGTCTTTGTGAATCATCAAAGTATGCTGGAACTGTAATAACAGCTTTAGTAACTTTTTCACCCAAGTAACTTTCAGCAGAATCTCTTAAGTTACCTAAAATCATTGCTGAAATTTCTTGTGGTGTATATTCTTTACCATTTGCGCTGATTTTTTTATCAGTTCCCATAAATCTTTTTACAGAGTATACTGTATCTGGATTTGTTACCATTTGTCTTTTAGCAGCATCCCCAACAATTATTTCTCCATTTTTAAATGCTACTACTGATGGAGTTGTTCTATTTCCTTCTTTATTAGCTATAACTTTAGCTTCTCCACCTTCTAATACTGATACACAACTATTTGTTGTACCTAAGTCAATACCTATAATTTTACTCATTATTATCACCTTTCTTTTCGTTATCTTCTTTAACTTCTTTTTTTAACTCATTATTTTGATTAACTTTAACCATTGCTGGTCTAATTACTCTTGATTTTAACATATAACCTTTTTGGAATACTTCAGTTACTATGTTGTCATATATATCCTCTTTATTATCTGTCATAACTGCATTATGATAGTTTGGATCAAATTCTTCATTAATTGGATTAATTTCTATAACATCATATTTTTGTAGTGTTTCTTTTAATCCTTTATGTATTATCTTAAATCCTTCTAAAAACTTACTTACTTCATCTTCAAGATTATCATCATCCATGTTGATTGCCCTTTCAAAATTATCTAATATTGGAAGTAAATCTTTAGCAATATCTTCATTAGAATATTCTAGTAATCTAGAAGTCTCTTCATCTTTTCTTCTTCTATAATTAACCATCTCTGCTTGAGTTCTGATTAATTTATCTTCTAATTCACTAACTTTATTTTTAAGGTCTAGAATTTCTTCTTCATGCTTGTTTTTCTTTTCCTTTTTCTTCTTTTTATCAACTTTTTCTTCTTCAATTATTTCTTCTTGTTCCATTGTAACCTCCTACTCATCTATTCATTAATATTAGAATTAATATATTCTAATAAACTAACTACTTTATCATACTCCATACGCTTAGGTCCCACTATTGCTATAGTACCTTCTTCACCATCTATGTTGTATTTACTTTTAATTATTGTAACATCCTCATCAAATTCATTTTCTGAACCTATATAGATATTAATACCTTCCTCATTAGCCTTGATATTATTTATCAATGATTTATCTTCTAATTTGCCGATTAATCTTTTAATTTTATCGACATTATCAAATTCTGGTTGTTTTAATATGTTTGTTTTACCAACGAATTGAGTATTATGCCTATTAGCAAAATCTGTAAATACATTATAGAAGGCATTATATAGTGCTTCATGTTGTTTAACATATTTACCAATTACTGGTTTAATTTCAAATTCTAGTTTTTCACTAACTTCATCTATTGGTGTATCAACTAACATTTTATTTATTATTTCAGTAGTTTTTTTAATTTCATCAATCGAAATTGTTGCTTCAATCACCAAATCTTTATGCTCTACATGACCTTTATCAGTTACTACTATCGCAATTAATCTATTATTTTCTAATGGTAACACTTCTATTTGTTTTAATTTGTTTTCTTTTGACGCACTACCAAGAATAACAGATGTGTAATTAGTCATCTCAGAAATTATTTCTAAACTTTTACTTATTGCATCACTTATTTGTAGTGAACTATTGTGAAATACTTGTTGAAGTTTTAACATTTCTTCTCCAGTCATATTCTTTGGTTTCATTAGATTATCTACATAATATCTATATCCTTTTTCACTAGGTATTCTTCCAGATGATATATGTGTTTTTTCTAAGTAACCTAAATTTTCTAGTTCCGCCATTTCATTTCTTATAGTCGCACTAGAACATTGTAAGATTTCACATATAGAAGAAGAACCAACTGGTTTAGCATTTTTTATGTATTCTTCTACTATTAGTTTTAATACACGTTCTTCTCTTTCTCCTAACATTACATCACCTCTAGCACTCTAAAATCCAGAGTGATAATTACATTATAATACTATGACTTAGCATTGTCAATATATGAGTGCTAAAAAGTGGCTTTTGTGTAAAATAAAAGGACCAAATTTTTGGGCCCTAAAATCACTGTGATACTAAAACTGTTCGAAAAGTACACCTAGAAAGTGAATCACCAGTATAATTATCAAATTGCCAAATTCCAGATTCTTCTTCATTTGAATAATAACCACCTCGAGAAATCCAAGAATAATTACTAGAAGAATATGAATATATATCATCGTGATACCATTTCATTGTTTCCCATGTAGCATCTCCTAATATTGTTTTTTCTAATGTTATTGTAGAAATACTTGTTCCTTGATATAAATCATAATATTTTGATTCGGAAGGGAATATAGAAAATTCGGATTTATTAATATTGTTGCCCCAATTCCCCATTACATATTCTTCGGATCCACCATTCATATCGTATATACCATATATTGTTCCTGTTGTACTTGCTCCTGTACCTGCATATTCAGTTTTTTCACCAGAACATACTGATTTAGTACACGGCGATTTATTATTATAGGAATATGTACCATATTTTGTAGCACTTTTTGATGTTGTTCCACCACTTCTTCCCGTATACATGTATTCGCTTTTAGCATCATACCCACTATTATTTATATATATTTCTTTTTCTGTATAATTAGTATTCCCATATTTTCCATATTGACTATGTGAAAGATATGCTACTGCTCCCCATTCAGTATTTTTCATCATGTGGGTATCAGTTGTACTTATTAAACCATAAATATCGCTACCATTAAATGATACGTTTCCTGATGTTTCATCTAAATTTCCACCTGCAAATTTTAAGGCTGTTTTAAATTGTATGCTTGTGGGTTGATATGTAAGAGATAAAATGTCTGGTTTAATTATTGGTTCTACATTTTTACAATTAGTTGTACTTGGATCTGAATTACAAGTTTCATCACTTGTACCCGTTTCGAATTTACCTGTCCAAAATCCTGTTAAATCATCTGATCCAAATGTAAATGCAGGGTGAGTATAATAATATTCATTTGTATTACTACCATCACTAACCTCTTCTCTATACTGAGCTTCTGATACACCACTTGTACTTGTATTGTTTTCAAATATTATATTAATTTGTGGTGGACTTGTAACATTACTACTACTTCCCATATTAGAAGGGATCATATATTTATATCTAGGTATCCATACCCACATTGCATTTATATCATCCATTGATATTGGAGTTCCGGGATTATTTAAATAATATTCTCTATCATGTTTATCCCACATATCAATACATTCATCAAAATTACAAGCAGATGCCGTTGGATTAACTGTAACTGCATTTGCCCACATTTGATTATTATAATTGTACCATTCAGAACTTAAATCAGCTACTTCCCATACATCATCTGTATCGTTATATATAACTGGTATCATACCTGACGCTAATTCAGGATAATTCGCACCACTAGAATCTACATATATTTTATCTGACATTGGACAGATTTTTGAAGAATTGAATGTTCCTTCTCCATAGGTATAGTTTATTTTTGTATTTGTTTCAATAACGCTTTTTGTGACTTTAATATATACATTTTTAATATCAATTTGTTCATTTGTTTTTGGATTTGTTATAGGTGTTTTTATAAGATTTTTATTTGCCAATGTACTAAGTGATATATAACACTCATCTAATTCTCCAATATCTAAATTATTTTGATAATAAGTTTCTGCTGCAGTTACTATAGTTTCTTTTAGTTTTTCTAGATTTTTTTGTTTATTTCTATTTTGCATAGAAATTATACTAGGTATTGTAATTGTAGCAATTAAAACTAATAAACCTATTGTTACTATTATCTCAACTAAAGTAAATCCCTTATTATTCTTCATTGTATCACCATCTTATCATAATAATTATAACAATTTAAAAAAAAGAATACAATACTTTATAAATATTGTACCCTTATTATGTCGTTTTTATTTACATCAAATGGTATTGGTATCTTTACAATTTGTCTTGGATGTCTTGCTACATCTAGTAGATTATTATCTTCATCTAATAGCTTTTCTATTTTAAACTTCCTAACTTCTGTATTAGGCCCAAATATTTCTACTGTATCACCTAATTTAAAATAGTTTCTTTGTTCTATAGTAGCTATCCTTTTATCTTTATCATAATCTAGTACCAATCCTAAAAAATCTTGATTAGATAATTCTTGTCTGCCTAAATAGTATTGTATTTCTACTCCTTTATTACCATTAAAAAATTGGTCTATGTTATCTCTATTTGCAACACGATTTAATATTTTTTCATATTTTTCTAGATTATACTTACCAGTACTTAAATATTCATCGATTGCTTTTCTATACGTATTAACTACTGTTGCTATATAGTAAATCGATCTCATTCTTCCTTCGATTTTAAATGACTTAATTCCAACATCAATCATATCACCAATATATTTTATCATTGATAAATCTTTAGAACACATTGTAAATTTAGTATCATTTTTAATCTTGTCTTGATTATTATCATACAAATTAAAGTCCCATCTACATATTTGACTACATCCTCCTCTATTAGAGTCTCTGTTAGTCATGTAATTTGATAAAACACATCTACCAGATAATCCAACACACATTGCGCCATGTATAAAACATTCTGTATCTAATCCTGTTTTATTAATAATATTTTTGATTTCTTCTTTACTACATTCACGTGCTAAAACTACTCTTTTCGCACCCAATTCTTTATAGAATATAGCTGATTTATGGTTCATAGTTGAAGCTTGTGTAGATATATGTATTTCCATATTAGGACATACCTCTTTGATTATATTAATACACCCTAAGTCAGACACAATTACTGCATCTACGCCACATTTTTCTAAGTCTTTGATATAATTTTCTAAATTTTTAAAATCTTTATTATGAAAAACGATATTTACTGTTACATATACTTTTTTATTTAAATTATGTGCATAATCACACGCTTCCTTAATTTCCTCTATACTAAAATTTGTAGCATTGGCCCTCAAACTAAAATCTCTGCCACCAATGTATACCGCATCCGCTCCATACATTAAAGCCCATCTAAGACGTTCTAAATCCCCTGCAGGTGCTAAAAGTTCTACTCTATCTTTCATTTACATCACTCTTTACTTTATATATTGTTTCAGTATATAAAAATCCTTTATTCACATCATCAGTTAATTGTTGTTCTAAAGTATTTACTATGCTATAATCAATATTATTTTCTTCATACATTTTTCTTACTTTATTAAAGTTATCAATTACTAACTCTATATTATCTATATCATAGGAATTTAATACTACATAATCTATGCTGTTTTCTAACAGCATAACATATTCATTTAAACCATTTAATATATTACCATTAATAATATGTGTACCATTATTATCTTCATATATTGAATACTTTATATTGTTATTTTCTATGTAATGAGTTTTATCAGTTTCTTTTTCTTTAATATATTTCAAATAGTTAGATAATAAAAATCTGTTTGACGAGAATATTTCAAACTTACCAAATATTGGAACAAATAATTTTACATTAGTATTTTTCTTTATTTCTAGTATTTCAGATAATGTTATATCTGGTGAAATTAATGCACCAACAACTCCACATGTTTTATAGTAATTAATAGTTGTATAATTAGTAACTTGATGTGTGTTTGACCATATTAAATTTATATTTAATTTTTTTTCTTTAACTATTTGTAATATTCCTAAATCATCAAATAATAATCCATTAATATCTAACTCATTTAATTCTTTTAATATATTTTCTACTAATTCTATTTTATCATCATGAATTAATTGATTAAAACTAATGTATAATTCTTTATTATATTCTTTTCTCAATTTTTTAATTTCATCTATATCAAGTTCTAAAACATTTAATGAATTAAAATCCTTATATCCAACAATAATTGCATCAGCATCCAAATTTATTTCATTTATTGTTTTAGGCAGTAAACATATTTTATTCATACAATTCACCTCATCAATAAGCAACGTTATTATATCATATTTTAAAAAAAACTTCTTAACAATTATTAAGAAGTTGGAAATACTTTATTATATAAATCGTCAATAATAGCTTTTTCATCAATAAAACTACTATAATCTGTATATGAATATAAAGATGTATCTTCATATATTTCACTAAATTTACTATTTACACAATCATCCCCATATAAGTATATATTATTATGATAACTATCATCATATGTGCTTTTTATATCATCATTTAACCCTTCTAAGAATCTACATGTATCATAGTCATCTCTTATCTTTTCGTTATTATTTATAAATACAACGTATTCATCAACATCTTCATCTACTGTTTGCTCAGACAGTGCAGATACTCCTACTTTTATATACTCATATTCTGGTCTATACCAAACTATACTAGGAAACCACCTAAGTTTTGATGAATAATCACCAGAAAGCTTCACATAAAGGTTTGACACAAACCCAATATAATTATTTTCAATTGTCCATTTTATATTTTCATCGGCAATTTCAATTGTTTTATAATTTTTTTCCCAATTACCCATAGAAATTGCAATATTATTATAAATATCTTGACTGTTTTCTTCTATATAATCAATTTCATTTTGTGACAATGGGTTTTGTGGAATTGTTATACTATTGGAACCACTATTATATTTACTTTTTAATTCATCAAATTCTTCCTTTGTTGAGGATACAGAGCTAGATGAACCACCATAGGAAATACAAGAAGGACCTAAGCATGTATAACCACTACCTGAACTAGTACTAGTTGTATATGAGACCATTTTCTTTGAATCTATATCTAAATTTGTATTATTTCCTTCAAGAACAGTGTCAGTATAATTATACTCATAATATTTATATGTTGATACTGTTGTTCCACTTGCACCTGAATAAGAAGAATTATAAGAATACAAATATATTTTATTATTTTCTGAATCAAATTTTATACCTTGCCAAGGTATTGTACTTGTACTATCATCAGCAGAAGTAGATAATGTATCACAACTATATGTACCGGTATTATTCGTATCTACATAGCAAAATCTATATTTAAGTAAGTCTCCCTCTTTTTTTTCAGAAAAAATAACAGTATCATTAATTGTTCCAACATATGACGATTGCCAGCCATTGCTGCCAATAAGTTGACTACCTAACCCCTGCATATACACATCAAAGCCTGCCAAAGAATTGTTATATGTATAATTGCGTATTTTTAGATCAATATTAGAATCATTAAATTTGTTTTTAATATATTCCTCCATCTCACTATTTTTATCAATATATACTGTTATTTTTTTAGATACAGATGAATCTATAGGATTAAAACCATCTTTTATATCTTCAATGTTTGTATTAAGTATCATTCTATTATTAGATAACATATATAATATATAAAATACCGTTATAAGCATTATTCCAAATATCGAATATAAAGTTGTTGATATCACAAATCCTTTTTTATTCTTCATTATATCATCTCCGATTATAATACAATTATATAATATTACAATTGATTACGTCAATCAAAAAAACAAATGATTTTTATTCACTTGTCTTTTTTGAAACGCTAATTCCATCTCCTAAGTCATAGAATGTAGTTTTAAACTCTCTATTATTTTTTAGGAAATCAATATAATTTTGAATTTTACGTGCTAATTGCTTAGTATTTCTATTATTAGTTAATTCCGGATTATCTACAAATCCATGAAATTTTAAATTATCAGAAATAATCATACCATTATCATTTAAATTTAATTTATATTTTTCGAAAAATTTAATATATTGTGCTTTAGCTGCATCTATAAATATTAAATCGTATTTATTATTATCGCTATACTCTAATGCATCAGCATTGTATATAGTAATCTGATTTTCTAGTCCTACTAATTTAATATTGTTAACTGCCTCATTATACCTATCTATATCACGTTCAATAGTAGTTATTTTTATATTCTCATCTATTAATGCTATTTTAATAGCTGAATAACCTACCGCACTACCTATTTCTAAAATTGATTTTACATTATTTTCTTTTATGTAATTAGAAATAAACTCTAATCCTTCTTTTTGAATAATTGGTATTTTATTTTCAATTGCCTTTGTTTCTATTTGTTCTACCACTCTATCCATAATCCAGCCTTCTTTAATTCACTTACTTTTTTATCATGTTCAGCAATTATTTTAGTAAAGTAAACATTTCTGTCTTTATCAGCAACAAAATATAAGTAATCATGAGAATTAGCATATATTGCGGATTCTATTGCTTCCTTACTAGGATTTGCGATTGGACCAACAGGTATTTTTCCATTCATATTTGGTCCTCTAGTATTATAAGCATTATATGTATTTATTTCTTTTGTAGTTAAGTCACGTTCACTCATGTCAACTTTAAACGCATAATAAGTTGTAACATCACTACCTAGACTCATATTTTTTTTGATTCTATTGAAAAATACACCTACAATATTTTTTCTATCTTCCAACTTTACACCTTCTAATTCAGAAAGTGATGCAAGTGTAAGTAATTCATGAACACTATAATTACTATTATCAATATCATCTTTATATTTACTTAATCTCATATCCATTTCATCAAGCATTTTCGCAAATATTTCTTTGATACCTACATTTTTATCTTCAAAAGTATAAGTATTTGGAAACAAATAACCTTCTAACGGATAATAAATACTTGGATGTTTAATTTCGTCAGTCAAAAACCAATACTTTTCTATCAAAGAATCAATATATTCTTCATCTTCTAACACTTCATACACATTATCTTCTGTATTATTAGTATTTTCAGCAATAGTAGCTGCTATCCCTCTCATATTTAATCCTTCTTTAAAAAGAATTGTAATTGAATTAGGATCAACTGTATCACCTTCTCTTATTTTATTGATTACTTTTTCTACATCCATACTTTGATTAAGTTCAAAATATCCAGCCTTTAAATCATTAATACCATTTATTTTTAAGTATATTTTAAATACTATTTCATTTCTAATTAATTCTTTTTCTTTTAGAATATGTGCAATATCACTAGATGAATTCCCCTCTTTTATTTCTACTAATATTGTTTTATCATTTTTACTATCCACACTACCAATACTATAATTGTATAACAAACATAAAGATATTACTAAAGTTGCAAAAAAAGCAACTAGTAATAACGCTATATTTCTTAATTTACGCATCAACACAAAAGTGAGTATTAACTACTCACCGTTATTCCCTTCATTATTATCTTTTTTAGCTTCTTCTTGTAGTGTTTCCAAAATATTTTCAATTATTTTCCATTCTTTTTCTGTTTCAATTGGTTCTAATTTAGTATTTTCATTATTTGGATCAAATATTGAAGCATAAACTTTAATATTTCCAATTTCATCCATTGTATTATCTGTATACACTATATAATTTTTATTTGTTTCTTCTGATTCAAATGTAAATAATACTTCACATTCTATTTCTTTTCCTTCGTCATTAATTACTACAAATTTATTTTTCTTTTCTTCCATTATAATTCTCCTCTTCCTTTTTCATTATTATATTTATCTAAAAATGACTGCAAAATAACTTGAGAAGCCATTTTATCGATTACTTGTTTTCTTTTTTTTCTGCTAATATCATTTTTTATGAGAAAACTTTCAGCTGATACAGTCGATAGTCTCTCATCCTGCATTATTACTTCTAATTTAAAAATTCCTTCTAATAGTTCTTTAAATTCTAAAGTTTTAAGTGCTCTTTCTCCGATAGTGTTGTTCATGTTTTTAGGTAAACCAAGTATTATTTTTTCTATATTATTTTCACTAATTATTTTAGATAATTCAGGTATTAATTCATTATAATCATCTTGATATCTGATAGTAGTTAGTGGTAAAGCTATTATACCATTATTATCACTAATGGATATCCCTAATGTTTTAGTACCTAAATCTAGTCCAATAAATTTCATTGTTCTTTATTTATATAATTTCTAACCATCAATTCAATTATTTCGGTTCTATCTAGTTTCATAATTTTATTTCTAGCTTCCTTATGACTAGATATATATCCAGGATCTCCACTCATTAGATATCCTACTAATTGATTTATTGGATTGTATCCTCTTTCTTCTAGTGCATCGTATACTTCGTTTAATATTTTGTCTATTACTGCCGCATTTATTTCTTCTAAATCATATAAATGTGTTGTCTCAGACCTCATATCATCACCATCTTTCATAAATATTTTATCATTTATATATTTTTTTTACAATAGAATTTGCCTGATATTGTCAAATAAAAATTAAAAGTAAATTAAAAAGAATATCCCACATACTTCCTTTACCTCAGAATAGTCTTCTCCTCTTTGTAAATCTTCTACATATATCCTAGATAAATAAAATTCTGCTCTCTCTGTAAAGTTATGTTTTTCTGCATTTTGTATTTCTATATTTATTTTCTTTTTATTATTTATCTCTACTAATAAATCTACTATCCCTAACTTTTCTTCAGGTGTATTTCGTGATAACTCATTATTTAAGTATATTATATCTTTTATTTCACTTTCTTTTATTCTTAGAGACATACTTATTACTTTCTTTAACATCTTTGGATTCTTTCTAAAAAATGTTTTGAATGCTACATCATTTGACATAAAATATTTTATTCT
>JAZQBG010000041.1:0-9864 GCA_045545595.1 Bacilli bacterium
ACGGCTCGCATTCTTTCTTGCCTACGCTTAGTACATAACCTCACGATTATGTGCCCAAGGCTAGATACTAGCTCCTTGCCTAGGATTACTAGGTTGGCTTCCCACCAACTTTCAACAGTAAACCGAACTGTCGCACCCACCCTAATTAATTATATTTTTGATAATAAAAAAAAGAATTGAAATTAATCAATTCCTATTATCTTATTTTAAAACTTTTATTAAAATCATTAATAACCATGTCACTTTCAAAACAGGTACTATTGTATGAATACCTTGTCTGTCTATGATAGATATCATCACTAATTTTTTTGAAATTAGTATACTCAGTAAATTCTTTGTTAGCATCTTTAGATAATAATTTTACTATATTTGATTTTATTGATACTTCATTTTTGTTTATATCTATATATGCATCAAAGCCACGATTTTCACTAATCTCTGAAGCAATCATCCCATTTGCTTTATACATACCATTTTCTAACTTTTTAAAAATACATTGTACTATTCCCATATCAGAATTATCTTCTAATTCCTTTGTATTACATAAAAATGTCATAATGAAGTTTCTTTCTTCAACTGTCATATTTTCATATGGGAAATATTCTTCAACTAAAAATTGTTCTTTAGAGTTTTTCATAAAATCACCAACTACAAAAATTATAACATCTTTATTAAATTTACACAAATTTACTCTTTAACATCTTCTAGGTCACCGCTAATTATAATATCATTATTTAATAGTTTCTTTGTATTCTAAGCTAAATTTTAATTTTTTTTCTTGATTTTTAGAACAACCTTTAACTAATTCATCAAGAAAATCATTTTTGTTATATTTTTTTCTGTTTTCTAATTCTAATAAATCAATTGCGCCAGCTCGTTTTACTAATTCAGCTTTTATCTTGTTTAGTGCCCTTTTATTTATTTCTGATACCATTGGTTGTGAGATATTTAGTATCTTGCTAATTTCTGTTTGTGTTTTTATTTTTTCATTAAATCCATATAATAAATTAATAACTTTTTGTTCCCTTTGATCAAGTAAATTAATTGTATTATTTATTAAACTACTTATTTCTCTTTGTTCTATTATTTCATCAATTGAAAACTGTGTATCAACAATAATATCACCTAATATTAAAGTTTCATCATACTTATCCTCACTAATAGGATCTGACAAAAACAAAATATTTTTCATTGAGTTAATGGATAAAATAATTTCTTGTTCATCCACATTTAATAATCGAGAAATTTCTTTTGTACTTAAATTTTCATCTGGGAATTTCTCTTTTATTTCCATTACTTCTTTTGCCAAAAGTCTATGGGATTTAGGTATTCCTAATAAATATTTACTCTTTCTAGAATAGGATTTAATTTCACCCCATATTTTTTTTGTAGCATATGTTGAAAATTTAACATCTTTTTCTAAATCATAACTTTTAATTGCTTTCCACAAACCGATGCTGCCAGTTTGAAACAAATCTTCTTTATCGATTTTAGATGTTGGAAAGAATGAATCAACAACAAAGAAGACTAATTTTAAATTGTGTTTAAATATTTTTTCTTGAGCTTCATAATTACCTTGATTAGAAAGTTCAAGATATTTTTTTTGTTCTTCTTCGGATAGAACCTGTTTTAAACTGTTTCTGTATATTTTAAATCCATTTTGATTCATATTTATTCCACCAACACAAATGTAAGATTTATTATATCACAACACTAAATTATTTCAAAAAAAATAGGTTCTCACCTATTTTATTAATCTTTTTACTTTTTCTAAGGCACACTTTTCTATTCTAGATACTTGAGCTTGACTAATACCTAATTCTTCTGAAATTTCCATTTGCGTTTTACCTATTATAAATCTTTCATTGATAATATCTTGTTCTCTAGGTTTCAATTCTCTCATAGCTTTATCAATAGATATTCTCATATCTAAGTCAACATTAGTACTAGTATCTTCTAATTGGTCAAATAAATATATAGTATCCCCACCATCATTATATATTGGTTCAAACATACTAACTGGATCTTTTAATGCATCTAAAGCATTTATAATTTCAAAAGGTGTAACACCTAATTTTTCTGCTAACTCTTCAGTAGTTGGTTCTCTTCCATTTTGTACAGTTAGTTCATCTTTTAATTTTAATGACTTATACGCAATATCCTTAACACTTCTAGATACTCTTATTGAACTATTATCTCTAATGTATCTTTTTATTTCACCCAATATCATTGGAATAGCGTTCGGCTGGTCTAAAACATTTATAAAAAATATACTACTTTGTATAAGATAAAGTTATACATTGTAGTATATTTGTATATTATTGCCATTTACTACTATTTTATCTATAACTTCTTTTATAATATTTCTCTTTTCATTGAAAGTCATTGTCCTCCAAGCATAATTAATATCTGATATGGATTCTTTTAAACTTTCACTTTTTCTTTCTTTAGCTTTTTCATTTGACAAATCATTTTGTAATTTTTCTTTTTCTAATTGTAATTTTTTAATTTTTTCTTTTGTTTCTTCTACTGCTATTCCGTCTGAAATAAAATCAAGCAAATTTATTATTTGTTTATCTATTTGGGTTATTCTTTCTCTTTTAGCAGATGATACCGTAACATCAGACATATTCATATTATGTCTAAATTTACTATCATCTAGTGCCATTTCCATTAAGTCTTTAATTACATAATCTTCAATTTCATAATCATAATATCTGCGATTGTGGCAATTAGCATCTTTAATTAAATATTTTTTAGTTGATTGTTGTGAGTAGCAATAAAGTCTTACGCTAGATGTTCCAGCTTTTTGATAACGATATTTAGCACCACAATGACCACATACAATTTTTCCTGCTAATAAATAATTTGCATGTTTTCCTGTGACAGAATTTTCAAGCATTTTTTCTTGTAATTTATCATAAGTTTCTTGATCATAAATGGCTTCATGCTTACCTTCAAAAATTTCATCCTTATATGGAATTTTTCCTAAATTTACTGGTGATGTGAAAAGTTTTCTAACTGTTTGATCTTGTAATCCATATGCTTCACCAACTTGTGTCATAGGAACACCTTGTAAATATAAATCTTTCATTTCTAAAGCATTTTTTCTTCTCTCAGGATTTGGTATCAAGATTCCAGTCTTTTCATCATAATCATAAGCGTATGGTAAATTACCTGTTCCATACCATAATCCTTCTTCAGCTCTTTTTCTTCTTCCTATTCTTGTTCTTTCTAATATTGTTTCACGTTCTAACTGAGCAAAAACAGAAAGAATACCAACCATTGCTTTTCCAAATGGAGTATTTGTATCAAAATTTTCTTTAATTGATACAAAGCCACATTGATTTGGATTAAAGATTTCTTCAATCAAATATAATGTATCCCTTTGGCTTCTTGATAATCTATCAAGTTTAAAAACTATAACTACATCAATTTTTCCATCTTCAACATCTTCAACTAATCTTTGGATATCAGGTCTTTCAAGATTGCTACCTGAATAACCACCATCTATATAAAATTCATATTCATCTATTTCATGTAATTTGCAATACCCTTCTAAAAATTCTTGTTGGGCTTCAATAGAATAACCTTCCATTTGAATATCTGTTGATACTCTACAATAAAGACCAGCCTTTCTTTTCATAATCCTCCTATTCTTGGCTATGTCTAAAACTGCAGAGTCTTAAGCGACAAATAATTTATTTATACATATTAAACATAGCACATTTTTGAAAAAAAATAAACGGCTTTACTTCTTAAAATAAAAAAATAGTAGCAAACTATGAAAGTTATCTACTATGCTTTAACAGTTTGTTTTTTTTGCTCAACAACTTTTGGTTTTTGATAATTGGTTGGTTTTTGAATATACTTTCTCAAAATTTTATATACATTTTCATTATTTAAAACTACATCTTTTGTTTTTATTTCTTCGCCTTGTTTGTTAAAACTTGTTACACACATAACAGACATTATTATCATCTCCTATCTTAATATTGGTACTTTTTTCAAAATTTTAAACAAAAAAAATCATTTTAATAATAAAAAAAGAACTATTACTAGTTCCATTCACTGCTTAAATAAAAACTTATTTCTTTTTTACAACTTTGACATATAAATTTTTGATTTAATATTTCGTCATTCTCTAAAACCCTTAATTTTCTTCTGCAGGTATGACATTTATATTTTGGAGAAAAAATTTCATTATCACTATTATATAATTTAAATATAAATCTTGAGTAAATTGCCCCACAGGTATCGCATATACACATTTTATGCCCATAATCGTCTTCTAACTTGTAGCAACCTGATTTTAATATATTTATGAGGTCTTCTTTGCGATTCCTTTCTGCAAATAAATTAGACAAATTAAATTCACTGTTTATATTGAGCAAATTATCAATACTATAAGCAGAGCCAATTCCAACATCATAATTATAGAGTTTATTACATTCATTACATATACTTGAATATGTCTTACCCATAACATCACCTATTCCTATAAATATTATAACATTTTTTTAGTATATTTAAACATTTTTGTTTCTAATTACACCATGTATAAAGTAACGGTCATTTTTTTCTCTATTTGTTTCATGCGAACATGAATATAGTGTAATAAGTTTATCTGTTTTATAATCAACATTAACATTTGTTTTATATCTACTTTTTTCAGTTATTAAATTAATATAATCATCATACATCTCTATGGATTCAAAAGATTGATTATATGAATTGGAAGATGCTTTATCTAAATAAGCGCTTATTATTTCTATTTTATAATTTCCATTAGGAGTATATATATAAAAGAAAGGATTTTCCTTATAAAAAGAAACATCCATATATTTATATAATTCTCCAAACATACTTCCATTTTTTGTGTGATGACCATAAATAAAAGTGTTGTAATCAGAAAAATCATTTGTAGATCTATAATCCATAAATATACTGCCTAATGAATTCCATTTTTTATCAAATGAATGATTAAGATAATACGAATTATCTTTTGATTGGACAATGGGATAATTTACTTGTGTCCCTTCTATTGCTATCCATCCTACAACATCAGGATTTATTTTTTTTAATTCTTCAAAATTAACTTCAAAATTTGGTTCTTCAGAAGGAGTTTCAGGTATTTCTATCAATTCAATTAATTCTTCTTTTATTTCTTCAGAAGTATTTAATTCTTTTTTTATAGTTTTAATCCTATATAAACTAAAACCAAATATAAATAGTAATAAAAATAATAAGAAAATTTTTATTTTTTTCATTTTTTATTTCTCCATTTCATCTTCTTCTATCTCACAATCTGGTTCTCTCTGTATTTCATCAAAATCAATTAATTCATTAACGCATTCATAAATCTTTTGTGATGTTTCACCAGAAATAATATCTATTGCTTCATCTAATGATAAATCTCTTCTTAACATATTGTAGTTAAAACTAACTTTACATTCTTCTATACATTTCTCATCTGCTAATTCTTCTATATATTCTAACATAATTTCTTTAATATAAGTTTTTGTTATTTTAGATTTAAATTCTTCAGTAGATATTCCACTCTTTTCCCCTAACAATTTAGATAATTTAATCATCATATTCTCCTTTCCTTTAACAAAAAAAGATTAGTATTCTCAATACTAACCTTAAATCACTTTTGATTAAATTAATTATTAACAGTTTCTTTTAATGCTTTTCCGGCTTTAAATCCTACTGCTTTTCTAGCAGGAATGTGTAATGGTGCTTTTGTTAACGGATTTATTCCATCTCTTGCTGGTTTCTCTTTAACTGTGAAAGTTCCAAATCCAGCTATTGCTACATCATTACCTTTTGCTAGTTCTTCTTTAAACAATTCAAAAGTTCCTTCATATACTTTAGTAACATCTGCTTTAGTAAAACCAGTTTTACTTGCTAATGCTTCAATGATTTCAGATTTTTTCATTCAGATTCACCTCCTGTATTTTTCTGATAATTTAATTATACCATATAATTCTACATAATATCTTATTTTTCTAAATCTTCTTGTTCTTTTTCTTGTTTTTGTCTATCATATTCTTTTTCAATTTTAATTATCTCTTCTTTAATATAATCATTATATATTTCATTCTGTGAACGAATTAAATCATATACTTTTAAAATTTCATCATCAGATACATCCTTAACATCTTTATCCATAAATTCATATATTGCTAATGCCGTTTCTATTTCATAAAGACTTCTATTGTTAAACATAATTAATAAACTTCTAATATAATCTGTACTCATAAATTTCTCCTTTCAATAATTAAAAAATTCATACAAATTACTATTCGTATGAATCATACATATTTTTAAATATATCACCAGTTATACTTAAAATATCTTGCATTAATATAATATTCTTGTTTTCTAATTTTATTATTCCTTCTATTGGATCTATTTTTTTAATAATACCATTAACTGTTTCATAACTACCACCTTCTTTTGTTTTATCTTTTACGAAGAAAGTAATTGTTATTTCATTTCGTTCTTTTATATTTTCATTCAAATATGCTAATTTTGAATTTAATAAATCTTTCAGTCCATCATCAACTTCTATTTTTTTGTCTGTTAATCTAGCAGTTTCTCTTATTTCTGCATCATATCCAGTTAAAGCTGCAAAAGGAGCAAATTGTGCTGCACGTGATTCAACTCCTAAATTTGCATGTTTAGATAATGGTCTATTTAAATCTATAATATCTGTGTAATCATTCATTATCCTTTATGACCTCCTACTTCACGATTTCTTTCAATTGCAGTTGCTCCTTCCTCTAAATTCATTCCTTTTAATATTGCATTTTTTCCATATCTTCTTTTTAATTCTAAGATTGTTTTTTGAATTTTAGCATCTTCTTTTTCACGTTCTATTTGTTTTTTATTTAACTCATCTTGTTCCTGATAATTCGTAAACAAATCTAATTGTTGCCTTTGTGGTTTATTCTCTACCTTATCCTCACTTACTACATTACTTGCAACTAAATTAATTCTTCTAACTAATAAAATAGGATTTGTTATTCTATCATACAACTTTAAAACTTCATTCATTATTATTGTTGTTGATGAAGTTTTGTGGTCAATATTAATAGTACCGTGTGCGTGTTTAGGAATCTTTCTCCCATACATATCAGTTGTTATTTCACCATTATATAATTTACTAATTTTAGGATTTGTTAAATTATCTATATCATAACCTATTGTTAATACAAATTGACTTGCTTTTAATTTTTTTTCTACTAAATCAAGAACGAGATTATCTACCATTTCTTTTACAATAAGTTTTGTCTTTTTATAATCATAAGGACAATGTAATACTTGTCCTGAACTGATGCTGTTTGATGTTGGTTTATAACTTTTTGCTTGTTCAATAGTGCACGGTTCATAACCCCAAGCATGATCTATTAAAAATTCTGCATTTACACCAAACAATTTAAAAAGTAAATCTTCATTATTTATTGACATCCTTGCAACATCACCCATTGTATACATTTTATTATCTTCTAATTTTTTTGCATAACCTTTACCTATTCTCCAAAAATCTGTTAGTGGTTTATGATTCCATAATTGTTCTTTAAATTTTCTTTCATCTAAAGTTGCAATTCTAACGCCAAATTCATTAGGTTGCATTTTTTTTGCAGTAATATCCATTGCAACTTTTGCCAGAAACATATTAGTACCAATTCCAGCCGTCGCTGTAATACCTGTTGTGTTGTAAACATCTTCAATCATTTTCATAACAAGTTCTTCAGCTGTCATTTTATAAAATTTTAAATAATTCGTAATATCACAAAATACTTCATCAATTGAATAAACTAAAATATCTTCTGGTGCAATATATTTTAAATATATATTGTATATATCTGTACTATATTTCATATACAATTTCATACGAGGAACAGCTTTTATAAAATCTAATTCTAAACTATTGTCCTTAATTAGTTCTGAATTTATATAAGATTTACCAATAAATGGTTTATAATGATTATCCTTTTTTCTTTGATAGTTTACTTCTCTTACTTTTTGTTTAGCTTCAAATAATCTCGCTCTTCCTGATATACCGTAAGATTTTAATGATGGTGAAACAGCCAAACAAATCGTTTTATCTGTTCTCTCTTCATCTGCAACAACAAGGTTAGTGTCTAACGGATCTAAATTTCTCTCTCTACATTCTACTGAAGCATAAAAACTTTTTAAATCTATGCACATATAAGTTTTATCCATATACTCACCACCCTAATTTTTGCTATTCACATCACTTCTTCTATTAAATCTTCTCTAATATTATACCACGAAAAAAGCAGATAATAATTTTAATCTGCTCTATAAATTGTAATTTGTTTTTTTTAAATTCCCCATATCATTGAAGCAACATTATAAGCAGTAACTATCAACAAAAATATTCCCAATAATAAGAAATAAACTGATGTATTTTTTTGCTTTTTATCTTTATATTCTTTTGATGTTATAAACATCGTAGTTGATAAACAAACAAACATTATAGGCATTGTAATATTAGTAGAAACAGCTTTAGTTAAACCCAATATTGCAAATGCTACTGTCAATGCTGAAAAAAATAATTTTAAATTTTTCATTTTCTATCACTCCATATACTATTTTTCTAATAATGTTCCATCTTTATATCTTTTTGAATAATCACGAATTTCATCCTTATCAAGCATAGGTTCAGAACTTACACCTTGAAAAACAATCTTATTATTTTTATAAGTAAACCAGAATAAAATATCAGGTTCTTTATCAAATTCTACAGATATTCTCCATTCATTATAACTAAGAATTTTATTTAAATAAGAATGATTAATTTTTATTTCACTAACATCTTGTACAGTATATCCTCTATTTTCAAGTTCTGTATAAGTATAAGTTTTAATAAATTTTTTCTGAACAAGAACATTTAAACAAAGCAGAATAATAAATATTAACAAAACAATTATACTTATTTTAAATGCTTTTTTAATTTTCATTAATAACCACCTCTCAATTACTATTTAACAAATTTAACTGCTGTTCCATAAACAATTACTTCAGCTGCACCTTGCATAACTGCAGACGAAGCATAGCGTATATTAACAATTGCATCTGCCTTAAGAGATTCTGCTTCTTCAACCATTCTTTTTGTTGCAAGAGCTCTCGCATCATTCATCATTTCATTATATGATTTAAGTTCTCCTCCTACTAAAGTTTTAAAACTTTGTGCAATATCTTTACCAACATGTTTGGATTGAATTGTACTTCCCTTAACAAGTCCTAGCATTTCAAATTCCTTACCACTAATATAATCAGTATTTACTAATATCATCTTCTTCACCTTTCTTTATTTCATTAATTCTTTCTATGCAAACCTTGACTGTTACTGCCGTAAAGGCAAGCGGAAATATACCCAAAATCCATTTCCACACACCACCTAACAGCGTAATTAAAAAGCCAAAGTAAACAATATAATAAAGTGCCATAATAACCGTAACAACAATGGGTGCTACCATTTTCTTTTTGTGATTATTCATAAAAAATCTCCAAATCAAATAACATTACCAAATAAACGGTATCAAACAATATTTAACCGTTTGTTTATATTGTGTATAACCGTTAAGCTCTTTTTCGAGCAATTCTTCTTCCCCTTTAATTCTTTTAATAATTATAAAAGGATATATAAGAAAAACCAAAAAAGAATACACATTGTCCAAGCAGCTGCTCCGCGCAGGTACCAGTATCGGTGCAAATATTGCAGAAGCACAACAGGCACAAAGCCGTGCGGATTTTGCTTCCAAAATAAACATTGCCTTAAAAGAGGCTGTTGAGACTAACTATTGGCTTCGGCTGATGAATGCAACT
>JAZQBG010000042.1:0-6762 GCA_045545595.1 Bacilli bacterium
TAATTATTTGAATATATCTAAGTTCCATTATGTTTAAGATATATATTATTTATAAATATAATTATTATATATATTTTATTTAATATACTTAATAGTATTTAACTAATAAAGAAAATACAATTATATACTCTAGTATATATAATAATAAATATATTATAAAAAAAATAAAAAATAGACATAAGGTTAGTCTTTAATTTATTAAAAAAATAAATAAATAAATAAACAAAAATCCTTATTTTATGTTATAATATTTGAATAAGGGAGGTTATACTTTATGTCTAAAGAAAACGAAAATAAATTATTTTCTAATGAACTAATAAATATTTTAAATAGTAAAAAAGATGAACCACAATGGGATATGAAACGTTATGTTGATGGAGAACCAAAAAATATCAACCCACTTACTGAAATACCTGAGCCTCAAATGAGATTATATGGGTTTTATGGAGCGTTTAAAAGTTCATTTTTTGATACCGAAGAAGAATTGATAGAATATGTAAAAACTAATAATACTCAATTTGGTAGTATATGTGTAATGGAATATTTAGGTAATGTTGCTGGTAAAAGTGATGTTATTAGATTAACATACAAAAGTGGTAAATCAGTTCTTTATACTTCAGTAAATGAAGATGGATATGGTATATACAATAATGAAAGAAGTATTTATAGAGGAGAATTTATTTGGGAATATAATCACGGAAGTATAAGTGAAATGTATTCTGCTTTTAGAGATAGAGGTATTGTATTTGAAGATGATACCTATGCTAAAATTACCGAAAGAAATAAAAGATTATTTGAAATGTTTGAAGAACATAGAAAAGGTCCTATTTTAACAAAGAAAAAAAATAATGATGACAAAAAATAAGAGTACTAATACTTAAGTGTATCAGCACTCTTTTTGTTTCTAAAAGGTTATAATTAAGTTTAATCCTCCTTTCTTTTGTGTATAGGAGTACTCTAGTACTTGTTATAAATTAGTTTTCATCTAGTACTATTTGATTTATTTCCATATAGTCACTATATTTACTTACAATATAGTTATATAAACTTGATATTCTATAGTTAATATCATTTTTAGAAGTAGTTTGTCTTACAAATCTATCTAAGTATGTTACAAATTTTCTAACTTCTTTATCTTCTACCTTAGTTCCAGTGTAAGTATCTAAAGCAGATTTTATAACCCTCTTTTTTAAATATTCTTGTGCTTGTTTTTGATATAAATCATTTTTATCTTCCATTAAAGATAATTTTTTATTATAATCTTTCATTATTCCTCCTTTTGATGGAGTGATGATTATATAACAAAATCTTGATAGTTTTGTTTTAAGTTAATACTTGCTACTCTAAATATTTCTTGCTTTTCATAAAATTTCATAGTTTTAACAACTTGCCATTTTATATCATCTAAAGAATTTGGGTTAGTACATAATCTTTTATACCAAACTCTTAAATGGTCATAGATATTTCTACACTTACTATCTATACTATTTTCTATATCTTGATTTTCTTCTAAATATTTTTTTACAAATTCTATATTACTTATATAATTGTTGCTTACTTCATAAGTACTAACTAAAGAATTATTAAACTTACATAATGTAGTATAAGAATTATAAACGTGTCTTGCTAGTAAATTTCCTTTTTCATAAGTAGCATTTTCTTTTGTTAAATCATAATTATAACAATATAATGCTCTGTTTGTTTGTAAGTTATTCCAAAAATCTTTTGTTTTCAAAGCCTTTTTACCTACATAACCATATATTAACATTTCATCACCACTCCTTTAACATTGTATTTGTTCCGGAACAATTAAATCTTAACAAAAAGATAAGTTAATTGATAGATATTATAACACATTTTTAAGAGTTTTGATGTTCGCTTTTTGTTTGGTATCTAAAAAGAGAGCAAGTGCTCTCTACTGATTTACTAGTTCTTTGTACTCTTTAATTTGCTGTATATTATTTTTTCTAAACTCTTTGATAAACTTACTAGTTAAAATCTTGAGCTCTTTTTCTAGAGCCATTTGTTCTTTTAGTGTGATATCTTCCTCTAATCTTTGTTTGATAATTAGTACTTCAATAAACATTTTATTCATCTCATCAGTTAAAACAAATCTTAAATCTTCTAATTTTTTCATTTTACCTCAACCTTTCAATTTTGTATATTAAAAGCGTTTCAGTTTCGCTTGTAATCCCTTATAAAATAAGGCTTTATCTCTATTTTCACTTAAGAGAGCGTGTACAGTACCACCGTATTGGACTACACCTTTAGGATTATCAACTGCAACATATAAAATAATCTCTGGGTCATCTGCAGGCATAAATCCAATAAATGAAACTATGTAATTTCCTACCATGTATGCTCCATTTTGAACTTTTTGTGCTGTACCAGTTTTACCACCTACCCTATATCCATCTATATATGCATTTCTACCTGAACCAAGTGATACAACGTGTTCTAGTGCATATCTTACCTTTTCACTAGTTTCTTCACTAATTACTTGTCTTTTTGTTTTAGTAGTTCTTTCTTCAACTATTGTATTAGTTTCTGGTTCCATAAATCCTTTTACAATATAAGGAGTAACTAACTTACCACCATTTATTGCTGCAGATACTGCAGTAATTTGTTGAATAGGAGTAACTGATACACCTTGCCCAAATGCAGTAGTAGCAAGTTCAACTGGACCAACGCGGTCCATTGAAAACATTATCCCACTAGACTCACCATTTAGATCTATTCCCGTTTTTTCACCAAATCCAAATTTATTTATGTAACTAAATAATGTATCTTTTCCTAATCTTTGACCTAACTCAACAAATCCAGGATTACAAGAGTTTTGTACAACTTCTAAGAATGTTTGATGTCCATGACCACCTGCTTTCCAGCACTTAATTCTGGCATTTTCTACTTGTACACTTCCTCCATCATAAAATGTTTCTTTATCTAAATTAACTTTACCTTCTTCTAATGCAGTAGCTAAAGTGATAATTTTAAATGTTGACCCTGGTTCGTATGTTGCCCATATAGGTAAATTTCTACTAGTTTCTTCAAGGGTATAATCTTGGTAATTATTAGGATCAAAATTAGGTCTAGAACTCATCCCTAATATTTCTCCAGTATCAGGATCCATTGCGACAATCAATGCTTTTTCTGGGTTGTACTTTTTGACAACATTATCTAATTCTCTTTCAATTGATTCTTGAATGTCATAGTTTATAGTTAACTGCATATTCATTCCATCTTGTGGTTTTTGGTATACCTCTGCCATTTGTAAACGATTTCCTTTGGCATCTGAAAAATATTTTATCGCACCGCTACTACCCATCAAATATTCATCATATTCTAATTCTAAACCACTTAATCCTTGATTATCTATCCCAACAAAACCTAAAACATGAGCTAAATAATTACTATTAGGATAAAATCTTTTTGATTCTTTAACTAAATATACACCATCATAATTTAATGCATTTATTTTGTCTGCTGTTTCGTAATCTAGTCTTCTACCCTCAGGATGAACTCTTTCAATAGAAGTACTCTTTTTAACATGTTTATCCATTTCTTCCTTAGTAACACCTAATATATCAGCTAAATCTTGACTCACTTTATCTTTATCCTTAATTTGATTAGGTATTAATACCAATGAAGTTGTTGTAAGATTATCGGCAAGTATTTTTCCATTCCTATCATATATTTTACCCCTATTAGCTTCTATTGGTAAATTTCTACTCCATAAATCACTAGCAAGTTTATTTAGTTTACTATACTGAAACAATTGAATATATCCTACTTTACATACAATTAAAATAAAAAGAAAGAATATTACGATTAATACAATCTTGATTTTTTTATTAATATGTTTACGAAACATTCCTATCACCATTTAATTTTATGTTTGGATAACTATAGTTATTTATACTTTCGTAAAATTGTGGGAAACTTTTCTCGACAGGGGAATATTTTTATTATTGAATAAAATGTAAACTATAAAGTAAACTCTTAAAAAAAGTGACTACTAAATTTATAAATAGTGACCACTTTTTGTGTTTCATTAAAAATATGTTTTTTATATATTTTTTAATTTATATTATCATCTCCCAACAAAAAAGAGAGAAACAAAAGTTCCTCTCAACATAATTTTTTCTTATTTTACTATATTATACCACTTGACAAAACGTAGTCAAGCTTATTTCATGTCTAATTCGTGTTGTTTTTTGTAGTTTTTGTGTTGTTTTTAAATTGTACTAAAATTAGTAGTTTTTAAAAAAAATAAAAAGCATATAGGCTTAACTATATACTTAATTTCTTTTTAAAGTTTTTGTTGGATTTTTTTCTTCTTCCTTTATTCCAGTTAAAGTAGTATCTAATGTTTCTATAATAGCAGTTAATGGAATACCTTTTTTATGTAATTCTAATACACTGTTAGATAAATCTTTTAATTGTTGTGTTATTACATCAACACCATCTTTTTTCTTATCAGCTATAATATCATTAAAATCTATATATTCTAAATCTTTATCAAGTGGCTTTCTATTACAGAAAAATAAAGTTCCTTGTCCTACTAGCATACCTATTTCATAACTTATATTATCTAATTTTATATTATAATAACCACCAAAATCACATTCAGTAGGATAGAGATAATTTTTTTTAGCATAAAGTTCAATTCCCTCATAGAACAAATGAAGATTTTTAACTTTTTCATTATCTTCTTGTGATATTTTTTCTGGAAAATATAACCAATCATCATCCGAAAAACCTGGATGTTCTATTGTAAAACTTTCAAGCCATTTTACATAATTAGTATTAGAAAATATTTCTTTTCTTTTAGCTTCACTTATCTTTAATCCTTCTATATAATCCATTAAGAACTTATCTGCTTTTTCTTTATCTATTTCTAAATTAGCCATAGCAAAACCTCCTTATTTTAACCTTTTATTTAATCTTTTTTGATTTGTTTTTTTTAGCACTTAAATTATTTTCTAACTTATATACATAATCACATTCTAACTTATCATATAGTGAACAAAAAAACTCTTTTTCTGATAAATCCAAATCACAAGATAAAAAGTAATAATCACCTTTATTATTTTTCGCATGTTCCTTTGTTACTTCTATCAATACTTTTTTTGAATTAATGCTAGTATATAAAAATGGATTACAATTTGTACTTCTACTATATAAAGAACTTACATTTGGAACTTTATATACTTCAACATATTTTTTTGTCTAATAAATATTGCTTCATATTTTAATAAATTATTTGTTTCAGCATTTATCTTTTTTATTTTTACATCTATTGTACTATCTAACAAATCTCCTATAACTCTTCCTATTTGTGCTCTTGATAATCCAGAAAATTGAATTTTAAATGGAACATTTAATGATTCTTTTAATTTATTAATCGTTATAGCATTTACTTCATAAGTTTTCCCATTAAAATTATAATAATAAGATTTTCCACTTCTATAAAATAATACTGATGTAGTTAAATCATTATCCAAAACAATCACCTCGTTCGTTAAGTAAGACATATTATATCATATTTTTTTCGTTTTTTAGAAAAAATACATATTTATTCCTTAAAAATATCAATTTACTGTTAATCCTTATAGTACATTTGATTTTTACTAGTTGGCTTATCTGGTAGAGTCATTTTAATTAACCCACATTCTAATGCTGGATTTAAATAATTATCTCTAAATGAGTCTTTAGATTTTAAGCCTAACTTTTCCATTATTTCAAATGCACTCATTGGAATATTATAATCCATTACTTCAAGTAATTTAGTTACATATCCACTTATATGTGTTATTTCCATTTCAGTATTTGATAATAAATTATCTAACTCTTTATTAATCATGTCTAACATGAATTCTATAAATTCATTAGAATTACCTGTTTTATTACAATTATTAATAGCTTTATAATATTCTTCTTGATATTTCTTTATTTGTGATTCAATAGGTACGTATTCAAATATTTCTTTCCATTTAGATAAAATTATATTTTGCCAAAGACGAGCAGTTCTACCATTTCCATCACTAAATGGATGAATAAATACAAATTCATAATGAAATATAGAAGATAATATTAATGGGTGTATTTCATTTTTAAATTCTTTCATCCAATTAAATAAATCATTCATTAAAGATTCTACATATTCAGGTTTAGGTGCAATAAAAATACAATTACCATTTTCATCAAATACGCCTTCTTCTCCTTTTCTAAATACTCCAGATTCTTCTACAGTTAAGAATGTCATAACTCCATGTACTTTTAATAAATCCTCAATTCTGTATGGATTAGATTTACTCATCATCTCATAAGCTCTGTATGCATTTTTTACTTCTTGTATTTCTTTTTGATCTCCCAGTACTAATTTACCATTAATAACATCTTTAACTTGATTAAATGATAGTGAATTTGCTTCAATTGCTAAAGACGAGTGTATTGAATGAATACGATTGTTTCTTCTTAATACTGGCATTTTATTTAAATTACTAAAATTATCTAACTTTCCAACTTTTTCCATTATGCTTCCAACTAATTCTAACATTTTATTTGAAATAGTAAATGGTGGTACATATTTTTCCATTAAAATCACCTCTTAATTTTCTAGGTAGTGTGTAGAGTTACTACAACATCTACCAGTTTTTCCTATATATTTAAAGGAAATTCTTCATATTTTGTAAAACACTCCCATTTTTAGGTAAGTTTTTACATAGAATATCCTTTAATATCTATCAAAAAATGACATAT
>JAZQBG010000043.1:0-3357 GCA_045545595.1 Bacilli bacterium
TTTTATAAGGAATTTGCTCCAAATAAAGAACAAAAAGGAGTGGACGTTAAGACCACACCAAAGAAATTCATATAACTATGAATTTGAGATAAAAAAGTAAAAGAAATTTATTTATTATATTTATGATGGTAACCTCTTTTAGATTTGTAATCAATAGGAACAGATTTGTCATATTTACAACTAGGACAAACAACATAAGGAGGGGTAGAAATAGGAAGTCCATTAAACATATCTTCTTCTTCAAATTCTAAAACCATTTCAATAGGCGTTTCAAACGAAGAACTACATTTAGGACAAATATACTCCACAACTTTCCCGCTAAGGGGGATAGGAATTGTAGAGAAATCAAATTTAATCATTAAAACACACCTTTCTAACAGACTCGATATTGCCATAACATTAGGTTACCACAATTAGGACATGTCAAAGGATCAATATCAAAATCTTTTAAAATCATCAATCTCCAAGTATTAAGGGAATTCCTAAAACCATGAATTTGAGATTTAATTAACATAACCATTTTATCATGAAATTTGTGTTTTTTAGAATAAATACCATAATATCTAACTGTTTTAAAATGTCCATCTGGAATATGAATAATTAAACGTTTAAAAAATTCATAAACATGAATACGTTCTTCTATAATTTTATTGTCCTCGTGTCTTTGGTACCAAAAAGTAACATATTCACCATCGTAATCTAAAATACGAGACTCAGCCATAGCTGGCTTGCCAGTATATCTGACAGCGTATTCAATCATATTTTTAGTAGAGTGATTAAATTTCTTTTCTGCATAAACATAAAAACCTTTATCAGACTTTGTATATATGAAATTTTTAAGACTTTTAAAATTTTCTTTACCAAGAGATTGTTCTAATAAATCTAAAAGAATTTTTTGGAAACGTTTGCGAAGAGCGTCACAAGAAATAAAATCAAATTTTTTAAATACATTAGAATTACCCATCGCACCTTCTGTAACAATAGTATGAATATGAGGATTCCATTTCATGTCTCTGCCATATGTATGTAATACACAAATAAAACCAGGTGTGTATTTTTGAGATTTATACTTATCTTTAAACCATGAAAGAATAGTTTTAGAAACGGCTTGGAATAATAAATTGAGAAGTTTTCTATCCATCCTAAAAAAATCCCAAAGGTAATCAGAGATAGTGAAAACAATATGTCTATGTTTACAGTTATAACATTTTTGTAAAACTGCCTCAGTTCTTTTTCTAACGTACTTATTACCACAAGAAGGACAAAATCTACTTTTACAAGTGTGATAGGAAAACTTAATTTCTCCGCAGTCAGGACATTCATAAACAGAATAGCCCAAACTAGAAGTACGGCAAGAAATCATTTTATTAACTTCTTTGATTACAATTGGTCTAATAGAAAGATTGGGATTATCATTAATAAAATTATCCCAATGGTCAGAAAATATTTCTTTTAATCTGAATTTTATTGTTCTATTATTATAAAAATTTGCATTATACCATTCTATTTCTTCCTTCATACCAGATCACATTATTAGTATACCAGTTTTTATTTTTGGCCGATAGGCGCGAATTAAAATAAATTCATTTTATTTTAATTCTTTTATTATGTGACTCATCAGAGTCACATACAAAACCACCCGTTATACGGGTGTGAATAGAAAAAGCGGAAGCGTTAAGTAAAACATTTGTACCTCCTTTTGATACAATTAAAATGGTCTGCCAACCAAATATTGTCAAAAGGAGGTACAAATGTCAAAAAGAGCGAATATAGATGAAAGACAATTGTCCCATACCAAATGGAATTGTCAATATCATATTGTATTTATTCCAAAATATAGAAGAAAAGCTATATATGGAAAATTAAGAAGGGACATTGGCGTGATACTTAGACGTCTTTGTGAATACAAAGGCGTGGAAATAGTAGAAGCTAACGCATGTATAGATCACGTGCACATGTTGGTTAAAATTCCATCTAAAATAAGTGTATCACAATTTATGGGATATTTGAAAGGAAAAAGTTGTTTAATGATTTTTGAAAATCACGTAAATCTAAAATATAAGTATGGACAACGCAGTTTTTGGGCAAAGGGATATTATGTTAGCACTGTTGGGTTAAATAAAAATACGATTAAGAAGTATATAAGAGAACAAGAAACTGAAGATATGATTCAAGATAAGAAAAGCGTAAAAGAATATTGTGACCCTTTTAAGGGTTAGTTAGATTGACATGAGCGGTTGGCGGATTTAAAAAGCTCCCATATGGGAGCTGCCTGTATTATTCCCCTTATAGGGGAGTTAGAAAAACCACCGGTTGTCACCGGTGGATTTTTTGTTAGAGAAAACCCCCAGACTATCTGGGGGTTCAGTAAAAGCTTTAGCGGTAATTGTAAAATAAAACTCCTTCCGATATAATACATTTGCGACTGACAGGAAGCAAATAGTATTATAGGAAGGAGAACATTTAGAATGAAAAATATCAAAATAAATGATATACAAAGTTTAGCACATACAACGTGGAATTGCAAGTATCACATAGTATTTGCACCAAAATACAGAAGAAAGGTGTTCTATGAGAGTAAACGATTGGAAATAGGAGCAATATTAAGACAATTATGTGAGTGGAAAGGAATAACAATAATAGAAGCAGAAGTATGTCCAGACCATATACATATGTTAGTAGAAATACCACCTAAATATAGTGTATCAAGTGTAATGGGATTTTTGAAAGGGAAAAGCAGCATAATGATATACAGTAGGTGGGCAAATATGAGATATCAATATAGAAATCGAGAGTTTTGGTGTAGAGGATATTATGTAGATACCGTAGGGAAGAACACAAAGAAAATAAAAGAATATATAGCCAATCAATTAAAAGAAGATAAATTAAGTCAACAAATGACTATAGAAGATTTCGACCCTTTCAAAGGGTAAGCGAGTGACAATTGCAAATGTCAGTCGCAAAGGCCACTTCAGTGGAAGCCAGTAGTAAAGCCTTTTAGGCGCAAATGAAAAACCACCAGCTATGCTGGTGGAAATTTATTGTAAAAAATAAAAAAGTATAGAATTAAAATAATTGAAGTGTAGAAGATACAGAATTAGTAAAATATTCTGTATCTTTTTAAATATTGGTATGTAATAGAGATTAAGATATTAAAAATCACTCATTTGAATAATAGTTTTAGTAGTGTTATATTCGTGGTGAGGTGATTAAAATGTTAAAAGAAAACACAAAAATAATACCACTTATAACTAATGCAATGTTTGAAGAAGTGTTTGGTAAAGAAGAAAATAAAGAGATGCTTGCGTACTTAATTAGTGAATACTTCGAGATCGATTATGACTTCGTATTAGAAAA
>JAZQBG010000044.1:0-25509 GCA_045545595.1 Bacilli bacterium
AAATATTTATAATTTGAATTGTTATTAGTTGGAGTTAATAATAATGAAAAGGAAAAGAAAATATAAAATATTATTAGTTGTATTTGTTACATCCCTAATTATTTTTTTAATAAATAAAAATAAAGAAAATTATAATATAAATATTGAAAAAGTAAATGATTATAAATATATTCTTGTCAATAAAGAAAATAAATTAAATAGGGATTTTAAACCTGATAATTTAGTTGAGGTAAAAATGTGTTCCTTAGGTAATTTTTATTTAGAAGAAGAAACTGCAAGTGCATATGAACAAATGTGTTTAGGTTCAATTAATGAAGGATTAAATATTTCTGTAACATCTGCATATAGAAGTTATAACGAACAAAAAAAGTTATACAATATCTATTCAAAATTATATGGCAAAAGTTATGTAAATAAATATGTAGCAGTTCCTGGACATTCAGAACATCAAACAGGTTTAGCCATAGACTTAGAATCATTAGAATGTGATATATTTAAAAATTCAAAAGAATATTTATGGATTAAAGAAAATGCACATAATTATGGTTTTATAATAAGGTATCAAGAAAGAAAAGAAAAAATAACTGGTTATGGTGCTGAAGAATGGCATATAAGATATGTTGGTAAAAATGCAGCAGAATATATTTATAAAAATAATATTACTTTCGAAGAATATTATGATTTATTTTTAAAATAATAAATTACAATTTATAAGGTAGATACTATTCTACCTTTTTGTGTTATAATAATATGTGTTTGAAACTTTAAAAAGGAAGTGATAATATTAACGAAAATAAAACTAATATAAACTGCTTGACATCAATTTATTTAATCCTTTTCACAAACCCATATAAAAATAAAGGGTTTCTAGAAATTAGATAATGCATATTTTATTGAAAAAGTGCTAAAAAAAGGCAAAAAACAGCAAAAATATGCTGATTTTAACAAAAAATGGGATAGGAATTATCAAGGTGACATCAGCGTTTAACCCCTTATTATAATTGGAGTTAAAAAACTTAAAAAATAGCATTAGTTATATATATTTTTAAAGATCAAATGTTTAATACAAATGTAAATATAAAACAGAAATTATTTGTTTAGAAAAAGGGGGGATTTGTATTGATAATAAGTTACAAACAATTTCAAATTTATTTGGATAAAATGAAATAAGAAGTATTTTGGATAGTGAAAAAAAGAGGGCAGTGAAGTGGCTACAAATTGTAGTCAGTTTAAAATATTAGTGACAGATGGAAAAATAAGGTATTACACCATTTAAGAAATTAGAAAAGGAGGTAACTATGAAGAAAAAAAATGAAGTAACAATTAGATCTAGTGCAGCAGAATATTTGACTTTTATTGCTGCAACTGGAGATGATAAAGAAGCAATTGAGGTAAGATATGAAGATGAGAACATTTGGCTTACTCAAAAAATGTTGTCTACTTTATATAATGTAGAAATAAATACAATAAATTATCATATAAAAAAAATATATAATGATAGTGAGTTGGGCGAAGATTCAACTATTCGAAAATTTCGAATAGTTCAAAAAGAAGGAAATAGAGAAGTTACAAGAGATGTTGTTCACTATAATTTACAAATGATCATTGCTTTAGGTTTTAAAGTGGATAATGAAAGAGCTGTTCAATTCAGAAAATGGGCAAATGAAATTGTAAAGGAATATACTATTAAAGGTTTTGCAATGGATGATGAAAGACTTAAAAATAGTGGTTCAATTTTAACTGAAAAATATTTTGATGAATTACTTGAAAGAATTAGAGAAATAAGGCTATCTGAAAGAAGATTTTATCAAAAAATAACAGATATATATGCTACTAGTATTGATTATGATAGAAATTCTAAGACAACTATAGAATTTTTTAAAAAAGTTCAAAATAAAATGCACTATGCAGTAACAGGAAATACAGCAGCTGAAATTATATATAATAGAGTAGACTCTAATAAAGAACATATGGGACTTACTAATTGGTCTGATGCTCCAAATGGTAAAATAATTAAAAGTGATGTTGTAATTGCAAAAAATTATTTAAGTGAAGAAGAATTATATTCGTTAAGAAGAATTGTCTCTGCTTATCTTGATTTAGCTGAGAGTAGAGCAATGAGACATATACCTATGACAATGGAAGATTGGTCAAATAGATTAGATGAATTTTTAAAACTTACTGATAGAGAAATATTGCAAGATGCTGGAAAAATATCACATAAAATTGCTTGTGATAAAGCAGAATCTGAATTTGAAAAATACAGAATTATACAAGATCAAATATATCTTAGTGATTTTGACAAATATATAAATGAACTTGAAAAACTCGATGTAAGTGATAAAGGTTAAAAATTGTAATTTTATCTTTAATTCCGTCGAATTCGACGGATTATGAAAAGATTAAATTATTAGGGGATAGTAACGGATATGAAAGATAAGTATAATATACAAGAATTAGAAGAAAAAAATTAAGAGATGTAAAGATATGAAGCTTGAAGATATTAATCCTGATGAAGTGGATGAAATAAGTTCTATTAAAATAGACAGAAGAAAATCAAGTAATGAAAGAATTTTAGATTTTTTAACACAAGTAAAAAATCCTTATGTGTTTAAAGTAAATGGAAAACTTGTTAGAATGAGTTTTTCAAAAAATGGACCAACAGCCGATGATTGTCTTACACAATGTTTGGAAAATTTATATAGGTAATGAAGGGAATAAATTTATGAACGTAGATAAAAACAAAATGGAAAAAATAATGAAATTAGTTATTGAAGAAGTTAACTTTGCAATTAAAGAAGGTAATTCTCCTTTTGCTGCATTTTTATTGGATATGGAAGGGAATATAATTTATAAGGCTCATAACACATCGAATTCTGATATAGATCCAACAGCTCATGCAGAAATAAACTTAATAAGAACGGCTTGTAAAGATTTAAATACTAAAAATTTGTCTAATTATATTTTAATATCAAATGCATGGAGTTGCACTATGTGTATGTCTGCTTCTATAAAAGCGAGAATTACAAATTATATTTTTGGAACAAATAGTGAGCCTGACATGAATCCGAATGTCACAATTTATGACATAGCAGATAAAACAAAACAATCTTTAAATATAATAACAGGTATTTTGGATGATGAGTGTAAGAAACAAATTGATGAAGCAAGAAAAATGTAAATTGATAAAGTAATGTAAAAGGAAGTGATTAATAATGGAAAATCGACAAAATTCGACAAACATAAATTGGGTGATACGGATTTAAGGAAACTCTATCACAACCCCAGATAAAATAAGGGTTCTAGGAAAATAACTTTTTACATTTTTGGCATAAAAATGAATAAATTATGAAAAAAGGCAATATTAAAGAATTAAAAGAAAAACTAAAGAAATGTAAAAATATTGATTTGAATGAAGTCAATATAGATGATATTGATGAATTAAGTGAAATAAAAATTAGTAGAAAGAAATCTAAAGAAGAAAAAATTTTAGATTTTATAAGTAAAACAAAAAATCCTTATATATTTAAAGTAAATGGCAAATTAGTTAAGTTAGAATTTACTGATAATGGCAGGAAAGCAGAAGATGCTATTACAAATGTATTAAAAAGTTTATACAAATAATAGAGGTGGCGTTATGGATTTATTAAATAAAGAAGATTTAGTTAAGTATGATGATAATCAATATGTATGGTATGCCTGTTATGGTTCTAATATTAACTACGAAAGATTTATGTATTATATAAATGGTGATGTTAAAGAAAAATATAGTACATCGAAAGGATGTAGTGATAAATCATTGCCATTAGAAGAAAGACAATATATTTTTAAACATCCTGTTTATTTTGCTGGTAATAGTAAAAGATGGGGTGGAGGAATGGCTTTTTTAGATCATGAACATGATGGTAAATGTTATGGAAAAATCTATAAATTAAAAATGAGCCAATTTAAAGATGTTTTAAAACAAGAACAAAGTTGTAAATTATATGATGCTATATTATTAGTAGATTATATTGATGAGTTGCCAGTGTTTACTTTTACGGCTAAACATAAATTATATGATATCTTAAATGAGCCAAGTGATAAATATGCTGAAGTAATTACTAAAGGTTTATTGAACTTATATGATAATTTATCTGCTAATGAAATAAAAAAGTATCTTCAAAATTAAAGGAGTGAGAATATATGAGTAAAGCTATTATAGGAATTGTTGCAAAGCATAGAAAAACAGACAGCATTAGAACAGATTCATTAATTAGAGATGAAATGAAACAAGTAATATTTGATAATGGTGGAATTGCGATTGGTATACTATCTCCTAATGAAGAAATTTTATATACAGATGATAACTGGAAGAGAGATGAAAGTAAATTAGATAAAGAAAATATTATAGAGCAAATAAATTTATGCGATGGAATTATATTACAAGGTGGAGCTGAAAGTGAAGTATTTGAACCTTTTATTGCTAAATATTGTTATGATAATGATATACCTTGTTTAGGAATTTGTGCTGGGCAGAATAATATAGCAAGAGGATTAGGTGGTAGTATTTTTAGAATACCAAATCCTGAAGAACATTCTAAACCAAATGAAGACTATGTTCATAATATTAAAATAAATGATCTTAATTCAAAGTTTTATAAAATAATAAACAAAGACGAAATAACCGTAAATTCTAGACATAAAAATGCTATTAAAACACATCCAAAATTAAATGTTGTAGCAGTTTGTGATGATAATTATAAAGAAGTAGTAGAAGCTGATAATAAAGAATTTTATATGGGAGTTAGATTTCATCCAGAAAGTTTATATAAAATAGATGAAAATATGAATAATATTTTAAAAAAATTTATTGAAGTTTGTAATACTAAGAAGAAATAAAGTAGGTGAAAATAATGAATAATGAAAACAAAACAAACATCAACTGGTATCCAGGTCATATGGCTAAAACAAAGAGATTAATCAAAGAAAAATTAGATTTAGTAGATATTGTATATGAAGTAGTAGATGCAAGAATACCAAAAAGTTCTAAAATAAAGGATATTGATGAATTAGTAAAAAATAAAAAAAGAATTTTAATAATGACTAAGATGGATTTATGTGATATGGATGCTACTAATAAATGGATTAAGTATTATGAAGAATCTGGTTACAAAGTTATTTTAGTTGATTTAATTAATGGTAAAAATGTAAATAAAATTATAGAAGAAACAAATACTATTATGAATGAAATGAATCAAAAAAGAATTGAAAAAGGTATGCAACCAAGAAAGATACGAGCTTTAGTAGTAGGTATTCCTAACGTAGGTAAATCAACACTAATTAATAGATTAGTAGGTAGAAAAGCGGTTAATGTTGGTAATAAACCTGGTGTAACTAAATCATTAGATTGGATACGAATAAATAAAGATATTGAACTGTTAGATACTCCAGGAATTTTATGGCCAAGATTAGATGATGAAATAGTTGCTTATAATCTAGCATCTATGACAGCAATTAAAGAAGAAGTTTTACCAATTGATAGAGTATGTTTTTATATATTAAAAACATTAGATGAAAAGTATAAAAATTTATTAGAATCAAGATATGGAATTACTAATTATGATGAAGAAGAGTTAGTGGAAGCTCTCGATACAATTGGTAAAAAAAGGGGCTGTATGATTCGTGGTGGAGAAATAGATTATGAGAAAGTATATCAAATTGTACTTAGAGATTTAAGAGATGGTTTAATAGGAAAAGTAACTTTTGATTAAGAAATTGGTAAAAAAGTGTAAAAAACATTAGTAAAATTAATAAATAAGTATTTTAAAAGATTTTGAAATGTTATATTATAGTAATAGGTGATGAAAAAATGAAGGTAAATTTTAGAAAAAGATTTGCTAGTTATGTAATAGATTTTCTAATAGTTACTGTATTACTTAATTTAGTTTCATTTGTAATACCAGAAAGCAAAAATCTGAAAACATTACATATTGAATATAATGAAATTACTGAAAAGTATTTATCAGATGAAAATCATACAGATGAAGATGTAAAAAAATATTTAGATCAAACTGCGCCAATTACATATCAAATTGATAAAGAAAATTTTCTTTTTTCAATCGCGGGTATAGTAGTATATATTTTATATTATGTAGTATTTCAATACGTAAATAAAGGTCAAACATTAGGCAAAAAAATAATGGGTATAAAAGTTGAAAAAGAAAATGGAGAAATAACAATAAATGATTATATTTTCAGAAGTTTTATTGTAAATTCAGTATTATATAACATGATAATATTAGTGTTGCTATTTACTACTAGAGATACAAATTATATTTCTTTAGTTGGTATATTAGGAATGATACAATTTATAGTAATGCTAGTTAGTGGATTAATGATAATATTTAGAAAAGATAAAAAAGCGTTACAAGACGTTGTAACAAATACGAAAGTAGTAGAGGTGGCATAATGAGAGAATTAACTGAACAAGAAATAGTAAGAAGAGAAAAAGTAGAAAAGATTAGTGAAGTATGTAATCCATATCCAGAAAGATTTGAAATTACACATGAAATTAAAGATGCAAAAAATTTAGAAGATGGAACAAATGGGGTTAGTGTTGCAGGACGTATTGTACTTATGAGAAAAATGGGTAAGCTTAGTTTCTTAACAATAAGAGATGTTGAAGGGGATATCCAAATTTCTATTAAAGTAGATATGGTTGGAGAAGAAAAATATAAATTCTTTAAAGATAACTTTGATTTGGGTGACTTTATTGGTGTTACTGGTGAAATCTTTACAACTCATACAGGTGAAAAAACTGTAAGAGCTGATGAATTTGTATTCTTGGGTAAAGCATTAAAACCATTACCAGATAAATTCCATGGTCTAGTGGATAGTGAACTTTGTTATAGAAATCGTTATGTTGATTTAATAATGAACGAAGATACTAGAGATAGATTTAGAAAAAAATACGAATTTATTAAAGAAATTAGAAGATACTTAGAAGATAGAAACTATATTGAAGTTGAAACTCCAGTATTAATTAATAAACCTTCTGGTGCATTAGCAAGACCATTTACTGCGCATCACAATGCATTAGATATAGATGTATATCTAAGAATTGCACCTGAAACATACTTAAAAAGGGCAGTAGTAGGTGGATTTAATAAAGTATTTGAATTTGCTAGATGCTTTAGAAATGAAGGTATGGATGCAACGCACTTACAAGATTTTACAATGTTAGAATGTTATTGCAGTTATTATAATTATAAAGATAATATGATATTAATAGAGGACATGCTTAAAACAGTTATACAAAAAGTTTTTGGTAGTCTAACTATTACTATAGATGGAAAAGAAATAGACTTTTCTAAAAAATGGGAAACAGTTTCATTTAGAGAACTAATCATTAAATATATCGATATTGATATTAATGAATATAACACTAAAGAAAAATTATTAGATGTTATAAAAGAACGTCATATCGAACTAGAATCAGAAACGGATATTGGTTTACTTGGTTTTGGTAACTTAGTAGATTTATTATATAAAAAGGTAGCAAGACCTATGATGGTTGAGCCTGTATTCCTAGTGGATCATCCAATTGAATTATCACCACTAGCAAGAGCTAACGATGATAATAAAGATATAACAGATAGATTCCAACTAGTAATAAATGGTGCAGAAATCGTTAATGCTTATTCAGAACTTGTTGATCCAATCGAACAAATGAAGAGATTAGAAGAACAAGCTAAACTTAATAGTGAGGGTGACGAAGAAGCAATGGTTATGGACCATGAATACATTGAAGCAATGGAATACGGAATGCCACCAATATCAGGTTGGGGAATGGGAATCGATAGAGTAATGCAGGTATTAACTGATGTACCAAACATTAAAGACAATATATTATTCCCATTATTAAGACCAATAGAACATAAAGAAAATTAGAAAGGAAGTTTTCAAATGAAAAAACACAATTTATTTAAAATACTTGCAATAATGATTTTAGTATTTGTAGTTTTATCTTGGATAGTTCCTACTGGATATTTATCTGGAAGTGAAATTCAAAAATCAGAAGAACTTACTAGAATTGGTTTATGGAATATTTTTAACATATTCACTGTATCAGCAAGTAGTTTTATGATTTATCCATTTTATTTAATAGCTGTAGGATTATTCTATTTAGTATTAAATAAAACAGGTGTATACCAAAGAATGGTAACTAACTTTGCTAAAAAGCTAAAGAAAAGACCTAAATTATTTTTAGCAATAACTATAAGTTTATTTGCAATCATTTCATCAGTTACTAATTTAGGATTAATGTTATTCTTGCTTGTACCATTTTTCATATCAGTAATTTTAAAATTAGGATATGATAAATTTGTAGCATTGGCTAGTACAATAGGTGCGATATTCGTAGGTATTGTTGGTTCTACTTATGGATATTACGTAAGTAAAATCATTAATAGTGTATTAAATTTAGATTTTACATCTAATATAATTGCTAAAGTTGCATTATTAGTTGTTTCAACTGCACTATTAATCGTATATGAATTCTCATATATAAAACGTGTTAAAACACCAAAATCTAAAAAAGAAGAAGTTAAAGAAGAAATAAAAGATGAATTATTAATTGAAACTGATAAAAAATCTGATAGAAAATCATGGCCAATGATTTTAGTAATGGTTTTAGTATTAGCACTTACTTTCTTATCAGCAATCGCTTGGAGTGCTGCTTACGGGTTTGATGTATTTACTAAATTCCATGAAACTGTTATGAGTTTATCAATCGGTAAAGATTTCAATATTGTTAGTTATATATTAGGAACTCCAATAAATATTGGATACTATGCACAATATGGTATTAAAGAATTAGGTAGTTGGGATTATACAGACCTTTCAATAATATTAATATTTGCATCTTTATTAATTGGATTAATGTATAAAGTTAAATTTAGCGACATTTTAGATTCATTTAAAGATAGTGGTAAAAAATTCGCTAAAGCATCATTATTAATTATTGTTGCTTATACATTATTTGTATTAAACTACTATATTCCAGTATTTACAACAGTAATTAGTTGGTTTGGGAATACATTTAATATTGTAACAAGTTCATTAGTTGCTATATTATCATCAGTTATCAATATCGACATGATGTATGTAGCACAAAGTACACTTGCTACTGTAGCTGGAGTATTCAATGATACAGCTCTTAATCCAACACTTGCTGTATTATATCAAGCAATGTATGGTTTAACATCATTCTTTGCACCAACTAGTATCTTATTAATTACTGGTTTATGTTACTTAAATATTTCTTATAAAGAATGGTTCAAACACATTTGGAAATTCTTATTAGAATTATTAGTAGTAATCTTAATAGTATTAATTATATTAATGGTTATCTAAAAGGATTTGTTATAAATCCTTTTTTTGTTTATAAGGAAGTTCGCTAATTTTGAAAAATACATTGACGCGGGTACATTTGTTCGTTATAATGAATACATAGAGGTGATTCAATGCAAAATAATATATTAATTTATACTTCAAAAGATGGAAATATAAAAGTTGATGTTAATATGATTGGAGATAATATTTGGATGAGTCAAGATTTGATGGCAAATCTTTATGATACAAAAAAACAGAACATAAGTTATCATTTAAAGAATATTTTTAATGAAAATGAATTAGATAGAAATTCAACTGTCAAAGATTCTTTGACAGTTCAAAGTGAAGGAAATAGAAAAGTAAAAAGAAATATAGAATACTATAATTTAGATGCAATTATTGCAGTAGGTTATAGAATAAATTCTAAAAAAGCAACTGAATTTAGAATATGGGCAACTAAAGTTTTAAAGGAATATATGATTAAGGGTTTTTCATTAAATGATGAAAGATTAAAGAATAATGGAGAAAATCCATATTTTGAAGAGTTACTTGCTAGAATTCGTGATATAAGAACAAGTGAGAAAGTGTTCTGGAGAAAAGTTTTAGATATATATGCCACAAGCATAGATTATAATCCTAAAAGTGAAATATCAATAAACTTTTTTAAAACAGTACAAAATAAAATGCATTATGCTACACATGGCAATACTGCAGCAGAAGTAGTATTTAATCGTGTGGATTCTAATAAGGAAAATCTGGGCCTAACTAATTTTAAAGGCGATTATCCCACTAGAACTGAAACAGAAGTTGCTAAAAATTATTTAACTGAAGAAGAATTAAACATTTTAAATAGAATGGTATCAGCATATTTAGATGTTGCAGAAATTAATGCATTAGATAGACATCCTATGACAATGAAAGATTGGATAAATGAGTTAGATATGTTTTTAAAAATGACAAGAAAGGATATACTAAAGAACAATGGTAAAATAAGTCATGAACAAGCTCTAAAAAAAGCACACAAAGAATATGACAAATATATGAAAAATCATTTAACGACTGCTGAAAAAGACTATTTAGAAATATTAAATAAAGAATTATCTGAAATTGATAATTAAAAATAATTTATAATTTTACTTGATTTATCATAAAATATAATGTATTATATTGTTGTTACCAAATCTTAGTGATTGGACATCTTCCAGTCTGTTACTCAGATTTAGGTGTATTTATAGAGAAAGGAAGGAAAATAAAATGGCTTTAACAAAAGAAAGAAAAGCAGAAATCATTAAGAATTTTGCTAAAGATGCAAAAGATACAGGGTCTGTTGAAGTACAAGTTGCAATACTTACTGAAGAAATTAAAACATTAACAGATCACTTAAAAGAACACATTCACGATTTCCATTCTAAAAGAGGTTTATTAATGAAAGTTGGTAAACGTAGAAGTTTACTAGACTATCTTAAAAAACACGATGTTGTTAGATACCGTGAATTAATCAAAAAATTAGGTTTAAGAAAATAGGCACTTTTTTTAAGTGTCTCTTTTTATTAAAAACGAGGAGGGTAAAATGAATACAAACAGTGCTTTTATTGGATTTAATAAAAGCGGAAAAGAAATTCTTGTGTATAGAATAGATGATAACAAATATATTGATCTATTAAGTAAAGACAATAGTGTTTATCCAACAGATGAAATAGAATTATCAACACTTATACCATATTCGAAAATAATAAGAACATTTAAAAATAAAACAAAAGAAGATATTGTGAAAAAATACAATGACGATAGAACACAAAAAATAGATAAAAATAGAATAAAAGTTGGTACTATTAATAGCATTACAAATTTGTACATGTATTATGATTTATGTTCAGGAAGAGATGCAACTTGGGATGAAAAATTTATATCACGTAGTTTATTTATAGCATCAAGAGGTAAGCTACAAGATGTTACTGATAATCAAAAATACTATATTCCTGATAAAATAAAATGGAAACAATTAAAAAGGGGATATATATACGCAACAGAATTAAAAAACACAAATAATTCGAAAATTATATTGAGTGATCTTCCATCAAATCCAGAAAAAAAGATGGTTATTGAACTAGCATATAAACTAAAAAATAAAAAATAAAAGAAAGAAGGAGTTAAGATTATGTGTAAAAAAGTATTTGAATTAGACTTTAGAGGAAGAAAACTAGTAGTAGAAAATGGAGAAATGGCTAAACAAGCTAATGGTGCTGTTTTAGTTAGATATGGTGATACAGTTGTACTTAGTACAGCAGTAGTTAAAAAAGAAGCTAATGTACTATCAGATTTCTTTCCGTTAATGGTAATTTACCAAGAAAAATTATATTCAGTTGGTAAAATACCTGGTGGATTCATTAAAAGAGAAGGACGTCCAACAGATGCTGCAACACTTGCTGCTCGTATGATTGATAGACCAATGCGTCCTATGTTTCCGGAAAACTTTAAGAATGAAGTGCAAATAGTTAATACAGTATTATCAGTTGATACAGATAATTCACCTGAACTAACTGCAATGTTTGCTTCATCATTATCAGTAGGTATTAGTGAAATACCATTTGATGGACCAATCGCAGGAGTTAAAGTTGGACATGTTAATGGAGAATTCATTATTAACCCAACACCAGCTGAATTAGAACTTTCTGATTTAGATTTAACTGTTGCAGGAACTAAAGATGCAATTAATATGGTTGAAGCAGGAAGTAAAGAAGTTAGTGAAGAATTAATGTTAGAAGCATTAATGTTTGGTCATGAAGCTATTAAAGAATTAGTAGCATTCCAAGAACAAATCATTGCCGAAATTGGTAAACCAAATATGGAATACGATGTATTAGAAATATCTGATGAGCTAAAAAATGAAATATCAGAACTTGCTACTGACAACTTAAATAATGCAATGAGAATTAAAGACAAATTAGAAAAATATGAGGCTATTGATAAAGCTAAAGAAGATGTCGTAAATAAATACACTCTTGAAAACGAAGATAAATTAAAAGAAAAAGAATTAAATGAATTAATTACTAAAGTAAAATTAGTATTAGAACAAATTGAATATGAAATATTTAGAAAAATAGTTGTTAAAGAAAAAACTCGTGCAGATGGTAGAAGAATGGATGAAATTAGACCATTATCAACTGATATAGATATTTTACCTAGAACACATGGATCAGCACTATTCACACGTGGACAAACCCAAGCTTTAGCAATCACAACACTAGGAGCGTTAGGTGAACATCAAATCTTAGACGGATTAAGTTTAGAAGCAGAAAAAAGATTTATGTTACACTACAATTTCCCTGCATTCTCAGTTGGAGAAACAGGAAGATATGGTGCGCCTGGTAGACGTGAAATTGGACACGGTGCGTTAGGTGAAAGAGCTTTACTTCAAGTTATGCCAAGTGAAGATGAATTCCCATATACAGTACGTGTAGTATCAGAAGTATTAGAAAGTAATGGATCAAGTTCACAAGCAACAATTTGTGCAGGATGTATGAGTTTAATGGCAGCCGGTGTTCCAATTAAAGCTCCAGTTGCTGGTATCGCTATGGGACTTATTACTGATGGTGATGATTATACAATTCTTACAGATATTCAAGGTATGGAAGACCACTTAGGAGATATGGACTTTAAAGTTGCTGGTACTAAAGATGGTATTTGTGCATTACAAATGGATATTAAAATCAAAGGTATTACAAAAGAAATTTTAGCTGAAGCTTTAGAACAAGCTAAAAAAGCTAGAATGGAAATCTTAGATGTAATTACCACTCAAATTCCAGAACCAAGAAAAGAAGTTAGTAAGTATGCACCTAAAACAGTTACATTCATGATTAATCCAGATAAGATTAAAGAAGTAATTGGTCGTGGTGGTGAAATGATTACTAAAATTATTCTTGAAAGCAGTAATGTAGTGACCGTAAACGATGTTAATGCAGTTAAAGTTGACTTAGAAGATGATGGTAGAGTAGTTATTTACCATACTGATAAAGAAGTTATTGAAAAAACTAGAACTGCAATTGAAAATATAGTTAGAGAACCTGAAATTGGTAAAATGTATACTGTTAAAGTATTGAATGTTGAAAGCTTTGGAGCATTCGTTGAATTATGGCCAGGTTGTGAAGGGTTTATTCACGTTTCTAACTTAAGTGATGAAAGAGTTAAACATCCAAGTGATGTAGTTAAAACTGGTGACATATTAGTTGCGAAAGCTACTGAATATGATAGAAAAGGTAAGATTAATCTAAGCTTAAGAACTAGTAATAAACCTAAAACAGATAAAGAAAATAGCAAAAAAGATAAAGAAGAAAAAAATAATTAAAAAATGAAAAAAGTATCGAAATAGGCAATTAGATATGAAAAGGTTACAGATAATGAAAATTATGTGTAGCCTTTTTATATTTCTGTAAAAATAATGATTCAGAAATTCAAAAACTGTAGTTTTACATTCGAAATTGGGTATGTTACTATCATGGTATGAAAAGGAGGATCATAAATATGGAAGAATATGAAGATGTTATTGTTTTAGTACGAATACTGAAAAATAAGGTAAATGAAGATTTGGAAAGAGAGGGTAATTGTAGTGGAGAAGATGCTAATGATAAATTAAATGAATCAAAAAATATAATGGAACAAAAATCTGAAGAAGATAAAATAGATAATATTAATGATTATTTTGATAGTGAGTTAGATAAAAAAATTAAGGCGAAACAAAGGGAACTAACTATTAGATTTTTAAAAGAAGGTTATAGTATTGATAAAATTTGTAATATGTTAGAACTAACATATAGTCAAATACAAGCAATTGTAAATGGTGAAGATTTTTAAAAAAATTTTTATTTCATAATTTATTGAAAAAAAACCAAAATGATTTTCTTTAATTTTCAAAATATTGTATAATACTTATTAGGTGAAGTAGTATGAAACGTAGTGAAGTAAATAGAGATAAATTAAGCCCTATGATGAAACAATATATGGATATTAAAGACAAACATGAAGACGTAGTATTATTGTTTAGACTTGGAGATTTTTATGAATTGTTTTTTGAAGATGCAATTAATATATCAAGAGAATTAGAATTAACATTAACTGGTAAAAATGCAGGATTAAATGAAAGAATTCCAATGTGTGGTATACCACATCATGCATTAAATATTTATCTAGAAAAATTAATTGAAAAAGGATACAAAGTAGGAATTTGTGAACAAACTGAAGATCCTAAAAATGTTAAAGGAATAGTAAAAAGAGAAGTAGTTCAAATAGTATCAAAAGGAACGTTGATTAATAATGAACTATTAAATGAAAAAGAAAATAACTATATAGGAAATATTTATGATTTTGTTCATGCATATGGTATAAGTTATACAGATATCTCAACTGGAGAGTTTAAAACATTTTTAATTGAACATGATATACCTAAATTAATAAATGAAATAATTAATCTTAATTTAAATGAAATAATACTAACTGATAAATGTGATAAAAATATCATTAACATACTTAAAAATCAATATCATATGTCTATAACTGTATATGATGAAGTATATGAAGGTGATACATATCAGTATATATACGAAGATTTAAATGATGTAAGATATCAAACAACTATAAAACATTTATTATCATATTTATTAGAAACTCAAAAAAGAAGTTTAAATCACCTACAAAAAGTAAAAATAAAAGATAGCAATTACCTTAGAATGGATGTTCATACAAAAAGAAATTTAGAATTAACTGAAACATTAAGATTAAAACAAAGAACTTATTCATTAATTTGGTTACTAGATAAAACTAAAACAGCATCTGGTTCAAGACTTTTAAAACAATGGATAGAAAATCCCTTAGTAAATAGAGAAGAAATAGAAAAAAGATACAATGTAATAGATACATTATTAAATCAATTTATAATTAAAGAGGAACTTAGAAATCTTTTATGTGAAGTATATGATATTGAAAGATTAACAGGAAGAATTGCTTATGGTAATGCGAATGGTAGAGATTTAATTCAACTTAAAAATTCATTAAGAGTATTACCAGATATTAAAAGAAATTTAAACGATATAAACTTCTATCACGATATAGACACTTTAGAAGATTTATATAATCTATTAGAAAATAGTATTTATGAAACACCACCTGTAAGTATCAAAGAAGGATATTTAATCAAAAGTGGATTTAATAGTGAATTAGATGAATTAAAAGAAATTAGATACTCTGGTAAAGATTTTATTGCTAAATTAGAAAATGAAGAAAGAGAAAGAACCGGAATAAAAACATTAAAAGTAGGTTATAATAGAGTTTTTGGATATTATATTGAAGTTTCTAAAGGAAGTATAAGTCAAGTTAAAGAAGAGTTTGGCTATGAAAGAAAACAAACATTAAGTACAGGAGAAAGATATATAACCCCATTACTTAAAGAAAAAGAAGCGTTAGTTTTGAATGCTGAAGAAAAAATAATAGAGTTAGAATATAATTTATTTTGTGAAATAAGAAATCAAATTCAAAAGTATATTTCAAAATTACAAGATACAGCTAAAGTATTATCTGAAATAGATGTTTTGGCATCCTTCACAACAGTAACAGAAGAAAATAAATTTGTTAGACCAACATTAGTAAGTAATAGAGAAGTTTATATTAAAAATAATAGACATCCGGTAGTAGAAAAAGTAATGAAGGATGAATATGTTCAAAATGACATAATAATGAATGAAGGTACTAATTTATTACTTATTACAGGTCCAAATATGAGTGGTAAATCAACATATATGAGACAATTCGCTATAACTGTAATAATGGCTCAAATAGGATGTTTTGTTCCTGCTACTGAATGCAAGATGCCTATATTTGATAAGATATTCACCAGAATTGGAGCATCTGATGATTTAGTTAGTGGTGAATCAACATTTATGGTTGAAATGATGGAAGCAAATAACGCTATCCAAAATGCCACACCTAATAGTTTGATTTTATTTGATGAATTAGGTAGGGGTACTGCAACGTATGATGGTATGAGTTTAGCGCAAGCAATACTTGAATATATTTGTAATAACATTCAAGCAAAAACAATGTTTTCTACACATTATCATGAATTAACCAGCTTAGATAGAAAAATATCTGGACTTAAAAATATACATGTATCAGCTCATGAAGAAAATGGTAAAGTAACATTCTTACATAAAATTAAAAATGGGCCAGTAGATAAAAGTTATGGTATACATGTTGCGCGTCTAGCACAATTACCTGATGAATTAATAAAAAGAGCAAATGAAATATTAAATGTATATGAAAAAAAGGAAAAGAAAGAAGAAGTATTTACTCAAATATCTTTAGATTTTGATAGATGTGAACCACAAATAAGTAAAGTAGAAGAAATGATTAAAGATATTAATCCATTAGAAATAACACCATTAGAAGCGTTAAACTTTCTATATGAATTAAAACAAGAAGTTAAAGATAAATAAAAAAATCTAGGTCAAAATTTTGACTTAGATTTTTAAATTGGATTAAATGCAGGTTTTAATACTTTGCTTGGACTTCCATAAGAAAGTGAATATTTCTTACTTCCAATAACATGTTCCTGAACAAGTGACACTTCTTTTATATCGCCATCATTATATACTGGAATATTGATGTACTTATCTTGTTTAATATATGGTATTTTTGATTCATCAAATTTAAGTTTGTATTCAGTTTTATAATTTTCTGAATCTAATAGTAATTCATAACTAGTATTAATGTTTATATCACTTAAGAGTTTTGATAGAATTCTTAATTCTCTAATAGATAAGTCTTTCCACCTTTTATAAAGCATTCCATTTGCGATTAGGAAAGGTGCACCGTATAATAAAAGAAAAATTGGCACACCATTTAAAATTTTTTCTGGTGATGCAGAAGTTGCCAATTCAAGTGCTGCATATCCTGCTGAGGCAGCTATAGTACGAGGAATTACATACCTAACAGTTCTATTTAATGAAAAACCTGTTTTAGCCTCTCTTGCCTTATCAAGTAAATCAAAATTTATTTCTATTTTCACACTATCACCCCTAACCGGATATATATTATATAATATTTATTATTTTTGTCAAATTCGTGTTCAAAATTCAAATAAAATATAGTACAATATAACTAGAAGGGATGAAGAAAAAATATGATAACTGAAGAAGTAAAATTAAGAATGCAAAAAGCAATAGAAAATATGAAACACAGATTTATAACTGTAAGAGCAGGTAGAGCTAATCCTGCATTAGTTAGTGATTTAAAAGTACAATATTATGGAGTAGATACCCCATTACAACAATTAGCTACAATTTCAATTCCAGAAGCTAGACAACTATCAATTAAACCATTTGATAAGTCATGTTTAAAAGATATTGAAAAAGCTATTTTTGAAGCTAATATTGGACTTACACCAACTAATAATGGTGAAATAATTATAATCACAATACCAGAACTTACAGAAGAAAGAAGAAGAGATTATGTTAAACAAGCTAAATCTATAGCTGAAGAAACTAAGATTGCTTTACGTAACATAAGACAAGATGCTAATAAAGATGTTAAAAATCAAGAATTAGCAGAAGATGAAGAAAAAAGAACAATGGATAAAATCCAAGAATTAACTAATGATTTCAATAAAGAAGTCGAAGAATTATTAAAAGAAAAAGAAAAAGAATTAATGAGTGTATAGTATGAGTAGTACAATTTGGTTGATAATCTTTATTGCATTAGTAGTTATAGAATTAATAACTGTTGGATTAGTATCAGTATGGTTTGCAGCAGGTGCTGTAGCAGCATTTATAACTTCATATTTTACTGATAGTATGTTTATTCAAATACCAATATTCATTGTTGTTTCAATTATTTCATTAATTATTACAAGACCTTTAGTAAAAAAATGGTCATCAAAGAATATAATTAAAACAAATGTAAATAAATTAATTGGAGAAACAGCAGTAGTATTAGAAGATTTAAGTAAAACTAATATGGGTAAAGTAAAAGTTGATGGTCAAATATGGAGCGCAATAAATAGTGAAAAAGGTAAAATTAAAAAAGATGAAGAAGTTGAAGTTTTATCTATTGAAGGGGTAAAACTTATAGTAAGAAAGAAGGAAAATTAATATGGAATTAATTTATATTTTATTAATAGCGATTGTAGTATTAGTTATTGCTAATATTAGAATTGTTCCTCAATCTAGAGCTATAGTAATAGAAAGATTAGGAGCATATTTACAAACTTGGCAAACTGGATTACATGTTAAAATACCATTTATAGATAAAATGGCAAATAACATTACATTAAAAGAACAAATCAGGGATTTCCCACCGCAACCTGTTATTACAAAAGATAATGTTACAATGCAAATAGATACAGTAGTTTATTTTCAAATTACTGATCCAAAATTATATACTTATGGAATTGAAAATCCAATAAATGCAATTGAAAATTTAACTGCTACAACTCTTCGTAATATTATTGGGGACTTAGAATTAGATGAAACATTAACTTCTAGAGATTTAATTAATACTCATATGAGAACTATTCTAGATGAAGCAACAGACCCATGGGGAATTAAAGTAAATAGAGTAGAAGTTAAAAATATTTTACCTCCAAGAGATATTCAAGATGCAATGGAAAAACAAATGAGAGCAGAACGTGAAAGACGTGAAGCTATCCTTAAAGCAGAAGGTGAAAAGAAAGCTGCTATTTTAAGAGCTGAAGGTGAAAAAGAGAGTGCTATACTTATCGCTGAAGCTAATAAGGAAAGACAAATAAGAGAAGCAGAAGGTCAAGCTGAAGCTATTATTAAAGTTAAAAAAGCTGAAGCAGATGGATTAAAATTGTTGAAGGATGCTAATATGGATGAAGCTGTATTAAAACTAAAAAGCTATGAAGCAATGGTTAATGTTGCGAATGGACAATCAACAAAAATTATTATTCCATCAGACATGCAAAATATGGCAGGATTAGTTACAACTGCTGCTGAGTTATTTAAAGATAAAGAAAGTAAATAACAAAAAAAACACATTAGACTTTAATAGTTTAATGTGTTTTAATAATATACAAAAAGTTAACTACAAGTTATTGTTTTACGATTAAATATTTGTTATAATAATTACAGGAACATTTAATAGTTGGGTGGAGCCAATCCTTGAAAGAGGGGAGGCGATATTAATGAATAAGAGAGATTTGTTAATCTGTACTTTAGTAATTATTATTTTCCTTTTAATATCACTGCTATTTGTAGCTTTAATATAAAAGAAATCCACCTAACTCATCCAATGGTTTAGGTGGTACCCAAAAAATTTGGCAACATCCAACATGGTGATATTAGATGTTCCTTTTTTATTTTATGCAAGTTTCCTTGACAAATACATCATAACATAAAATTAGGAAAAATACAACTTTTATTAAGATGTAATCAATAGATATGTGCTATAATATTGATATATGCAGGGAGGTTTTAAAATGTTTCAATATATAAATTCTAAAGAAATATTAAACACTAGTAAATATGTTAGAGAACCAGTAGATGATGTATGTAAAAAAATAGAAAATTCATCTTCTAAAAAAATAATTTTATGTGGTGGTAGAGGCACTGGTAAGAGTATTGTTTTAAACAATAATGAAAAAAGAGGTATTGGTAGAGAAAATCAAAGTATTCTTACAAATTTTGATTTAGCAATTATTAATAGATTAACCTCAGATGAAGTTTTTAACAAAGATTTTTTTGAACATTATTATGAAATTTCTATTTCTAATAAGTTATTAAATTATATTAAACAATATTATAAATTCACATATGAGACTCATTTTAATGATTTAGAGAAAATAGTAAATAATTTTCTTAAAGATATCGATAATTATATAAATAAAGTATATTATGAGAAAGTATTATTATCTAAATATTTAAAAACTGGTGAATTATCTTATGTGATTTATGAAAAATTAAAAAAATGTTTGGATGTTACATCATTAACTTTTTCAATAGATAGATTTGATTGGATAAATGTTAATAGGGATTTATCACAAAGTATATTAAGTAAATATTTTGACATGTTTGATAAAGTTATTATTTCATCTGACGACGATGAATTACAAAACGAATCTAACAGAAAAAAATTAATCGAAAAAGGATATTCATTTATTGACGTTGATTATGGTAAAAATGATTTGATTATAAAAGAAATAATAAAAAGAAGAATTGAAGAATATAACAAATTTAAAAATACAGGTTTTCAATTAAATTTAATAACTGATGAAATGTATAAATTTTTAATAAATAAAACAAATGGTAATATTAACTTAATGTTAGATAGTGTTAGCGAATTAATTGACATCTGGTATTTTAAAGAAGGAGTGTTAGATTTACAACAACAATTAAGTAACTCTACTGAAGAACAAATTCAAAGTTCAATTAAATTAAAGAAAATGTGTAGATCACCAAAGTTGTATTTATAGAATTTAAAAAATCAGAACAAATTTGAAATGTTCTGATTTTCTTGTAATGTGTTTTAATAATTTACAAAAGTTAACTACAAGTTATTGTTTTGTCTTAAAATATTTGTTATAATGATTATAGGAACATTTAATAGTTGGGTGACCTTCATTCTACTTAAGTCTGGAGGCGATATTATGAGTAAAAAAGATTTTTTAATTTCAACTTTACTCTTTATTATTATTTTACTTATAATATTACTTTTTGTAGTATTAAAATAAAATAATCACCCAACTCTTGTTAGGTGATTTACCAAAACACGGTACACTCAACAGGCAATATTAAGTGTTCCTTTTTTATTTTATGCAAGTTTCCTTGACATATTCATCATAACATAAAAACGTACTTTTATCAAGTACGTTCTATTATCAATCTGGTGGGCCGCCAGGGGCTCGAACCCTGGACCCATCGCTTAAGAGGCGATTGCTCTACCAACTGAGCTAGCGGCCCAAATAACTTACTCATTTATTATAACACATAATTTATTATTTTCAACATTTTTATTTCAAATGCGAAAATATGTGTTATACTTTAATAGGTGATAAAAATGAAAAAGGGTATTAAAATTGCACTTATAGTTATATTTATTATATTAATTGGAATAGGTAGCTACTTTATATCAAAAGTCATTACTGAAAATTATATGAAAGAAACAAAAACTGTTGAAGATATCAATCTAAAAGAATTTGTATCTAGCTTTAATAAAAATCTGAAAGAAAATACTATCGATATAGAACTATCAATTGATGAAGCAAATGCTGATGCAAATAAAACATATTGGATTAATTTAGAAGAAGATATTGATATTGCTATAATGATGGACAAAGTAACTGATAATAAAGAAAAAGACACAGTTAGAATTACTGGTTTAGCTTATAAAACTGGTTATGAAGATACTGAAAAAATTAATAATTACTTAAAAACATTATTGAAAACAAATAATTCTAAATTAAATAATGATGATATAAATAATATGATTAAAAATGCAGATAATATGAAAGAATCAACTAAAAAAGATGGAAATGAAACATCTAAAACGTTTGATTATAAAGGACTAGGGATAGATAAAAATATCAATTCTGAATCAACAATATACAGAATAGCACGTTATAACGAATACTAAGCAGCACAATTTTATAATTGTGCTTTCTTTAAAATAAAGGAGGGTGGTCTATGACAGATAAAATTAATGTAGAAAGATATACTCCAGATATTAAATGTGGTTTATCTAGTGAACAAGTAAAAAAAAGATTCGAACAAAATTTAGTAAATTACGATACTTCTGTAAAAACTAAAAAAATACCAGATATTATAAAAGGTAATTTATTCACGTTATTTAATCTATTGAATTTTATTTTAGCTTTAGCAATCTTCTTAGTAAAATCTTATAAAAACTTATTATTTTTGGGAGTAGTAATAAGTAATACAATAATTAGTACAATTCAAGAAATACACGCTAAAAAAACTATAGACAAACTTTCTTTAATAGCGACAACTAAAGTTAAAATAATAAGAGATGGTAAAGAATTTGAAATTTCAATAAATGAAGTTGTACTAGATGATATTTTTAAATTATCACAAGGTAATCAAGTAGTATGTGATGCAATAGTAATGAGTGGAGAATGCGAAGTTAATGAAGCATTTATAACTGGTGAATCGGATCCTGTACTTAAGAAAAAAGGAGACATGATATTATCAGGTAGTTTTGTAGTAGGTGGTAAAGTCAGTGCTAAAGTAGAACACATAGGAACGGATAACTACACTTCATCTATTTCAAGTGAAGCTGGGTATATTAAAAAAGCTAACTCGGAAATATTAAAATCCTTAAACAAAGTTATTAAATACATATCTATTGCAATTATACCTATAAGTTTACTACTTTTTAATAATCAACTACACGTAGATAATAATACATTACAAAATGCAGTTATAAATACTGTGGCAGCTTTAATTGGAATGATACCAGAAGGATTAATACTACTTACTAGTACAGTATTTGCAGTTAGTGTTATTAGGTTATCTAAATACAATGTGTTAGTTCAACAATTATATTGTAGTGAAACATTAGCTAGAGTTGACGTATTATGTTTAGATAAAACTGGAACTATAACTGAAGGTGTAATGGAAGTACACGATGTAATTGAACTTAGAAAAAATACTAGCGAGGAAATTAATGATGCATTATGTGCTTTGTGTACTACACTAGAAGATGATAATGCTACATATAAAGCTATTCATAAACTATTTAATGTAGAAACTGATTATAAAGCAAAACAGATTATACCTTTCTCATCTCAACGAAAATGGTCTGGCGCATATTTTGAACATGAAGGATTGTATGTAATTGGTGCTCCTGAAATTGTTTTAAAAGAAGCATCAGTTGTAGTTAAAAATAAAATAGAAGAATATTCAAAAGAAAACAGAGTAATAGTTTTAGCTAAATCTAAAGAAAATTATAATGGTAAAACTTTACCTGATAAAATGACTCCTTTGGCGCTAATCCTGATTAGAGATAAAGTTAGAAAAAAAGCAATTGATACATTAAATTATTTCAAAGAACAAGGAGTAGATATTAAAATTATTTCTGGTGACAATGTTATAACTGTATCTAATATTGCGAAAAGGGTAGGATTAGATAATTATGATAAATGTATTGACGCTAGAAAATTAACTAATTATGAAGATGTAAAAAAAGCAGTTTCAGAATATACAATATTTGGTAGAGTTTCTCCTTTTCAAAAGAAACAAATAATATCTGCATTAAAAGAAAATGGACATACTGTTGCGATGACAGGAGATGGAGTTAATGACTGTTTAGCACTTAAAGAAGCGGATTGTAGTATCGCTCTTTCTTCTGGTAGTGATGCAGCTCGTAATGTTTCTGAATTAGTATTATTAGATTCAAATTTTGATTCAATGCCTAAGATTGTAGCAGAAGGAAGAAGAACCATAAATAATATACAACGTTCAGCAACATTATTCTTAGTTAAAACAATATATGCTTCATTACTAGCAGTAATATTTGTATTTGTTAGTATGAATTATCCTTTTCAACCAATACAATTAACTTTAACTAGTATTGTAACAATTGGTATTCCATCTTTTGTTTTGGCATTGGAAAGAAATAATGCAAAAGTAAAAGGTAATTTTTTAATAAATGTTATTAGTAAAGCAATACCTACTGCTTTAACAATTGTTACAAATATTTTAATAGTAATGATAGCATCATTTATATTTAAAATTAATCCAAAAGAAACATCTACATTATGTGTTATACTAACTGGATATACTGGATTTATTCTATTATATAGATTATGTTCTCCATTTAATTTTATAAGAAAAATATTATTCGGTAGTATGGTAATTTTATTTTTAGTAGGTATTATTGGTCTTAATACTTTGTTCTCATTAACTATGTTAGGACCATATATGATATTTTTAATGATTGTACTAATGGCAATATCAGTATATATGTTTAGTATAATAACCACATTTACACGAAAGATTATTAAAAAACATGAAAAAAGATTAATAAAATAGGGAAAGTATTAACTTCCTTATTTTTTTGTTATAAAAATATTGACAAACTATGTCATTTTATTGTAATATAAATGAGCAGTGGAAAGAATGGTTATAATACAAATTTTTACCACGAAAATTCATTTTTTGCTTGATTTTATCATAAGATTATAGTAAAATGAAATAGTCGTTTAACCAAATGGACCTGTAGCTCAGCTGGTTAGAGCGCACGCCTGATAAGCGTGAGGTCGATGGTTCAAGTCCATTCAGGTCCACCATTTTGATTGGCCCGTTGGTGAAGTGGTTTAACACACATGCCTTTCACGCATGCATTCATGGGTTCAAATCCCGTACGGGTCACCAATTTAATAGTTAACTTACCAAAATGGTGAGTTTTTTTATTATATTAAAGATGATGAACTTAAGTCATCTTCCTCTATCATAATGAAAAAACAACAAAAATACTTGACTTAACAAAGAAACTATAGTATATTTAACTAGTCATTTAGTTATGGCCCGTTGGTGAAGTGGTTTAACACACATGCCTTTCACGCATGCATTCATGGGTTCAAATCCCGTACGGGTCACCAAATTGTATTTAAACTTATCTTAATTGATAAGTTTTTTTATTTTCTTCTAAAAATTCTACTTTACCTGAACTATTATAAAGATATTAAAACATATAAGAGTCGGATGCTCTTCCTTATTATAATAATTATTTTAAATATAATTTGTCATTAAATTATAAAAAATATAACTTTTTTTCAAAAAAATATTGCACTCAAAAAATAAATATGCTATTATTAAAGGGCAATGGCAGATGGATCTTTAGCTCAGTTGGTTAGAGCATCCGGCTCATAACCGGGCGGTCGTAGGTTCGAGTCCTACAAGATCCACCATTTTTTTAATTTGCGGGTATGGCGGAACTGGCAGACGCGCTAGACTTAGGATCTAGTGGATTCTTCCGTGCAGGTTCAAGTCCTGTTACCCGCACCATTCTATTAATAACAAGGCTAATGCTTTGTTTTTTTATTACCTACGCTCGCCCCAATCTTTTTATAAAAAAATAGTTTTTTTAATTTACTCTACATATTTATAC
>JAZQBG010000045.1:0-69590 GCA_045545595.1 Bacilli bacterium
TTTACTATGTTTTTTTATTTTACAACTTAATTATACTAAACAAACGAGGTTTTTACATTATTTTTGTAGTAAAAAAGCGAATCTGTGGATATCACATTTTCGCTTTTTCTATTTTTTGTTCTTTTTTACCGGAACTCAAAAATAGTATATTTTAAATAGAATTGACATTTATTTTTATTTTTAATATGATAAAAATATAATGATGGAGAGGTGATTATTATTAAAAATATTCTAGTTATTGGTAGTCTAAATATGGATTTTGTAATTGATGTAAATAAAATGCCATTACCAGGTGAAACAATATTGGCCAAAGATTTTACATTAGTTCCTGGTGGTAAAGGCGCTAATCAAGCATATGCAGTTGGAAAACTTGGCGCAAATGTTAGTATGATTGGCGCAGTGGGAAATAACGAATACGGCATAAAACTATTAGAAAATTTGAACTCTGTAAATGTTAATACTATAGGTATTACAAAGTTAGATAATGTTAATACTGGGTGTGCATTTATAAATGTTGATAAAAACGGAGAAAACAGTATAGTTGTAGTAAGTGGAGCAAATGAGCAAATTACAAAAGAAACAATCGATAATAATATTAAATTAATAGATGATGCTGACATAATTATAATGCAGTTAGAAATTCCAATTGAAACAGTTACTTATGTTGCAAAAGTAGCTAAACAAAAAGGTAAACTGGTAATATTAGATCCAGCACCAGCTGTAGATAATTTACCAGATGAATTATTTAATAATGTTGATATAGTTAAACCAAATGAAACCGAAATTCAAATATTGAGTGGAATTAAAACAAACTCTAAAGATGATATTATAAGAGCTGCACATTCATTAATTGAAAAAGGTGTAAGTACAGTTATAGTTACACTAGGGTCAAATGGGTCTTTGTTAGTGACAAAAGAAAAGACAGAAAGTTTTTCAGCACTTGATGTTCAAGCAATTGATACAACAGCAGCAGGTGATAGTTTTACTGCTGCATTAGCTAAATCATTATTAGAAGGTAAAAGTATTGAAGAAGCAATAAAATTTGGACATTTAGTATCTTCCATTGTAGTAACTAAAAAAGGCGCTCAAACTTCAATACCAAATCAGAAAGAAATAGATATTTTTCTAAAAGAATGGAGAGAAAAGTAATGGAAAAAATTATTATAGATGCTGATCCTGGAGTTGATGATGCCTTTGCGTTACTTTTAGCTGCTAATTCTAAAGAAATAGATATTCAAGCTATAACTACAGTTGCTGGTAATTGTAGTTTAGAAAATGCTACTAACAATACTTTTAAAATATTAGATTTATTAAATAGACATGATATTCTAGTATACAAAGGAATGGATAGAGCTCTAAAAGCTGACAATGAGGATGCATCATACGTACACGGTAACAATGGTATGGGTGGAATAGATTATGAACCTGTTAACCGCCAAGTAGAGAATATACATGCAGTTGATTACTTAATAAATACTGTACATGAAAATCCAAATGAAATTACAATTGTTGCGATAGGACCTCTTACAAATATTGCTTGTGCAATAAATAAGGATGCAGAGTTTGCAAAAAATGTAAAAAGTTTAGTAATTATGGGTGGCGCAATAGAAGAAGGAAATATTACTCCTTATGCAGAGTTTAATTTTTATAAAGATCCTGACGCTGCTAAGATTGTTTTTGAATCAGACTTTAAGGAAATAATAATGATGGGATTAGATGTTACAACTAAACTGCCATTAAATGAAAAGCTAGAAAATTTATTACAAAATATGAATAACGAACTTGCAGATTTCCTTTTTAGAATTACTAGAAAAGGTGCAGATTTTGATAGAAAAGCAGGACATGGTGGATTTATATTAAATGATCCTATAACAATCACCTATTTAATAGATTCCTCAATTGTAACATTAAAAGATGCAAAAGTTAGTATTGAAACAAGTGGAGAAAAGATGGGAAAATCTAATGTTATATTTACTAAAGAGTCTAATTGTAAAGTTGCATGTGATGTGGATTCTGAAAAATTTTATAAAATATTATTTAAAAGAATTCTTAATATAGATATATAAACAAAACAGTGAGATATGTATTTAAATCTCACTGTTTTTAATTTATATATCTAAAAAGTCTATTTCAATACTACCTACTCCACCATCTATATCAATAGTATTTATTCCATTACCATAATAAGTATTATCTTCCATATCACTATTGTCGATACGAGCAGAACCAATACCTTTATCTAATTTTATCTTATAATTATATATGGTTCCGACTAGATTTAAATCTACTTCACCAACACCAGCATCAATTTCACTTTCACCAGTTATTTCTGAGGTTAAAGATATCTTACCTAATCCCATATCTAAATCTAAGTTATTTAAACTGCCATTTTCAACAATTATTTCTCCAGCTCCACCATCTATTTCAGCTTTATTTAATACTAATATATTATTTATGTTAACCTTTCCAGCTCCTAAATCCATATATAGTTTTTTACAAGATAATGAGTCAATATCAATTTTACCCGCACCATTTTCAATAGATACGCCATCAAGAATATAATCAGATGGGACATATACAATTAAGTCACTACTATCTCTTTTACTAAACCAGCTATGACTTTTCTCAGTAATATATAATTTATTACCATTTTGTCTAGTCTTAATGTATTTATTATTAGTTTCAGCTTTGAATTCGTTACCCTGTTTAATCACTATATCTACACTACTAACTTCTATATCTAAAACTAAAGTATCACTAGTAATGTTTAAATCTTCTAAATCTTTGTTAGTGTTTTCATTGTTACCAAATATATTACTTACTGACATAATTCCATACATTATCCCTGATAATATACTAAAGATAAGAAAAATTGCGAAAGCCATAGCTACATATTTAATAATTCTTTGGATATTTGTCATTTTATTTCAACACCTCCAAACATACATGTAGCTTTTATATAAATAGTTATTTTTGAATCTTTAGTTTTTTTCTTTCTTTCATCAGATACTCCACCAAATATAGGTGTTGAACTAATTTTAACATTTACATCATTTGGAACTCGTATAGTAATTCCGCCAAATATCGCACTAACATTAATTATTGCATCTTCTTTTATAATTGCTTCTCTTAGGTCACATTTTGTTCCACCAAATACTGAGCTTATACTGCATCCTTCAAAGCTTTCATTAGAAAAATCAATAGTTTGTCCTCCAAAAGTAGAACAATATTCTTTTCCGTTAGCTTTATTTAGTTTTTCAATATATTTTTTAAAATTTAGTTTAATTGTATCTTTAAAAACAAGTGATACCCCAATTGCAACAAGTATAAATGGAATCATTAATTTCCAAATTAGTTCAAAACTAACTACATCTTGACATCCTAGGAATAATGCAATACCAATAACTAAACAAATTATGTCACCAGTTTTATCTTTTTCTTTAAATAAATTTATAAAACATGGAACAATAATAAACAAAGTCCACCATCCATCAAAAAAGACATTAATGTTTGTAATTCCTAATGAATTTAATCCAAATACGATACCTAAAATAATTAATACTAATCCCCATAATTGATTACTTAAGTTTTTCATGTTACTACCTCATTTCTTATACTAGTTAATTTTTTTCTGGTATTATAAGTGCGGCAACGATGTAAGCAAGAATTCCTGTACCAACACATAATACTAAAAACACCCAAATTAATCTAACAATTGTTGGATCAATATCAAAGTAGTCAGCAAGTCCTCCACATACTCCACATAATTTTTTGTTTTTTTTACTTTTGTATAATTTCTTTTTCTTCATAATATCACCTCTTATTTAATTATATTATACTATATATCATATTGAACACAAATTAATAATTATAAAATAAACTGAATAACAACTCCAATCACCAAACATATAATTGTTCCAATTGCTTGTCCAATTAATCCCTCTTTTATATGAAACCAATAATTTCGATATTCATGAATAATGTCCTCTGTACCTTTAAAAATAAATTTTGGTGAATGGCAAAACCATGATATATCCATAACTAATACATCGTATATATTAACTATTGTCCATATTAAAAGTGAATAACCAAAACCTTCTATAAAAGTTGTATAACCATTAATGTATCTTAATATCAAACTAACTATTGTAATAATAATGATTGAGACTAATGACTTTGTTATAACTTTATTTTGTGTAGTTGGTATTTTATCTTTATACTCTTTTAATGATTTTACTTTTTCTTGAACCTTTGGTGGATAATTGTATAATGTCGCAATTGGATTTTTGGACATTATATATACCATCAAAGTAAATAACATACATAATAATACACATTCAATTACTACTATCATTTTACACCTTATTTAAAGAAATCTCTTTTGTTAAATCCAGCAGTCATAAATCTCCATGCAGCTTTTTTGTTAGTTAACCATTCTATTTTGGCATTATTTTTAGTATTATTTAAAATTCCAGTTACTAAAAACTTTGCAACTACATCAGGATAGTCACCAAGTATGTTGTAAACTTTTTTAGTTTTTTCAGATAAATTAATTTTATCCTTATCACCTAATGCTGTTTTAATAAAGTCTGTTATCATAATTCCAGGACTTAATTTACCTACTATGACCCCAGTATTTCTTTCTTCACTTTCTTTTGCTAAAGCTTCAGTAAAATAAGTGATTGCTCTTTTGCTAGTTCCATAAATTGAAAGACCTAACATTTTAGAATCATTACTGCCATATCCTTCTATATTATAAATAGCACCACTGTGATTTTTAGACATTTCTTCCATAACTAATTTAGAACCCATAATTGCGCCTTTTAAATCAACATCTAATACTAAATCTATCTCTTCTTCTGTTAATTCCCATATTGCTTTATCGGGTTGATTAACCCCTGCATTGTTAATCCATATGTCAATACTATTAAATTTTTCTTTCGTAAATTTAATTAAGTTCAATATATCTTTTGATTTAGTAACATTACAAACGCAATATTCTACTTTAGAAGAACTGTCAATTTTATCAAGTTTCTTTTTTGCATTGTCTAATTTCTCTTCATTTAAATCGCTTATTACTACATTCAAATTATTTTGTTTGAAAAGCTTTGCCATTTCAAATCCAAGACCTCTAGCGCTTCCTGTTATTACTACTGTTTTCATATATACCTCCTACATGTTAGTTATTAACTTAATTATATCAAAATAAAAAGCAGATTTGTATAAAACAAATCCACTTTCATTATTTTTATTCAGTTCTTAAAGCAATTACTGGGTCTTTTTTACTTGCAAGTCTTGATGGAATTAAACCACCTATAGTTGTTAATAAGATACTTATTAAAACTAAGATTATACCAGCAACAGCTGGAACACGTGTTACTATTTTAACTCCTGTCATCGAGTAAATAATACTATTAATTGGAAGAGTTAATAGTACAGTAACAGCAATACCTAAAACACCAGCGATGAAACCTACTATTAATGTTTCAGCATTGAATATTCTTGAAACATCTTTTTTAGATACACCTATTGCTCTTAGGATACCTATTTCTTTAGTTCTTTCTAATACAGAAATGTAAGTTATTATTCCTATCATAATAGAAGATACTACTAATGATATAGCAACAAACGCTATTAGTACATAACTGATAATATCTACTATATTACTTACGGAACTAATCATTGTTCCAACAATATCAGTATAAGTTATTTTATTTTCTTCTTCTGTTTGTTTACTATTGTATTCTTCAATTGCTGCTTCTATATTTTCTTTTGATTCAAAATCTTTTGGATAAATACTAATTGTTGATGGAGCATTTAAATCAATTGCCCCTAATTTTATCATGTTATTTTCATATGTTGCATTTGCATTTTCTGTATATGTTTGCATCAATTCAGCAATTTGTTCATTATTAAGCATACTTAATTGCATTTTTTGTTCTGGGGATAATGCGTTAAAATCAAATTTACTTTCTTCTCCATCTTTAGAGAACGCTAATCCTGAGAATACATTTATTTCTTCTTTTTCTCTTTGCTCTTTAACTATTTCTGCTTCATTTGATTTATTAATTATATGTTCTTTTAATTCTTTTGTATAACCAATCCCACCATTCATACCCATGGCAACCGATTGTTCATTTTGTCTAATGATACCTACTACTTTGATTTCTTCTGCATTATCTACTTTATTTTTTAAATATGATTCATCATCACTTTTGTCAATCCAGAATCCATTTTCTTTAGTATAGTAATCTGAATTTAGTAATACTTTATATCTTAAATCTAACAATTCTTCATAAGTATATGAAGTTTCTTCACTTTTTTCTACTTTTTCACCTTTTTGGATTTTGTCAATTTGTACTTTTAATTCTTTTTGGTCTTTTAATCCTAATGTGTATAAAGTATAATCACTAATTTCATTATTTTCTCCAACAATTAAAACTACTTCATTATAATTCTCAGGCCATGAACCAGCCAATAAGTCATATTGTGATTTTAATAGTTTTTCATTGTCAAGCATTTCTATCCAAGCATTCATATTACTTGCCATGCTCATTGAACTATTCGCTACAGACATTATTCCAGTACTTTGAGTTTCTAACATACCACTCATACCTAATGAATCAAGTACAGTGCTTGGATTAACCCTAACTACACCATTTTCAGTATCTGACTTATATAAGTTAAGATTTAAATCATAACCATATTGAATAGCGTTACTATTATTTTTGATATCATTATCTGTCTCTTCAATATATTTTTTTAAATTAGTTAAATTATTTGTTTCAACTTGGTTTGATAATATTGATATCATTTGATCCATTATATCTATTGAATAGACTTTATCATCTTCTCTTTCTTTTTCAATAGTTACTTCACCCATCATAGTTTCCATCATGCTTGTCATATCTATTGTAGAGTCTTCAATAGTAATTGGATATGATGATAAGGTGTCTTCTTCTATTTTATCTATATAACTTTGTACACCAGTTGATATAGCAAGGATAAGCGCTATACCTATAATTCCAATACTACCCGCAAAAGCAGTTAATATTGTTCTTCCTTTTTTAGTTAATAAGTTATTTAAACTAAGTTGTAATGCAGTTAGATAATTCATTGAAGTTTTCTTGAAACTTGCTTTTTCCATTTTCTTTTTCTTATCTTTTTTTTCTTTGTTTTCTTTTATAGGATTAGAATCATCAATTAACTGTCCATCTAGTATTTTTATAATTCTGCTAGAATATTTTTCAGCAAGTTCACTATTATGAGTAACCATTATAATTAATTTATCTTTTGATATTTTCTTCAATATTTCCATTACTTGAACACTTGTCTTAGTATCTAGCGCCCCTGTTGGTTCATCAGCTAAGATAATATCTGGATTATTAACTAAAGCACGAGCGATTGCTACTCTTTGCATTTGTCCACCAGATAGTTGATTAGGTTTTTTATTTATTTGATTTTTAAGTCCAACACTATCAAGAGCTTTAATGGCTCTTTCTCTTCTTTCGGTTTTAGAAACACCTGATATTGTTAAGGCTAATTCTACATTTGAAAGTACTGTTTGATGACTTATTAAGTTGTAACTTTGGAATACAAATCCAACAGAATAATTTCTATATGAATCCCAATCCCTATCTTTAAATTCTTTAGTAGATTTACCATTAATAATTAAGTTTCCACTAGTGTATCTATCTAGTCCACCTATTATATTTAATAATGTTGTTTTACCACAACCACTTTGACCTAATATTGAAACAAACTCTGATTTTCTAAATTTTAAATCTATACCTTTTAAGGCTTCAACTTTTTCAGTATCTGTTATGTAAGTCTTTTTTATGTTTTTAAGTTCTAACATTTTATCACCTTTCTTCATTCATGATTTAGAACCTTACAAATATGCTTCATCTCACTATAAAATGACATTGTGTCATCGTCTTTTAATTATATGTGTCACAATGTCATTTGTCAATATATTATATTAAATATATTAGTTATTATTCTGGTAATTTTTACTTATTAATACTTTTTAACTTATCGTAAAATTCATCCATACATTTTTTAAGTTTTATAAATTTATTATCATTTAATTTTGTATTATTATCTAAGTATATTCTTTTATTTATTTTGATCATAATTGATTTTACGCAAGAACTATTAGAATTAATAAATCTATTTGGTACAATAGTACCGCAATATGGATAATTTATCATAACTGAATAACCATACTTTTTAAAAACAATTTTAGCGATTTCTAAAATATTTTTATCTAAAAAACTATTATCTATTCCTATACAAATATCTGGGCAATCTTTGTAATTAAATATTTTACTAACAAACTCATCTGAAAAACTGTGTAAATCTATAATATAGCAAACACCAAACTTTTTTATTATTGCTTCAGAAATATCGTCTAATTTTTGATGATGGACATCATAATAATTCGTAATAACATTATTTTTATAATCAATATTTGGGTTAATAAATTCTATTCTGTTTTAATCTTTACTATAAATAACACCCATACCTAATTTTGACATTTCTTCAATATTATCATCTTTAAAACGTTCTACATCACAAAGTAATCTTGAACAATCAAATTTCATAATATTAAATTCTTTTTTATTAGGTAAAAACTTGTCAATTAGATAGTCACTCATGAAAATATTTTCTTTATTAATATAGTCTTTATCTAAAATCGTTTGCTTCCAAAATTCATCAGTAAGTTTTATTGATGAATGTGGAATATGTATTATGAATTTATTTTTCATTTTTTCTAAATTTTAAATTTTTAACATTTTGAACTAGTTTTTTCTTTTTAATACTATTATTTTCATAAACATTATATTCCTTAGGTTGATAAGTTCCATTTAATACATCTAAAAAATATTCAAAATTATTATTATCTACAATGTAATTAATAAGCTCTTCTCCATATTCTTCTGATAACGCTTTCATAGTACCTGATACTTGATTTTTAAATAATGGATAAATATCTTTTGATATTGGATTATCTTCGAAAACCGAAATATTGAATGCATTAGCAATTGTTAAAATATTAACATTTAAATCTCTATAAATATTTCCGTTATTTGGCTGAATAACGTATTGACCCAATGTACTGTCTTTTGAAATAGTCACTTCACCAATAGAACATTTAGTTTCTTTTTCATATTTTCTTATGGCAGAATGTATTTTATTGGCTTCATTTTGTATTGTTTTTGGAACATTTCGATCCACCATTAACATATATAAACCAAACGTAGCAAAATTTAAATAATCTTTGTTTTCTTTATTAGTATTAAACATTAATAATCACCCAGTAAGTATTATAACATATGTGTTTTATTTTTTCTAGGTTTAAGAATTTTGACTGCTTCTTCTACATGTTCTTCATCTAATCCATTTTGATAAAAGTCAGTCTTAATTAATCTATTAATAATTAAATCATCATAATCATCAAATATCTCATCATCAATCACTATAAAATCATTAATCATATTTTCTTCTATATATGTTTTAATTTCTTTTCCTCGTTCACTTTTAATATTTTTTGTAGTTCCAATAATTGGAATTCCTTTTTGTATTAAATATTCCTCTACTAAAGGATAAAGTCTTAATTTTTTCCAAGATGAGGATATAACAATTTTTGCGTCTGTTATATCTACTATTTGTTTTAGTAGTTGTAACTTTTCAAAATCTATATCAAGTAGTAACCATTTTAAATCATTCATATATGTTCTATCTAAACATTTACTATATAAATTTTTAACTATTTTATTTTCAATAAATGTATTACAACTATTTAATACACCATCAATATCCAAAAATATTATTTTATCCATATATAGTTCACCCCAAAAACTAATTATGACTATATTATCATTTTTAGGTATAAAATACAAGTTCATAAAGAAAAAGACTTATCACTAAGTCTTTTAGTAAGCTGTAGTTCTATCATTGAATGTATTTCTTCCACTAGGGAAATTAACAAAATTTCTAGGATCATATGAGTCAATTTTCATTTCAGATGTACTTGATTTTAATCCTTTTGCTATCGCAAAGTGTAAATGTTGTCCAGTTGAACACCCATCCCATGGAGTGTAACCAGGTAACCAAGAATATTTACCTCCACCCATAGTACCAATAACTGTATCTTTAGTAACAGTTTGACCAACACGAACATAAACATTTTTCATATGCATGTAAAGCGTTGAATAATTTGTACCTTTTATATTATGTTGAATTATTATGTAATTTCCTCCACATGAGTTTGAATTACTACTTTCAACACCTACTACTTTTCCAGATGCTGAAGCGTAAATATTAAGTTCTCTTACATTCATTCCACCAATATCGACAGCTAAATGTACTGTTGAACATCCCTTACAAGGTGCAGCACGTGTTGAATATTCACTAGAAATATATCCGTAATCTGCTGGTCTCCAAAAGGATGTATCATATGGTAAACTTCCTTTTAAACATGTATCAACATTTTGTGTTGTACTTGGACATATTTTTTTGTAATAATCAATAGTTTTTTGTAATTGATCTAATTCTTTCTTTACATCAACTTGTACGTCATCTAATGCTGCTAAAGAGGCATTATATTGTTTAATATTGCTATTTAATTGAGCTATTTTATTTTGTAAAGTCACTTGTTTTTGTTCTAGTTCTTTTTGAAGTTTTTTACTTTCTTCAGCCATTGTATTCATTTCTTTAATTTGTTGATCATTATACTCAGTAATCTCTTCAACTATTGAACTTCTATGAATTAAGTCAGTCATATCTGAAGCTCCAAAAATGTACTCTAAATAGGCAATGTCACCATCGGTAAGTTGTAACATTTTCATTAATTCATCAATTTCTTTACTCTTATTTTCTATTTCAGCATTCAACTTTTGAATTTTATCTCCAGTAGCTTGAATATCTTTTTCTGCTTGTGCAATAGCTGCCTGTGAAGCCTTTATTTGTGAGTTTGAATAATCAATATTATCATTAAGTTGTTCTTGTTTTTGTTTATTACTATTATACTCTGCTTTTTTAGCATCTAATTCTTTTTGCATATCATTAATACTTTTAGCTTTTGGACTATAACTTGGTATGAATATAGGTAACACCATACATAGTACGAAAATAATATTAAATACTTTTTTCATTATATTTTCAAATACTTTCTAACTGCTCTTGCACTACCTATCATACCAACTATCGCACCTATTAAAATTAAAATTAATGATAATGTATAAACATATGGTGTTGGTGGAACTAATTTAATAAGTGGTGAGAATAAGTTCCCATCAAAATATTCATAAAATGTTCCATATCCATATATTGTAAGGCCAACGGGAATTATTGAACCAAGTATACCTAATACAAATCCCTCAACTACAAATGGGAACTTGATAGTTATATTTGATGCTCCAACTAAACGCATAATTTCAATTTCTCTTTTTCTTGAGAAAATAGTTAATTTAATTGTATTACCAATTAGGAATGCAGTAACAACTACTAATCCAATAACAATCGCTATCATTGCTTTTTGAATACCTTTAAACACAACTACTAGTTTTTCTACCATTCCTTCTCCATAGTTTAGACTATCAACACCTTCAATTTTTTCTATTGAAGCTGCAGTTGTTTTGATTTTTTCTAAGTCTTTAACTTTAACTAATAATTCGTCATACAATGGATTTTTATCGTCTGACCATGTTGAAACAATGTTTGCATACACTTCAGAAGATTGTGCTAGTTCATCCTTTTTTTGTATTTTAGTATAAATTTCTACTGTTTCAATATTATCAAGTTTTTCAACTTTGTTTTTAATTTCATCTATTTGTTCAGAAGTAATTCCTTTACTTAAATACGTAACTATTGTAACATCATCTTTTACTTTATCAGTAAATTTTTCAACGTTTGATGTGAGTATTATAGATAAAGAAACAAGAATAAGTGTAACTGTTATACATGATATTGATGCAATACTTAAACTAAAATTACGAAATACACTTTTGAATGCATCTCTAATATATCTTGGTATCATTCTAAATAGCTTCATATTTGTATGTTCCTTCCATATAATCTTGCACCAATTGTCCTTTGTCTAAAAGTAATACTCTTTTTTTCATTTTATTAACTATATCTCTATCATGTGTTGCCATTACAATAGTAGTTCCTAATTTAGAATTTACATTTTCTAAAACACTCATTATTTCCATACTAGTAACAGGATCTAGGTTACCTGTTGGTTCATCACAAATAAGTATTTTAGGATCATTTACAATTGCACGAGCAATCGCTACCCTTTGTTGTTCTCCTCCTGATAATTGGTTAGGATAAGACTTAACTTTTTCTTTAAGTCCTACTAATTTTAAAACTTTAATAACTCTTTTTCTAATTTCTTCTTTATTCATTCCTATAACTTCAAGAGCAAAAGCTACATTTTCATATACATTTAATTTTGGAAGTAATTTGTAATCTTGGAATACAACTCCTAGTTTTCTTCTAAGTTTATATACTTTACCATTACGAAGTTTAGCAACATCTATTCCACCAATAATCATTTGTCCTCTTGTTGGTCTTTCTTCTCTATACATCATTTTTATTAATGTAGATTTACCACTACCAGAGGCACCAATGACAAATACAAATTCTCCCTTTTTAATACTTAAATTTAAATTGTATAGTGCGGTAACACCGTTTTTATATTGTTTTTCAACATTTATGACTCTAATTAATTCCATACAAATCACTTACACTTCCTTAACGATAATTATTATAACATTTTTTTAATAGTTTTTAAATGCCATTATTTGGCTTTTTTATAATTTTACAATAAAAGTTAGGTTATACCTAACTTTATTGTTGTGAAGCTTTATCTAACTCTAAGGTAACTTTATGTTCTTTTCCATCTCTATAGTAAGTCACTTCGACTTTATCACCCACTGTATGTTTATATAATTCGTAACGTAATTTGGCCCTACTATCTACTTTTTCACCGTCTATTTTAGTGATTATATCACCTTTTTGTAATTTAGCGTTTTCAGCAGGTGAATCATTTGTAACTGAACCAATTACTACACCTTCTGGACTATCCTTATCAACAACTACACCAGATAAATATAAATCATAACTTTCATCCATATTTAATAACGAAACTCCTAATAATGGTCTTACTATTTTTTCACCTTTTTCAAGTCTTTCAACAAATACCATCGCTTCATCCATCGGAATCGCAAAACCAATACCTTCAATTTCTTGTTGCACTAATTTTAATGAGTTAATTCCAATTACTTCTCCATTAATATTAGCAAGAGGACCCCCACTATTTCCTGGATTGATTGCAGCATCAGTTTGCATTACATTCATCATGTAGTCACCAACATTATTAAGTGTAACTGAAACCATTCTATCCTTACCAGAAATAATACCTTTAGTTACTGTTCCGCTGTATTCATCGCTTATAGGAGCACCAATTGTAAATACTGTATCTCCTACCTTCATATCAGAACTGTTACCGATTGAAGCTACACCTGTAACATGTTTTTCATCGACAGATAAAACAGCTATATCAGAATATATATCACTACCTAGTAAATCAGCATCAACGCTTTTTCCATTTGAGAATATAATGTTATATTTATTACCACCTGATACAACGTGATTGTTAGTAATAATATACCCTTTTTTATCATTCATTTTATAAACAAAACCTGTACCACTACCTACTTCTTGATTATTTAAAGTAGTTTGTACCACAACAACTGCATTGTATAATTTATCAACAGATTCACTAATACTATCATTTGAAGTTATTGTAACATTTTTTGTATCCTTAAAAACAGTTCTTATTCCATCACTAGGAAAATATTGCATAACTAAATACATTCCTAATGCACCAACAAATAAAGATAAGATTACTGTCACAATAATCGCAAGTTTCTTTCTCATAATTTTATATCACCTTCTATTTTTATAATATCTCTAAAGTTCTCTGGAAATCCCATAATGTCCAAAATTTTACTTTGAGAAATAGATTCTACTTTTCCATCTAATATATCTAGTTCATATCCTATTTCATATATTAGTAATCTAAATTCTTCTTCTGACAACATTTGTTTTAAAATAATTATTAGTGCGAATAAATCATTTTTACCATAGATATACTCTCCATCCATAAGCGGTATATTAAGATCTCTGTGATACTTTGTATCATCTATTAATCTTTGAGTTTTATGATCAAATAATATATCTTCATGCGCACATAAATTTCTATAATTAGCTAGTAATGCCAAATAATTTTCAAGTGTATGTATATCAAGGTCATAATATTCAGCAATTGATAATTGATCTTCAGGTTTTAATATTGTATACATTTCACTGATTATACCAAACGAAAGAACTTTAACTAATATCCATAATGGTATATACCCATAATTATTTATATAGTGCATTGTCGCACTGTGTTTTTGGCCGTTAACCCTAACTTGCCTTTTCATTTTATGAATTAAATCATTTACCTGTCTAGATTTTTTTCTATCAAGGGAGAAACTTTCAGGCCTTAAATAATCTTTTTCTCGATATCCATATTTTTTTGATAATTGATAACTAATAATAGATTTCAAATTATTTTCTATTATTAAAACATTTTTAAAAATTATATTTCTAAATCTTCTATCAAAAGTAAATAAAGCATATAATTCATCAAACGTCGCTCCAGGAACAAATCTTTTATCATTTATTGACTTCATAAAAGCATATCTATAACCATTGAGGAAAAAGTAATTTTCTCTAAGTAATACTACTTTTGCTTCTTCTTCATCATTTATTGTTAGGCCTTTAGACTTCATTATTTCAATTTGTTCGGACAAATTTTTAAACTCTTTACCTGCCATACTCTCACCTATTATAAATTATATCACAAAATATTCAAAATAAATCTTTTTTTCATTATTTCCCATAATTTGTGTTATAATTGGAAGTGTATTGTAAAAATAAGGAGGTGTATTATGCCTAGTACCGTAACACATTCATATTTTGCGTTAGATGTGTTTGATAAACTAGATGATAAATCAAAGAAACACTTAGATAATAAAACTGATGAATTAAAGATGTTTGCTCAGGGGCCTGATCCTTTATATTTTTATAATTTAGCATTACCCTTTATAGGAAAAAATATTAGAAAGATATATCCTAGACAAGTACATGATACCAAAACTAAAGATTTCTTTATAACGCTAATAGTTGAAATAATAAAAAGAAAATTACAACAACACACTCAAGTAATGAGTATGCTATACGGATTTATATGTCACTATGTTTTAGATAGTATAATACATCCATATATTATTTATAAAACTGGTGTATATGATAAAGATATACCTGAGTTAAAAAAATATAGAAGTTTACATATAGATATGGAATTATATTTGGATGGTTATATGATTTTCCAAAGAGAAAAAATGCCTATACAAAATTTTAAAATGTATGAATTTTGTTTTTGTAGTAATAATTTTGATTCACAAGTTAGAGATTTACTTAATAGTGTAACAAAGGATGTATATAATTTAGACAATTACGCTAAATATTATTTTAAGAGTATTAAACAAATGAAAGCTATTAATCGTATATTCAGATATGATAAATTTGGAATAAAAAAAATCGGTTATATATTTTTAGATAAAATATTACCAAAAAAACAATTAAAAAAAGAACAACTATCATATCACATAAATTATAAAAAAAAATTACATTATTTAAATACAGAAAAAAACGAGTGGAATCATCCTATGAATCAATATGAGACATATAATTATTCATTTATTGAGTTATACCATATCGCACTAAATAAAGCAATCAAAATAATTGATGATGTAAATTCTGTGATATATGATAAAGCTGATAATAATATTTTAAATAAAACATTTGAAAACATATCATATAAAACTGGTAAAGATTGTAATGATGATAGAAAACTACAATATTTTGAATATTAACTAAAGAACGTTTAGTTCTTTTTTTATTTATAAAAGTTTAATACTCCTTCAATAATTGCATCACAAACTTTATTTTGATAAGTGTTCTGTCTTAACAAGTATCTTTCGTTTGCATTAGTAAGAAATCCTACTTCCACTAAAACTCCTGGAACATTTTCAATTCTTCTATACATATAGTAAGTACTTATCTCTTTTACTTTACGTGTACTCTTTAAATTCTTTTTAAATGATTCTTGTAATGTTTCAGCCAGTATTTTGTTTTTATCATTCACATCATCATAAAATACTTGTGCGCCTTGCCATTTATTTGAAGTATCAGCATTAAGGTGTATTGATAAATATAAATCTGCGTTCACTTTCTCTATTAAATTTACTCTGTTTTGTAAATCACTATGTTTTTTATTCCATGCATTAGGGTCTGATATATCATAATCTCCGGTCCTGGTCATATAAACAATTGCACCTAACTTTTCAAGTTTCTGTGCTAACTTTTTGGAAATTTCAAGGTTTATTGGTGCTTCGTATATATCTTTGTAAATTGCACCTGGATCCCTACCTCCATGTCCTGGATCAACATATATTAATTTACCTAATAGTGGTAATTCATTAATTTTGGCATCGACTTTATAAAAAAATAGAAATGTTAATATAAATATTAAAATAAGTAAATGTTTTTTAAGTTTCATAAAATCCCTCATTTACTAAACTATTAAATTATATTCAATTTTATATTATATAATTCTTTTATTAACTATTACCAAATAACATATTCACTTTTTTTTAAACCACATATTATGATATTGAAAGGAGAGAAATATGAATAATTTTGAAAGAAGATTACAACAATTAAAAGGATGCAAACAACAACAATGTTGTTGTTTTGCTGGCCCAACCGGACCAACTGGTCCTGCGGGACCTGCGACAATTACAGTAGGAGCTACTACAACTGGATTACCAGGAACTGTTGCTTCTGTTACAAATGTTGGTACTGCTCAAAATGCTGTATTAAACTTTGTTATCCCTGCTGGTTCTACTGGTCCAACTGGTGCGACAGGACCTACTGGACCTCAAGGATTGCCAGGTGTTGCCGGTGAAGCTGGGGTTACTGGTCCAACAGGACCTACTGGACCACAAGGTATTCAAGGGTTACCAGGTGAAGTCGGAGCTACTGGACCTACTGGACCTACAGGACCTACAGGACCACAAGGTATTCAAGGATTAGTTGGAGAAGTTGGAGCTACTGGACCAACTGGACCTATCGGTCCTCAAGGAATTCAAGGTGAAATTGGTGCTACCGGTCCTACAGGTGCCACTGGACCAGCAGGATTAGATGCAGAAATACCAACAATAACAATTGGTACAGTGACAACTGGTGATCCAGGTACTGAAGCGACAGCATCAATAACAGGTACTGCCCCTAACTTTGTATTAAATCTTACTATTCCACAAGGCCCAACCGGACCTGCTGCAGCATAGAATAAAAAAGACCAAATATTGGTCTTTTTTGTAGTTTAAATAATTTTCAGTTTCTTTTAAAAACAATTTATTAGATAGGATAAAAATAATTGATTTTTAATTTTTTATCTACATGTACCGCCACGAAAATTAACATCTTCTTCTATATACTCAAATATTTGTTCAAGGTTAATGTACTTTGTTGTATCTATATTTATATTTTTATCATTTGTAATAAGTTTATCTATAATGTATGATGTTTCACTATTCATCCAAACTTCATAATTATAATCTTTACCATCTATTGTACATTCAATACTTTGCATAGTTTCTATTGGTTCAACATCAAAATATTCTCTAAAATAAATTATAGATACTAACACTATAACTAAAATAACAATAACTAAAAGAATAATTTTTAAAATACTAATTATTGTTTTAGTTAATTTCTCTGTATTACTTACTTTTGTAATAAGTATATTCTTAATATCATTGTTAGTTAAGTCATCTAAACTTATATTAAATATTTGAGATAATTTCCTTGATTGCTCAAGGTCTGGATATGTTTCTCCTAATTCCCATTTACTTATTGTTTGCCTAGCCACTCCAACTTTTTCTGCTAACTGCTCTTGTGAGAGATTATTTTGTTTTCTTAATCTTTGTATTCTATTTCCGATCTCCATAGTATCCTCCTTCCATAAAACATTTTAATATGTTATATAAAAGTATTCTACCAATTTTTAATGGAAGTTTCGCACTTTATTTTGACATTACCTTAAAAATATAAGTAATAAATTATAATTTATTACTCTACATTAACTACTTTACTAAATAATTTTGAATTCATAAAGTATAAAATGATTGTTATGACTATACTTTCATAAACTGTTGCAAGTGGTAATAATGAATTTTTAATAAGTTCAACAAATCACTATCTATCAAATTTATTATAACACAAACGTATCAAAAATTAGGACGTAAGATCTATTAGTCTAATATAAATAAGTGTTTTGTACAAAAAACTACATTTGGACAAGCAAAAAAGCCCGAATAAATCGGACTTTTTATAACATTTAAACTTATAATCCTAACGTTTACTAAATTAGCGTTCCTTTATTTATGGGGTTTTACAAGCCATTTGTAGCCTACGTGTCGCCTACATAACAGGTCCCCAGTGTTCTTAGTAGTACCTTAGTAATTTTTTACACATTTTTAAATTATATTATTGATTATAGAACATTTGTTTGTTATAATATATCTTGGAACATTTAATAAGTTGGGTGGAGCCAAACTTCTTGACAGAAGGGAGGCGAGAATATGAACAAGAAGGATTTTTTAATTCTATCTTTAGTAATTATTATCTTCCTTTTACTATTCTTACTATTTATAGTATTAATATAAAAGAAATCCACCTAACTCAGCAATGATTTAGGTGGAATCGAATTTATTCGGCAACACTCAACATGCGACATTAAGTGTTCCTTTTTTATTTTATGAAGTTTCCTTCATCTATATACAATATATCATAAATTTATATTTTTATCAAGCCATATACGTACTTAACAGTATCTTAGTAATTTTTTACACTTTTTACTTTTGAGATTTTTTCCTTGATTCATATAAGCTAATAGCTCTTGGTAAACCATTCTCTTTTGCTATATTCAAATAATAATCAGCTAATTCATAGTCAACAGGAGTTCCATTTCCATTGAAATAGAAATTAGCTCCCAAATCATATATAGCAGCAATGTGACCTTTATCAGCACATTCTTTAATAATTTCAAATGCCTTTTTATGATCTTTTTCTATATTACCAAGTCCAAAATAATAATATGCCCCTGTTACAAATTTAGCATACGTTTTTTCTACATCAGAAATGTTATGACTATTTATTAATTCAATAATTTTAGGATAGGCGTCATTTAAAAGACCTTTTGCTTTGTTTTCATCAACAGTTAATGCATCACCCAAACCTAACTCATAAGATATACCTAATGAATATGTACATAATGGATAATCTATATCAAATCCTTTTTTATAGTAATAAAGGGCCTTACTATAATCATGTGCTGCCTCATTTTCCTATAAGTCATAACTTCTTCCTAATAAATAATAAGCAAATCCTGTCTTATTCTTTTCTAAATCTTGTAAGTTAAATTTTATTATTTCCATATGACACCTCTTTCATTAATTATATCACAAACTCTTAAATTTGTAGCCTACATGTAGCCTACTCGTAGCCTACGACGCTAGAAACGTTCAAAAATCAATTTTTTAGACATGCAAAAAGCCCGTAATTTCGGGCTTTTTGAAACATATTGAATAGGTATTTCCTATCTCTTACTGAATTGAGGAGCTCTACGAGCTTTTTTAAGACCATATTTTTTACGTTCTTTAACTCTTGAATCTCTAGTTATAAATCCTTGTGCTTTTAAGATTTTTCTGAATGAGTTTTCAGAATCTGAATCAGTTGTTGAATCATATTCTAATAAAGCTCTAGTAATACCTAATCTAATTGCACCTGTTTGACCTGAGAATCCACCACCATGAACATCAACAGTTACATCAAACATTTCATTAGTATTTGTATAAACTAATGGTTGAGTTAAATCCATAACTAAAGTTTCATATGGAAAATATTCATGAACATCTCTACCGTTAACAGTAATTTTACCTTTACCTGGAGTTAGAGTAACTCTAGCTATAGAACGTTTTCTACGTCCTGTTCCATAATAAGATTTTTTATTAGCCATACCTTTAACCTCCTAGTCAATATTCATTTCTACTGGTTTTTGAGCTTCGTGTTTATGTTCATTACCAGCATATACGAATAATTTTTTACCCATTTGACGTCCTAATCTTCCATTTGGAAGCATTCCTTTAACAGCTCTTTCAATCATTTCAGTTGGATAGTTTGCTCTCATTGTTCTAGCAGTTCTTTCTCTTAATCCTCCTGGATAACCACTATGGTTATAATACATTTTTTGATCTAATTTGTTTCCAGTTAAACTAACTTTTTCTGCATTAACAATGATTACGAAGTCACCACAATCAACATGTGGAGTAAATGTAGGTTTATGTTTACCACGTAATACTGTAGCAGCTTTAGTCGCAACACGTCCTAATGGCTTACCAGCAGCATCGATAACATACCATTTACGATTAACTTCTTCTTTTTTTTGCATAAATGTTGTCATTTTCAAATCTCCCTTTCGTTTATCAGTATTAAGTAAACTTTCCCAGGGCTTACTTAGTACGTGGGATAAAACTAAATGTACCAGCTAAAATTATACTAAAACATACTATGAAAGTCAATTAAATATGATGTAAAATGTAAAAAAATTAGAACAAAATCTAATTTTTAACGTTAAATCACACTGATTATGTCTTAATACCTATTAATATTAATATTGTAACAATTGTTTTTTCATAGTGTGTTTTATTATCCTCTTTTTCTCCTAAAATATTTTTATAAATAAACTTAATTTTTTCTAATTGTTAATTTCATAGTCTTAAATAATATTTTTATGTCTAATAATAGATTGTTATTTTTAACATAACTATAATCTAATTTCAAACGTTCAACAAACAATCTGTTACTTTTTTGATTTACTTGCCAAATACCAGTTATACCAGGTTTACAAGTTATTATGTGTTTATAATATTTTTTCATATCATTTTTTTCACGTTCTAAATATGGTCTTGGTCCAACCAAGCTCATATTTCCAATTAGTACATTTATAAATTGTGGAAATTCATCAATGTTAGTTTTTCTAATAAACTTTCCGATTTTTGTAATTCTAGGATCGTCATGTAATTTTTTATATTTGCTATATTTTCTTCAGACAGTTGTTTATTTTCGTTTAAAATTGTTTCTAATCTTTCATCGGCGTCAACTACCATTGATCTATATTTGTATATCTTGAATATTTTGCCATTTTTCCCTATTCTCTTTTGAGAGTAAAAAATAGGTCCCTTTTCTCTTAAAATTAATTTAGCAATTATAATAGATATAGTAATTGGTATTAATATTACAGGACCTATTAAACCACCTATTATATCGATAATTCTTTTTATAAATTTTTCTAGATTTTTTACTACACATTTTGTCATCTAAAACACCTACTACAATAGTTGAATATTTTATTTAGTGTTAATATTCTACTATCAAATAAATTTGTAACATCTTAGATAAGTATATCATTCTATGATTAAGCTTGTTAATAAATCTAATATTAATTTAGCCGTCAAACATTATTATATCGAATATATTTTTGAAATTTAGTCCCTTTGAAAAATATCTCGTGTATAAACTTTATCACGTACGTCATCTAAACATGAATTATAGTGATTTGCAAGAATTGTATTACTTCTCTTTTTAAATTCTTCTAAATCATTTATAACTTCGTTACCAAAAAATGTAGTTCCATTTTCTAATGTTGGTTCATAAATAATTACAGTTGCGCCTTTTTCTTTAATAAATCTCATAACATCTTGTATGCTGCTTTCTCGGAAGTTATCAGAATTATTTTTCATTGTCAAGCGATATATCCCTATTACACACAAATTTTCCTGTTCACTATAATTATAAAAACCAGATATTTTTAAAATACGCTCTGCAATGAAATCTTTTCTAGTTTTATTTGAATCTACTATTGCTTCAATCAGGTTTTCTGGGACATCTTCATAATTTGCCAATAGTTGTTTTGTATCCTTAGGAAGACAATATCCGCCATATCCGAAACTTGGATTATTGTAATGGAACCCTATTCGAGAATCTAAACATACCCCTTCAATAATCTTTTGTGTATCCAATCCCTTTATTTCTGCATAAGTATCTAATTCATTGAAATAAGAAACACGAAGAGCAAGATATGTATTTGAAAATAACTCAACTGCTTCTGCCTCGGTAAAACCCATAATCAAAGTATCTATATCTTTTTTGATAGCACTTTCTTTTAAGATTTTTTCGAAAACGTGTGATTTTTCTACTAATCTTTCATCATCCAAATCTGTTCCGACAATTATGCGACTAGGATATAGATTGTCATATAGTGCTTTTGTTTCACGTAGGAATTCTGGACTAAAAATTATATTCTTACTTCCAGTCTTCTCCCTGATTGTTTTTGTGTATCCAACTGGAACTGTAGATTTAATTACCATAGTTGCATCTGGTGCATATTCCATTACTTGATGAACAACATTTTCCACTGCCAGTGTGTCAAAATAATTTTTATCTTCATCATAATTTGTAGGAGTTGCAATTATTACAAAATCCGCATCAGTATATGCATCTTTTGCATTCATAGTAGCTATCAAATTTAATTCTTTTTCTCTAAAATACTTTTCAATATAATCATCTTGAATTGGAGACTTTCTATTGTTGATCATATTTACTTTTTCTGGAATAATATCTACTATATATACTTGATTTTTCATAGCTAAAAGTGTGGCAATACTTAGACCTACATATCCTGCTCCTGCAACTGCTATTTTTAATTTGTTAGTATTATTTTTCATATTACCACTACTTCCTACAATAAATATGTGCTATCATTATCAATTATAAATATCATATTTTATTAACAATAATTCCATCAATATCTATGTTAATATTTTCTAAAGCTTTTTTAGCCATATTTATCTCTGTTTCTTTCGTATAATCATTCGACTAACCACAAATACCTTATCTACTAAGCGGGACAAAACAAGTGGATCTGACTCATTATTTATGTGTGAAGTCACAACTATTATATAATCGTATGTTTCTTTAAATCTACTAAAACACTCAGTAATTGAACTAGAATTAAATAAATTGTTTTTTTCTGTATCAGTACCTTTAGAAATAAAACATAAATTATCAATGTTAGTATTAGTCATATACTTTTTATAACCATCTTTATTATCACTTAGTAAATTAGAAAAACCATTTTTATTATTAGTGTTAAACACTTCATGTAATTTTCCTGTTTTAAAATCACAATCAATAATAAGTATCTTTTTACCTATATCCGAAAAAGCTAAAGCTAATTTGCTAGCAATAAAATTTTTACCTTCATTCTTTTTTGAACTAGTAATCATTATAATTTTAGAATTATCTAAACTACATTTACTTTCTATATTGGTTCTAAGAATTCTTATGCTTTCAGTCACATTCATATCATATTCACGTGAAGTTTTTTTATAGTCATTTATATATCCTATTACTGGTATATTAAATTTGTTTTCCAAGTTATTAATAGTTCGTATTTTTTCATCAATATAGAATATTACAAAAATAATGCCTAATCCTACAATACATCCTATTCCAAAACAAAATATTAAAATTTTACTAACACTAACGTCAGTAGTTTCAAGAGTGAAAGTTGCTTCTTCTAAAATAATAATGTTTCTATTATTATAATTGTTTTTAACTTCTTCCATTAAATAAGAAGCAATTTTATTAGCGATATTTATTGAATTTTTACTGTCTATATCTTTTACCTCTATCTTAACTAAAAAACTAGCTTCTTCTGTAATAACGGTTATGTTATTTGATAATTTAACAGTATTCATGTTTAAGCCTAAATCGCTTATTACTTTAGTTAAAGTTTTGTTTGACTTGGCTGTTTCTCTGCAGAAAGAAAATATTTCAGCAAGTGATGGCGCTACATCTTCAGTTTTGTTGATTCCTTCGTTAACAGGTACAAATAATTTAGCATTTGTTTTGTAATAAATGTTTTGGTTGTTTTTACAATATATACCGCCAAAAATAGTACCTAGCACACAACACAAAAGTACAATCCAAATTCTTTTTACAAAAAACATAAATAAATCTTATATCTAATAGCATTTTAATTATAAAAAAATAAGAGTTTTCACTCTTATTATTTATAACTTGTGATGTAAATTTCAAATATTAATTTAATATTTTTTATAACATCTATTATTAAATTTAACACTATAATCCCTCTTTACGGATAGATATTCTACCATAAAAAGGAATATATGTCAAAATTTGGTATTAATGATAGACTTTAAAACCAAGGATTTGTATCTTTCTGCAGTTTCTGGACGAGTAAAAAGATTATTCTTTTTATATACAATCATCATATTATTTTCATCTTTGCAATATTTTATTAATTTATAATCTACATCATTTGTAACATTTAAAAAATAGAATTTTTCAAGTTTTTTGCTAATAATGGATATTCTATCAACACCATATCTATTATTTTCAAAATAATAATAGTAGGAATTATTTTCATGTATGTCCAAATTTTCTGGAATATCAAATTCTATAGAATCATAACTGGCATTTTTAACACTAATATATAAATCATTTATATGTTGTCTAAATAGTTCTAAATTTTCATAGGTTTTAATTATTTCTTTGTTTTTTTCTAGAAAGCCAACCAAATTTCTAATACTTTTTCTTTTTTCAAAATCACTTAGTTCATTTTTCATTATATTTTCTCCTTCTCTAGACTATTAAATATATGTAGGAATATAATAAAAAATTCACAAAATAAAAAAACTATTTTTCAAGAGATTAAATCATAATTGGTGGAGATGAGGGGTAGCGAACCCCTGTCCAAAAATAAATCATTAGTACATCTACAAGCTTAGTCAATTTTTAAATTTCCTAATAGATAAAACAAATTGACAAACCTATCTATTAGTAAGTCTTTAAATATTCGTTATTCTAGCAAGACAATAGAATAATATAGTTCACTAAATATGAGCCCCTAATATTCCCCGTGAACAAAGGAATAAAAGAAGCTTACACCAACCCTAAATTAATTAGGCAAAAGAAGGTGCAAAGTTATAATTATTTTTTCCGTTTATTTTTCGGTTTTGGAATTAACGCATACCTGCGACTTGCAGTAGTTAACTCATTATTTCTGTCGAATCAATTCATCCCCATGTACACACATTATATCATATTTTCACTAAAAAGTAAAAACCCTTCATAAAGTTTATGAAGGGTTTTATAGTTGAATCTTATTATTCCTCAGCAATTCTAGCATAAATCCATTCTACAAATCCATCTCTAACTCCTTGTGACATTGTTGATGAAATTGTATTTGAACCATACAATGGCCATTTTTTAGACAATGTTATAATAATATCAACTTCATAATTTTCTTTTGTGAATTTGTAAACTAGGTTACTAAATGCGCTTTTTGTTCCACTACTGCTACTTAAGACTGTATTTTTAAATGAAGTGAATCGGTTTTTATACGAACGTGTTGATAATCCTGTGTAATAATTCTCAAAAGCATCTGAAATTGATAGACTACTGTTTTGACTCAAATTATAGTATATTACCCATCCATCAGTATCAGCATACATATCATCCATATTAAAACTAGTATTACTATTACCTAACAAATTCATTGTTGCCTTTTTATATCCTGCAACTGTTTTATCGGTTACTGTTGATAATAAATTATCAACCATGAATGTTTGAAGATCTCCTGCCCAACTTGCTACTGAGTCAACAGTTATTTGATTAAGTAGATCATAAGGAGAACTAGCTGTTTGATACATTCTGGTATCAATTACTGCAGCCATATGTATTAAGTCTATAGTATCATCATTTATTGTAAAACTTTTTTTATTATTAAAATATGTTTTTAAATTTAATGCGTTTGATTGAACGTATTCACGAAATGAATAATCAGTTCTTGAAACCTTATCCCAATTTGAACCAGTATATGAAAATGTTCGAATATAATTAAATACTAACCACTTGCTGTATGAGGGTTTATAATTTGCAGTTGTATAAGTGGCAGTTGTTGCATAGTTTTTCGCTAATAATTCTAGTCGTGCTATGTTTTTTAATAATGTTGCTACATCTCTCGGATATTTTAGTTTTTCTGTATATAGTATATTACTTCCATAATTATTTCTTATATTATTATCACCATCATACATTATTATTTCATATTTGTTATCAGCATTTATTCTTAACTCTCCACTACCCTTTACATTTGAATTCATAGATATAGAGTTATCATTAATAATATTACCATATTGATCGATTTTGTTTATTGTTCCATCATTAAATTCAAAATAAACCTCTGATGTGATATTGTTATTTTTAATATATTTTTTAGCAACAGCTTTTATTTCTTGATATAACACTATAATATTATCATCATAACCACTATTTACATCATCTTCTTTTTCATAATTTCCGTTACTATCAATTATTACTACTTCATTGTTTGATAATTCTATTGAGTACTTAAAAGATAATGATTCATCTAATATAATGTTTCCGTTTAATGATTTATTTGCGTTAGGATTTATTAATTTATACACTTCTATTTTTGAACCGTCATTTAAATATTCATATATTATTTCACCCTCAAATATAAATCTTTTGCTACCAGTAATTTCATTGTAGGTAGAATACATATCTATAAATAGAGCTAATTCGTTATATAATGACAATACATCTCTCGACTCAATTAATGATTTAGTTACTATATTATTTGAATTATAGTCTTTAATTGCATCTATATTTTCACCCTCTAATAATACTGATATCTCTTTTTGGGGATTAATTTTAATTATACAAAAACTACAAGATTCACCTTTATATTTAAAATAATTTGTTTCTGTTTTTGTACCATCACTATTAATCATGTATTCAGTATCATTTTCGATTACATAAAATTGTGTTTTCTCTGGTTCCATTTCATTTAACTTAACATCTTCTATAACACTTTTTGCAAGTATTTTTGCGTTGTTAACTACAATATCATTTTTTGATTTAGAAATAGCGTTACCAATAAATACATAGCTTATAACACTAATTATAGCTAATATTGTTATTGCAACTAATAACTCTATTAGCGTAAACCCTTTTTCTTCTTTCATAACATCACTGTCCTATTAATATCTACAGATTTTATTTAGTTCTCTTTCTTGTTCTCTTTTTTTGATAGATTCTCTTTTGTCGTATAACTTCTTACCTTTTCCGATACCAAGCAATACTTTTGCTTTGCCCCTAGTTATATATACCTTAACAGGGAAAAGTGCATAACCCTCAATATCTAACTTATTTTTAATCTTTAATATTTCTTTTTTATGAAGCAACAATTTTCTAGTTCTTGTTTCTTCATGATTAAATCTATTACCTTCTTTATATGGTGCGATATACATATTTAAAAGAAAAGCTTCACCATTTTTTATAATGGCATAACTATCTTTTAAGTTTGCGCTTCCGTTTCTTATAGATTTAATCTCTGTACCTTGTAAAACAATACCAGCCTCATATTCTTCATCAATAAAATAATCAAATCTTGCTTTTTTATTTAATATCTCCATGTTCTATCCCTCCAAGCTAACAATTGGAATTGTATTATCATATTGTCTTATAATATTTGAAAATTTTTCATAATAACTCTTATAATTGTATAATTCGTTATCTGTTAACATTCTATATGGAATAACTTTGTAGTTAGACCAATTTCTATAATAAGTATAAATTAATTCAGTATTTAAATTACTAAGTGTAATATTTGATGTTTGATCTTCTTCCACAGTTTTGTTGATATCTACTGAAACTAGTGCGCCAGTTAATCTTTCAACTCCAATTTGTGCGGAGATAAAATTTCCTAACGAATAGATTACTAATGTATTTCCAACATATTCAATAGGTTGTAATACATGTGGATGAGTTCCAATTATAATATCAACACCTAAATCTGATAGATAACGTGCTACTCTTTTTTGTTCGTCACTTGCACTATGCCAATATTCATTTCCCCAATGCATAGATATTAATATAACATCAACTTGGTCTCTTACTCTTTCGATATCTTCTTTAACTTTTTCGTCTGAGTAGGTTACTGCATAATAATTTTTACCACCTGGGTGAAGTAGTCCATTAGTACTAGTAGTATAAGCAAGTAATGTATATTTAATATTATTTTTTTCCATTATTCTAGGAGTAATTCTATCTTCTTCACTCTCATAAGAACCCGCAGTTAATACTCCTTCTTTTTGTTTCCAATAATTTAATGAGTGAAGTACTCCTTTTTCCCCTTTATCAAGTGTATGATTACTAGCTAAGTTTACAAGATTAAATCCCATATTAACCATACAATCTCCTATTTCATCTGGAGAATTAAACAATGGATAAGAAGACATTCCTAAATCTTTACCACCTATTATTGTTTCTTGATTATAGAATGCTAAATCATAGTTTTGGACAATTGGTGCGATATAAGTCATTTGTTTAGTAAAGTCATAATTATTATTACCAAGGTGAGCATCTCCATAAACAGTTGTGTGGATAAGTGCATCACCCGTCATAATTAAACTTAATTTATAATTTTTAGGATATATCTCTTTAGGTTCTTCTACCTTTTCCTCTACTTCTTTTTTAGGTTCTTCTTTTTCATTATTGTTTTTAACTATATACACATTAGTAGTAACAATTCCTATTGCAAAAAATATTAATAAAAGATTTTTAAATATTCTTCTCATTTCTAGTCAACACCTTTTTCTTAACAATTTCAAAATCAATTGTTCTTTGTTCTGTAGATGCTGCAATAACTTTTACATCAACTTCATCACCAAGCTTGTACATTTTTCCTGTTCTTTTACCAATTAATGTTTCAGTTACTTCATCATAGTTATAATAATCATCTTTCATATCTGATATATGGACTAATCCTTCTATCATATTACTTAATTGAACGAACATACCAAAACTCATTATTGAAGAAATCATACCTGTATATTCTTCTCCAATATGATCTTGCATATATTCAGCCATTTTTAAATCATCTACTTCACGTTCAGCATCAATACTAGCTCTTTCCCTTTCAGAACTATGTTCTGAAATATACATAAGCGCTTGATTCCAGTAAGCAATTTCTCTATTGTTCATTTCTCCATGTAATATTTGTTTTAATATAGTATGTAATGTTAAGTCTGGGTATCTTCTAATTGGTGAAGTAAAGTGTGAATAAATCTTACTAGCAAGTCCATAATGTCCTTTATTTTCTTTTGAATAAATAGCTTTTTTCATACATCTAAGTAACTTACTAGAAAGTATTTTGTATTCTTTTTTGTCACTTAATTCTTCTAACATACGTTGTATATGTTTAGGGTGTAAATCTGTTCTTTTACCAGTTAATTTATATCCTAGTAAACTAACATATTTTAAGAACTCACTTATTTTTCCTTCTTCAGGATACTCATGGATACGATATATTGATGGTAAATCCATATAGAAAACATGAGACGCTACAGTTTCATTTGTAACTATCATAAAGTTTTCAATAATATTTTCACCAACACCACGTTCTCTTACTTTAACATCTATACATTTTCCAGTTTCATCAGTTATGATTTTTGCTTCATCTTGATCAAAGTTCAAATATCCTCTATTATTCATGTTTTTTCTAAGAATATCTGAACATTCTAACATCAAACGTAGTGTATCAACATATTCCTCATAGCCTTCTGGAATAATATTTTCTTCTAAGATTTTATTAACATTTTTATAAGTCATTTGTTTTCTAGATTTAATTACACTTTCAAATAAGTCATAATTAACCACTTTACCAGTTTTATCAATTTCCATGATACATGATAGTGCAAGTCTATCCACATCAGGATTTAAAGAACAAATCCCATTAGATAAATAGTGAGGTAACATCGGAATAACAGTGTCAGCTAAATATGAACTTGTTCCTCTATCTCTAGCAGATTTATCTAATTCACTATTATGAGTTACATAGTTACTAACATCTGCGATATGTACGCCTAAAAGATAATTACCATTTTCTAATTTTTCCAAACTAATTGCGTCATCAATATCTTTAGTATCATCACCATCTATAGTAAATATCATTTTATCTCTTAAGTCATGATCCAGTCTTTTATTTACTTCTTCTTCTGAAACTTCACTAGGAATGTTTTTTAATTCTTCCATAGCTTCTTCTGGAAAGTCCATAACTATTCCATACTTGTATGCGATTGTTTTGATGTCTATTCTAGGATCATCTTTATGTCCTAAAATTTCTACAAGATTTCCTCTATAGTAGTTATTTTTAATTTTACTACCTACATTAACTGCAACCTTGTGCCCATTAACAGCTTCTTTGCACTCATCTTTAGGTATTTCTACTATTATGTTTAATTTATTATCATCTAATTTTACATAACCTTTATTATCTTCATAGTAAAACTCACCCACTAATTGGTTTAGTTCTCTTCTAAGTATTCTTAGAATTTTTCCTTCTTTTTTAAGTGCGTTTTTATCCATTAGTTCTAGAATAACAACATCACCATTTAATGCACCATTAATGTTTTTCTCATGAACATAAATATCGCCTTCACTAGTTCTAACAAATCCAAATCCTTTTTTATTTGTTTCAAGTTTTCCTTGAAGTAAATGACAATACGGAAAATACATGAATTTATCTCTTTTAGTTCTGTACACTGTTCCTTCATTTTCTAAATCATTAAGTGTCTTAATAACTTCTTGAATATCTTCGCTAGTTTTTATTTCTAATCTATCAAGAATATCTGTTAGTTCGTATGCTGTTTCTTCAGCTTTTAAAATTTCTAATAATTGTTCTTTCATAATCCACCATCACCTTAAATCTATTATAAAATAAAAAAGACTAAATATATAGTCTTTTTTTTAGTTTTCTTTATTATTTTATTATTCCACTAGATAAAACAAATGATAATAGTAAGAATGCTACTCCTAATCCAAAAGTAATTCTACTTATTAGTAATTCTCCACCACGTTCTTTTCTGTTAGAGAATAAGTCACTACCTCCACCAGAAATAACTCCAGATGCACTTTCTGCCTTACCACTTTGTAATAACCCAAGTGCGATTAATAATATTGAGATAACCATTAATAATATTTCCATCAAAATCCCTCATTTCACGTAAATATACTTTATCATATTTATTAGAAAAAATCAAACATTAACACGCATTATATTAGTATATATTTGTTAAAATTTATAATCATTATAGTAATTTTACTATGTATAATACAAATAAGAGTTGAAATAATGATGTAAATATACATTTTTAGTGATGTAATGACATTAATAGATTAAATATATTACCTTTATCAACAGTTGTTGTTGATAGAATTTCCTAAATATTTGCTTTTCCACAATATTCTGGTGAAAATTAATTTTATAAAAAATATCTTGAACAATATATTTTTTATTATGAACAAGTTGATGAAGATACTAATTCATATGTTACTTTACTATCTGCAATAGTAACTTTAACTTTATCTGTCAATGCAGTATTATCTCTTGGATCAATAATTGTAGTTCCATCCAAAAACTTATCATCGATATCATTTATTAGCTTATCAAGAGAAATACATTTTCCTTCATCTTTATGTTTTATATAATATTTACTTGCCGCACCTATTATTTGGTCTTCTAATATTTGATATTGTTGATTTTTACCCTTTTCGATAAACCTAATACTAGTAGGTACTGCAATAATAGTAATTAGAACCATTATTGTAACTGCAGACAATACTTCTACAAGCGTAAAACCCTTACTATTCATAAGACACCTCTTTATCCTTCTAATTCTTCCTCAATTCTTAATAATTCGTTATATTTACTAATTCTTTCACCTCTTGATAATGAACCAGTTTTAATTTGACCTAAATCTAATCCAACGGCAAAGTCAGCTATGTAGTAGTCTTCAGTCTCACCACTTCTATGAGAAATTACAGTATTATAATTATTATTTTTAGCAAGTTCAATTGTTTCAAGAGTTTCAGTAATTGTACCGATTTGATTAACTTTTAAAAGTATTGCATTCCCTATACCCATGTTAATTCCTTCTTGTAATAATTTTTTGTTAGTAACAAATAGATCATCACCTACTATTTGTATTTTGTTACCTAGTTTTTCAGTCATATATTTAAATCCTTCATAGTCAGTTTCATTAAGTCCATCTTCAATAGAAATGATCGGATATTTAGTAATTAATTCTTCGTAGAAATCAACTAATTCTGTTGATGTAAACACTTTACCTTCTCCTTCAAGTCTATAATTATTATCGCTTTCATTATATAATTCTGAAGCAGCAACATCAAGCGCTAAATTAACATCTTTTCCAGGCTCATATCCTGCTCTTTTAATAGCTTCTATGATTAAGTCTAAAGCTTCCTTATTTGAGTTTAAATTAGGAGCAAAGCCACCTTCATCACCTACACCAGTTGCATATCCTTTTTCATTTAATACTTTCTTTAAAGAGTGGAATATTTCTGTACCAATTCTTAATCTTTCTTTAAAACTATTAGCTTCTGGCATAATCATAAATTCTTGGAAGTCAACATTGTTATCAGCATGTGCTCCTCCATTTAAAATATTCATCATAGGTCTAGGTAATTTTTTACCATTCCCTACGTATTTATAAAGTGGGGTATTATTATCTAAAGCAGCAGCTTTTAATACTGCTAAAGACACACCAAGCATTGCATTCGCACCTAATTTTTCTTTATTAGGTGTTCCATCAAGTTCAATCATTTTGTAATCTATTTCTTTTTGTTGAGATACTTCCATTCCAATTAATTCTGGTTTAATAATTTCATTAACATTACAAACAGCTTTCAATACACCTTTTCCATTGTATCTACTACCACCATCTCTTAATTCTAAAGCTTCTTTACTACCTGTTGAAGCACCAGATGGAACACTTGCTCTACCTAGAATTCCATTTTCTAGTATAACATCTACTTCAACAGTAGGATTTCCTCTTGAATCTAGTATTTCTCTTGCTTTGATATTTTGAATTTTAGTCATTTATTTCATTCTCCTCTATTTCGTTTATTATTCTCTTAAATTCGTCCCCTCTATCTTCAAATTTTTTATATTGATCCCATGAAGCACATGCTGGACTTAATAAAATTATATCATTTTCTAGTGATATATTATAAGCTAAATTTGTTGCTTCTTCCAAATTATCTACGATTGTACAATCAATATTGTGTAAGTCTGCAAATTTCTTGATTCTTTCTTTAGTTTGTCCGTAAGCAACTATACTTTTTACATGTTCCATATAGTCATATAATTCATCAAAACTTTGCCCTCTATCTAATCCTCCTAGTAATAGGATAGTTGGTCTAATAAACGATGATAAGGCAATTTCTGTAGATTTATTATTTGTAGCTTTAGAATCATTATAAAAATCTCTACCTTTAATCCTTTTAACAAATTCTAATCTGTGTTCTACACCTGTGAATGTCTCTAATACTTCACATATAACACTATTATCTATTCCTAATTCTTTGGTTACAGATATCGCACACATAATATTTTGGTAATTATGCATACCCACTAATTTGATATCTTTAGTATCAATTATTTTTTCGTTTTTATAATATATTGTATCACCTTTTAAATGTGCATGAGTAATGATTTCATTAGTAGAAAAATAAATTTTATTAGAATTTATATCATTAGTTATTTTCATACAATCCTCATTATCATGATTTATAATTGCAATATCTGATTCAGAGTGATGCGAAAATATTTTCTTTTTAAGATTCATATAGTTTTCATAACTACCCACATGGTCAATATGTGCTTCAGAAAGATTAGTTAGTACACTAATATTAGTTTTAAAATTATTTAAGTTTAATAATTGTTGTATTGAAACTTCGGTAACAATATAATCACTAGGATTAATTTTGTTTATAAAACTCGCAAGAGGGAAACCTATATTACCAGTTAAATGTACATTTTTACCAGATTTTTTAATTATCTCATATATAAGTGTTGTAGTTGTAGTTTTACCATTTGTACCAGTAATACCAATTAAGGTTACATCTTTTGGTAAGAAATGATAAGCCATTTCCATTTCATTAATAACTACGATATTATTCTTTTTAGCGAATTCTACATATTTATGTGTATCTTTAATACCAGGATTTTTAATTACATAGTCAAATGTTTTATCTAGTATATCATCCGGATGAGAACCAAGTATTACACTTATACCTAAATCTCTTAATTCTTCAAGATGACTTTCATCCTGTTTTTCGCTTCCATCATTGATTACTATTTTATTATTATATCTAGCTAATAACTTGGCAGCTTCATATCCACTTCTAGCCATTCCTAATATAAATATTTTCTTATTTTTAAACACTTTACCATCCCCTATTAATATAATTATACTACGAAAACTTTTAATTGTTAACTTTTTGTGCTATAATAGACTAATTTATTTCAAAGGAGGTGTTTTCTAATGAGATTATACGAGGTGCCAAAAAGTATTTTTGATGAATTTTCTGCAAAAAATAAAATAAGAAATTTCTATCAAACCAGCGAATATGGTGATTGGATGGAAAAACGTGGATACAAGTGTATGTATTTAGCTTTTATGGATGAAGCACGAACTATTCATGCAGCAACTTTAATTATTTACAAAAACGTTTTTGGGGATTATAGATACGGGTACGCACCTAGAGGTTTTTTAGTTAACTACAATGATGAAGAACTATTTAAAGAGTTTACTAAACATATAAAAATGTTTTTAAAAGCTAAGAATTTTGCGTATTTGAAAATTGATCCACCACTTATCTATCGTTCTAGAAATAGAAAAGGTGAAATAATTGAAGGTGGAAAAGACAATACACCTTTAATAAATAGAATGAAAGAATTAGGATATATTCATTTAGGATTTAATACTAATTTTGAGGCATTAAAACCTAGGTGGAATGCAGTTATTAAACTAGATAAAAACGAGAATGATACATTTAACTCTTTCTCCAAAGATATTAGAAATAAGATTAATAATTCAATGAGAAAGGGATTAGAAGTATACAAAGGTACTGAAATGGATATTCAAATATTTTACGATTTTATCAAAAAAAATTATGATAGACCTATAAGCTATTATTATGATTATTATGAGATATTTAAAAAAAGAGAGATGATTGATTTATATCTTGTTAAACTTGATCCAATTAAATATCTAGAAACATCTAAATATCTTTATGAAAATGAATTAGAAAATAATAATAACATTATAAAAGATATGATGACCAAGACAAGAAGAAAAAATCTAATAAGTAAGAAAATGGAATCAGACAAATTATTAAATGTTTATAAAAAAGACGTAGTAAAAGCTACAGAGTTATCTGCTAAATATCCGGACGGTTTAATAATTGGTGGATCAATGGTTATAAAATACAATAAACAACTACAATTTTTGATGGATGGTATTGATGAAGAATATAAATCATTTAATCCAAATCATTTATTAAAATGGACTGTTATAAAAGAATATTTGAATTCTAATTATTATTATATTGATTTAAATGGGATTGTTGGAAATTTTGAAAAAGAAAATAATCCTTACTACGGTCTTAACAAATTTAAATTGGGTTTTGATAGTGATGTTATTGAATACATTGGTGAATTTAACCTACCTATCAATAATGCAATCTATCACATAGTTCAGCAATCAAAGTTATTTGGATTTACGAACAATATTGGCACAAATAAAAAATAAATAGAAACAACTCTATTTATTTTTATTTTTTTGTTCAACTTTTTTTAATTTTTTCTTTTTAGTGTTTTTTTGTGATGTCAATTTAACAATTTTAACGATGTCATATGATATAATCGCTAAACATGGTATTAAAACTGCAATTAACCATCCGCCTTTTGAAGCTAGGAAGAATTGTAATCTACCTAATTGTGGTATTCTCATTACAACTTTACCAACAATATTTTCTTTGATGGTTAATGCATCATCTTCTACGTTATTAGCATCCCCTCTTGTTCTAAAGATACCTTCTTTAGCATCTATTATTTCTACAATTCTATGTGTTATAGTTGTACCATAAAATCTACTATCATTAGAGTAGAAGGTAATAACATCTCCAACCTTTAGTTCAGTAGGTTCAGTCCTTTTGGAAACTATAACGTCATATACATGAATATTAGGTTCCATACTTCCACTTATTATTACATACGCCCCAAATAGTGGTTTTGCCACACCACCTTTAGATTGTTGTATTTTTACATCCACAACATATATTGTAAAAACAAGTCCAATTATAATTAATATTACAAGGCATGAATAGGAAATAATTGTAGATATTATTTTACTTATGTCTTTAAATTTTTTCATACTCTATTTTCCTTTCTAATCGTCATCTCTGTCATGGTCACGATCATCGTCATCGCAATCATGTCTATCGTCGTCATCATCACAATCGATATCTTCATATACATTTAATACAATTCTGCCTGCATAAAATTTATTTTGATCTTCGTTTCCGACATTTTTATCAATCCAAAGTCTAAGTGCGTATGAATTCACTTTTGATGACCTTAACTTTCCACTTAGTATTGTTTCATTTTTTAAATCAGATACAAATCCTTGTTTAACTATTTTATTATTATCTGTATTTATTAGAGAAAATTTAACTTTTGTATTGCTTATTCTTGTTTTACCAACAATTTCTTCTACATTATGTAATTCACTATCAGGTACATTTACTAATTTTAGAGTATAGTTAAGTGAATATGTACCATTGTTATTTAACTTAAATTTAAAAGGTTTTAAAGTCATCGCCTTTTCATCACTCATTGGAGCGGTATTATATAATCTTATAGTTGTATCTGTTTGTTCAACTAATTCCAATGACATCTCACCCACTTCAACTTTATGATGGGGGATTTTGTTTTGGTTATATACAGTTGATATAGTAAAAGCGCTAGAAATTATCAACATTAATAGTGTTATTGAGTATAATAGCAATAACAATAGCGATTTTTTTGTTTTTTCTTTTTCAACAAAATATTCACTATCAACTCCACATTCTGGACATTTATAATCTTCTGGTAATTTTCTAAATTCTACTTCGAATTTACAATTTTGACACTGAAAGATCTTCATGGCAACTCCTCCTATGATAAAATAATTATATAATAAAAACTTGCATTATTCAATGCAAGTTTATTATTTTTTTTCGTTTTCAAACTTCAGTGTAAATACTATTGGATAGCATCAACAGTAAGTTTAGCAGTAATATTTAAACCTTGTAATTGATCTTGTTTAGCACTTGTAGTATCTTCAATCCAAATATATAATGTATAAGTGTCAGTATTTGTACCAACAGGGATTGAAATTTTATCAACGTTTATAACCTCATTAGTTAAGTTACCTGATGTAAAATCACCAGTGTTAACTTCACCTTCAGCATCATATAAAGCCCATTTTACATCTGCTAAGCTTCCACCTTCTTTAGTTGTGTCTAAATCGTCTGCAGTTAATCCAGTAGTAGTTAATTTGATATCATATTTACCAGTAGTTATAGTTGTTCCATCAGTAACAACAGTTAATCCTACTTTTGCGATATCTGCATCTTCATCAGCAGTTTCAGCATCTACCCATGTTGTTGGTTTAATACTAACATTATCAGCTACTGTTGATGTAGCAGAAACTTTTAATTCACCAGTTTTAACATTTTGTGTTACTGTTCCACCTGTCGCACTGAAATATGCGAATGTAGCACCTACTGTAGCAACGATTAATACAGCGATAGCAATAACAGTTAATAATACTTTATTTGCATTCCTTTCCATTTTCCTTACCTCCTCTACTATTAGATAATATCATATTTTTTTTTAGAATACAACAATAAAAACAAAAAAATAACAAAATAAAATTTTTGTTACGTAAAACAAAAAAATATCGAAGCATAAACTTCGATATTTTATAGACTATTATTCAACGATTTCAGAAACTTTACCAGCACCAACTGTTCTACCACCTTCACGGATTGAGAATTCAGTACCGTTTTCAACAGCGATTGGAGCGATAAGTTCAACTGTCATGCTGATGTTGTCACCAGGCATAACCATTTCTACACCTTCTGGTAATGTAATTACACCAGTAACGTCTGTAGTTCTGAAATAGAATTGAGGTCTGTAGTTTGAGAAGAATGGAGTATGTCTTCCACCTTCTTCTTTAGAAAGAACATAAACTTCTGCTTTGAATTTTTTGTGTGGATGAACACTTCCTGGTTTAGCAAGTACTTGCCCACGTTCAACTTCTTCACGAGAAATACCACGTAATAATACACCAGCATTGTCTCCTGCTTCAGCATAGTCTAATTGTTTTCTAAACATTTCGATACCTGTAACAACTGTTTTTTTAGTATCTTTAAGACCAACGATTTCAACTTCGTCATTTAATTTTAATTGTCCACGTTCTACACGTCCTGTAACAACTGTTCCACGACCTGTGATTGTAAATACGTCTTCAATTGACATTAAGAATGGTTTGTCAGTATCTCTTTCTGGAGTTGGAATCCATTCGTCAACTGCAGCCATTAATTCTTCAATTGCTTTTTCGTATTCAGCATCTCCTTCAAGAGCTTTTAAAGCTGAACCACGAATGATTGGAGTATTGTCTCCATCAAATCCATATTCGCTTAATAATTCACGAATTTCCATTTCTACTAAATCTAGTAATTCTGGATCATCAACTTGGTCACATTTATTCATAAATACAACCATTCTTGGAACACCAACTTGTCTTGATAATAAGATGTGTTCACGAGTTTGAGCCATAGGTCCATCACTTGCAGCGATAACTAAGATAGCTCCATCCATTTGAGCTGCACCAGTAATCATGTTTTTTACGTAGTCAGCATGCCCTGGACAGTCAACGTGTGCATAGTGACGAGCTTCTGTTTGGTACTCAACGTGAGAAGTATTAATTGTAATACCTCTTTCTCTTTCTTCAGGTGCTTTGTCGATATTTGCATAATCTGTAAATTCGGCATTACCTTTAGATGCTAACACTTTAGTAATAGCAGCTGTTAAAGTTGTTTTACCATGGTCAACGTGTCCGATTGTACCAATGTTAACATGTGTTTTTGAACGATCAAATTTTTGTTTTGCCATTTTAAATTTTCCTCCTTTTTCATATTTACACTAATATTTTATCAAACCTTGAAAATAATTCAAGTGTTTTTACTTATTTTAATTAGTTTCCACCATTTTTCTTAATGATTTCTTCACTAATATTTTTAGGTACTTGTTCATAATGATCAAATGTCATTACGAAGTTACCTCTACCTTGTGTATTAGAACGTAAGCTTGTAGCATAACCGAACATTTCTGATAGAGGTACCATTGCTGATAACATAATAGCATTTCCTCTAGTTTCTTGTCCTAATGGTTTACCACGTCTTGAAGTAATATCACCCATAACGTTACCAAAGTATTCATCAGGAGTTGTAACTTCAACTTTCATTATTGGTTCTAATAATACAGGGTTACATTTGTTTTTAGCTTCTTTTAAAGCCATAGATGCAGCAATTTTGAATGCCATTTCAGATGAGTCAACATCATGGTATGAACCATCAAATAGAGTTGCTTTAACATCTATCATTGGATAACCAGCTAATACACCAGTTTCTAATGCTTCTTGTAATCCTTTGTCTGTTACTGGAATATATTCACGAGGAACAACTCCACCAACGATTGCATCAACGAATTCATAACCTTTATCTGTGTTAGGTTCGAATTTAATCCATACGTGTCCGTATTGACCTCTACCACCAGATTGTTTAATGTATTTACCTTCACACTCAGCAGTTTGAGTTAAAGTTTCACGATAAGCAACTTGTGGTTGACCAATATTAGCTTCTACGTCAAATTCTCTTTTCATTCTGTCTACTAGTACATCAAGGTGAAGTTCACCCATACCAGCGATAACTGTTTGACCAGTTTCATGATCAGTATGAACTTTGAATGTTGGATCTTCTTCTGCTAATTTTTGTAATGCTATTCCCATTTTTTCTTGGTCAGCTTTTGATTTTGGTTCAACAGCTAATTGAATAACTGGTTCAGGGAATACCATAGACTCAAGAATAACAGGTTTCTTTTCATCACATAGAGTGTCTCCTGTAGTAGTATTTTTAAGACCTACAGCAGCTGCGATATCTCCTGTATAAACTTCCGAGATTTCAGTTCTGTTGTTAGCATGCATTTGTAGAATACGTCCAATTCTTTCTTTAGTGTTTTTAGTTGAATTTAGGATGTATGAACCACTTGTCATTTTTCCTGAATAAACTCTAAAGAATGTTAATCTACCAACATAAGGGTCAGTCATAACTTTGAATGCTAATGCACTGAATGGTTCATTGTCAGACGGATGTCTTTCAGCTTCATTACCATTTATATCTGTACATTTAATTGCAGGGATATCTAATGGTGATGGCATGTAATCAACAACTGCATCTAACATTGGTTTAACACCTTTGTTTCCTAAAGCAGTTCCACACATTACTGGGAAGAATTCTACAGCAAGAACACCTTTTCTGATAGCTTTTTTAATCATATCAACAGGTATTTCTTCACCTTCTAGATATTTTTCCATTAATTCATCATCGAATTCAGCAATTGCTTCTAATAATTCTGCTCTTTTTTCTTCTGCTGTTGCTTTTAAGTCTTCAGGTATTTCTATTTCTTTTGCGATTTCTTCAGGTTTACCATCAAATTCGTAAGCTTTCATTGTTACTAAATCGATTACCCCACGGAATTCACTTTCAGCACCGATAGGCCATTCGATTGGCTTAGCATTAACTCCAAGTCTACTTTCGATAGTTCCTAAACTGTATTCAAAGTTTGCACCCATTTTATCCATTTTGTTAATGAATATAATTCTAGGAACTTTAAATTCAGTTGCTTGACGCCATACTGTTTCTGTTTGAGGTTCAACACCAGCTTGTGCATCAAGAAGTGCAACTGCACCATCTAGCACACGTAAACTACGTGATACTTCAATAGTGAAGTCTACGTGCCCTGGAGTATCGATGATGTTAAATCTGTGATCTTTCCAGAAAGCAGTAGTTGCTGCTGAAGTGATTGTTATACCACGTTCTTGTTCTTGTGCCATCCAGTCCATTTGTGCAGCACCATCATGTGTTTCACCAATTTTATGGATTTTACCAGTGTGATATAATACACGTTCAGTAGTAGTAGTTTTACCAGCATCTATATGGGCCATAATTCCTAGATTACGTGTTTTTTCTAATGAACTTGTACGAGCCATAATTCTTGTTTTCCTTTCCTAATATTTTATTACCAACGGTAGTGAGCAAATGCTTTATTTGCTTCTGCCATTTTGTGAGTATCTTCACGTTTTTTAACTGCTGCACCTACTCCGTTTGATGCATCAATTATTTCGTTTGCTAGATTTTCAGCCATACCTTTACCATGTCTTAATCTAGCGTATTGTGTTAACCATCTGAATGCTAATGCTTGACTTCTGTCAGGTTTAACTTCAATTGGTACTTGATAGTTTGAACCACCTACACGTCTTGATTTAACTTCAAGTTGTGGTTTGATGTTTTCCATAGCACGTTCAAAAACTGTCATAGCATCTTCATTTGTTTTTTCTTTAATCATATCAAATGCATCGTAAACAATTCTTTGAGCAGTACCTTTTTTACCATCGTTCATTACTTGGTTAATTAACTTTGTAACGATTTTAGAGTTATATATTGAATCTGGTAATACATCTCTTTTAACTGCGGCTCTTTTACGCATATTTATCCTCCTCTCGAATTCGAATATTATTTATTTTAGTTTTAATTAATTTTTAGGTTTTTTTGCACCGTATTTACTACGACCTTGTGCACGGTTTTGAACTCCTTGAGTATCCATTGTTCCACGGATAATGTGATAACGAACCCCGATTAAGTCTTTAACACGTCCACCACGAATTAATACAGCACTGTGTTCTTGTAAGTTATGTCCGATTCCTGGAATATAAGCTGTAACTTCATATCCATTACTTAAACGTACACGGGCATATTTACGTAATGCTGAGTTTGGTTTCTTAGGTGTCATTGTTCCAACACGAGTACATACTCCACGTTTTTGTGGTGAATTAGTTTTAGTTGTTTTTCTTTTTATAGTATCTAGACGAATTCCAAGTACTGGAGATTTACTTTTTCTAGTTTTTTTACTTCTGTTTTTTCTTACTAATTGATTAATTGTAGGCATTGTAATTCTTCCTCCTTTCTTTGCACACATCCTGGTGTATCAAACACCCTATAAATATAAGTTCTATCCATCAGGATAAAACCTATAAAATTTATGCATAATTACTATAACACTTTATTGTATGCATGTCAATTAAATTTAGACATTTTTGCCAATATATTAAGATTTAAAATATTTTAATATAATTTAACTATAAATCATTGTGACACAAACAATTGTTTGTTATAATGGTATTGGGTACATTTGAAATAAGATGCTTTCTCTTTCTTGATTTTAGAATCAATGAAAGGTGGTGATAATTATGACAAAAAGAGAAATCTATTTGTACACAATAATTATCCTATTATTCTTTATTGTAATAACATTACTTTATAGATAATAAAAACATCTGATTTCAACAACTGTTGATTTCAGATGCAACCCAATGAGGGAATGCATTTGATTCTGGCAATCAAATGTACCCTTTTTTTTATTTTATGCAAGTTTCCTTGACATATTCAGTTTAACACATATTTAATTATAATTCAATTACTTTAGTTTAAATAGTAATCTTTTACTCCTTCAGTTGAGTAGTTATCACATTTTAAATAAGGAGTAAATTCTATACTTTCTCCATTTTTCTTAGCTTCTACATAACCATTACAATTATCTTTTGACATTTCTGTTTTTAAATTAGAATCTACTTCTAAAAGATGTGGATAATCAACAATTGTTAGATTATTACTTATGTTATTTTTATATGCTTCTGCAATATATTTAATTGCATCATTAGTTAATTTCGCTTCTAAATCTTTATAATTAATTGAATCCGTAGTACTACTTTCATTATTATTAGTATTTGTTGTTACCTCTTGAGTGGCGTTAACATCTGTTTTTTCTTCAACCTTAGCTTTTTGTTCATTGACTTTTAAATTTTCTTTTAACCCGTTTGATAGTCTTATTATCATGACTGAAGAAAATAATAGACAAATTATGATAAGTGATACTATAAGCAAGAAATCAGATAACCCCCAACCTCTATTATTTAATTTCAAAAGAATCCCCTCTTTTCACGTGTCATATTATAATATATATTGTAAATTTTTACAAGTATTAAAAAAGAAAATGCATTATTCTGCATTTTCTTCTGTTTCTATTTTAATTTCATCTTCTACAGTATCTGCAAGTAATTGTTCTTCTAATGCTTCAATAGGTTCATCATCGTTATAATTAGTAGTTAATTCGAAGTCAACATTTGAATATTGTCTTGCCCCAGTACCAGCTGGTATTAATTTACCAATTATTACGTTTTCTTTTAGACCTTGTAATGGGTCAATTTTTCCTCTAATAGATGCATCAGTAAGGATTCTTGTTGTTTCTTGGAATGAAGCTGCTGATAAGAATGAATCAGTTTCTAATGAAGCTTTAGTAATACCTAGTAAGATAGGTCTACCAGTAGCTGGTTTTTTACCTTGTAAGATTACATCTTTATTAGCTTCAGTAAATTCATTAATTGAGATTAATGATCCTGGTAAAATTTCTGTATCTCCACCTTCTGAAATTCTTATCTTAGAAATCATTCTCTTAGCGATAATTTCGATATGTTTATCACTGATATCAACACCTTGAGAACGGTATACTTTTTGGATTTCTTTAAGTATATATTCTTGAACAGTTATAGGGTCTGTTACTGCAAGTAATTCTTTAGGGCTTATTGCACCTTCAGTTAATCTGTCTCCTGCAGAAACCACATCTCCTTTTGCTACACGAAGTTTAGCACCATATAATGTAACATGTTCTCTAGTTTCAACATCGTTTTTAATATATACTTTCCATTTACCATTTGCTTCATCAATTTTAGTAATTTTACCATTGATTTCAGCAATAGTAGCTTTACCTTTTGGATTTCTAGCTTCAAATAATTCTTGAACACGTGGAAGCCCTTGTGTAATATCGTCTCCGGCAACCCCACCTGTGTGGAATGTTCTCATGGTTAACTGTGTACCAGGTTCACCAATTGATTGAGCAGCCATAATACCTACTGCTTCACCAGTTTCAACTATATTACCTGTTGCAAGGTTTTTACCATAACATTTTCTACAAACACCATGTTTTGTTTTACATGTTAATAGTGTTCTTATTTCTACTGAAGTAATACCAGCTTTGATAATTTTATCAGCGATATTTTCAGTAATTAGTTCATTTTTATCGATAATCATTTCTTTAGTTTCAGGATGTAATACTTTTTTGTTTGTATATCTTCCTAAAATTCTATCATATAATGTTTCGATTACTGTATTAGATTTTTCATCAACAAATTCTTTAACTGTTTGACCTTGGATAGTTCCACAGTCATCTTCTTTAACAATTACATCTTGTGCAACGTCTACTAGACGACGAGTTAAGTAACCAGAGTCTGCTGTTTTAAGGGCAGTATCGGCACTACCTTTTCTCGCACCGTGTGTAGATAAGAAGAATTCTGATACTGATAATCCTTCTCTAAATGAAGATGTAACTGGGATTTCAACAGGTTCACCATTTGGTTTTTGCATCAATCCACGCATACCAGCAAGTTGGGTAAAGTTTGAAATGTTACCTCTCGCTTTAGAGTTCATCATCATGAAGATTGAGTTATCAACGTTTTTAGGGTCTTTAGCGATTTCTTCAAGTTCATCAGAAACCACTTTTTTAGCGTCATTCCATGTTTGAATTACTTTATTAAATCTTTCTGATTCAGTAATTAAACCTCTTTGGAATTGTTTGTTAATTTTCTTAACCATGTCATTACTTGATTTTAATACATCTTCTTTTTTGCTACTAGTAACAATATCTGTTACAGCAATTGATATACCAGCTTTAGTAGAATATTTAAATCCTAAATCTTTAAGTTTATCAAGCATTACTGATGTTTCAGTAGTTTTATATCTTTTATAAACTTGTGCGATTATACTTTCTAAAGTTCCTTTAACGAATGGTTTTGTAATAGGCATATTTTTAATTTCTTCAGGAATGTTTTTACCTTTTTCAATAAAGAATTTGTTTGGAGTGAATGTTTCGATGTTTTTATCAGATGGTTCATTTATGAACGCAAATGAATCAGGTAATATTTCATTGAAGATTAATTTACCTACTGTTGTTACTAAGTATTTTCCTTTTTGTGATTCAGTAAATACTTTATGTTTAAATGAATCAACAGGAATAGCTATACGTGTATGTAGAGTTAATTCTCTTCTTTCGTAAGCCATTAATGCTTCATTAGCATTTCTAAATACTCTACCTTCTCCTTCTAATCCAGGTTTTTCAATACTTAAGTAGTAGTTACCTAAGATCATATCTTGTGAAGGTGTAACAATTGGTTTTCCATCCTTAGGGTTAAGGATGTTATTAGCACCAAGCATTAATAATCTTGCTTCAGCTTTAGCTTCTTCTGATAGTGGTACATGGACAGCCATTTGGTCACCATCGAAGTCAGCGTTGAATGCCGGAGTAACAAGTGGGTGAAGTCTTATAGCTTTTCCACCTATTAAAACTGGTTCGAATGCTTGAATACCAAGTCTATGTAGAGTTGGTGCACGGTTAAGTAATACTGGATGTTCTTTGATTACTTCTTCAACAATGTCCCATACTCTTTCGTCTTTGTTTTCAATTAATTTTTTAGCAGCTTTGATATTGCTTGCGATTTCTTTTTCTACTAAACCATGAATAACATGTGGTTTGAATAGTTCAAGAGCCATATCTTTAGGAATACCACATTGGTACATTTTTAAACTTGGTCCTACAACGATAACACTACGTCCTGAATAGTCAACACGTTTACCAAGTAGGTTTTGTCTAAATCTACCTTGTTTACCTTTAAGCATACTACTTAAAGATTTAAGTGGTCTATTTCCTGCACCTGTAACGTTTCTTCCACGTCTACCATTATCGAATAATGCGTCAACTGCTTCTTGAAGCATACGTTTTTCATTTTGAATAATGATTGTTGGTGCGCCTAATTCTATTAATTTCTTTAAACGATTATTTCTGTTGATAATACGTCTATATAAGTCGTTTAAGTCACTAGTTGCGAATCTTCCACCATCTAATTGAATCATTGGTCTTAATTCTGGTGGAATTACTGGTAATGCTTCAATAATCATCCATTCTGGTCTATTTCCAGATTGACTGAATGCATCTAACACATCTAATCTTTTGATTAAACGAGTTCTTTTTTGTCCTTGAGCATCTTGTAATTCTTTTCTTAATTCTTCTAGTTCTTTATCAACATCAACTTCTTGTAATAATTTTTTAATGGCTTCCGCACCCATTCCAACTTCGAATCCATCTCCATATTTTTCATAATATGCTCTGTATTCTTTGTCAGAAAGTGTTTGTTTCTTTTCTAATGGTGCGATACCTGGATTAATTACTACGTAAGAAACGAAATATAATACTTCTTCTAGATCTCTTGGTGACATATCTAGAACTAATCCCATACGAGATGGAACTCCTTTAAAGTACCAAATATGTGATACTGGAGTAGCTAGTTCAATATGTCCCATTCTTTCACGTCTAACTTTAGAACGTGTAACTTCTACACCACAACGGTCACAGATTATATTTTTGTAACGTAATCTTTTGTATTTTCCACAAGAACATTCGAAATCTCTTGTTGGTCCAAAGATTTTTTCACAGAATAATCCATCACGTTCTGGTTTTAAAGTTCTGTAGTTAATTGTTTCTGGTTTTTTGATTTCCCCATAAGACCATGATCTGATTTTTTCAGGAGATGCAAGGGAAATTTTTAATGCTTCAAAATTATTAACTTCTAACATTAAAAATCACTCCCTTCTTCTTCTAACATAGATTCATCGAATTCTTCGTCATCGATGTCTCCATCATCATAATCATCTTCTAATGTGTCTTCTAAATCATCAACACTATTATCTTTATCCTTTTTGTTTTCAATTGCTAATTTGTCTATTAAAGCTAATTTTTCTCTTAAATCACTATCTTCAAGTTCCTCAATAGACATATTATCTTCTTTTTCTTCCATTTCTTCTAAGTCTTTTAATTCTAATTCTTCGTTATCTTTATTGATAATTGAAATATCTAAACCTAGAGCTTGGAATTCTTTAATTAATACTCTGAATGATTCTGGTACTCCTGCTTGGTCAACTGGTTTACCTTTTACGATTGCTTCATATACTTTAACACGTCCTACTACGTCGTCTGATTTAACTGTAATAAGTTCTTGTAATGTATGTGCAGCACCATAAGCATAAAGTGCCCAAACTTCCATTTCCCCGAATCTTTGTCCACCGAATTGTGCTTTACCACCTAGTGGTTGTTGAGTAACTAATGAGTAAGGTCCAGTAGAACGTCCATGTAACTTATCATCAACCATGTGAGCAAGTTTAATCATGTACATTACACCAACGCTAATTCTATTATCGAATGGTTCACCTGTTCTACCATCATATAATACTGTTTTATAGTCATCATCAATCCCAGCTTCTTTCATCATTTCATCGATGTCTGAAGTTTTTGCTCCATCGAATACTGGAGTTGCTACATAACAATCAAGTTTTTTAGCAGCCATTCCTAAGTGTAATTCTAGGATTTGTCCAATGTTCATACGTGATGGAACCCCTTGTGGGTTAAGCATAATATCTACTGGTGTACCATCTGGTAAGTATGGCATGTCTTCTGATGGTAATATTAGAGAGATAACCCCTTTGTTACCATGACGTCCAGCCATTTTATCCCCAACTTGGATTTTACGTTTTTGAGCAATATATACTCTAACTACTTTACTTACACCAGCTGGTAATTCATCGTTGTCTTTTCTTGTATATACTTTAATATCGTGAACGATACCATCTCCACCATGTGGTACACGTAAAGATGTATCTCTAACTTCTCTTGTTTTTTCTCCGAATATTGCATGTAATAGTTTTTCTTCAGATGTTAATTCAGCCATACCTTTAGGTGTTACTTTACCAACTAAGATATCTCCTTCTTTAACTTCTGTACCTATTTTAACAATACCATCTGAATCTAGATTTTTTCTAGCATCTTCACCAACATTAGGAATATCTCTTGTGATTTCTTCTGGTCCTAATTTGGTTTCTCTACATTGAATTTCATAGTCTTCAATATGAATTGATGTATAAACATCATCTTTAACTAATCTTTCATTCATGATTACAGCATCTTCATAGTTATATCCATTAAATGTCATGAACGCTACAACTACGTTTTTACCAAGTGCTAGTTCTCCACAGTTTGTACTTGGTCCATCTGCTATAGTCATTCCACGCGTAACTTTTTCACCTACACTAACAAATGGTCTTTGATGGTAACATGTACCTTGGTTAGATCCTTCAAATGTTGATAAATAGTAAGTGTCTTTTCCACCTTTATTTTTAACAACAATTTTGTTAGCATCTACGTATTCAACAATACCATCTGCTTTTGCTACTACAACTGCTCCTGAGTCTCTTGCAGCAATATATTCAACACCAGTACCTACTCTTGGTGCTTCTGTTTTAATTAGTGGAACTGCTTGACGTTGCATGTTGGCACCCATTAGTGCACGAGTAGCATCATCGTGTTCTAGGAATGGGATACAACTTGTTGTAACTGATACAACTTGTTGTGGTGAAACGTCGATATAGTCGATTTGATCTTTATTAACTAAAACGTTTTCTCCTCTATAACGAGCAGTTAAGTTTTTATCTAATAGATTTCCATCTTCGTCAATATTAATTGTTGCTTGAGATATATAGAAATCTTTTTCTTCATCTGCAGTTAAGTAGTCTACTTGGTCTACTAATTTTGCATTTTCAACTTTTCTATATGGAGTCATAATAAATCCATAATCATTGATTTTTGCATAACTTGCAAGTGAAGTTATAAGCCCAATGTTTTGTCCTTCTGGTGATTCGATCGGACAAATTCTACCATAGTGACTTTCGTTAACGTCACGTACTTCCATACCAGCTCTATCTCTTGATAAACCACCTGGTCCTAATGCAGATAAACGTCTTTTGTTAGTTAATTCTGCGATTGGGTTTTGTTGGTCCATGAATTGAGATAATTGGCTACTACCGAAGAATTCTTTGATAGCTGCAGTTACTGGTCTAATGTTAATTAATGTTTTAGGTGTAACTGTATCCATTTCTTGAGTTGTCATTCTTTCTCTGATAACTCTTTCCATACGTGCAACACCGATTCTGAATTGGTTTTGTAATAATTCACCAACTTGTCTTACACGACGGTTTCCTAAATGGTCGATTTCATCAGTAAATCCTACACCATCTAAAAGGTTTAGATAGTATGAAGTTGCTGCATAGAAATCTGAAATAGTTAATCTCTTAATTGTTAAAGTTTGGTCATTACCTAAAATAGAAACAATTTTTTCTTTATCAATTGGAGAATAAATTTTAACTTCTTGAATTGTTCCATGTTGGTCTAATTCTTCGTTAATTAATACTTCGCGAGTATTATAACCAGCTTGGAATATTGGTTTAATTTCTTCTAATATTTCTTTTGTAATTAAAGTTCCTTTTTCTACTTTAACTTCACCATCAACTATTATGTCTTCAGCAATAACATTGTTGATTAATCTGTCACAAACATCTAATTTACGATTAAATTTGTAACGTCCAACTTTTGCTAAATCATAACGGAATTCATCAAAGAATCTAGTGATTAATTGGTTTTTAGAACTATCTAATGTTGCAGGTTCTCCTGGTCTTAGTTTTTCATAAATTTCAATTAATGCTTCATCTGTATTCTTTGTAGAATCTTTAGCTAAAGTATTTAAAATGTATGGATTTTCTCCAAATACTTTTGTGATTTCTTCTGATGTAGATAATCCAAAAGCACGTAATAATGTAGTTAACGGAACTTTTCTTGTTCTATCAATTCTTACATATATTACATCTCTTGCATCTAATTCAAATTCTAACCATGTACCACGTGTTGGAATGATTTGAGATGCGAATACGCTTCTACCATTTTTGTCTATTGTTTTAGAAAAATAAACACTTGGAGAACGTACTAATTGTGATACGATAACTCTTTCCGCACCATTTATAATGAATGTACCACTATCAGTCATAACAGGCATGTCCCCAAGGAAGATTTCTTGTTCCTTAACTTCTCCTGTTTCATGGTTGAAAAGGCGTGCTTGTACCTTTAAAGGTGCTGCATATGTAGTTTCTCTATATTTTGCTTCTTTTATAGAGTATCTTGGTTCATCAAAAGAATAGTCTGTAAATTCTAATGATAAGTCACCTGAAAAGCTTTCAACTGGAAATAAATCGTTGAAAACTTCAGAAATCCCATCAGTTATAAACCATTGATAGGACTTTTTTTGGATTTCTAATAAATCCTGAAGCTCATAGGTGTTTTTAATTCTCGAAAAATTTCTTCTTTCTCTTTTACTGTTGATCTTTTTAATTTTATATGCCACTTATTTCACCCCTATAACTAAACATATTATTAAATTATTCAAAGAACATAAACTTGTATAAAAAAGAATATGCCGCCAATTTATAATGTTATCAGACAAAGTTCAAATTGTCAATTGTTTTTGGCTTTTATTACAAAAAAGTTTTTACTTTTGTTTATTACTTCAACATTATATATATCGCTAATGTCTTTTGCTGTCGTTTTAGCGCCTTGGTGTTTATTTATTACAAATATCAACTCACCATTTGGTTTTAAATGTTTTTTTGCATCTCTTAATATTTTATAAAGTATTTCTTTACCAACCCTTATAGGTGGATTAGTAATTATATAGTCATATTCTTTTTTTACATTTTCATAGCAATCACTTTCAAAAACATTAATATTTGATACTTTATTTAATTCTATATTTTTCTTTGTTAATGCGACCGCTCTATCATTGATATCTATCATATCAATATTTGAGTTTGTATTTTTTGATAATATGATACCTATTGGTCCATATCCACAACCGAAATCTAAAACTTCCCCTTTTATTGAATTGAAATCTAAAGACTCTAATAACACCTTTGTTCCAATATCAAACCCGTCTTTAGAAAATACTCCATTATCTGTATAAAATTTATATTGTTTATTTTTGAATTCAAATTCTATTAGTTTTTCATTGCTTTTTATTGTACTGTTTTTTGTAAAATAATGATTCATTTAAATCCCCTTTATAAAACGACTATAAGCCCGTGTTAAAAACACGAGCTTAAATCTTTATTTTTTTAATTATTTAAATTCTACTGTTGCGCCAGCTTCTTCTAATTTAGCTTTGATTTCATTAGCTTCATCCATAGATGCGTTTTCTTTAACATTACCACCATTGTCAGCGATATCTTTAGCTTCTTTTAATCCTAAACCAGTGATATCTCTAATTACTTTGATAACAGCGATTTTGTTAGCTCCACAGTTAGTTAATACTACTGTTGCAGATGATGGACCTTCTTCTGCTGCTCCACCAGCAACTGGTGCTGCAACTGCTACTGCAGATGGATCTACACCAAATTCTTCTTTCATTGCATCTACTAATTCTTTAATTTCTAATAATGTCATTTCTTTTAATGAAGCGATAAATTCATCTCTTGTTAATTTTGCCATTTTTATTTTCCTCCCTTATTTTAATTATTAATTATTGTTCATTACCTTCTAGTTGTTGACTATATAAGTCTAAACAAATTGATAAATCTTTTGCGATTCCAATTAAACCGCCAGCAAGCATTGTAAGTAATCCTTCTCTTGATGGGATTGTTGCAAGCTTATTAAGCATATCGATATCAGCGATTTCACCATCGATAATTCCAACTTTAAGTTGTAATGCTTCGTTTTCTTTAGCGAAGTCTGCTAATACTTTTACTGGTGCTACTGCATCAGTACCAAAAGCCATAGCTTTAGGACCAATTAATTGGTCATCAATTGAAATATTAAGTGTATTTAATGCTCTTCTTGTTAAAGTGTTTTTATAAACTTTTAAATCAGAACCAGCATCTTTTAATTTTCTTCTTAAAGAAGTCATTGCTTCAACACTTAATCCTCTGTAATCAAAGAATACTACTGCACTTGAATTTTTAATACTTTCTTCTATTTCATTAATAGTTTGTTGTTTTTGTTCAAGTATTTTAGCACTTGCCATACTACACCTCCTCTATTTATAAAATACCGTATTAAAAAACCTTTATATGCGTAGACATACAAAGGTTTTAAAGACTTTATCTTTAAGTTCCTCGGTAGGATTATTAAGCATTAGCCCCTACTGTCTACGGTACTTCGTTCACGTTGTTTATTATAATATATTTTTTATTATTTGTCAAAGGAATTTGAATCAACTTTAATTCCAGGACCCATTGTTGTAGAAACTGAAATATTTTTAACGTAAGTTCCTTTAACTACTGATGGTTTTGATTTGATAATTACATCAACGAAAGCTTTTAAGTTTTCTAGTAATTTATCATCATCAAATGAAACTTTACCAATGATACCATGTACATTACCATAACTATCTGTACGATATTCAACTCTACCTTTTTTAACATCATCGATTGCTTTTTTAACATCAGTTGTAACTGTTCCAGTTTTAGGGTTTGGCATTAATCCTTTAGGCCCTAATACTTTACCTAATTTACCAAGGTGAGCCATCATATCAGGAGTTGCGATAATAACATCGAAATCAAACCAGTTTTCTTTTTCAATTTTTTCTAACATATCAGTATCACCAACATAGTCAGCACCAGCTTCAACAGCTACTTTTGCTTGATCTCCTTTAGTAAGTACTAATACTTTTTTACTTTTACCTGTTCCATTAGGTAGTACAACTGCACCACGTAATTGTTGATCAGATTTTTTAGTATCTAGGTTTAATCTCATTGCTACTTCAACAGAAGCGTCAAATTTAGATGTGCTAGTTTCTTTAGCTAACTTAACTGCTTCTTCTGCTGAGTATAGTTTACTTTTTTCAATTTTACTAACAGCGTCTTTATATTTTTTGCTTAGTTTTTTCATTTCTATACCTCCTTATGTGGTAACAAGCGGACTTTTCCTCCCACATAGGTAAATACCTATATGATTAATTTTTATTTTGTGTTTCGTTTTTATTAATTTTCTTCGTTGTTGTATCCTTCAACTACAACACCCATGTTACGAGCTGTACCTTCAACTATTTTCATTGCTTCTTCTACAGTATATGCATTTAAGTCTGGTAATTTTGTTTCAGCAATTTGTCTTAATTGATCTTTAGTAATTGTTGCAACTGTTTCACTAGATCCCTTAGCAGACCCTTTTTGAATTCCAGCTGTCTTTTTAATTAAGAATGCAGCAGGTGGAGTTTTTAATACGAAATCAAATGTACGGTCATCGTAAATTGTGATTTCTACTGGAAGAACATCTCCCATTTTATCTCTACTTGCATCATTGAATTTAGTACAAAATTCTTGTAAGTTAATTCCTGCTGGTCCTAACACTGTTCCTACTGGTGGAGCTGGTGTTGCTTTACCTGCTGGAATTTGTAATTTAATTTTCTTAGCGATTTGTTTTGCCACGAAAAACACTCTCCTTCCTTTTTTCGTTGTGGTTCTAATAGCTTAAATCCGCGCCTCCCACTTGTCAATCTATATAAATAATATATAGCTGCGTTTAAAATAATAACACAATTTATTTAATATTTCAATAATTTTTATGCTTTTTCTATTTGTACTAATTCTACATCTACTGGTGTTTCTTGACCGAATAGATCGATTAGTACTGTTAATTTTTGGTTTTCTAAATCTAATGCTTCAACTTTACCGTACATTCCTTTGAATGGACCTTCAATAATTTTAACTTTGTCATCAACATTTAATTCATTACCAATTTCAAGTCTACTAAGTCCCATACTGTTTAGAACTTTGTCAACTTCATGTGGCATAAGTGGCGTTGGTTTTGCCCCTTTACCAGATGAACCAATAAACCCTGTAACCCCAGGTGTGTTTCTTACTATATACCATGCTTCATCTGACATATCCATTTCAACAAGAATATATCCTGGAAACATTTTTTTAGTTTTTTCTTTTTTTACCCCATCTTTTACTTCAATCTCTTTTTGTTCTGGTACTACAACCCTAAATATATGTTGTTGCATATCCATCGAATTAATACGCATGTCTAATTTTTCTTTTACCTTATTTTCATGACCCGAATAAGTATTAACTACATACCATTGTTTATCCATTAGTATTCCTCCTACTAAAATAATTCCATTAATACTGCTGCTATTGTATCAAATAAATAAAAGAATGCCGAGAAAAATAAGATAAATACGATTGTTGCGATTGAATATTTAACCATTTCTTTCTTGTTTGGCCAACGAACACGTGAGATTTCTTTTTTTACACCTTTGAAAAATTTGATAATCTTTTTCATTTCACACCTCATTTTTAATCAAAATAAAAAACACTTCGTTGTGTTTACACCTATAAATTAACACAACTACAAATAAAAGTCAATTAATTTTATTTATTTATTTATTTATTTATTTATTTATTTATTTATTTATTTATTTATTTATTTATTATACTTTTTCTTAATTCTAGTAACTGCATTATTAACTGCTTTTACTGTTCTATTTAGCTTTCTTGCTATTTCAGTATTTGTATATCCTATTGATTTTAATTTAAATACCTCTAGTTCTAAGCCTTTTAACTGAGATTTGATTTTGTTATATAATTCATTTGTACTTTCAAAATCAATAAGTAATTCTTCTGGATTAATTCCATTTTCATCTTCTTTGATTTCTAAATAATCTATGTCTTGAGATTTTTGTATTGCTTCATAATATAAAGAATTATTTAATACTTGATTTCCCTTTAGTTTTGCTTGTTTCACTAGATTCTGCATTTGTCTATTAATACAGGTAGATACCAATCCTTGGAATTTATATTCATCATAATCTTTAAATTTGTTAATTGATTTATCTAGTCCTATATATCCTTCAAGGATAAAATCATTAATATCTATTCCATAGTTAGTATAGACTCTAGCAAATTTCTTCGCATAACTAATAACAAGTGGTTTATATTTTTCATATAAAAGATTATATGCAGTCTCATCATTTTCTTTAACCATATATAATAATTCATAATCGTTGTAATCTTTATATTGCACAGTATATCACTACTTTCTTTTTTCTAGTATTTCGTAAATCATGATACCTGTCGCTACTGATGCATTTAGACTGTTTACTTCCCCTTTCATTGGAATGGTTGCCATAAAGTCACATTTTTCTTTTACTATTCTACTCATACCCTTACCTTCATTACCTATAATAAGACATACTGGCATTTTGTAATCTATAGTACTATAATCTGTTCCATCTAAGTCAGTTCCTATAATCCAATATCCCTTTTTCTTTAAGGTTTCGATAGTATTTGAAAGGTTTGTAACCATACATATTTTTACCCTATCTAATGTTCCTGCACTTGTTTTCATAACTGTAGAATTAATATCTACACTTCTATCCTTTGGAATGATTATTCCATCTACTCCTGCAGATTCACAAGTTCTTATTATTGCACCAAAGTTATGTGGATCTTCTAAGTGATCTAACATAACAAGAAAAGGATATTCATCATCTTTAGGTTGTAAATCATCTAAGTCTGCAAATTCATAATCAGGTATACTTAATATTATACCTTGATGATTTCCTTTTGCAATTTCATCAATTTGCTTTTTTGTACAATATTTAATAGGAATATTTAATTTCTGTAATGAAGAAATTATAAATTTGTCTTTAAAATTCTCCCAAATTATTGCTTTGTGTATTTTTTTATTATTTTTTAATAAATCGGTTGCTACATTTTTTCCAAATACATACATCTTATTCATCCTCCAATATTTTAACTGTTATTTCTCTTAATCTCTCAATATTATTACTTATATATAAGTATCCGATTAATGCTTCAAATCCTGTGGCGTATTTATAAGTAATAATGTCCGTATTTTTAGGTTTTGATACGCTTTTATAATTTCTCGCATGTTTTACTATTTCTAGTTCTTCTTCGGTTAAAAAGTTTTCTGATAATTTGTTTAAGATTTCACATTGACCTTTCGCACTTACAAACTTTTTTGCTTCTTTTTGTAAGTTGTTAACTTTTCTAATACCTTTCTTTAAAAGATATTCTCTAATAGAGACTTCATATACAGCATCACCAATATATGCAAGTTCTAAAGCATTTAAATTATTTATATCCATTAAATCACCCACTTCTAATTATTTTATCATACTTTCTTCTGTTTTTGTCTTTTTTGATATATAATATCTATATAAAGGATGTGTTTATGATGAAAAAAATACTATTTAGAGGTTGTGGAACAGCGATTGCGACTCCTTTTACTGAAGATGGAATTAATTATGAAGAGTTTGGTAAATTAATAGAATTTCAAATAGAAAATAATTGTGATGCTTTAATTGTTTGTGGAACAACTGGTGAAGCTTCAACAATGACAAAAGAAGAGAAGAAAATGGTTATTAAATATGCTGTAGATAAAGTAAATAAAAGAATTCCTGTTATTGCCGGAACAGGAGGTAATAATACAAAAGAAGTTATAGAAATGAGTAAGTATTCAGAAAGTGTTGGTGCTGATGGACTACTTATTGTTACACCATATTATAATAAGACAACTCAACAAGGGTTAGTAGAACATTATAAAGTTATAGCTAATAATACTAAATTACCAATAATTGTTTATAGCGTTCCAAGTAGGACTGGATTAAACGTTGATCCAAATACTTGTTTAGAATTATCTAAAATTGAAAATATTGTGGCAATTAAAGAGGCAAGTGGTAATTTAAGTCAAATTGCTAAAATTAAAGCGTTATGTAAAGATGATTTAGATATATATTCTGGTAATGATGATCAAATTCTACCTATATTATCATTAGGTGGCATTGGAGTAATTTCTGTATTATCTAATATTGCTCCTAGGTATACCCATGACATGATTGAACACTATTTTAATGGTAATAATGATGAAGCAACAAACATGCAACTTAATTGCATAGACCTTATTGATTCATTATTTTGTGAAGTTAATCCTATTCCAGTAAAAGAAGCGTTAAACATGCTTGGTTATAATTATGGGATTCCTAGATTACCATTAATAAAGATGACTGAGAGTGGTACAAAAAGATTAGAGAAGTCACTTAAAAATTTTAAATGTTATTAAAAAACTCTATCCACAGTTCTGTGGATAACAAAAAACGTAGATAAATTTTATCTGCGTTTTGTTTTAGTCATTATCTCTTGCTATTAATACTAATCTAACTATTTCTAGTATTGCAGTAACTACACTTGCCACATATGTCATTGCTGCAGCAGTTAGTGTACTATTTGCTCCACTTATTTCGCTTTCATCTAGAATATTTTCTTTTTTTAATTGTTCTTTTGCTCTTTTTGAAGCGTTGAATTCCACAGGAAGTGTTAATAACTGAAATAATAATATAATTATTTCTAACGCTATACCAATCCATAGTAAATCTGTTAGTCCAAAAATAAATGATAATACTATTGCAAAATATCCAGCTTTAGAACTAAAGTTAACTACTGGAACTATCGAATTTCTTATTTTTATTGGAGTATAACCATCTTTATATTGTAATGCATGACCTACTTCATGTGCAGCAACTGCACAAGCAGCTATACTTGTTCCATGGAATACATCACTAGATAATCTAATAGTATTTCTTTTAGGATCATAGTGGTCAGTTAAATTTCCATGTGTTTCTACAACATAAATATTACTTAATCCGTTTTTATCTAAAATTTCACGAGCTGTTTCAAATCCTGTTTTTTTATTTTTGTTACCTACTTTTTTATATTTATTATATGTAACTGTAACAAACATTTGAGCTGCCAGTGTTATTAACAACGAAATTCCAATTATATACCACGTACTATAATACCACATTATTTTCTCACCTCATATATTGTACCTTCTCTGGTATCTTTTAATATTATACCCATTTCATCTAATTCATTCCTTATTTTATCTGCTAATTCATAATTTTTTTCTTTTTTAGCGGTGTTTCTATCTTCAATTAATTTTTCGATTTTTTCTTTTTCACTTTCAGATAATTCTATTGTTTTTTCTTCAAGTAAAGACAGTGATAATACTTTATCATATTCTTCAATTAAAGCTATTTTTTGATTGTTATTAAGTTCTTCATCTTTGATGCAATCATAAAGTACTGTTAATGCATTTGAAGTATTTAAATCATCTGATAAGGCTTCTCTAAATCGATTAATATAATTTTGGTTTAGTTCTATAATTTGTGTGTCGTTTACATTATTTTTAATTTTACTAATTCTGTTTTTTAATTTGTCATATGCATTTTGAGCTATATCTAGTGATTCATAGCTAAAGGCAAGTTGATTTCTATAATGTGATTGTAAACACATGAATCTATATGCTAGAGGATTATAACCTTTGCTTTTTAATAAATCAATTGTTAAAAATTCACCTTTTGATTTACTCATCTTTCCTGATTTATCATTTAAGTACTCACCATGTACCCAGTAATTACACCATTTATTTCCAGTATATGCTTCTGATTGAGCTATTTCATTTGTATGATGTGGGAATATATTATCTACTCCTCCACAGTGAATATCTATTTTTTCTCCTAAATATTTCATAGCCATGCATGAACACTCAATGTGCCATCCTGGATACCCCACACCAAATGGTGAATCCCATTTTTGTTCTTGGTTTGAAAATTTGGAATTTGTCATCCAAAGAGCAAAGTCTGCTGGATTTCTTTTGAATACATCTTCTTCAACATCTTCCCTTGCACCTACTATATTATTTTCTTCTGTTCTACCAGACAGTTCATAATAATTAGGAGCTTTACTAATATCAAAATATACATTTCCGTTTGAAATATATGCATATTCTTTTTTTAATAATTCCTGTATCATTTCAATATAATCATCAATATGTGCGGTAGCTTTTTCAATGATTTCAGGTTTTTTAATGTTTAGTTCGTCTAAATCTTTCATGAATGCTTTAGTGTAAAATTCTGCAATTTCAGTAGCTGTCTTTCCTTCTCTTTTAGTAGCAAGCATCATTTTATCTTCACCATCATCAGCATCACTAACAATGTGACCTACATCAGTAATGTTCATAACTCTCTTAACTTTATATCCTAGTAGATTTAAAGTTTTTTCTAACATATCTTCAAAAATATATGTCCTTAAATTACCAATATGAGCATAACTATAAACAGTTGGACCACATGTATACATTTTAACTTCATTTTTATCTACAGGTATAAATTCTTCAACTCTTTTTGTTAAGGTATTATATATTTTCACTATTTCACCTCTTTAAAAGTATATTATATAATTATGTTTAAAATATGTTATTTTAGTCTATTTAATACAGTTTCTTTTCCTAATAAGTGAATTGTATCAGGAAGTTCTGGACCATGCATTTGATAAGACACTTTAATTCTAATTGGCATATAAAGCATTTTACCTTTCGCACCACTTTTTTCTTTAGTATTCATTATTGCATTATTTATGTTTTCTACAGTCCAATCTTCAATACTTTCAATTTCACTAGCAAACACTTTTATAGTATTATCAATTCCTTCAGATGCCATAAATTCTTTACATTCATCATTTAATTCTTTAGTATCTTGGAAAAATAAATCAGTAACACTAACAATTTCTTTTCCATAACTAATATGATTTTGATAAATTGATACTAATTCTTTAATCCATTCATCTGTTTTATCACTTAAGTCATAAGCTTCTTTTAAGTGTGGAACTGTTATTTTTAATAGTTCATCGATATCTAATTTTTTAATGTAATGTGCATTAATCCAATTTAGTTTTTTAATATCAAATATAGATGGTGATTTACTTATTCTTTTTGGATCGAATATTTTTGTTAAAGTTTCCATATCAAATATTTCATCATTAGTTTCTGGACTCCATCCAAGAAGCGCTAAATAGTTTACTACAGCTTCTGGTAAATATCCATCATTATATAAATCTATAAATGATGCGTCACCGTTACGTTTGCTTAACTTTTGCCCATCTTCACCTAATACCATTGATACGTGAATATAGGTTGGCTTTTCCCATCCAAATGCATCGTACAATAAATTATATTTAGGTGTTGACATAATATATTCATTACCACGTATTACGTGTGTAATATTCATTAAATGATCATCTATTACATTTGCGAAGTTATAAGTTGGATATCCATCAGATTTTAATAATATTTGGTCTTCTAGTAATTTGTTTTCAACTTTAATTTCACCATATACTAAATCATTATAAGTACTGATACCTTCTTTAGGCATTAATTGTCTAATTACGTATTTTTCACCGTTGTTGATTTTTTCTTGAATTTCTTCTTTAGTTAATTTTTTACAATGTCCATCATATAAGAAAGCAACCTTTTTTTCGTCTGCTTCTTTTCTAAGTGACTCTAATCTTTCTTCACTACAAAAACAGTAATATGCTTTTCCCATTTCTACTAGTTTTTCGGCATATTCTTTATATAAAGGTAATCTTTCACTTTGCATATATGGACCAAATTCACCTTTATTGTTTGGACCTTCATCAATTTTAATGTTGCATAATTCTAATGTGTTATAAATGAAGTCTACAGCGTCATCTACTTTTCTAGTTTGATCTGTATCTTCTATTCTTAAAATAAAATCTCCATTATTATGTCTTGCAACTAAATATTCAAATATTGCAGTTCTTAGATTTCCAACATGCATATATCCTGTTGGTGATGGTGCGAATCTTGTTCTTACTTTGTTCATTATTTTCACGTCCTTTGTCCTCTATATTTTATCACAGTTAAAATTATTTTTAAATAATATTTTTATATCTGATTACGTTTTTTTGTTATCCTAGTATTTACACTACTATTTAAATAGAGAAAAAGCACATCATTTTTCTTTCATTCTACAAAATGCAACATTATAGATATGTATTATGTAATTGGTGATTACTTATGGATATAAATTATTTGTTAAAACAGTCTTCAGATTCTTCTAGATTTGATGAAATTAATAATAACAATATTGAACATTTGGATATAGGTTCGTTATTCAAACTAGAGGAAAAAATAATTAAAAATATACAAAGATTAGAGAATAAAGATAAGGACTTAGATATTTTATATTTGAAATATAATGAATTAAAAAATAAACTTAAGGAAAAAGTTAATAACGAAAAAAAATTACTTATTAAAATCAGTAGTCAAAAAGAAGAATATGACAAGAATGATCAAAAAAGAAAATTGCTATATTTAACTAAGGAATATAATTCTCTACTCGAACAAACAAATACTAAAGATTTAATTGATAGAATTAAGGAAGCAGAACAAAAAATTAACTATGTTAAAGAAGAACTTAAAGATAGAAAATTAACTATACAGTATAATAAAATTAAGAGTAAATATAGTAAAATTATTATTTTTGTGAATGGTGAAAAATTTGATAATAAGATTGATATTCTTCCAAACAATTTAAATCTTGAAGAAAAGATTATTTGGTATGAGAAAAGAATAGAAGAAGTTATTGAGAAAAAAATGATATTTGATAGTTATTTGTTCTCACTAGAAAATTTATATAGTGATATAATTGAAAAAAGAATGTTAGACATTACTACTAAGTAATTTATCTAACATTTCTTTTTTTGCAATATTTTCAAATTCATCATCAAGTTCTTTCATATTGATTTTTTTATTGTATTTTCTTTCCAAACAATATTTTAATATGTAATCTGCTAGTTCTGGGTTTTTAGATAATAATGGTCCATGAAGATAAGTACCTATTACATTTTCTGTCATAAAGCCTTCATATTCATTTTGGAATGCATTACCATTACCATATATTACTTTTCCAAAAGGATTTTCAACGTCAAAGGTTTGTCCACTATGATTTTCAAATCCTAATAATTCCAATTTTTGATTATTTATTACACTTTCTATAACAATATCACCTGTACACTTTTTATTATTATTGTATTCTGTGTAATAGTTAAAAACATTTAATCCTTTTATAATATTGTTTTCAGAATCTTTATAATGTTTTCCAAATAGTTCAAAACCACCACAAATTAATAAATAGAATATACCTTTGTTTATAGATCTTTCAATTTGCTTTTTGTATTTAAGAATATCTTTGGCTACTACTTTTTGTTCTTTATCAGACCCGCCTCCTAAAAATACTAAATCATATTCATAAAAGTTAGGTTCTTCATCTCCAATAGTATAGGTATCAACATTTATATCTATTTTTCTTTGTCTTGCTCTATATTTAAGAATATCTATATTTGCATTATCACCATATAAATCCATCATATTCGGATATAAACACAAAATGTTTAAATTCATTGTTTATCACCCTTTTCGAGTTTTTCCAATATTTCTTTAGTTTTAGTTAATGGAGAATAATTAGAAATTATATATTTTTTATTATCTGTTTCTAATAATTTATCAATAGATTTATCAATATCATGTTCTACAATTATTTTATTTTTATCATAGTTATTACACTTAATAGTTATCGCAATATCATATGCTCTTGTACCAGAACAGATTATTCTATCAAATGACTTCATGTTATTAAAATCTATTCCCCAAATCCATGATACGTCTTTACCGTCATTTATTTTATCATTTATTAAAATTAATAAATCTTTACTATCAGTATCTTTTTTAATGTTATTTAGTATTACATTAAATCCAGTAGGATTTTTACCAAGGTTTAAAATACATTCTTTGTTGTTGATATTAAATTTTTGATATCTTCCATCCTTTGATGCATAATTTGTAAACACATCGTTTATTATATCTTTATCTATGTTATATATATCTTTTAATGTAACAATAGACAAGAGATTATAAATGTTATATAAATTTGGATTATTAGTTGCATATTTATCTTTTCCAATATAAAAATCATTTCCAACTATTTTTGTTATTTCTTTATTTAACTCTACTGTTCCAAATTCGCACTTAGGGCATTTAAATTTTCCAATATGAGAATATTGATAAAATTCATATTCCAATGTTTCCCCACATTTAGGACAGATAATACTTTCTATTGAGTTTGTGTATGATGTTTTTAATTTCTTAATTCCATAATAATAATTTTTACCTTTTGTGTTAATTAGTCCCAATCTAACAACATTAGGATCATTACCATTTAAAATTAAATTACCTTTATAATTTTTAATCACTTTTCCTAATTTTGATATTATTGTTTCAACTTCACCTGTTCTATCTAATTGATCTTTAAATAGATTTAAAACGATTAATGTATCAATTGCAAGATTCGGTTTTGAATATAATACTGGTACCCAATGTTCATCTGTTTCTAACACAATATAATCTGCATTTATTTTACCAAACAAATTACAAGCTTTTAATAAAGTAGTAGTTATACCCCAACCAATATTATTACCACCTATATTACATACAACTTTTTTATTTGATTTTCTTAAGATTTCATAAATCATATTTGTTGTAGTAGTTTTACCATTTGTTCCAGTTATTACAATTAACTTACCATCTAATTTTATAAAATCTCTAATATTTTTATTTAATTTTAATGCAATTCTACCAGGTAATGTACCTGCGTTTTTTCCACACAATTTTAAAATAAACGCTATAAGTTTTGATAGAATTACTATACTACAATTCACTAATTTCATTACTACATCACCAACTAATAATTATTATATCACGATTATATATAAAAAAAATAGACAAAAATTGCCTATTTCTATTCATTTACACTTCCTCCTGATGTTTCATATGCATCTGTAACAACAAAGAATGCACTTTCATCTATATAATGAATTCCTTCTTTTAATTTGAAATATTCACTAGTTGGTACAACACATAATAACATTTTTTGTTTGTCGTTTGTGTATCCACCTCTAGCATCTATTACAGTTACCCCATGAATGATATTTTTTAATATAAATTCTTTAACATCATTTGGTTCAGATGTTACAATATAAAACGCTTTGCTTTGTGAAATTCCAAGTACTACTTTATCTGTCATAATACTAATTATATATAGCGCAATTAAAGAGTACATTACAGTTTCCCAACCAAATACAAATACACCACACATGATAATTGCACCATCTGTTAAAAGCATAGCATTACCTAATGACATTTTAAAATATTTAGAAACTATCGCATTTAATATATCTGTTCCTCCAGTAGTAAATCCTGATTTAAATATAAGTCCTAGTCCAAAACCAGTTATTAAAGCACCAAAAATTGTTAATATTAATGGATCAGGATTTCCTAAATCAACATAAGCAATTAGGGGTTCTGTTAATTTAACAAATATAGGGTATAAAATTGAACCTAATACTGTATGTTTAGTATCTTCATAACCCAATAAAACAAAACTTAATATTAACAAAAGTAACGAACCAATAAGAATAACTAAAGATGGATCGGTATTAAAAATATACTTGAATATTACCCCAACACCACTTATTCCATAAATTATGTTAAGTGGTAGTATTAGTATATTAAACGCTATTGCAACTATTAATACACCTAGCAAAAATTGTGAATATCTTTTAAATCTAGATTTTTCATAAATCATTTTTAATATGTTTTCAGTGTTTTTCTTTTTAAACCACAACATTATTTAACCTCCGATTTTAAATATGCATTAATAAACAACTCTAATTCTCCATCTAATACTTTACCAACATTACTAGTCTCTGCATTAGTTCTGTGATCTTTTACCATTGAATATGGATGCATTACATAACTTCTTATTTGTGAACCAAATTCATTTGCCATTTGAACTCCTTTGATTTTATTAAGTTCTGCTTCCTTTTTTTCCAACTCTAATAAAGCCAATTTACTTTTTAATACTTTCATAGCAGTTTCTCTATTTTTTATTTGACTTCTTTCGTTTTGACATGTTACTACAATTTTACTAGGAAGATGTGTTATACGAACAGCACTGTCAGTAGTATTAACATGTTGTCCACCCGCACCACTACTTCTATATACATCAATTTTTAGATCACTTTCTTTTATTTCTATTTCTATATCATTATTTATTTCTGGGGTAACTTCAACAGATGCAAAAGATGTATGTCTTCTACTATTAGAATCAAATGGTGAAATTCTAACTAATCTATGAACTCCTTTTTCACTTTTTAAATATCCATATGCATTTTCACCTTTTATTAAGAAATATACACTTTTAATACCAGCTTCTTCACCTTCAACTAAATCTATTACTTCTGTTTTATAATTGTGTTGTTCAGCATATCTCAAATACATTCTATAAAGCATATTTGCCCAATCACAACTTTCGGTACCACCTGCTCCAGAATGGATTTCTAAGATACAATTATTAGAATCATATGGTCCATTTAATAATAATTCTAGCTCAACAGTTTCATATAGATTTTCTATTTCAATGATATCATTATTAATTAGTTCTAACATTTCCTCATCGTCTATTAAATCGATGATTTCAAGATTATTACTAATTTTTTCTTTTAATGTTTGAATATTATTTATTTTTGATTTTAAGGCATTAATTTTAGAGATTATTTCTTCACTATGTTTTTGGTCATTCCAAAAATTAGGTTCTAAAGTTTGTTGTTCTAATTCTTCTATTTCTTTTATTTTTTTATCTGCTTCAAAGTGACCTCCATAGTTCGTCAACTTTGTCTTTATATAAATTTAAAGTATTTTTTTGTTCTTTAGTATCCATATCAATTCTCCTTAAATTTTCACAAATAAATTATACCACATTATATAAATTTTAAAAATAACAAAAATAAAAGTTAAACTTTACATGTGTAAAATCTAACTTTTATTTAAATTTTTATTTCCCTATTTTCAAATATATATAGTCCCCTTGTAAATTTATTTCGTTCATTATTTCAATTTGATTATCGTGTAATGTGAGCCTATATATCAAATTAACAAGCGATTCAGTTTTTAAAAAACTAATTTTATCTTCTTTATCCGCAACATGTTTATACCATTCTAATTGCCAATGATATTTTTCTAGTAAGTACTTGTTATCTTCGTTTTCCAAAAGGGTTTTATAAGTTTTAGCATATTCTTTTTTAGCATTCTTACTTAGTAATTCATGATATCTATATGATAAAACTTGAAGTCCAGGAATTCTAACTTTTGTTATACCATATTGCTTTAGTAGATTAATAAATTGTAGCATCGCATAAACTCTACTTGGATGTTGATTAGGTTCATCAATTCCTTTATTTAGTTTATATAATAATCTTTCTATCTTTTTGTCTTTATTTTCTTGCGTATCATTTTGGATTCCATATATATAACATACATTATCGTTATCAATATCAAATAATATTTTAGGTAATTCATAATTTGAATCATTATCATGTATTTTAAAATGCATACTTCTCGTTGATTCATCCCAAGTTCTATTAACGGTACATATTGCTGATACATCATAATCAAAAAATGTTGAAACTTTCTTTTCGAATTTATAGTCATCAAATGTCCTATTGTTAACAAATTGTAATTGTTTGTTCAAAAAAAGATTTATGTTACTAATATCGTCTACTCCCATTCTTAACCAGATTCTTCTAAGTATTTGGATCAACAAATTCCTCGCAGATTTTTGTTCTCCATATTCATTATATAACTGTATTTGGGAATTTGTAATTTCAGTCAAAGTTTCAAAGAAAATAATACTATCATTTACAGAGATTGTAGGAACATTTTCACTACGTCCATTTAATAAAAACTCAATATCTTGGTTAGATATATTAGGAGTCCAGCTATTTTCTAATTTAAAGGGGTTATTTTTAATATAGGTAAATAATTGAATGCCATCCTCATTAAAATTAAAATTTAAATCTGGTGTTTCTTTTTCTGATTTTAATTCGTATATTGTGTTATTGATAAATAACTCAACTACTTCTTTAAAATACACTATACTTCTCAATAGTATCCCCCTTTCAGAACAATGAATTACTATATAATTATTAAAAATAGTAAAATAAAAGTTATTTAACTGTTAATGTCTTTATATTTTTCTTTTCATTTGTTTCATTTAATGGATCTTTTAATAATTTTAAAAAATCATTATATGGCATTATAACAGATCCTGAACGAATATGATTATTGTCATAATCATTAAATATTATTTTTGTTTGACTAAAACTATCTTGTATAATATTTATTCTTCCTATATGTGATAAAGAGTTTCTTATGATCTCGATAATTTCATTAGAATTATTACAATATCTATATATATATTTCATATCCTCTTCTATTTTTATATCAAGTATTTTGCTAATTGCTTTTTTTATTTTTTTCTTTCCTTCTGTTGTTTGTGATTTATTAAAATGATTATAGTAATTATTTATTGAATTAGATATTTCATTAATTCTTGCTGAGTTGTAATCCTTGTAATTAATATATGGTATAAAATTTAAATTTTCTTCTATTTTGCATAATTCTTGTTTTAATTGATTTATTTTATTTAAAATTGTATTTACAAACGTTTTTAATTTTAATATGTCTTCTTCTTTAGTACAATTTTGTAATTGTGTTTGTTTTTCAAATAGTTTTACTTCCTGTTCTAATATATCTAAAATTATTGTTTTTCTTTTTCTTGCACAATCTAAGTATCCTTGATTTGTATATGCAATTGTACAAAGATCTGACATATCCATATTGTTTTTTTCATAATATTGTTTATATAATTCATTATTATTAATTACTAAAGTACATATCCCATAAGTATTTATACATATTGTTCTTAATACATTTAGTGTTTTATAAAAATCATTATATATATCAGTTATGGAAGTATATTGTTTTTTTTCATTAGTTATAATAGAATTAATTAAACACATATTCTCTTTGATACTGTTATTATCTGTTTTTTCAATATCACTATTTAAATTTTCTATAATACTAGTTAGATGATTTAATAGCGATATTCCTTTTGGTTTCACTAGTTCATTTAACTGACTATATAATAAATCATAATTTTTATAATAACTCGCTATTTTTTTAGATGATTTATTTATCAAATTATTTTTTCTTTCATTAATAAAAATATCTAATGTTATATCTGGGAATTCATTGCTTATTTTGTTTTTAACTATAGCTATCGTGTTATAAAATGATATTAAATATTTATTATTATAATGTTTTTTATTGATATTGATTTGTTCTTGATATTTTTCAATTATTTCTTCATCAATTTCAATTAAGCTACATTCTTCAAATATTTCTTTGATTCTGTTTTCAACATTCTTAATATTGAATTTGTTTCCTTTAATATTCACACTATATAAAATAGTATTTGATATTTCTTTTTTAGTGTTTAAATATGAATTATCTTTTTTATGTTTATTATAATAAAAACCCTTAAATTTATAGTTATCAGATATTTTTTTGCTTAATATATCATATTTTGCATAATCAATAATCCATGAGAAAGGTATTTCGCATTCTAAATCCCTATCGTAATAATCATTTTTAATAATTATACATTTTTTAACTTCATCTATTTCTAGCATTTCATGCATAATTGAATCTCTTATATTATCTAAAATCCACAAATTATTATCTTCTTTTGAATTATTAATTATAGGCATTTTGTTAGAAAAACCTTGTCTAAATAGTGCATCAATATCTATTGTAGGAACATGTTTCTTTAATCTATCTAATCTTTTAGGATTTTTAAGTTCTTTATCAATTATTTTTTCTTTTGATAAATTTAAATATGCTAAGCATAGCGCTAACTCAAAGTATTCATCATTTTTTAAAAATTCATTATAATTTAAGCTTTCTAATGAATTGATTTTATGTTCTATAACAGTTGATATTTTTTTACTAAAATCTACTTTTGACATACTATCCCTCTTTTTATCTGAGTATTCTATCACGAAACTATTTTTTTAGCAAATTAACTAAAAAAGGAAAATTTTTTTCTGAAGTGCAACACTTCGTAATTGAAAAAGACACGTGAATAATTTATAATATCTTTTGCTCAGAAAGAAAGGAAATTAATCACATGTCTGAAACAAATGATACTATAAAAACAAAGAAAAAGCAA